>NZ_JBTWEN010000028.1:0-350 GCF_056958115.1 Agarivorans sp. D1326 | reverse complement strand
GCGTGGTGGGAGCCGTGACCGCTCGGGCCAGCATGGTGGTGCCGGCACTGTTTATACAGAGCAAAAAGAGTCTGCTCCACGAGTGAATAATGTGGTTATTGGTGCTGGCAAAATCTCTAGCTTGATCGTTGAGTTTAATGTTGCCATTGACGTCGACAGTATTTCTGGAGAGGACTTTAAGTTAGTCACCGAACAGAATTACCAAGATATAATTGGTGTGTATAAACTGGATAGCTGGCGCTATAAAGCTGATCTTGCCACTTCCTTATGGGAAGACGAATTCACTCTTACTGTTGGCCCGCATATTTTTGCCGAAAATGGCAGAGGGATGGATCAAAACCAAAATAGTG
>NZ_JBTWEN010000027.1:0-354 GCF_056958115.1 Agarivorans sp. D1326 | reverse complement strand
TGTTATAAGGCTATTCAAATGGGAGTTCTACTGTATACGTCTGAAGAAGCCCTTCTGATACCTTAACTTTTAATTGGTTACTCTCAATCGTACAGCAGCGATACTTAGGTTCTTTTTTTTGATTAAAAACCTCCCTCAGAGAGATATCGCATATTTCCAATATTTGAGCGTGTTTCTTAACTCCAGCAGCGTTTAAAATGTCACTATTTCCTAAATATCGCAATCCGGTTGTTTTAGCAGAGTTGCCATCTGATTGCCTAATCGGAGCGAAAGACCGTTCAGGCAGGATACTCCCAAGCTCTTTAATGAACCTGTAGCTATTATCGAAACATAGCTCCTTTCCAAAGCATAATG
>NZ_JBTWEN010000026.1:0-470 GCF_056958115.1 Agarivorans sp. D1326 | reverse complement strand
CCACCATGCTGGCCCGAGCGGTCACGGCTCCCACCACGCACATCCACTTGCGCTTCAACATCAAAACCATCCAGTAGGTCGTAGTACAGTGCCACCCGGCCACCGCCGCCACCTGATGATTCAACTGACCCATTTGCACCACGTACATTAATAGACCCACTACCGCTTAGAGTACCGGCGTCAATCCACACCGAACCGCCGGCACCACCACCACGATAACTTGAGTACCCACCTGTCGCCAAAATAGCACCATCAAGCCGTAGGCTATTCGCCACCACAAGCTTAATCGCCCCACCACCAAGGGTATAAGAACTACAACTGCCATAATAACAACCACCCGAGCCAAAACTCACAGGCTCTTTATAGCTACCAAAGGCTGGTGCCGCATCACCACTGCCACTAACCCCTGCGCCACCACCTTGACCACCGTGGCTGCCGCCCGAACCATAAACACCCGGCGTGAGCGAGCC
>NZ_JBTWEN010000025.1:0-586 GCF_056958115.1 Agarivorans sp. D1326 | reverse complement strand
TGGGTGTGGATATAAGTAATGTCGCTGACCCACCATTGATTAGGCTCTTCTACAGAAAACTCACGATTAAGCGTATTCGCTGCAATAATGTCTGGTTTACCGCCATAACAGCCCTTTGGTGACTTATAGCCGCGCTGTGCTTTTAACCCTGCTTGACGCATTAATCGCAGCACTCGGTCTCTGCCACAGGTAATGCGTGCTTCAAGTAAATCCTTATGGATATTGCGATAGCCGTAATGCCCACCGCTCTCAATCCAGAACTGTTTTATCTGACCCAGCAGTTTTTTATCTGCACTTTCTCGTTGGCTTAATGACTGCTTAAACCAATCATAATAACCACTCGGGTGCACCTGCAAAGCCCGACACAGCAGCCGAACGGGGTAATGATTGCTACGAGATTTTATGAACGGGTAGCGTTCTTTGACTCGCTTGCAAAGAACACGGCGGCTTCCTTTAAAATGTCCCTCTCTTGCTGTGTACGTTTCAGCTCTCGCTTAAGCCTAGCGACTTCAGCCCGAAGGTCTTGCTCTTGAACGCGCTGTTTAGGCGGCTTTGCGTAGGTACGCATCCAGTTATACAAGGCTTT
>NZ_JBTWEN010000024.1:0-685 GCF_056958115.1 Agarivorans sp. D1326 | reverse complement strand
GCTGCCGCCCGAACCATAAACACCCGGCGTGAGCGAGCCCTGACCCAAGCCACTAAGCTGAACCTTACCGTCCTCTTCAATAACAAAATCTGACGCATTAATCACTAAGGGCTGATTGAAATCATCCACATGGTAATACGGGGAAGTGAGCACCCCGGTAGGGGCTACATTGACTTGGGCGAAATTATGTTCACCACGCAGCTCAAAGATACCTTTGGCAACAGTAAGCATGTCGTTAGGGACTGTCACTTGGCCCTGGAAAATAAAACGACCAGTACCGTCGCCTTCTAGCGCACTGTTAACCACAACGCCATCAGCAAATTCAACCTTGCTACCGCCATTTAAGGTAATGGTCGCATCTAAAGACTGCACTGAAGGTAGTGCTAATGTGCCACCATTACTGACTACGATTGGCGAGTTAATCTGAGTCACTTTAGTAAACTCAACTCGCCCACCGCTAACATCAATCGGTGTATCGATAGATAAGGCTTCCCTCACCAACAAATCTACATTATTAGTAGAAATAGGATAACTAATTACTGCATCATCTATCACTGAATCAGCATGGCTACTGCCCGCACCCAAACTGGCTAAGTATAGGTGTTCGCTACCGTCAGTTTCGTCTTTGGTATACAACGTGCCAGCGCCACCATGCTGGCCCGAGCGGTCACGGCTCCCACCACGC
>NZ_JBTWEN010000023.1:0-816 GCF_056958115.1 Agarivorans sp. D1326 | reverse complement strand
AAGGGCGGTAAATATAACAGCAATGACTCGTTTGATGCCTTTGGTTTATACAGTGAGCCAATGAGCTTTGGCTTGGGTGGGTGTTATCTCCATTACTGTTCAAGTACAACTCGCGGTGGTGGTGCGATTAAGTTGGTGGCCAATGAGCGTTTCCAGCTCGATGGTGAGATTAAGGCCGATGGTGCATCTGCTACCAATCATGGTGGTGGCGCAGGCGGTTCAGTATGGATTGATGCGGGTATACTTTCTGGTGCTGGCGTTATTGGTGCTCGAGGGGCTTCGTCTAATTCTGGCGGCGGTGGTGCGGGCGGCCGTGTTGCAGTGTACTACGATACGCTAGATGGTTTTGATTTAAGTGCGATTGATGTTTCGGGTGGAACTAAAGGCAGCTCGGGCACAGCCGGCGGCGCGGGTACGGTGTATAGCCAACAGCGCGTAGTGGGCAATCAAGAGCCTGGCACCTTGGTGATTAAAGGCAGCAATACCGGTACGGCGACCCACCTAAGCGGCGTGATTAATGAAGACATTTATGCTGAGAATGCGCGTATTACCTTGGCCGATGGCACGGTATTTAATGGTCAATTTGGTGGTAATAATACTGCCGTTATCGAAGCGCAAGGCAGCTTAACGGTTAAAGACAATGCACTGAATGTGAGTGGCGTGAGCTTATCGTTCGCCGCTTCTCAGCATTATGCCAGCCTTACCGTGAGCAATGGCGGTAAAGTGACGACGCCTTATTACGTGGATGAAAATACCCTTGCTCCAACAATTACCGCTGACACCATTACGGTTGAGGCGGGCAGTAGCATTGATGTG
>NZ_JBTWEN010000022.1:0-1072 GCF_056958115.1 Agarivorans sp. D1326 | reverse complement strand
TAAGGGCGGTAAATATAACAGCAATGACTCGTTTGATGCTTTTGGGTCTTACAGTGAACCGATGAGCTTTGGCTTGGGTGGTTGTTACTACTCCAATTGCTCTAGCAGTACCCGTGGTGGTGGTGCGATTAAGTTAGTGGCCAATGAGCGTTTCCAGCTCGATGGTGAGATCAAGGCCGATGGTGCTTCCAGTTCTAGTTACGGTGGTGGTGCGGGTGGTTCAATATGGATTGATGCGGGCACCTTATCAGGCGCGGGTTTAATCAGTGCGCATGGCGCTTCATCAAATCGTGGCGGTGGCGCGGGCGGACGAGTAGCCATTTATTACGATACCTTGGATGGTTTTGATTTAAGTGCGATTAATTTAGCCGGGGGAGTGTCCACGCATTATGGCACAGCCGGCGGCGCGGGTACGGTGTATACACTAGATACTTTTTCAACACCTTACTTCTACATAACAGACCTTACGCTAAAGCCTGTTGAAGTTGAGCATGTATCACAGTTTGAAATTGAGTTTTCTCAACCGGTTGAGCTTTCAACATTTACGGCTGATGACTTCGATATTCAATCTCAAGGTGAAACTTTTACAACTGTTTCTAATATAGAGCTTATTAATAGTAAGCGAGTGTTGGTTACCTTAGTTGATGTACTGGTTGCAGGGGAATACTCTGTGCAATTGGGGCCGGATCTTCGCTCGACTCAGTATGCAGAGTTAGATCTCAACAAAAACGGAACGACTCAAGAAGCTGAAGATACTTACAAGCTAAATGTTGAGGTGGTTGATCGTGTTGAGTTCGCCGATGACACCAGTATTTTAAGTGATTCGGTTGAATACGAAAACCAATGGATTCTGGTTGATGGTGCAGAGCTAACTGTAGAGGGGAATCATTCCTTTAGGTATTTGGAGTTAGTTAATGGTGCTCGCTTAACGACAGCTGTAGCACAAAATCAACAGTCACCTGTATCTACAATCTCAGTGAATGACCTTTACATTGACACAGAATCTTTTATTGATGTTAGTGGCAAAGGATTAGGCTCGCTCACGCCGGGTGTTTATGGTTCGGGCGGCAGC
>NZ_JBTWEN010000021.1:0-1188 GCF_056958115.1 Agarivorans sp. D1326 | reverse complement strand
CTTCTTATTCGAAGATTTTAGCTACAACACCCGCACCTACTGTACGGCCACCTTCACGGATTGCGAAGCGTAAACCTTCGTCCATCGCGATTGGGCAAATTAGCTCTACAACAAATTTCAAGTTGTCGCCTGGCATTACCATTTCTACGCCTTCTGGTAACTCTACAGAACCAGTTACGTCAGTTGTACGGAAGTAGAACTGTGGACGGTAGCCCTTGAAGAATGGCGTGTGACGGCCACCTTCGTCTTTGCTTAGTACGTATACTTCAGCTTCGAACTTGGTGTGTGGAGTAATTGAACCAGGAGCAGCCAATACTTGACCACGCTGTACTTCGTCACGCTTAGTACCACGTAGAAGAATACCACAGTTCTCACCAGCACGACCTTCGTCTAAAAGCTTGCGGAACATTTCTACACCAGTACAAGTTGTCTTAGTAGTCTCTTTAACACCTACGATTTCAATTTCTTCTGAAACCTTGATGATACCGCGCTCTACACGACCTGTTACTACCGTACCACGACCTGAAATTGAGAATACATCTTCAATTGGTAGTAGGAATGGCTTGTCGATATCACGCTCTGGCTCTGGGATGTAAGTATCTAGCGCTTCTGCTAGTTCTACAATTTTTGCTTCCCACGCTTCTTCGCCTTCTAGGGCTTTAAGCGCTGAACCTTGGATTACTGGAATGTCATCACCTGGGAATTCGTATTCAGATAGAAGTTCACGTACTTCCATTTCTACTAATTCTAGAAGCTCTTCGTCGTCTACCATGTCACATTTGTTCATGAATACGATGATGTAAGGTACACCAACCTGACGAGAAAGTAGGATGTGCTCACGTGTTTGTGGCATTGGGCCATCTGTAGATGCTACTACTAGGATAGCGCCGTCCATCTGTGCTGCACCAGTGATCATGTTTTTAACGTAATCGGCGTGTCCAGGACAGTCTACGTGTGCGTAGTGACGAGTTGGAGTGTCGTACTCTACGTGTGAAGTAGAAATGGTGATACCGCGCTCGCGCTCTTCTGGAGCGTTATCGATTGCTGCGAAATCTTTAGCTTCACCACCGTATACTTTTGCAAGTACGTTGGTAATAGCTGCTGTTAGAGTTGTTTTACCGTGGTCAACGTGGCCAATTGTACCAACGTTTACGTGCGGTTTTGAACGTTCAAATTTTTCTTTAGACA
>NZ_JBTWEN010000020.1:0-3075 GCF_056958115.1 Agarivorans sp. D1326 | reverse complement strand
CACAATCCGGGGCTCTACCAACTGAGCTATACCCACCACTGAGTATTTCGAGCGTTTCCGAAGCAATGGCGCACCCGACAGGAGTCGAACCTGTGACCTTCGCCTCCGGAGGGCGACGCTCTATCCAGCTGAGCTACGGGTGCTCAATGCTGGCGGAGGCGTATATTAGGGTTTTCGCTCCGCCCTGTAAAGACATTTTATAAAAAAACTGGTAATTGCTGGCTTTTCCAGCAAGCCTAGAAAAAGCCCTTAATTTCAAGGCTACTTAAGCAACAAATAGCTGCTTAAATAGCCAATAAAACAACACTACACTGCGCTAAAGCCTGCGTAAGCAATACCGCTTAAATGCGCCATTTCTCTATGCCAAGTTGCCAAATCGTCTTTAGTGAATTGATTAAGATGATGATGCCCACAAGCTCGTGCCATAACCTGCATTAGCGCTACCGATGCATCAAAGAAATTAGCCAGTTGCTGGGCCGATTTGTCCACATTTAAACGCTGACGTAAATCGGCATTTTGCGTAGCAATCCCAGCTGGGCAATTATTGGTATTACAGATCCGCGCTGCCACACAACCTATGGCTTGCATGGCACTATTAGATACCGCTACACCATCGGCGCCTAAAGCCATGGCTTTGACAAAATCCATAGGTAAGCGCAAGCCGCCGGTAATAATCAAACTCACTCTGCCACTGGCACCTTGTTGATCAAGATAACGTCGCGCTCTGGCTAAGGCCGGAATGGTGGGCACACTAATATGATCCCTAAATATTTCTGGTGCCGCACCAGTACCGCCACCACGCCCATCTAAAATGATGTAGTCAGCGCTGCTATCTAAAGCAAATTGAATATCTCGCTCGATATGGTTGGCACTTAACTTAAAACCAATGGGAATGCCGCCGCTTATTTCACGCACCCGATCGGCAAAGTGTTTAAAGTCTTTGCTACTGTGTAAATCAGCAAAAGTAGGCGGGGAGATTGCAGGTTGTCCTTCAGCTATGCCACGAACGAGAGAAATTTTGCCATGGTTTTTATTGCCTGGTAAATGCCCTCCGGTACCGGTTTTTGCACCTTGGCCTCCTTTAAAGTGAAAAGCTTGAACTTGAGTAAGCAGCGATTCTTGATAACCAAATTTGGCGCTGGCTAACTCATAAAAGTAACGGGAATTTTGCTGCTGCTCTTCAGCCAACATGCCGCCTTCACCAGAACAAATCCCAGTTCCGGCCAGCTCAGCGCCTTTAGCCAGCGCGGTTTTAGCTTCTTCCGATAAGGCACCAAAACTCATATCAGAGACAAACAGAGGAATCTTTAGCTGCAGTGGCTGTTTCGCCTCTGGGCCGATAATCAGTTCTGTGGCCACAGATTGATCTTCCATCAAAGGCTTTTTGGCCATTTGTGCCACCATCACTTGGATGTCGTCCCAATGTGGCAGAAGATGCCTAGGTACCCCCATCGAGGTCATTGCTCCATGGTGGCCCAGTTTTGATAAACCTTCTCGCGCCAATTGATGAATAAAGGCAACGGTGGGTTCTTCAGTTGTAGGCGTGGCCTGCGGTGCTGCACTGTTAATTTGAGGCTGTGGGGCTTCTTGGCCTATTTGTTCGGTACTAAACTGCTTATGGCTGCCATCACAAAATGGGCTATTTGCCGTGGTTTTACACGCACATAAATAACCATCACCAGTTTCTTCTGCGGTAAAAGTCTTGGGGCTAAGGCCGGTACCTGCATGGCTACCATCACAAAAGGGTTGGGATTTAGAACGACCACAGCTGCAAAAGTAGTATTGGTCCCCCTTAGTTAAACTCACCTTCTTGGGTTTGTTATCGGCGATAATCGGCTTAGTCATACCCTCTCCTTGCGCAAAAATGGCGGGGCATACTCGCCCTGCATTTACTTAGCTTAGACGCTTTCTATCCAAAGGGGAGCAGCAAAGCCTGAGTAACAAAGGGTGCCAAAGGCTATTAAAAACAAACCTTAGATTAGCGCTGTAAGGCGTCTTCTGCGCTAAATGTTTTTTTGAAACTAAAGGCCTGAGCAGTATCTCCGTGCTTCCTTAATAATTCTAAACGCTCAAGTGCCTCAGCGGTGCTGGGGACATGGCCATCTTCCACCCACCACAATACGTAAGTTGCCAACGGCGATTTATCAAACCACTCTGCCCGGCGTTTCATAATGTCGATGTGATGGGTTTTAAACATAAAATGCTGCAGACTAGCTAAGGACTCCCATACCGATAAATTGACAATCATCCTTGGGTTATCAAAAGCTTGCACATCGGTGGCGTTGCCGGTGTCGTCTTTAAGCCGCCAAATAAAACCCTCGCTCGCATCAGCAATGGCATTAATGGGATCTAAATTTTCGACAAAATCTTTGAGCAGAGGTGAATCTAAATCATCATTGGCGGTAGCAATATTTAACTGCGCTAGTTGCATGTTTTCTCCTTAGTTTGCTCATTGAGTGTTAGGCGCATTGGCACATCGATAATGCCCTTGGTATTGCGCTGTTCTTGCTCAGCAACAAAGCCCCAAGCCTGATACATTGCTTTAGCAGATAACGACGCATTAACCGTAAACTCGCCCTTATTGCCGTTTGCTATACATAGGGCTTTAGCGTGTTTCCAAAGGCGACTTGCTAAGCCTTTTCCTTGAGCAAGCTCGGCAACAAAAAGGTGATAAAGGTGGCTGTTATCCCTAGTGGCAACCACACCTAATAACTCCACCTTTCCTGCCTGTTTCTGCTCGGCAAGGTGATAGCAAAAACCCTCGCGGATATAAGAACGAATAGCCCTTTCGCTCATCGCTCTTAGCAAGCGTTGTGCTCCTTGCTCGGTAAAATCGTCCACCAAGTAACGACGAGACAAATCGCAAAGTAATTGGCTAATGGCCGCAGCGTCCTCCACTTTGGCAGCTCGGATGGTTACATATGAATCCACTTGTTTTCCTCGTAAAAACCAAAGCTTGAACTAGGGTCTGTTGACCTTTGGTGTTAAAGATTTGTTCGAAATAAGCGGGCTTTAATCGCGGCGAGCACGTAGAAACCTAGTGGGCTAAGTAAGAAGTGCTTAACAAAGAGTAAA
>NZ_JBTWEN010000002.1:0-616647 GCF_056958115.1 Agarivorans sp. D1326 | reverse complement strand
TTTTTATTGCCTGCGATTTAGTCTCACCCACAAACCAAACGCTCAATCCTCTATAGATTCATCAAAAGCGCTAACCTAGCGCATCACAAACATCGCCTTCCTGCACATACAAGGTTGACCAGTGATTACGCTTGGCGTGTTTCTTAGCAAAGCTAGCCCGCTTAAGTGGAAAAATATTTCTATCAATTAGGTGGTTGTCGATTAAAAAAGCCTGTTTGTTAAACAGGCTTTTTTAATCGAGAAAGTGATTGCAGATTTACTAGAGCTTCAGCTCAGACAAGTATTTCTTGAATCGGTCTCTTAGTTCTGGGTGGCGTAAGCCAAATTCGACGATGGCTTTCATATAGCCAAACTTACTACCGCAGTCATGGCTTTTACCAACCATGTAGTAAGCCTGAGTAGTTTCTTTTTTCATTAAACTAGCGATGGCATCTGTTAACTGAATCTCATCTCCAGCCCCTGGAGGGGTTCTTGCGAGCTCTTTCCAGATTTTAGCTGATAATACATAACGGCCCACGACAGCAAGATTAGAAGGGGCATCCTCAATAGCGGGTTTTTCTACAGAACCTACCATGTCTGTTGAATTTCCGGGTTTAAGCTCGCTGCCGTTGATGTCTACAATACCAAACTTGCTAACATCTTCCTGAGCTACTGCTTCAACCATTACTTGGCTAGAGCCTGTTTGGTTAAACTTCGCCACCATGTCTGCCAAGTTTTCAGTGCGAAGGTCTGAGGTTGAATCATCCAGCACTACATCTGGGAGAAGTACGGCAAAAGGCTCGTCGCCAATAAGAGGGTGAGCACATAGAATTGCGTGCCCTAGACCTTTGGCAACACCTTGTCGTACATGCATGATGGTAACGTCTTTGGGACAAATAGAACGCACTTCATTAAGCAATTGACGCTTTACCCGTTTCTCTAATGTAGCTTCTAGTTCGAAGCTGGTGTCAAAATGGTTTTCTATTGAGTTCTTACTAGAGTGGGTTACTAAAATGATCTCTTTAATGCCTGCAGATATAGCTTCTTGAACAACATATTGAATTAGCGGCTTGTCTACGATGGGTAACATCTCTTTAGGAATGGCCTTGGTTGCGGGTAGCATTCTTGTTCCTAGTCCTGCTACCGGTAGTACCGCTTTTCGTACTTGTTGGGTCATTTTCAGTCTCTTGAAAAAGTAAGGTTAAATGCCCGTGCACTGTAACACGCCAAAATGACATTTTAAATTGAGATATTAGCGAATAGATATCCCTGTGATAATTTTTTGAAGTGGAGAAGCCATCGCCCTCGCGGTGGTAGCGACCTACGGACGATGCTAGGTGGGTAACTTAGTCTACGTAGATTCGGTCTTTGTTATCGAGGTAAATCTTTTCACCAATGCCTGGCACTAGCACAATTTGTTCAATGTTCTTGAAGTTACCATGTTGCTGGCGGTACTGAACAATTGCTGTTGATTTCGACTCACCTACGCCTTTTAAAGAATCTAGTTGTTCTGCGCTGGCAGTATTTAAGTTGATTGGTGTTAAATTTTCATTAGCTAAGGCTGATTGTATATTGATTAAACTAAATACGAGCACCAGTGCCAGCTTAAGTAATTTCATGGTTTATTCTCCTTTTTGATAAAACCATAAATAACAGTAGAGGATATGTTTTATATGCGAATCACTCATTTGGGCTAAATTGTGACACTAAAATGACAAATGGGCGATAGCTCGCCCAATTAGATTAAGGAAGTACTTTTTTGAAGGGCTTTACACTTACCTTTGCATACACGCCTGCAGCCACATAAGGGTCTGCATCTGCCCAGGCTTTTGCATCTTCTAAGCTTGAAAACTCTGCTATTACTGTAGAGCCTGTGAAGCCTGCTTCTGCTGGGTCATCAGCATCAATAGCTGGCATTGGGCCGGCAACTAATAATCGCCCTTCGTTGAGTAAAGCGTTTAAACGCTCTAAGTGAGCTGGTCGCGCTTGTTTGCGTTTATCTAAACTATTAGCCACATCTTCAGCATAGATTACATACCACATACTATTAATCCTTTTTCTCTGTGAGTGATTCTTTTTGTTCTTTAGGTAAGTGTTTGTATAAGTAAACGACAGTGCCTACTGTAAACACTAAGGTTAAGCCGAGTAGGCCAAACACCTTAAAATTAACCCAAAATTCTTCTGAGAAACTGAATGCAATATAGAGGTTTAGTGTTCCACAAGCGATGAAAAAAAGTGCCCATGATACATTCACTTTTGACCAAACATTATCAGGTAAGGTCATTTCTTTGCCCAGCATCTTTTTGATCAGTGGGTTACCAAATGCAAACTGACTCACTAACAGCACTAAACCAAAGATCCAGTTAATAACGGTAGGTTTCCATTTAATAAAGTTATCGTCGCGCAGGATAAGAGTTAAGCCACCAAAAACCAATATAAGAACAAAGGAGATGAGATGCATTTTCTCAACTTTTTTGTTTTTAATATATGAAATTAGCAATAAGACCGCAGTTGATATCATTAACGCAAGAGTTGCAGCATATATGTCTTTTAAGTAATAGGCTGCCAAAAAAATAACTAAAGGGATAAACTCGAAAAATTGTTTCATAGTTCCTCAGCGTAAGCTGTTAATAAAAAAGCCGCTAAAAAGCGGCTTTTGATAGTAGCAAGATCTTTAACTAAACGGTAGCCGCTTTCATGTCACTGGCAAATTGCTTGAGTGTTACAAGCATTTGCGCTTTGTCATCAAGGTTGCTTTCGATGATCTTAACTACAGCTGAACCTGATATTGCACCTGCTGCGCCAGCTTCAATGGTTTCTTTCACCTGTTGAGGAGTAGCAATACCAAAACCCAGTAAGGCTGGCGGCGCATTATGTTGCTTAAGTTTATTTAACAACTCTCCCACTGGCGCGCCTGCTTTGGTTTCTGTACCGGTAACGCCTGCTCGGCTAACAAGGTAGGTATAACCTTGTCCATACTCAGCAACTTTAGCCAATGTAGCTTCATCGGCGTTTGGTGGCGCAATAAAGATGCTTTGCAAGCCATGTTTATCAGCTGCTTCTCTAAAAGGCGCAGACTCACGAATAGGTACATCTGCAACTAGCACCGAGTCTACGCCTGCCGCTGCCAGTTTTTGGTAGAAAGAATCAATACCGGTTGAATATACCAGGTTAGCGTATAACAACAGACCAATAGGTACCCCTGGATGTTTTTCACGAATAGCACTTAGCATTTCTAAACATTTAGGAGGGGTAACATCAGCCGCTAATGCGCGAACGTTAGCTCCTTGAATGGTAGGGCCATCAGCTACTGGATCAGAGAAAGGGATACCCAGCTCTAAAGCATCGGCACCACCTTCAACTAAGGCATCAACAATGGCTAGAGATTGCTCTAAATCGGGATCGCCAAGTGTTACAAAGGGAACAAAAGCGCCTTGTTTTTCGCTTGTTAGACGTTCAAATAGTTTAGCGTAACGTTGCGTCATTATAAGCTTCCTCTTTGCTCGAATATTTCGGCTACAGTAAAGATGTCTTTGTCGCCACGCCCCGATAGGTTTACCAACAATATCTGTTCTTTGTCTTTATCTTGCTTAGCGAGTTTTAGCGCGTAAGCCAGCGCGTGAGCAGACTCTAGAGCGGGAATAATACCTTCACTCTCAGCTAGGGTTTGGAATGCGTCCAAGGCTTCTTCATCGGTAGCTGATTCATAATCTGCTCTGCCGATTGAATTCAAATAAGCATGCTGCGGGCCTACTGATGGAAAATCTAAACCCGCTGAAATTGAATAAGACTCTTCAATTTGACCATTTTGGTCTTGCATCAATAACGAATGCATCCCAAAGAACATGCCTTTGCGGCCATGTTTAAGTGGAGCGCCATGTTGGTCGGTATCAATACCTTTACCTGCTGGTTCTACGCCAATTAGTTTTACATCTTCTTCTTTGATGAAGTCAGCAAACATGCCGATTGCGTTAGAGCCACCGCCAACACATGCAATTACCGCATCAGGTAAGCGACCTTCGGTCTCAAGAATCTGCTGTTTAGCTTCTTCGCCAATCATTTTCTGGAATTCACGAACAATAGTTGGGAATGGGTGAGGGCCTGCTGCCGTACCTAACAAGTAGTGAGCGCTGTCGTAACTGGCTGCCCAGTCGCGTAAGGCTTCGTTACAGGCGTCTTTTAGGGTAGAGGAGCCGCTGTGCACTGGAATCACTTCTGCACCCATTAGCTTCATTCTGAAAACATTAGGCTTTTGGCGTTCACAGTCAATTGCGCCCATGTAAACACGGCACTTTAGACCAAGTAACGCACACGCTAAGGCGGTAGCTACGCCATGTTGACCAGCACCGGTTTCAGCAATAATTTCTTTCTTACCCATTCGCTTGGCTAATAGGGCTTGGCCTAAAACTTGGTTGGTTTTGTGTGCACCACCATGTAATAAGTCTTCACGCTTTAGGTAAATTTTGGTTTTAGTACCCGCAGTTAAATTGCGGCACAAAGTTAGAGGTGTTGGTCTGCCAGCGTATTCGCTTAATAGCCCGTTGAACTCTTCGATAAAGCTAGGGTCTTCTTGGGCGTCAATAAAGGCTTGTTCTAGTTGATCAAGCGCTGGCACTAAAATTTGTGGAACAAACTGCCCGCCAAACTCGCCGAAATATGAATTTAATTTACTCATTGTTGACTCTTATTCGTTAAAAATGGTTAACGCTTACTAATCTGTTTGAGACTAGTACTGTCTAATCTGTTCAAACGCAGCATTAATTTTTGCTGGGTCTTTTACCCCTGGCGCTTGTTCTACACCGGAGTTTAAATCTAAGCCTGCAGCGGCGTAGGCTAGTGCATCTTGAATGTTACTTGGGCTTATGCCGCCTGCTAGCATCGCACCATGACTGTGCTCACCTAACAGTTGCCAATCGAAGGTTTGCCCAGTACCACCGCATTGGCCGGCGACTTTGCTATCAAATAATATTTTGTCTGCGTTGCTTGGCGCTTTTGGTAATGCCTCACTCACGCCAAGCGCTTTCCATACAAGGCTGCTGTTAAGTTTTTCTTTTAGCTGCTCGATGAATTGCTCGTCTTCATCACCATGCAATTGCACTGCATGAAGTTTAAGTTGATTGGCAATATTGGCTACTTCTTCAACCGAGCTATTTACAAATACACCCACAAAATTAAGTGGTGCCGCTTGACTGAGTATTTCTGCTTGCGCTAGGTTTACGCAGCGCGGCGATTTTTCGGCGAAAATTAATCCGCCGTATACTGCGCCCGCTTGATAAATCGTTTTAACATCTTGCTCGCGTGTTAAGCCGCATACTTTGTTTTCACCAAGTATGAGTTTACGACAAGCCATGTCTACATCATCTTGGCTCATTAGCGAGCTACCGACTAAAAAGCCGTTGGCGTATTTGGCTAGCTCACGCACTTGTTGGTGCTGATAAATGCCTGATTCTGAAATGATGATGCGATCTTCAGGGATTTGTTTGGCCAGCTCCGGTGTTCTGTCTAAGGTAATCGACAAGTCACGCAAGTTACGATTGTTAATACCTATAACTTTGGCATTTAGAGCAATAGCGCGCTCAAGCTCTTGTTGGTTACTTACTTCAGTCAGTACGCCCATATTTAGCTTGTGGGCTAACTCAGCCAGCAAGCGATACTCGTTGTCATCGAGAACCGATAACATCAGCAAGATGGCATCGGCCTTATGGTAACGGGCTAGATAGATTTGGTACTCGTCAATGAAGAAGTCTTTACATAACACTGGTTGATCAACTTGCTCTCTAACCTGAGTTACATAGTCAAACTCACCTTGAAAGTATTTAGTATCAGTAAGCACCGAAATGGCCGCAGCATAGTTTTTATATACGCCGGCAATCAGGTCTAAGTCGAACTCTGGGCGAATCAAGCCTTTAGATGGAGAAGCCTTTTTACATTCAAGAATAAACTTAGCGGGAGAGCCTGATAGCGCATCATAAAAACTGCGCTCTGTGGGCTCAACCTGATCTATAAAGCTTGCTAGTGCTTGGCTTTGCATACGCTCTGCTAACCAAATTTCTTTGTCAGCCACGATTTTATCTAGAATGGTGGCTTGTTTTGTTTCTGCTTGGCTCACTGACTCATCTCCGCCAATTGGTTTGCTAGGGTTAGTGGACGACCAGAGGCCATTTCATCTAAGGCCATTTTAACGCCTTGAGCAACATCATCAGCTTTACCTGCAAGCTTAAGTAACAAGGCAACATTAACTGCAACAGCTGCTTGTTGGGCTGGTGTCGCGGTGCCTTGTAATAACTGTAAAGTGATGGCTTTGTTTTCTTCAGGTGTGCCACCTTTAATGGCATCTAGATCGGCTTGCTCAACACCAAAATCAGAAGGGGTTAAGCTATATTCGGTAATCTTGTCGCCGTTAATCTCCGCAATTTGAGTTTCACCATGAATGGCTACTTCGTCTAAGCCTGCACCGTGAACCACCATGGCTTTTTTCATACCTAATTGTTGCAAGGTATGCGCAATGGGCGAAATGAGCGCGGGGTCATAAACGCCCATCACTTCCATACTTGGATGAGCTGGGTTAATTAGCGGACCTAGTACATTAAATATGGTGCGGGTTTTTAAGGTTTGGCGCACCGGCATGGCGTGGCGTACACCGGCGTGATATTGCGGTGCAAACAAAAAGCACAGACCTAACTCGTCTAAACATTTGCGTGCGGTATCTGGGGTCATTTGAATGTTGATTCCCAAAGCGGCCAATAGATCTGAAGAGCCTGACTTACTTGATACACTGCGGTTACCATGCTTGGCTACCTTAACCCCTAAACTTGCTGCAACAAACGCAGAAGTGGTTGAGATATTAATGGTGTTGTGGCCATCACCGCCGGTGCCAACAATATCCGCAAAATCATAATCGGGGCTTGGAAAAGGGGCCGCATTCGCTAATAGAGCCTTGGCTGCTCCAGCAATTTCTTGGGGTTGTTCACCCTTAATCTTTAGTGCGGTTAGCAATGAAGATAAAACGATAGGCTCAACTTCACCCTGAATCACCTGACTAAACACCTGCTGTGCTTGTTCAATGCTTAAGTCTTTTCCTTGATATAGCTGCTCTAAAATAGCCTGCATTACGCTTGCTCCTTTTGGGTGGCCCAGTCTAGGCTGCGGGCTAATAGTGTTGCCCCTTCGCTGGTTAAAATGGATTCGGGGTGGAATTGAAACCCAACAATCTTGTCTTGTTCGTTGATTATCGCCATTGGCATGTTTTGATAATGAGCATTCACTACAACCCCATCTGGCATTGTAGTGGCTACTAACGAGTGGTAGCGCGCTACTGGCAGAGGATTGCTTAAACCTTCAAACATAAGCCGGTTGTCGTGCTCAATCGCCGACGATTTACCATGAACAATTTCATCGGCTTTACCCACCACACCACCGTAGCTTTCTACTAGTGCTTGGTGGCCAAGGCAGATACCAATAATAGGTACTTCGCCTTTACATAAATCGATAAGCTCTAACATACAGCCCGCTTGCTGTGGGTTACCAGGGCCTGGTGACAAAACCAATACTGGCGGAGTAGGGCTATTATCAATATGTTGCTTGATCTCTTTAGCGCTTAAGTGGTTACGGTAAATGCTAACCTCTAAGCCTTGACTACGAAACTGATCAACAAGGTTATAAGTGAACGAGTCAAAGTTGTCTAACAAAAATACACTATGCGTCATCACTAACATCCTTCAAAGTAGAACCGTGAGCGCGGGCAATGGCATTTAGCACCGCAGCTGCTTTGTTGCGAGTTTCATCGGCTTCGGCTTGAGGCTGTGAATCATACACCACACCAGCTCCAGCTTGAACATGCGCGACCTTATCTTTAACAAAAGCAGAACGAATAACGATACAGCTATCCATGTCGCCGTTACCTGCAAGGTAACCAACTGCGCCACCATAACTGCCACGGCGCTGCTGTTCTACTTGGCGAATTAACTCTGAAGCACGAATTTTTGGTGCGCCAACAAGGGTGCCCATGTTCATGCAAGCTTGGTAAGCGTGAAGTGCGTCTAGGTCATTACGTAAGGTACCTACCACGCGCGACACTAAATGCATAACATGGCTGTAGCGATCTACTTTTAGTAAATCAGCTACATGGCGAGTGCCAGGCTCACTGATGCGAGCGACATCATTGCGGGCTAAATCAACCAACATAATATGTTCTGCGGTTTCTTTTTTATCTAGGCGTAGCTCTAGCTCTAAGCGGCCGTCTAAATCTTGGTTAATCGAACCATCGGCGTTAAAGCCGCGTTTACGCGTGCCGGCAATCGGGTAAATTTCTACATCTCGGCTATCAGAGGAGTATTTAATTGCACTCTCAGGAGAGGCGCCAAACAATACAAATTCACTGTCTTGCAGGTAGAACATGTAAGGGCTTGGGTTGGTAATTTTTAATTCGCGATAAGCGGCGAGGCTATCAGGGCAAGAGAGTTTAAAACTGCGAGATGGAACCACTTGAAAAATGTCACCTTGGCGAATGTAGTCTTTCATTGTTTCTACATTCTGGCAGAAGTCTCGGTCGCTAATGTCAGCTTCAATCTTCCCTTGGTAATCACTAAAATCTGGCTGTGCCTGTTGGTGATTTTTATGCTCACATAATTCTACTAAGTGGGCTAAACGCTGATTTATTCTAGCTTGCTCACCTTCGTTATATACCGAGCCAATTAAGTGAGTTACTTGTTCTTGGTGGTCTATTAGTAGCAATGTTTCGGCGAGGTAGAACTGGTAGTCGGGGCAAATGTTGGTGCTTTCGGCGACGTCTTGTAGTTGCTCAAAGCTGGCGATGAAATCATAGGCAAATACACCGCCGATAAAAACGCCTTTATCATGAGAGGCTAGCTCACCGTATAGTGTAGTTATCAACCGTAAGGCATCAACAGGAGAGCTCGCTTTTAAACGAGAATCTTCATCTAAATTAGCGGCTGGGAGTGGGTAATCTAACACCAGTTGAGTTGCACTATGTTCGGTGATTAAGCTGTTGTCACTGTGTTCTACAACCGCCGAGATAACCGCTTCACCATTGAGTGATACCGCAGTAAACGTCACTTGACGACCTTTACAAGTGATCTTTAAGGCTGCATCGGCCAAAATTAAACTTTGAAGGTTTTCTTTGCTGTCTATTTCGCAAGATTCTAGCAAAACATTGTGTTGACTCTCTTTGCAAAGCTCTTGATATAAACTTAGTGGGTCAAGCACGTAGCTAGCATCAATTAAGTTGTTGCTTAGCTGCACCCTAGGGTGATTACTCATGGTTCGTTACTCCTCGTTAAGGCCGTAGCGCAAATATAAAAAAAGCCCGCATTAAGCGGGCTTTTTGTTGTTCTGTTCAATGTATTGGAAATACAACAACTCACACCCGTTTATTTCGGAGTGCGCCACCACCAAGATTTGTTGGTAAGAAGAAAAGTTGTCATGCTTATTCCTAGTCATTTTGATAGACTAAGTTAACTGTAAATGACATCACCAAGTCAAGAAAAAATTTAGGAAATTTAATGCGATTTGATTTGCATTGCCATACTACTGCCTCGGATGGTGGCTTAAGCCCAACTGAAATAGTAATGCGTGCCGAAAACATGCAAGTCGACGTGTTGGCTATTACCGACCACGACACCACAGCTGGCATTGCAGAAGCAAAAGCTAATGCGAAGCATGTGCAAATTATCACTGGCACTGAAATCTCTACTGCTTGGCATGCTTTTGATATTCATATTGTAGGCTTGAATATTGACGTGACGTCTACAGAATTACAAAGACACTTAGCTGAGCAACGAGACAAGCGAGAAGTTCGCGCTCAAGAAATGAGCCGCCGTTTAGCAAAAGCCGGTATCCATGATGTTTACAGTGATGCGAAACAATTGGCGGGCAATGCCCCGATTACCCGTTCTCACTTTGCCAAGGTATTGGTGGAACGTGGTATAGCAGCTAACTTTAATAAAGTATTTGATAAGTATTTAAGCCGTGGCAATACCGGTTATGTGCCTAATAATTGGATGAGTATGGGCGATGCAATAGACATTATTCATCATGCTGGCGGTGTTGCTGTATTGGCTCACCCAACTCATTACGATTTGTCGAATAAATGGGTGCGTAAGTTGTTGGCCGAGTTTGCCGAATTGGGCGGCGACGGCGTAGAAGTGGCAATGCCGCAAATGTCTAAAGACCAATTACTGTGGCTAGCCGATTTAGCCGAACAAAATGGATTACGTGCTTCTCAAGGCTCTGATTTTCATCATCCCTCTCCTTGGCGTGAATTAGGTAGAGGCTTACAATTACCAGAAAAGTGCCAAGCTATTTGGCAGTTGTGGCCTGGCTTCTCTCCTGAATCCAATCGCTAGGCCCATTAATCGCAGGGACAGTTATGAGTCAGTTTTTCTATGTACACCCCGACAACCCTCAACAACGCTTGATGAACCAAGCGGCTAATCATATTCAACAGGGCGGGGTGGTGATCTACCCAACCGATTCAGGTTATGCCATTGGTTGCCATATTGGTGATAAAGCCGCATTAGAGCGCATTTGCCGTATTCGTCAGTTAGATAAAAACCACCATTTTACTTTAATGTGTCGCGATTTATCTGAGCTCTCGGAATACGCGCGAGTGGGTAACCAAGCTTATCGCTTGTTACGCAACAATACCCCAGGACCATATACCTTTATTTTTAAAGGTACCAAGGAAGTGCCACGTCGCTTACTCAACCCTAAACGTAAAACCATAGGTATTCGAGTTCCCGACAACAAAATTGCATTGGCGATGCTGGAAGCTCTTGGTGAGCCACTAATGTCATCGAGCTTAATTTTGCCGGGCAATGACTACACCGAATCTGATCCGGAACAAATACGCGACCTATTGGAACACCAAGTAGATTTAATTGTTAACGGTGGCTATTTAGGCGAGCAGCCTACTACTGTTATTGATCTTTCAGAAGATGAGCCAGAGATATTGCGCAGTGGCTCCGGTGATACGAGCCCATTTGAATAATGTCTGAACAGGCTTCTCCTACTCAGCAATTAACCCTAGCCAGCGTAAATGGTGAGCCTTGGCTAGACATGCCGGAGGATTTGTTTATTCCGCCGGATGCCATGGAAGTGATTCTGGAGCAGTTTGAGGGGCCATTGGATTTATTATTGTATTTAATCCGTAAACAGAAGTTGGATATTGAACACTTACCAGTATTAGCCATCACCCAGCAATATATGGAATATATTGAAGCAATGCGAATGCTCAAATTAGAGCTCGCGGCTGAGTATTTGGTAATGGCAGCGCTGTTAACCGAAATTAAATCGCGCAGCTTATTACCAGTACAAGAGCACGAACAAGTTGAGGAAGACCCAAGGGCTGAGCTTATTCGGCGTCTTCAAGAGTATGAATTATATAAAGACGCTACCGAAAAAGTAGATAGTTTACCAAGACAGCAACGAGATACTTACACAGCTATCATTGACCGCCCTCAAGATATGCCAATTAACGTTATTTACCCAGAAGTGACGATGGATGAGTTAATTCAAGCTATGCGGGGTATTGCCCAGCGAGTGGCTAACTTTGAACATCATGAAATTAAGCGTGAAAAACTGTCTACTCGGCAAAGGATGAGCGATATATTGGCCAAGTTACAACAACACCAGTTTGTCGAATTTAGTCAGTTGTTTTCCTTATCTGAAGGTCGTAGCGGTTTAGTGGTAAGTTTTTTGGCAATACTTGAGTTAGTCAAAGAAGGTTATATCAAGTGTGTGCAAAGTCAGCCTCTGCAGCCTATTCAAGTATTATTAGTTGATGCGGAGATCTCTGAGCATGGCTAAACCCAATTTAGTTAAGTTAGTTGAAGCCGCTTTGTTTGTTGCTGGCAGACCGCTCAGCGTTAAAGAGCTGCAAGCCACGGTGTTGGCAGATGTAGGATTAGCTAAAGCACAAGTGAATATGGTGCTTGAAGAGTTGTCTTTGCGTTATCAAGATTCGGGTATTGAGTTGGCCGAAACCGCATCCGGGTTTCAATTTAGAGCGCGCCAAGAATATGCGCCACAATTAGCCAACTTATGGGCTGAAAAAGCCCCGAAATTTAGCCGAGCAATGTTAGAAACACTCACTTTAATTGCTTATCGCCAGCCAATTACTCGCGGTGAGATCGAAGCGATTAGGGGAGTGGCAGTGAGCAGCCATATCATAAGTGTATTGAGAGAGCGCAATTGGATCCGCAGCGTCGGACATAAAGAAATTCCCGGCCGTCCTACCTTATTTGCAACTACAACAAGCTTCTTAGATTACTTTGGTTTGAAAGATCTGGCCGATTTGCCAGAATTAGATCAATCTTTACTTGAAAAACTGCCGCAAGACTTTCAGACTTAGCGCACTTTACCACCCGGATAAGAAATATGAGTGAAAAACTTCAAAAAGTCCTGGCCCGCAGCGGTTTAGGCTCACGTCGTGAGATGGAAGCTGTAATTGACGCAGGGAGAGTAAGCGTAGATGGGAGTATTGCCACTTTAGGTGATCGCATCGAAGAAGGGGTTGAAGTAAGGGTGGATGGCCGCATCATCGATATTCAAAAAGTCGAAGACACCATTTGTCGTGTATTGGCTTACCATAAGTCGGAAGGTGAAATCTGTTCTCGTAATGACCCAGAAGGGCGAGAAACCGTATTTGACCGTTTACCACGCTTGCAACATGGTCGCTGGATTGCGGTAGGTCGATTAGATATCAATACCTCTGGTTTATTGTTATTTACTACCGATGGCGAGTTGGCCAATCGTTTAATGCATCCAAGTTTCGAAGTTGAGCGCGAATACGCAGTACGGGTATTTGGTGATGTAGATGACGAAGTCATTCGTAACTTGCGCACCGGTGTTGAATTAGAAGATGGCCGAGCAGCATTTACCACGGTTAAGCGCCAAGGCGGCGAGGGTATTAATCAGTGGTACTCCGTGACACTAAGCGAGGGTCGTAATCGCGAAGTGCGCAGAATGTGGGAATCTCAAGGCATGCAAGTGAGCCGTTTGATTCGGGTTCGTTATGGGCTTATTCCTTTACCTAAAGGTTTACCACGCAGCGGCTGGCAAGAAATGCCCTTAGATCAGGTAAACTACTTGCGTAAGTTGGTACAGCTAAATAAAGAAGAGAATACGATTATCAAGGTGGAAGATCGTGTTCGCAGTACCCAGCGTATTAGAAAGTCGGTGCGTAAACACCGCTCTCGCACGCAAAGCCAAGCGGCAAAGAGAAGGCGTTTAAAATAGCCCTTTAGCCAATAAAAAAGCTCGCTTAGTTGCGAGCTTTTTTTTGGCCTTGCGTCAGTTCGCAAAGATGGGGCCTGCGCCGCTAGACCATAAAATAACAGTTGAGATGAGCACGGTCACCAACATCACCAAGCCTACAGTGACTAGACTACTGGCAAAGATGAAGCCTCGCTCTTCTGGGATGTGCATAATGATAGGCACACCCGTGTACAGCAAATATACGGCGTAAGTAACGCCAACTAAGCCGGCAACCATAACAAACCAAGGTTCTGGATAAAGCGCGGCGAAACCCACCATATAAATTGGCGTGGCTACGTAAGCAGATAGCTCTAGGGTTTGCTGGTAGGTGGTATCGGTGTTAAACGTTTTTGCCATCCAAAGCGCTGCATAAGCTAAGCACAACACTACGGTAACCATGGCTGCGTACATAGCCACAGACATGAAAATGGCACTGTCGCTGGTTAATGAAAAGCTGTTTGCTCCCACCTTCCAACCAATGTGTACGGTAGAAAAGTAACCACAAATGGCAGGAATAAGTGCCATAAGTAATAAGTGCGACAAGCTCGCTCCGATCCCTTCGTGGTGCTTGTCAATGTCTTGCCATTCTTCTTTTGTATGTGAAGCTAGTCCCCAAACATGACTAAATAACATAGGCGCGTCCTCGCTAAAATTAACATTAATGCAACATTAATGATTAAGTTATGCGCGATGTCTATGAAATCGTCAAGTAGTTTATTAATTAAACGATTCTGCTGAGAATCTGGGTAAGAGTAGAGTATTCAAGTGCTTGGCTTGGTTTATTAACAATTTACCTAAGCAAAGTGCTAGTACTTAATGTTTAAATTATTGACCAAGCTCAAGCTTCTGTAGCTGACCTTTCGCGCTAAGTTCTAAGCCGTTTTGATCAATTTTTAATACACTCATTTGTTGGTACCAATCTCCAAGTACTACACGATACTTGATTGTATTATTGGTTTGCTGAATAGAGTGGATATCAGGTCGGTGGGTATGACCGTGGATCATGTAGTCGATAGCCTGACATTCAAAGCGTTGTTCAACGGCTTGTTGGTTAACATCCATAATGCCAAGCGATTTGCTGGTGTTGGCTTGTTTACTTTTACTGCGGATTTTGTTGGCAATTTTTTGCCGAACAAATAGAGGCAGCAATAAGAATAAGCGCCTAAGCCAAAGCTTTTGAGTCACCTCGCGGTATTCTTGATAACCTACATCGTCAGTGCATAAGGTATCGCCATGCAAAATTAAGACTTTATGACCGTAAAGATCTACCAATTTTTCTTCTTCAAGCAAGGTCATGCCGCAGCGTTTTGCGTAAGCCTTGCCTACCATAAAGTCTCGGTTGCCATGAATAAAGTAACTTGGCACACCTTTGTCAGATAAAGCTTTTAACGCTTGCTCTACTTGCTTGGCCACCGGTGTTTTATCGTCATCACCAATCCAAAACTCGAATAAATCGCCCAAAATGTAGAGGGCTTCGGCCTTAGGGGCTTGTTGCTGCAAAAAGTCGAGAAAGGCCTGAATAATGTCAGGCCGATCTTCACTTAGATGTAAATCTGAAATGAAATAGGTGTGCACGTAAGCTTATTCCGCAACACTTACAGAAGTGATTAGTACTTCTTCTAAAGGCACGTCTGAGTGAACATAACCAAAGTTACCAGTATCTACGCCTTTGATTTTGTTGACTACATCCATGCCTTCAACCACTTCACCAAACACGCAGTAACCCCAGCCTTCGGTGGTCTCTGCTTTAAAGTCTAGGAAGGTGTTGTCATTCACGTTAATGAAAAACTGGGCAGAAGCTGAGTGAGGATCCATGGTGCGAGCCATTGCCAAGGTGCCAGTTTTGTTAGATAAACCGTTGTTCGCCTCGTTTTTAATTGGCGCTTTGGTTTCTTTCTCTTCCATGCCAGATGCAAAGCCACCGCCTTGAACCATAAAGCCATCGATTACGCGGTGGAAGATAGTGTCGTTGTAAAAACCGTCTTTTGCATAAGCAAGGAAGTTAGCAGCTGTTTCAGGCGCTTCAGCGGTGTTTAGTTTAACCACGATGTCGCCAAAATTTGTATGTAAAGTAACCATTGTTTCACCCTTTTTTGGTAAGTGCACCGATTCTAAACTTTCCCATGTCTACTGACTAGTCACAGCGCTTAATTCGGCTGTTTTTCCTCAAGCGCAGTGTTAGAATAGCCAACCTTAGCAATAGTCAGTAAATGGAACAGGAAACCAATTAGATGTTACAGATATACAATACTTTAACCCGCAAGAAACAAGCGTTTAAGCCCTTAGTCGAAGGGAAAGTGGGTATGTATGTTTGTGGAGTTACCATTTACGACTACTGTCACATTGGCCACGCGCGTACGTTTGTCGCTTTTGATACGGTTGCTCGCTACTTACGTTGGTCGGGGTACGAGCTTAATTTTGTTCGCAATATTACCGACGTAGACGACAAAATCATTAAACGTGCAGCTGAAAACGGCGAAAGCTGCGATGCCTTAACCGAGCGTTTTACTAAAGCAATGCATGCTGACTTTGATGCACTGAATATGCTGCGCCCAGATATTGAGCCTCGGGTAACAACGCATATGCCAGAAATCATTGAGGTGATAGAAAAGCTGATTGCTAATGGCCATGCCTATGTTGCCGATAGCGGCGATGTACTGTTTGAAGTGAGCACCTTCGCTGATTACGGCAAGCTGAGCTTACAAAACTTAGAAATGCTACAAGCAGGCGCGCGGGTAGAAGTAGAAGAGGACAAGCGTAATCCTCTAGATTTTGTATTGTGGAAAAGTGCCAAACCTGGTGAGCCTATGTGGGATTCTCCATGGGGTAAAGGCCGCCCTGGCTGGCACATTGAATGTTCAGCAATGAATATGAAGCACTTAGGGGATGTATTTGATATTCACGGTGGCGGTTCAGATTTAGCCTTTCCACACCATGAAAACGAAATTGCTCAATCTTGCTGCGCTCATAAGACCAATTACGTGAACTACTGGATGCATTCTGGCATGGTTCAGGTAAACAAAGAGAAAATGTCTAAGTCTTTAGGTAACTTCTTCACCATCAAGGATGTGTTAGAAGTGTATGATCCTGAAACGGTGCGTTACTTCTTGTTGTCTGGCCATTACCGCAGCCAGTTAAATTACTCTGAAGACAACCTAAAGCAATCTCGCTCGGCACTTGAGCGTTTGTATACTGCCTTGCGTGGTATTGAGCTGGTAGCTGTAGACGAACAAGTAGCAGCTGCTTATCGTGAACCGTTTAAGGCTGCGATGGATGACGATTTTAATACGCCAGAAGCCTTGCCTGTTTTATTCGAGTTAGCAAAAGAAATTAACCGGGTTAAAGAAAGCAATGCAATGTTAGCTGGCCAGTATGCTAGCTTGTTGATAGAACTGAGCGCGGTGCTTGGCATTTTGACTCAAGATGTAGAAACCTTTTTGCAAGGTGAGCACGATAGTGAAGTGGCTGAGATTGAGGCTTTGATTGCTGCGCGTAATCAAGCGCGAGCTGATAAAGATTGGGCTGCAGCAGACATTGCACGTAATCGCTTAACCGAAATGGGTATTGTGTTGGAAGACGGTGCAGCAGGCACAACTTGGCGTAAAGCCTAAGCAAGGTTTACGGATAACAAAAAGGCAGCCTAGGCTGCCTTTTTTACATCTTGTATTTCTTTAATAAGCTTTGATATTGCTCGCCAGAGGTTACTTTGTTTAGTGCGGCTCTAAAGCGTTGCAAATAATCTGGGTCAGTCCCTTGGCTAAATGCATAACAACCCTCTAACTTACCCAGTTGATGAACAGATTCAAATAGTTCACTTTCAAATCCTAAGGCTTTAGCGGTTTGCTCAACAACCTCGGGTTCAGAAGCAATAACATCAACACGCTCGCGCTTTAACATGCGTAAGGCTTTTTCTAAGTCTTCGGTAAGTGATATCTGCTCAAACTCAACGCCTTTATAGAGCAAGAGTTGTTCGCCAACGCCGGCCTTCATAGCGCCAAATAGAAGTTTTGAATTTGGCCCAATTTGGTCAATTTTGATAGCGCGTGACTTTAAAGCGATGAGTTTAATATTGGAGGTAGTTATGGGGCAGGCCCAGTGAAACATGTGTTCTCTACGGGGGCTACGCATGGTAAGAAACAATGCCATATTGGGGCGATGCTGTAGCAAGTAGTAGGCTTTTTCCCAGGTTTGCACTTTAATAGGCTGAGGATCTTCGCCCATCTCTTGCCACACTAAACGCAGTAGTTCTACAGAAATACCGGTTAGGTGAGCATCTTCTACATAGTTAAAAGGGCGCAGGTTTTCCGTTACAAAGCTAATGTTTTCTGCACGAGCGGCAAAAGGTAAGGTTAAACACAGCAATAATAAGTAACGGTGGAGCATAAGTAATCCTAATCTAGTCCCTTTGTTAAAATTAGCTTACTTTTGATTAAGTTGCAGTGAAAATGGCGAATACTTGATCTGAGTATTCGCCCAACCGACTATTTGTCGTGGAACTCTTCACAGGCTTCTAAGGTGTTTTGAATAAGTGTTGCCACTGTCATTGGGCCAACTCCACCAGGTACTGGCGTAATAAACGCGGCATTTTGACGAGCAACTTCATATTCAACATCACCAGCTAGTTTGCCGTTGTCTAAGCGGTTAATACCTACATCGATCACCATTGCTCCGGGTTTAATCCATTCACCAGGAATAAATTGTGGTTTGCCTACTGCAACAACCACTAAATCGGCGCGACGCACATGCGCTTCTAGGTCTTTAGTAAAACGGTGACATGTGGTGGTAGTGCAGCCAGCTAGCAATAACTCTAAGGTCATTGGTCGGCCAACAATATTTGAGGCACCCACAACAACGGCTTCTAGACCGTAAGGGCTGACACCGGTTGATTCAATAAGGGTAATAATGCCTTTAGGAGTACATGGGCGCAGTGCTGGAATACGTTGAGCTAATCGACCTATGTTATAAGGATGAAAGCCATCTACGTCTTTATCGGGGCGAATACGCTCTACCACTTTGGTTTCATCGATACCTTCGGGTAAAGGCAATTGCACTAAGATTCCGTCGATTAGTGGGTCATCGTTAAGTTTGTCAATTTCGGCTAATAGCGTTTGCTCATCAGTGTTGTCATCTAAGTCGATAGACTTAGAAATAAAGCCAACGGCTTCACATACACGGCGTTTGCTGCCTACATACACTTGAGAGGCTGGGTTGTCGCCTACCAAAATCACGGCTAAACCTGGAGCACGTTTCCCTTCAGCGACTCTTTGCTTAACACGCTCAGCAACTTGATCTTGAACTTGTTGAGCGATTTTTTTTCCATCAATTATTTGTGCAGACATTGATTCTTCTTTAACGAGTGATTGACCATGCTAGAGGGCGCTATTTTGGCATGATAGGCGAATAAATGTCAGATCTTTTTTTTAGCAAAAAGGATGGTTTTAAAAAGAAGTTGAGCGAAACGGGGGAATTTATAAGGCGGATAAAGAAAAAGCCTGCTTGCACAGGCCTTTATATAACTAAGCAGCAACCCAGAGTAATACAGCGATTACTTGTGGTGATAAAATCCTTAAACACATTACCAAAGGGTACACCGTAGCATAGGCTAAGGCCGAGGCACCGCTGGTACTGTGAATAGAGTTAGCAAATGCCAGCGCTGGTGGATCGGTCATCGAACCTGCCATCAAACCACATAGGCTTAAATAATTTACTTTTAGAACGTAACGCCCAATAAAGCCGATAATAAGCAGGGGAATAAGGGTTATAAAAGCGCCATAGAACATCCAGCTAAGGCCATCGCCCTCAACTAAAGTTTCAATGAAGTTAGCACCCGAGTTAATACCTACAACCGCCAAAAATAGCACAATCCCTATCTCTCTAAGTGCTAAGTTAGCGCTTGGTGGCATAAACCAGTAAAGGCGGCCAATACTGCCAATTCTCGCAAGAATAATTGCCACAATAAGTGGCCCTCCAGCTAAGCCAAGCTTAAGAGGAGCCGGCAAGCTTGGAATTGCTAAAGGCAAAGAACCCAGTAAAACACCTAAGCCAATACCAATGAAAATAGGCAGCATTTGTACATGCTGTAACTTGCTACGCACGTTGCCTAAGCTTTTGGCTACTTTTTCAATGTCTTGGCTAGGGCCTACGATATTAAGAATATCGCCAAACTGTAAAATGGTGTCTTTGTTAGCAACCAGCTCAACACCGGCACGGTTTAGACGCGAGATAATTACGTCAAAGCTATGTTTTAAATCTAACTCGCTGAGTTTTTTACCTAAAATCCGCTCTTCGGTGACTACAACCCGTTCACTGCGAAGCAAGGTCCCCTTAGTAGAAAGAGATTCATTAATCTCTTGGCCAATAATTAAGGTGGCTTGTTCTAGTTTATTGCGGTCGGGCCCAACTAAGTGTAGGTAGTCGCCTAGGTGCATCAGCATATCGGCACCAGGTACTTTTAGTTCGCCATCCGATTTTACTCGCGAACAAATCACATCTTCGCCAATCAGTTTACTCAACTCTGAGAAAGCAATGCCATTTAGGTTGGGGTTTTCAATAATAACGTTTATATCGAGTAGGCTTTGTTTCTTTTTACCTTTGGCATTATCGAAGTCTTCTGCTTCTTGTTCGATATCAACGCGAAAGGCAAGGCGGATGATCCACATAGTGAGCAAGATGCCCAAAATACCAAAGGGGTAGGCCATGGCATAACCTAAACCGAGTACGGTGGTTTCTTCGGTAGCCATACCAAGTTCTTGCAGAATTTGCTGACCTGCTGCTAGAGAGGGGGTATTGGTAACCGCGCCGCTGTATATGCCTAAAAATACGTTTAAAGGCAGGTCGAAAATAAAATGAAGTGCAACAGCAGTAACGCCGCCCAATACGACTATGCCAACAGCTAATAGGTTTAGTCGTAAGCCGCTTGCTTTAAGGGAGGCAAAAAAACCAGGACCTACTTGGATACCAATGGTATAAACAAATAGGATAAGGCCAAACTCTTTAATAAAGTGTAGTGCGTGTGGATCAAGGTGCCAGCCAAATTGTTTGATGAAGTGGCCAACAAATAGGCCTCCAAACAATACACCACCTATACCTAAGCCAACACCACGAACCTTTATTCCACCAAACCATAATCCTATAACAGCCACTGCTGATAGCACTAAGATGGATAACGCAACTTCACTCATGAGATTCCATTCCAATCGTAAAAAACATTCTGTGTTTAAATAACCAGCACGAGACTACTACTTTAGTCGTAGTTAACTATTGATTTGGATTAATAAATAACAATGATCTAAATAAACAGTGCCTACGTAAAAAATGTGGAAGTGCAAAGCTTGTTGATTGGCACAAGACGTTTGTTTGCTGATAAATAGCGCTAGATATTGTTGAAATTCACCCATTTTGGCTATGCTGTAACCAATCGGTAAATATCAGTAAAAAACTGTTTGACGCTGACCAATCAAGTGGGTAGTATTCGCCTCCGTTGAAGGGCACAATCAGTGCTTTAAACAAATCGGTGAGTAGCGTAGTTTGATAGCGCATCGTCGCGAAGCTCATAAAGAGCGGGACCAGAGGGTTTAGCCTTCTAAAATATCAAAGCAATCGGTGATTAGCGCAGCTTGGTAGCGCATCTGGTTTGGGACCAGAGGGTCGGGAGTTCGAATCTCTCATCACCGACCAAATTTTTGAAGCCTAGTGTTTACACTGGGTTATTTGACGCTAAAGATGCGCCCTTAGCTCATCTGGATAGAGCAACGGCCTTCTAAGCCGTAGGTAGTAGGTTCGAGTCCTACAGGGTGCGCCAAATACATGCTCTAGTAGCATAAAAGTTTGTGGTGGGTATAGCTCAGTTGGTAGAGCCCCGGATTGTGAGTCCGGTTGTCGTGGGTTCAAATCCCATTACTCACCCCATTATTCGACTACATTGCCATAGCAATGTTGCGAAAATAGTTTTGCGGAAGTGGCGGAATTGGTAGACGCGCTAGATTTAGGTTCTAGTATCGCAAGGTGTGAGAGTTCAAGTCTCTCCTTCCGCACCATTATTGGTGTAAGCGTAGGTAACGCTTAAAAAATACCAACTAGTTTTCGGTGATTAGCGCAACTTGGTAGTGCATCGTCGCGAAGCTCATAAAGAGCGGGACCAGAGAGTCTGGTAAACATACCAAGTCAAATTTCGGTGATTAGCGCAGCTTGGTAGCGCATCTGGTTTGGGACCAGAGGGTCGGGAGTTCGAATCTCTCATCACCGACCACTACATAAAGCCTCGTCAGCAATGACGGGGCTTTTTTGTATTTTGCGTTTATTGAATTTTGAGTATTGGTGTTGGGAGTTCGCCTGTTAAGCTTGGCTCATCACTGACCATTATCTAAAGCCTTGTCCACAGAGGTAAGGTTCTTTGTATTTTACGTTTATTAAAATCTGAATGTTTGTGTTGGTAGTGTGCTCGACTTAACACACCTTCAAATACAAAAGAGAGCCGTAGCTCTCTATTGAGGTAAAGTTTAAAGTTATCGCTAGTGATGCTTTTTCATTGCTTCAACCAAGGCATCGCGGGCTGAGGTTGAACCTGCACGCTCTGCTTCTTCCACAAAGCTTAACGCTTTATCAAAGTCACTGGCTTTTACCGCATTTTCGATAAGTTGATTAAACATTGCTTCGGTTTCTGGTTGTATAGGGCTGGTCTTGGTTTTTGCTGAACTTACCGCAACAGCGCTTGCAGTGCTGGCTGCTGCAGGCTCTGAAATTAATGCGTCTGCAGAGTTTTGCTGTTCAACCATGTCATTCGCTGAGCTAACTGCCCCTGGTGCGTAATCGAAGGCTAAGCGGAATACACCGGTAGCTGTGTGTGCAATTGGCTGGTTACTGTACATTTTTACTACATCGGCCTCTCTACCTAACTCCACTGCTTTTGGATCGGGAGGGTCGAGTTTAGTGGTTTGTTGCATCGCTTGGTCTGTTGTAAGCACCACTAGGTACTTAGCTTGTCTCCCATCTCGAAACACTGCGGGTAATTCCACATTGCCAAAAAAACGGTCAATACTTAATAGCGAGCCGTTCTCGTAATTGATAGTTTCTTCCCCGTAAACATCAATGGGGTCGAAGTTTTTGTCGAGTACTAATAGGGTAGGAGCAAAAACACTGGTAACAATGGGGGAAGATACCGCAACCTTAATGGGGCCATTTACTTCTGGTAATTCAATGGCTTTAACAAAGGATTTACCTGTTCTGAACTGAAAAGCGGGATCTTGAGTAGTAAGGGTAAAGTCAACTTTACCTGGCGCCGATATTTTTTGGTAATTGAGCTGTGACAAGTTAGAGCAACAAACAGGCGCTTGCTCTAAGGCTTGGTAACCAATGCTGGGATCTATTTTCTGTACAGTTTTTGCGTCAGCAGCACCATAATCAATAATCATACTCTTATTACTACTACAGGCCGCTGTTAACGCAACCATAGTTATTACTAGTAACTTTTTCATCATATCTTCCTTGTTGCTAAGCAAAGATCATTGCCTTCACCTTTATTTGTTGTTTTTGTTTTATCTTGTTGCTGTTTGTTGACTAAGTTATTGCTAATTCACAAAGGCTTAGCGTAAAGTAGGCAAGGTGAGTATTCGCCACAAATATTTCACCTTGCCTATTAGGGTTAGTAAAGCTTCGTCATCACCCGAAGTTTTACCGGAGTGTTTGAAGTTGGTGCCACACTAACTCCAATCACTTCTTCCTAAGGGCTCGTTTCTACCACCACATGTCCGCTTGAACACCGTAAACAAACTCACCTTTTTGCTCACCATTTGCATTGGTATTATCTTGGCCATTAGTCTTTCCGTCGATGTAACTTGCTAACAAGCGGATCTCAGGAGCAGGGCCAGTACCAGTACCAATTACCCAAGTAGGAGCTATGGTTGCTTTGTACTGTGAAGATTCAAACAAAGTGTTACCGCCTGAGCCTTCTACGTCTGTTTCTGTGTAACCAAATTCAGTAGCAATGGTGAAATTGTCGATAGAGTTGATCAAGAACACCGGGCGAGCCATTGCTGACCACCATAAGCTCTTATTGCCATTATCTAAATCGTCATACTGCATTTGTACGGACGGGAAGATCATAACGCTGCTGCCAAACCAGCCACCATAAGCTAAAGCGCGGTAAGATTTATCGCCTTTATCTACGTGAGCCATGCCAACAGGGCCTTTACCAGCGCTGCCTGGCGCATAGCCGTTGTAGTTAGTGAATGACTTACCAAGCATGCTACTAGCACCTAGGCCTGAACCGGCTTGAACAGAGATTTTTGAGAAACCATTGCCCAACCAGAAGAAGTCTTTTGGTGTGTATTGAACATGCGCTTCAATACCATTAGTGGCAAACTCAGAAACAGTAATATTGCCATTTCCGTCATCACTGCGAGACACGTTGTCAGCCATGTATTTACCCACTAACTCTACGCGCCAGTTGCCGTAATCGGCACGAGCGTGACCTAAGTGAAGTGGGGCGCTTTCGTCGCTGCCATAGCCGTTGTCATCGGGGCGGTTACTTGCTAAGTAAGCAAAATCCCACTTTCCGCCGCCTAATTCCATTTGCTGAACACCTAAACCCGTGCCCGACCAATCTGTGTAGAAAAAGTCAGTCATGAAGATGTAGTTATCACGGCCGTAGTAGCGCTGACCACCCCACATTTTGCCGGTGTTTGTTAAGCCTTCAAACTCTACAAATCCCTCTAGTAAACCAGTAGCTGAACCGTTAATCGAGTAGTTCTGCTGAGCTTCAAATGCATCTTCGCCAGTGTTGTGCTGACCTAAACGCGTTTTGATAGCAATTTTTTGACCGTTGTCTAGGGCCCACGTTTTGTTAAAGGCTAGCTCGTAGAAGTCATCACTTTCAATACCTAAGCGACCTAAGCTTTCTTTAGATGCAGGGTAAAGTGCTTGGTTGCCGCCAGTTGAGCCAGTAAATAGCGCGCCAGAGCGGAAGTATCCGTGGAATTCGAATCCTTCTTCAGCTGCAACTGTTGTGCTAACTGCGCTAGCTGCAAGTGCCATTGAACATGCAACAGATAGTGCTTTAATTTTCATTTTAATTTAACTCCCTAAATATATTTCCGTATGTCTTCATTGGGCTTCCTTAAACATCGCTGTTTTGCCAAAAGACGATTCGATTATAGGGATCTGAAACCGGTTTTATTTTGAGCTTCGTCACAATGATACCGGTTTCAATGATGTGTGGATCACAGTTCTATTTCGATTTTTAAAATTCATAAGCAAAAGTAAATTTTTGTTAACGCTGCGGAGCGTTAGGGCAAAAATAAGCGATTTTGAATGGTAGCGTTAACATATGATGCAGGGCGGTTTTTGGCTTGCTAATTAGATTATGCATCACCTTTACAGTGTTTTATTGGATATCTTAATCAATATAATCAGTGGCTTATGGTTAATGATTTGTTGTGGGGGCTTATTCATTACCACGTTATTCCAAATTGCTTGTAACAACCACGAGCAAATATGATTTTTAAAAGCTTGAATAACAAAATATTAACGTCGTGTTTGGTGCGAGTGCAAATGAATAGTAGAGCGATGATATTTTAGGCCTAGTGGCTAAGCGTTCGGCTTTAGAGTGTTGCTCGAAATGACCTTGTTTGTTTGCTACCTATGGCATTGTCGAGTGGTTATTATTCTGTGTTTTTACTATAAGTATCTGTTTTATAATTACTAAATTTACAATGACAATCTGAAATTAGCAACTGCCTTCTTACTTTCTGCCACAAAAGCTCGCTCCTTTATTTATAGTTCGTTGATTTTACTTTTAAGCAACATGAAATTGAAACCGGTTTCATTTGTGTGTTTGAGTTCACGGTTTTAATTAGTTCGAGTGGTAAAGTAAAGGCGTTATTACGAGAACTTTATGGAAGAGCGATATATGAAGAAAAGGACAACAACCTCGGCAATACTGGGTGTTTCTCTAGCGGCATTGTTAGGTGGGTGCGGAGCAACCAGTAAGGTTGAGCCTAATCTAGATGTAACATCGTACAAGCGTCATCAGTTTTTGCCTCCGCAGGGTAAAACCTTAATGTTTATTGGCCAAGACATACAAACTATTAATGAGTTTGTAGCTGACACAGGAGTGCAGCCTGCTGCTGTTACCGCTTACGCCTCGGCCGACTTAACCGGTGTGCTTAATGCTTTTCCTGAGTCGCATGGGTCTTTGGATATTCCTGCTTATGCTGAGGATTACCCAAACGCTACATTGGCGATAGGTTTGTGGTTAAAAAACACCTATAAGAAGTTAGCAGAGGGGCACCCACGTAGCGTCAATAATGTAGACCGTTTAGTAAAACATCTAAAAGGGTTGAACAGGCCCATTATGCTTAGAATTGGCTATGAAGTTGATGGTTACTGGAATAACTATCACCCAGAAGAGTTTAAAGCTGCTTGGAAGGTTATCACTGCTGCTATTGCCAAGAATGACGCGCAAAATATTACTACTGTTTGGCAAATTGCTGGCTATTGTGCATCTATGGACAACTCGGTGTTTACCGAAACTCAGAACAGTTTTAAGGGCTTAGATTATGACGCCTGGTACCCAGGCGATGAGCATGTTGATTGGCTGGGGCTTTCATATTTTTCCCAACCTCGTGATTGCCTGAGTGATACAGCTAAAAATGCCGCTGGTGGTTTGCCGAGTGCTTTTGGCTCCTTGAGTGATGTTGACGAGCAAGGCAATAGTTTAGCTTTGGACAACATCATCGCTTACTTAAATGCAAAAGATAAACCTATCTTTGTTGCTGAAGCTAGCCCTAAATACTATTGGATTGAACGTGGCGAGTACAAACCCGATGCAGATACCACGGTGAATAACTTACAAAAAGTTAGTGGCGAGCAAATTTGGCAAGATTGGTATGAGCCGTTCTTTGATTTTCTGGAACGTCATCAGCAATCAATTCGCGCAGTGTCTTACATTAACATGCATTGGGAGTCATTTGCTGGCTGGAGTTGCGACATTAAAAACCCCCGCGCTGTTAAGCTTGGCTTAACCTGTAAAGATGGCATATGGGGTGATGCCAGAGTGCAAGTTAATCCATACATTAAGCAACAGTTCTTTAATCGCCTAGACAACGGTAAGTATATTTATCGCCAAGAAGATGGCAGCTTTGATCAATTGAGTGGTTGGACTGAAGCCAGTGTTGCAATAACGGCAGCTACAGCCGTTAAACCAGAAATAGCCAAGGTGGTTAAATCAAGCCCATTTCACGATAAACCTGCTGCAATTCCTGGTCGTATTCAAGCACAAGAGTACGATAAAGGAGGCGAGGGTGTAGCTTATAAAGATAGTTCGGGCATAAACCACGGTGCGAACGAATGGGGCATCCGCTTCCGTGAAAATGAAATTGTTGATATTGGCAAAGATCCCGAGACCGAAAGCTTCGTAGTTGGCTGGACAGCCAAAGGTGAGTGGTTGAATTACTCGGTTAGCGTGGCCGAAACAGGCACTTATACCGCTAACTTTAGGCTGTGGCATGGTGGGAAAAAGTCGGCTCTTTCAAAGTGCTATTAAATGGCGAAACACTCATCGAACAAGTGAACATTCCGGCAACTAAGAGTTGGGAAACCTACCAAGTAGTGAGTCTTGAGGAAATAACGCTAACTCAAGGTGAGCACTTACTTACCATCGAATTTACTGCAAGTGGTGACTATAACACGCCAGGAAACATTGACTGGTTCAAATTTATTCAACAATAGGAGGTGCCTTAGTCGAATCTATTTCATTCCTCTTCCTTGGCTATATTAGCAATTGCATAGCCTTTGTTTGCCCGCATAGACTGCGGGCTTTTTTTTGCCTTAACTAGCTTCCAATAAATGTTAAGGCTAAGTTAATTATTACTGATCAAGATCTCATTTCTCTTTTAGATTACTTGTTTGTTTTCATAATTAACAATATTCTGAAACCAGTTTCAGGAACCGGTTTCATTTTGTGTTTTTTAATCGGATTCTGGGTTAAGGGAATAAAGTAAACTGGAGAAGAAATGAATCTTAAGGCACTTAGTGATCAGTTCTGGCGAGATGGCTACTTACTTATTGAAGACTTCTTTTCAATGCAGCTAATGGATCAAATGACCAATGCTATTAATGAGCACTATGGTGTAGATCCAGAATTTTGGCACACCAACGAATTTTTAGATCGTGCCAAAACTGAAGTGATTCCTTGGTTTCCGCAAAATGAAGGTTGCTTGTTGTTTAACGAGGTTGATCAGCACCCTTACTTCAAAGCTCTTTCAAAAGCCGTGTTAGGCGAAGACAGCCAAACACTTTACTGCATGGTGATGTTTTCTAAGCAAGGTACGGTAGGGCAGGCCTGGCACCAAGACTGCGACCCGGAAGACCCTAAGCGTTTCAATATTAATCGCCTCATCTACACCTCGGACATTCGCCAAGACATAGGTGGTGAAGTAGTTGTGGTGCCTCGCTCTCATCTGCGTGGCGAAATCCCGATTGGAGACCCAGAGGGCGAGTTACCAGGGCAATTAGTCTTGCGCCCCAAAAAAGGCAGCCTAATTTTTTTGCATGGCCATACTTGGCATCGAGTACTTCCAATCCATGGTGGAAACCGTATATCGACTAATTATCGCGCAGTTCCTAAAGGCACGCCTTTAGATATTACTGACATTTGTGTCTACCGAAATATGCGTTACCACTTTGGCAGCAACAAAGTGGTAGAAGAGCGACAGTGATAGCGTTAACATTTTTCACGACAAAACCCATAGAAATTGGTTCTGCAATTGCTAGTGACTGAAAATAAAGGTCTTATTAGAGCTAGCTGTGAAACCGCTTACGGAGAGCGTTGTGAATAACAAGAAAGTTACCATTAAAGATGTAGCCGCGAGGGCGAAGGTATCTCGTGCGTCAGTATCACGGGTATTAAACGATTACCCAGGCGTGAAACCAGAGTTGCGAGAGCGAGTTAATCAAGCCATGGATGAGTTGGGTTTTGCGCCCAACTATTTCTCTCAAGCCTTGGCAAAAGGGCGTTCGCAAAGTGTTGGTTTAATGGTGCGCTCTTTAGGCGGTTTCTTTTTTGGCAGCATCATGTGCGAGGTAGAAGAAGTTCTCACCAAAGCTGGTTATCAATGCATGGTAACTAGCGGGCATGGCACTTATGAGTCTGAGCGTGCAGCCATGGAATTTATGGTCTCGCGCCAATGTGACGCGATTATTGTGTATTCCGATTGTTTATCGGACGAAGAAATAATCAAGATTAACCAAGCAGGAAGCCCAGTAGTATTGATTTCCCGCTTTATTGAAGAATTGGACAGCCAGTGTATACGCTTCGATGACACCAGTGGAGCTTACCAGGCTACCAAGCACCTGATTGCTAACGGGCATAGTGATATTGCCACCATCACCGGACCTTTAAGTAATCAAGACGCGAGAGATAGATTAACCGGTTACCGCAAGGCTTTAGAGGAATTCGCAATTCCTTATCGTCCTGAGTTGGTATTGGAATCTAACTTTCAAGTCCCTGGCGGAAAGCTAGCAACTGAGAAGTTGTTAGCGGCTAAACATCACTTTAGCGCCGTCTTTTATGGTAACGACGAAATGGCGATTGGCGGAATTCAAGCGCTTAATCATGCCGGGTTGTCGGTACCTGAAGATGTCTCAGTGATTGGTTTTGAGGATGTGCCACTGAATGAATTCCTTAAACCCAAAATGAGCTCAATGAGGATACCTGTTGCAAGTATCGGCAACTTAGCTGCGAAACGCGCGTTAAGTTTGATTGCACAGGAAGAACTGGATTTAGCCCTTGAGGTTGATGTTCAACTGATGGAGCGCGAATCCGTTAAAACAATCTAGTTGTTCACTCCTACTGTGCTAATTGAGCAGTTTGAGTGACGCCCATAAGGATTTGAATAATGGAACTCAAAAAGCTTAGTTTAGCGCTAGTTATAGCAGGCACAGCCGTGGCGGCACAGGCAGAAACAACCATTCGTTATGATTGTTGGCCAAACCACGATAAAACCGCCGTAGAAAAGATTGACGATTTTTACAAAGCCAACCCAGGCATTAAAGTTGAAGTACTGTCTAACAACTGGGTTGACCACCACAACAAACTGACCACGGCTCTAGCTACCGGCGATGGTGCTGGCGACGTGGTATGTATCGATGTAGAAAAGATTGGCGCCATTGTTAACCAAGGCGGCTTTGCCAACATGAGCAAAGCTTTTAACGCTGATCAGGATGAAAACAAATTTGCTCCATTTGCTTGGGCACAAGGTAAAGGCGCTGATGGCGAGCAATACGCATTGCCGCTAAACGTTGGCCCAGGTGTAATGTATTACCGCCGTGAGCACATGCAAGATAAAGGCTTCAACCCTGAAGCCGTTACTAAAGATTGGGACGCATTAATGGCTTGGGGCGAAGAGCTAAAAACTAAAGGTGTTCCGTTAGTAGGTCATGCTGGCTCTATCGCTCAAGCAATCATCAATACCGAAGTAGAAGCGGGTAATAGTATTTACTTCGATAAAGACGATAACCCAATTGTAACTAACGAACGTTTTGTTAAAGCCTTTACTTACGCCAAAATGGCGCGTGAAAAAGGCCTTGATGCGCGTATTGGTGACTGGAGCTCTGAGTGGTTTGAAGGCTTGAAAAATGCCAATTTCGCCATTCAATTTTCGGGGGCTTGGTTAGCGGGTTTCCTAGAATCTTGGATCGCGCCTGATACAGGCGGTAAGTGGGGCGTAAGTGGTTTACCTGCGGGTAATTACGGTTCATGGGGTGGGACCTTCCTTGCGATCCCTGAGCAAAGCAAGAACAAAGAAGAAGCCTACAAATTAGTTGAATACTTAACTAAAAACCGCGACATCGTGTTGTACGAATTTAAAACCAATGCTGCTTTCCCTGCATTAAAAAGTTCTTACGACGCGCCAATGTTCCAAGAAGAAATGCCTTTCTTAGGTGGCCAAAAAGCCCGCCTATTGTGGACAGAAATTGCTGAAAACATTAAGCCAATTAAACCTTCTAAAGCCGATAACATCGCACGCGCGATTATTTTAGAGCAAGCGTTACCAGCGGTAGTAGAAGAAGGCAAAGATGTGAAAGAAGCCTTGGCTGATGCCGAGAAACAAATAAAACGCCGCATGCGTAGTTTGTAAGCTTCACCGTTTCTTTCTAATTACTGGGCGACTGCCGTCGCTCAGTTCACCACAATATGAGTAAGTAACATGAGCAGTTCTCACGCATCCGCACCTCTTTCCGAGGTAGAGGGCGATAAGAAGGCTAAGTCTGCACGCAAACGTTCGTTTGCCAAGTTAGGCCAAGTGTTCGCCCCTTACGGTTTTTTAATGCCGTTCATCATTCTATTCTTGGTTTTTCAGGTTTTTGGTTTCGCCTTTTCTTTGTATTTGTCGTTTCACCAATGGAACCCGGTTGCTGGTTTAGATTCAATGCGCTTTGTCGGCATCGAAAACTACACTTTTTCTATAGAAGACGAAGACTTTTACCGTTCTCTATATAACACCATTTGGCTGGGATTAGCCTCTGGGATAAGCCAACACTTAGTGGCAATTCCAATGGCTTATTTGCTGGTGAACCTTGGCAGCAAGTTTCGCCACTTTATGACCTCTGCCTTCTTTTTACCGTTTATCACCTCTACCGTTGCAGTGAGCCTGATTTTTGTGAACATGTACTCTGCAAATGTAGGGATAATTAACAAGGCTTTGGTAGCTCTAGCTAACGCGCCTGGTTTGGGTTACATCTTTGGCTGGTTAAACGACTTAATGCCCTTGCGCTGGCTAGAAGATCGTTTGTTGATTAAACCTGCCATTGCCTTTTTACAATTTTGGAAATACACCGGTTTTCACTTAGTAATCTATATTTCCGGCATATTGACTATCTCAAAGGAAGTGGAAGAAGCGGCTTTGCTAGATGGTGCAAACTTCCGCCAGCGTTTCTGGTATATCGCCTTGCCTCATTTGCGCCCATTTATCTTCTTTGGGGTCACTTTAACCATTATCGGTAGCCTACAAATGTTCGAAGAACCGTTCATTCTAACTAACGGTACCGGTGGCATTGGTAACTCTGGCTTAACGATTTCTATGTTCCTCTATAAAGTTGCTTGGGAATGGCTAGACATGGGCTGGGCATCGGCAATGTCGTGGTTACTGTTCTTAATCATTGCAGCGGTAACGGCGGTGCAGTTCTTATTCTTTGGCCGTAAAGGATTAGGGAGCCATTCATGAATATATTCGCAAATTCTACTATGCCTCGCCGTCGTAGGCAGCAAACCAAAGGCGGAGAGTTAGCCGCCCAAATCTTTGGGGTAGTGGGCACTATTGGTTTTTATGTCTTTTTAGTGTTGTGTGCTTTTTTAAGTATATTCCCGTTTATATGGTCGAGTATTTTATCTACTCGTACCCGAACTGAGATTTTTTCCTCAGAGCTTAGCTTGGCGCTAGGCAATGCACTGTTTGAGAACTATCAATCTTTGGTTGATACCTTGCCGTTCTGGACTTCAATGTTAAATAGCTTTTATGTCACTGGCTTGGGGACGGTGGTGTCTATCTTATTTTGTTCTATGGGCGGCTATGCCTTTGCAATCTACAAGTTTAGAGGGAAGAACTTTATATTTGGAACCATGGTAGCCTCCATGATGGTACCGCCTATCTTAGGTTTGATTCCTTACTACATGATTGTGCAGTTTTTGGGTTTATTAAATACTCACGTTGCCTTGTGGTTGCCGTTTACCGCTACCCCTTTTGCGATATTTTTGGTGCGCCAATATGTGGTGAGTTCTATCCCTCGAGAGTTAATAGAGTCCGCGCGAATTGATGGGGCGGGTGAGTGGTCAATTTATTTCCGCATTGCATTACCGTTGATGAAACCAGTATTGGGAACCGTTGCCATTGTGCAATTTGTTTTCTTTTGGAATAACTTCCTAGGACCTTTGGTGATTTTGTCTAGCCAAGATAAGTATGTGGTAACACTTGCTCTGCGAACCGTTCAAGGTTTGCCAAATACTCCATGGGGCGCGGTGATGTTGGGAACTACCATTTCCATTTTACCGATTGTGACCTTTTACTTGTTTGCCTCTAGGCAAATGATTTCTGGGCTCACCAGTGGTGCGGTAAAAGGTTAAATCAATAATGCAAAGAAAAACCTTTAACTGGGGCATTATTGCTCCAGGCCGTATTGCTCGGCGTTTTGCCGAGGGCTTAAGCGCCATAGAAGACGCCAAACTGTATGCGGTGGCAAGCTCTAATGAGCAGCGTGGCAAAGCCTTTGCTAAAGATTTTGGCGCCGCTACTAGCTATTTACGATACGACGAATTACTCGCCGACCTAAAGGTTGATGCAGTATATATTGCCAACCCCCATCGTTTTCATTACGAAACGATTCGGGCTTGTATTTTAGCGGGTAAGCCAGTGCTGTGTGAAAAGCCCTTAACGGTGAATGCCGCGCAAGCTGAACAACTTATGACGTTGGCCGAACAGCACCAAGTGTTTTTAATGGAAGCTATGTGGAGCCGCTATTTGCCAGTATGGCAGCAGGTAAAGCGTTGGCTAAATCAAAACATGATTGGTGACATTAAGTTGCTGCAATCTAGTTTTGCGTTTCCAATCCCAAGAGACGAAAGTGATCGCTTACTTAATGTAGATTTAGCGGGCGGGGTGCTACTTGATTACGGAGTGTATAACGTTGCTTTATCGCAGTTTGTGATGGGCAGACACCCTAGTAAGGTTTTAGCCGATGGCCTAGTTGGTCCCACAGGTGTTGACGAGCGTTGTAGCGTTATCCTTAACTATGGTGGTGCAGCTAGCCAATTCACCTGTTCTTTCCAAAGTTATACCGAAAACAGTTTTTGCATTTACGGTGATAAAGGCAAAATTGTGGTACCAGCGTATTTTTGGGATAGCAACAAAGTAGAGCTTCATTTGTTCGACAAGTGCCCAGAGCTATTAGAACTGCCGTACTTAGCCAGCGGTTTTGAATATCAAGCAAGTGAAGCGATGAGTTGCATTCGTCAGGGGAAGTTGCAAAGCCAATTAAATACTTGGCAAGACACCCTAGGCACCCAGCGAGTAATGGATGAGATTCTGGCTCAAGTAGGCGTTACTTACCCATTTCTTTAGTCGGTCGTTAATGCATTTAGCAAAAGCTCCGCCTTAGGGGCTTTTTAGCAACCGTCGTCAACTAGCTCGTACTGCGGAGGTGTAGTTGCGTTGCTGGCTTGGGTATATTGAAAATAGCAGTTGTCGTCAGTGACTTGGCCATTTCCGTTTCTGTCGTAACCCAAATAAGTGAAAGCAATGCCTTGCTCTTGTAAAACAAAAACATCATCAATGTCGATGCGTTTAGTAATGTCGGTATTATCAAGGTATCGCCATTTTAGTCTTACGTCAGGACTATCGGGGTTAAATACATCAAAAGTGCCATCTCCATCCATGTCTACGTCGATTAAATCATCGCGATTAGGCACCTGTTGCGACACATAACTTGGCATGTAGGATTTAAGGGTGAGGAGGTCGTTGGCGGCTTTTACACTAACGCTGATTTGTTCAATGGTTTTTATTCGGGCATCACTGGATAGATTTAGTAGCTTAGGTGCAGCAGTAACCGCAAGAATACCGATCACGATAATCACTACAACCAGTTCTATTAAGGTAAAGCCTTGGTTCTTCATTAATCCCTAAATATTTTTACCGCATCCGTTTTCGGCGAAGTATAAAAGTTTGCTTATCGCTTGCCTAGCTTTGTAGAGTCATTGGTCTAATTTTGTGTGGGTGCGCTAATTATAAGCGAGCGTTATATCAACAAAGACCTGCTTTTTGAGCGGGAGCTTTGAGCTTAATGTAGTGAAAATCGCCAAACAGGTATGCGTAGCAGCAAATATTTACGCGATATCTGCGATTATCTAGCAATCAGTCTCGACCTTGGCGAAAACCATGGCTATAATGCGGCGTTTTGAAATTATGGGTCCTTAACTAAGGACAGCTAGTTCGCCAATGCGAACCGCTAAATTCCCATTGTTTACGTAAGTAAATTGTCAGCAGGGTGCTGACTATAGCCGAGGTAATAAAATGCAGGTTTCAGTAGAAACAACTCAGGGCTTGGAGCGTCGTGTTACGATTTCGATTGACGCTACGCAAATCGAACAGCAAATTGAGCAAGCGCTTAAGCAAGAATCACGTCGCGCTCGCATCGACGGTTTCCGCCCTGGTAAAGTGCCAGTAAGCGTAATCAAGAAACGTTACGGTGCAGCTATTCGCCACGATGTAACTGGTCAAGCAATGCAGCGTTCATTCTACGAAGCTATCATGCAAGAGAAGTTAAACCCAGCAGGTGCTCCAGCACTTCAGCCTGGTGATACTAAAGATGGCGAGTTCAGCTTTAGCGCTACTTTCGAAATCTTCCCAGAAGTAGAAGTTGCTGGTCTAGACGCAATCGAAGTAGAAAAGAAAACTGCTACCGTTAACGACAAAGACGTTGACAACATGATCGACACGTTGCGCAAGCAGCAAGCTACTTGGAAAGAAACCAAGGGCATGATCAAAAACGAATTCCGCGTAAACCTAGACTTCTTAGGTAAAATCGACGGTGAAGAATTTGAAGGCGGCAAAGCTGAAGGTTTCGACCTAGCTATGGGCGCTGGCCGTATGATTCCTGGTTTTGAAGACGGCATCATGGGTAAGAAAACTGGCGAAGAGTTCACTATTGAAGTTAACTTCCCAGAAGATTACCACGCAGAAAACCTAAAAGGTAAAGCTGCAACTTTTGATATCAAAATCAACAAAGTTGAAAAGCCTGAACTAGCTGAAGTTAACGAAGAATTCGTTAAATTGTTCGGTGTAGAGTCTGGTGAACTAGACGCACTTAAAGCTGAAATCCGTAAGAACATGGAACGTGAACTTGAGCAAACGCTAAAAGCGGGTGTTAAAGAGCAAGTTTTAGCTGGTCTTATCGAGCAAAACGAAATTGACGTACCAGCTGCTCTAGTTTCTCAAGAAGTTGAGCAACTTCGTAAGCAAGCAATGCAACGTTTTGGCGAAAACGCACAAAATGCTCCAGAGCTTCCTGATGAGCTATTCACTGAGCAAGCGCAGCGTCGCGTTCGCACCGGCCTTCTATTAGGTGAGTTAATCAAAGTTAACGAACTAGAAGCTGATGATGAGAAAGTTAAAGAGCACATTGCTTCTTTCGCTTCTGCTTACGAAGATCCAACTGAAGTTCTTGACTACTACGCGAAAAACGAAGAGTTGATGAACAACGTTCGTAACGTAGTTTTAGAAGAGCAAGCGATTGAATTTGTGCTTGGTAAAGCAAAAGTGACTGAAAAAGAAGTAGCTTTTGATGAAATTATGAACAAGCAAGGTGCAAACTAAGGTCTAATTTGACTTAGCCACCTTTATCTCGCATATAATGGCTCGTATGTACTACATACGAGCCATTTTTTTTAAGGAAGAGCGCATCAATGTCTAAAGAAGTTAATCAGTCTGCATTCGACCCCATGGCGGCTTTGGTGCCAATGGTTATTGAGCAAACCTCTAAAGGGGAACGCTCTTATGATATATACTCTCGTCTATTAAAAGACCGAGTTATTTTCTTAACTGGTCAAGTGGAAGACCACATGGCCAACCTAGTGGTTGCTCAGTTGTTATTTTTAGAATCTGAGAACCCAGAGAAAGACATCTTCATTTACATTAACTCGCCAGGCGGTTCAATTAGCGCTGGTATGGCGATTTACGACACCATGCAGTTTATTAAGCCTAAAATTAGTACCGTGTGTATGGGTATGGCAGCAAGCATGGGCGCATTTTTATTGGCTGGTGGCGCTAAAGGCAAACGTTATTGTTTACCAAACGCCAAAGTGATGATTCACCAGCCACTAGGCGGTTATCAAGGTCAAGCATCTGACATTGAAATCCACGCCAACGAAATTATTAAAACAAAACGTCGCATGAACGAGTTGTTGGCCGAGCATACTGGCCAAAGTTTTGATACTATCGCTGCAGACACTGATCGCGATAACTATATGACAGCTGAACAGGCTAAAGAATACGGTATCGTCGATGATATCTTTGCGCGTCGTGAATAATTAGTTCCAATTCACGGTCTGTACAGATAGAGCATAGAGAAAATAGCATTCTTCGCGGTTTGATTTACACTGTAGATAAAAGCGTAGAATGCTACATAGTTTGAGGTTAGCGAATGACAGATAAGCGCAAGGGTGATGGAGATAGCAGTAAGCTGTTGTATTGCTCCTTCTGCGGTAAAAGCCAGCATGAAGTGAGAAAGCTGATTGCCGGTCCCTCCGTCTATATTTGTGACGAATGTGTTGAGTTATGTAACGACATCATTCGAGAAGAAATAAAAGAAATATCGCCAAATAAAAAAGAAGGCAACGCCTTACCGGTTCCTAAGGAAATTAGAGAGCACCTTGATGACTACGTAATTGGTCAAGATCACGCCAAGAAAGTATTAGCAGTTGCGGTTTATAACCACTACAAGCGCCTTCGTAACGGTGATGTGGCTGATGGCATTGAGCTTGGTAAGAGTAACATCCTTCTTATTGGCCCAACTGGTAGTGGTAAAACGCTACTGGCGGAAACGCTTGCTCGTTTACTCGACGTACCGTTTACCATGGCTGATGCTACTACTTTAACCGAAGCAGGTTATGTAGGCGAAGATGTTGAAAACATTATCCAGAAGTTACTGCAGAAATGTGACTACGACGTTGATAAAGCGCAACGCGGTATTGTTTACATTGATGAAATTGACAAAATTTCTCGTAAATCAGATAACCCGTCAATTACTCGTGATGTTTCTGGTGAAGGTGTACAGCAAGCCTTACTTAAGTTAATCGAAGGTACTGTAGCTTCTGTTCCTCCGCAAGGCGGACGTAAGCATCCTCAGCAAGAATTTTTACAGGTTGATACCTCTAAAATCTTATTCATCTGTGGTGGCGCATTTGCTGGCTTAGATAAGGTTATCGAGCAACGTGCTTCTACCGGAACGGGTATTGGTTTCGGGGCTGAAGTGAAGGGCGAAGCAGATAAAAACTCGCTAAGCGAAACCTTCTCTAAAGTTGAGCCAGAAGATCTAGTTAAGTATGGTCTTATTCCTGAGTTTATTGGTCGTTTGCCTGTAGTGGCTACGCTAACTGAGCTTGATGAAGACGCATTAATCCAGATTTTAAGCGAACCTAAAAATGCCCTTACTAAACAGTACGGTGCTTTGTTCAAGCTTGAAGATGTTGAGCTAGAGTTCCGCGAAGATGCACTTCGAGCTATCGCTCACAAAGCGATGGAGCGTAAAACCGGTGCTCGTGGCTTGCGTTCAATTGTAGAAGCAGTATTGCTTAATACAATGTACGACTTACCATCGATTGATAATATTTCAAAAGTAGTTATCGACCAAACGGTGATTCAGGGTGAGAGTGACCCAATCTTGATTTACACCAATGAAGATAAAGCTGCTAGCGCAGAGTAAACTGTGCGAGTATAAAAAAAGCCAGTCTTATGACTGGCTTTTTTGTTTTTGTAAGTTAGGCCTTTTGCCAAACTAAAAACAGGTTGTTAGCTGGCATAGCTATTGTCTCTTTGAGATGTAAATCATGTATGGCTGCCCAAGCCTGCAATTGCTCAATGTCTCGAAGGCCTCCGTAGCCTTGAGCTTGCAGCATCAAATCGAACTCGCGATTACTCTCGCTACTGTATTGGCCAGCTTGCTTAAACGGGCCATAGTGAAACAGTTGTCCATTAGATGGTAAATTGTCACCGATGTTTGCATACATTAGCTCTACGAGCTCTTTAGGCATTATGTGTGCGGTATTGGCGGTATATACTGCGTCACAATCACATGGCCAAACATCTTTACCTACTTGATAGTTGACTGGCTGCGGTTGCTCATTGAGCAGCATGTAATCTTGCCAATATTGAATGGCTGCGTCATTGGTTTGTTGATCAGAGGTCTGCCAACGAAGCTGAGGTAGCGCTTTAGCAAAAAAAGCCGCGTGTTGTCCGGTGCCTGAACCAATCTCAAGCAGGCACCGCGATGATGTTAGCCTTGGGGCGAGCTGTTCTATGATTGCCTGTTTGTTATTGTCGGCGGCGCGATTAAAAAACGCCGCCGGGTGTTGATTACTCGTCATTCGGGTTTTGATGTAAATAAGCTTTGTTGGTTAAGTGTTGCTTATGAGTATTGTCCTTAAGCTTCACTTTGTAGTGCAAACCGGCTTTAGCTAGCATGTGCGCTGCAATAGGCGCAGTAATTAGCAAAAACATGGTAATCAGTATTTCTTTTAAATTAACCCTGCCTAACTCAAAGCTAAAATAAACCATTGAGGCAATTAAAATGCAGCCAACACCCAATGTGCTCGCTTTGGTTGGGGCGTGCAAGCGGGTGAAAAAATCTGGTAACTTGGCTAAACCAACTGAGCCAATCAACATAACTACCGCACCAAGTACAAGCAGAATGCTTACAACAATTTCTAATAAACTGGTCATCTGCTAATCCTATTCGATGATGTCGCCGCGAAGTAAGTATTTACAAAATGCAGCTGTACTAACAAAGCCTAGTAAGGCAATTAGCAATGCGCTTTCGTAGTAACTTACCGAGCCTTGGTACAAACCTAACAATATAATTAAGGCGATGCTGTTGATATACATAGTGTCTACCGCAACAATGCGATCAGGTGCGGTAGGCCCAATAATTAAGCGCCAAGCATTAAGCGCCAAGGCTATACAAATTAAGCCGCTAGCAAAGAGAGTGGCATAAGCTAACATTTAAAAATCTCCTTCAGTGGGGCTTCATAGCGCTGTTTAATTTGTGTAATTAGCGCTTGCTCATCCTCTAGGTGAAGCACGTGTACATAAAGCCATTGTTTGTCGTCAGATAACTCGACACTGCAGGTTCCTGGGGTTAACGACACACTGCTTGTAAAAATGGTTAATGGCAAAGGTTCGCTAAAAGAGATAGGCACCGCGACAAATGCAGGGTTAAGTTTTTTGTTACTTTGCAAAACCCTTTTCGCAACATCAAAGTTCGAAACGACAATATCGATAATTAAACGAAAAGTGTAAGAGATTACTTTAAGTGGGTTTTTAGCAACCGGTTCTTTTTCACTTAGAGGCGCAACGATCCAAGGGATTACAATGGCGAAGATTGCACCTAGTACCATATGCCCGCGGCTAAACTCATGTAAGATTTGCCACACTAACCACAACAGTAAGCTGTGGTAAGGGGTTGGAAACCAAACAAATTTCTTTTGAGTTTTAATCATTTGGCTACCTCGTTAAGTTGTTGCAGGCTTAGGCCAGCATTGAGTTGCTCTGCGGCAAGCTGAGCGTAATCGGTTAATGGACCACCAAAGACCACCATTAAAGGCAGTAAGCCCACTAAAATAGCGATGGCCAGATATTGAATAGGGTGCCCTTGTAAGGCAGTGGTGTTTTCGCCACTGGTACGCCAAAACAAAGAGGTACCGGCACGAGATAAGGCAATTAGCGAAATCAAACCTGCCCCTAAAATTAAAGACCATATCCACGCCATTTGATTGGTATCGGTTACCGATTGCAAGATAAGGGCTTTGCCAACAAAACCAGACAACGGAGGCATGCCGATTAGACCAATTGCAAGCAGCGCAAATACAAAGCCTAATTTAGCTGATTGAGGCATAGCTCTTGCTGTTACAAAGCGGTCTTCTGCTTTTCCTCGCTGTTGCTGAATGAGCCCCGCCAGCAAAAACATCGCAGCACAAGCGATGGTACTGTGTACTAAGTAATAAATACCGGCAGTGCTAGCTTGTACGCTATTTAGGCTAATTGTAACCAACAAAGTACCAACCGAAACAATCACCAAGTTGCTACACAATACTCTTAGGCTTTGGCTCGCTAATACTGATATTGCGCCAATGGCGATGGTCAATAAGGCAATTGGCCATAGCCACGGAAGTGCGATATTGGCCAGCTCACCCGCTTGATCTCCAAACATTACTCCGTGGATCCGCCAAATACTGTAAATACCAACTTTGGTCATAATGGCAAATAGCGCGGCTACTGGGGTGCTGGTGCTTGAGTATGCCTTTGGCAACCAAAAGTGCAGCGGTAGCATTGCTGCTTTCAAACCAAACACGGCAAGTAACAGTAATGCGCCAGACTTAGTAATTAGCTGCTCGCTGTGTGACAGTTGCGGAATTTTGTCAGCCATATCGGCAAAGTTAAGCGTACCTAAGGTGCCGTATAAGGTGCCCAAGGCAAACAAGAATAACGATGAGCCAATTAAGTTTAAAAACACATAATGGATGTTGGCCTGAATTTTTTGTTTACCGCCTCCGTGGATCATCAAGGAGTAGGAAGCAATCAGCAATACCTCAAAAAATACAAACAGATTGAACGCATCGCCAGTTAGAAAGGCGCCGTTAATGCCCATTAGTTGGAACATAATTAATGGATGAAAAAATGCTCCATTTTTATCTTCACCGGCACTGGCATACAAAATGACTGTTAGGCCTAATATGGCGCTTAAGGCGATCATTAATGCTGAAAAGGCATCAGCCACTAACACAATACCAAAGGGCGCCGACCAATCACCTAAGGCATACATTTGAATACCTTGGTGTTGCACTTTTAAAAGCAAGGCGATTGCCACAACAACCATTAACAAATTGGCTGCAATCGTGAAAATACGTTGTTTGCTTAACGAAGCGCTTAGGCTTGGAAATAGCAACACTACACCCACAAAAAACGGGATAAGAACGGGGAAAACAACTAAATGATCAAACAAACTCATTAGGCTTTATCCTCCCGCGCTAAACGGTCTATAGGTTCTTCTCCATCAACATGGTCATTACCCAAATCAGCACGCCCGCGCATGGCCAAAATAACGGCAAAAGCGGTCATCGCAAATCCAATAACAATCGCTGTTAGGACTAAAGCTTGAGGGAGTGGGTCGGCGTAATTATCTCCGCCATTTAGCACCGCTGGAGCGCCAATGGTTAATCCGCCACTGGCAAACAAAAATAAGTTAACAGCGTAAGACAGCAAGGTTAATCCTATAACAAGGGTAAAAGTGTGGCCACGTAGCATCAAAAAGATGCCACACGCGGTCATAAAGCCGACACACACTGAGTAGACTACTTCCATTATCTTTCTCCTACGGTGAGTCGTTCTTTGGTAGTAAGTTTGCCTAGATTAGCCAAAATCAATAAGGTTGCGCCGATTACCGTTAAGTACACGCCTAAATCAAATACCAAGGCGCTGGTAAGCTCAAACTTGCCTATCCAAGGTAGTGAGAAGTAATCAAACCAAGAGGTTAAGAATGGGCGACCAAAGGCCCAGCTGCCTAAACCGGTAATTGCTGCGGTGACTAAACCAATGGCAATAAAGTAGTGGTAACTAACACTTACTCGCTTGCTCATCCAATCTACGCCGTGAGCCAAATACTGCTGAATCAGAGCAATCGAGGTAATTAGGCCTGCAATAAAGCCACCACCAGGTAAGTTGTGTCCTCGCATGAAAATATAAGCCGATACTAATAGGAATAAGGGCAGTAAACTTTGTGATACTACCGACAGTAGAATTGGGTATTTGTCTTTAGCCCATAAGCGGCCATCGTGATCTTTAGTACGCATCGATAAACGCATTCTTGCAATCAGCTTATAAATACCTAGTGCCGCAATACCCAAAACGGTAATTTCGCCAAAGGTATCAAAACCACGGAAATCAACCAAAATTACGTTAACCACGTTGGTACCACCGCCGCCAGTTTTAGCATTAGCAATAAAGAAATCTGAAATGCTATCGAGCGGATGAGTCAGTAAGGCAAAACAAATACTGCCAACAATACAACCAATTGCCGAAGCCACCGCTAAGTCACGAACAAAGTGGCTGGGGCGGCTTTTGCTGGTAGGAGTATGTTGAGGGAAAAAGTACAAAGCTAACAACAGCAGGATTACCGTTACTACCTCTACAGATAACTGCGTTAAGGCTAAATCTGGCGCCGAGAAGTAGGCGAAGGTAATCGATACCACCAAACCCACTAGCGATAACATGAGTAGCGCTATCATCCGGTAGTGGCTCCAGATAATGGTAGCGAGAGAGCCTGCAATTAGCAGTATCGCGGCAATCACTACTGCGCCATTAAGCGGCGTGCTTGGCAAGCTTCCTTGAGTTGTCTCTAAGTCCAGTAGTGGTGGTGCTGTTAAGGCTAGTGCAAAAAAGCACAACCAAAATGCGTAACGCTGTAACGATCCAGACTCTAAATAACCATTCACTTTTTGCGCCCACATTACGCAGCGTTGAATGGCGCCTTCAAATATTAACTTGGCATCTAGTGCGGGGAATAAACCTTCAAACCTAAACAATGGTTTGCGGTTTAAATAAATGGCTAATCCGCCAGCAATGGCGAGGCCGCTCATCAGCAATGGAATGTTAAAGCCGTGCCAAAGAGCTAAACTAAATTCGGGTAAGGGGTGGTTCAATACTGCCAGCGAGGCACTGTCTAACAGCGGGCCAATGGTGAAATTAGGGAAGATTCCAACAATCAAACATAGGGCTACCAAGATTTCGACGGGCACCCGCATGTAACGTGGCGGCTCGTGCGGTGTTTTGGTTAAACCTTTCGGTTCTCCGTTGAAAAATACATCGTGAATAAAGCGTAATGAATAGGCTACAGCAAACGCACCACCAATGGTGGCGAGAACAGGAATAAGCCAAGATAATGAGCCTAAAATGCTTTGGTCGAGAGTTTCGGCAAAAAACATTTCTTTGGAAAGAAAGCCATTTAGGAGTGGTACACCCGCCATCGAGGCTGAAGCCACCATCGCCAGCGTGGCGGTGATTGGCATGTACTTCCATAAACCATTAAGTTTGCGCATATCACGCGAACCAGACTCATGGTCGATAATGCCTGCAGCCATAAAGAGTGAAGCTTTAAAAATGGCGTGGTTAATAATATGAAATACTGCAGCAATTGCCGCCAGTTGGGTATTTAAGCCAAGCAGCAATACAATTAAACCCAAGTGACTAATGGTTGAATAAGCCAGTAAGCCTTTTAAGTCGTGCTTAAATAGCGCTGTGTAAGCACCCAGTAACAGAGTAAACAATCCAGTAAGAGAAACCACTGCAAACCAGGTTTCGGTTCCTGCTAGCACTGGGTAAAAACGTGCTAATAGAAAGATACCCGCTTTAACCATGGTGGCAGAGTGTAAATAAGCACTTACCGGTGTAGGGGCTGCCATGGCATGTGGTAGCCAAAAGTGGAACGGAAACTGTGCTGATTTAGTGAACGCGCCTAATAGAAACAAGGCCAAAATGGCAAAGTAATAAGGGTGTTGTTGCACTAATTCGCCGCTGTTTAGCACCACATCCAGTTCGTAGCTACCGACAACTTGACCCAGTAACACAATGCCACCTAACAGGGCTAAGCCGCCAGCGCCAGTAATGGTAAGCGCCATGCGAGCGCCTTTTCTTGCGTCACTGCTATGAGACCAAAAACTAATAAGCAGGAAGGAGCTGATACTGGTTAACTCCCAGAAAAACCACAGCTGCAACATGTTATTCGACATCACAATGCCTAGCATTGCTGTCATAAACATAATTAGGTAGCAATAAAAGCGGCCCATGTGGTCTTTTTCGCTCAAGTAGTAGCGAGCATACAAAATGACCAATAAGCCTATGCCCAAAATCAGTAAGCTGAACAGCACTGACAAGCCATCAAGGCGAAAAGAGAGGTTAAGCCCTAGCTGTGGGATCCAAGCGATACTTTGGGTGAAAAACTGGCCCCCCAATACCGCAGGCATGTCGAACAAAATCAAGGCCAGTGCAAGCGCAGGTAACAAGGCGGTGGCCAGTGCACAAGTACTTCGGCTGAATTTGTTGGTTAGCAAAGGAACAATAATTCCTAGCATGGGTAAAAACGGTACCCAGAAATAGTGCATTTAACGCAGCTCCGTCAGCTAATTGTTTGGTATTTATGAAAAATCATAGTCATTATTCGAATGAATATCCACGCTTAGTTTACACTACTTGGCTAAAGTTACTCAGCGATTAACAACAGTTATTTTGTTTCTTGAGCTTAAGGGAAATGAGTCATAGACTAGGCGCAAACCCCTACAATAAAAGGTGTTTTTGATGGTGCTATTTAAACGCGGTGTTAGTTTACTGTTGTTAAGTTTGTGCATGTTTAGTCAATTTACCTTAGCTGAAACAGCAAGCAACTCAAATTGGGGGCTACAGAAGCAACGAATTGAAGCCCTTTTACAAGCCATTGAACAAGCCGATCTCACTTTTGTTCGCAATGGCTCTGAGCACAATCCTCAGCAAGCAGGCGAACATTTAAGAATGAAGCTAAAGCGCGCGCAAAACAGTTGGTTTGCGCCAGATAAAGAGAGCTGGACCGCCGAAATGTTCATCGACAAGCTTGCCAGCAAGTCGTCCTTGAGTGGCAAACCCTATCAAATTCGGTTTGCCAATGGCGAGCAAGTGGACTCATCTATTTGGCTTTATCAACAGCTCGCCCTATATGATCAGCAGCAGGGAGCACAATGAGTAAAACTAATTATCACCGTAAGTTTGTACCGGTGATTCGTTACTTAGAAAAAAACTACGATAAAAACCTTAATTTGAATGAAGTGGCGGAGATGGCCCATTTATCTCCTTACTATTTTCACCGTGTGTTTAAGGCGGTAACGGGAGAGACTCCCGCCGATTTCATTCGCCGCTTAAAACTAGAGAAAGCCGCCACCCAGCTATTTTTTCATAAAGAAGCGGTCACCAAGGTGGCTTTAGATTTTGGTTTTTCTAGCTCGCAAGCCTTAGCTAAGGCTTTTCGTGGTTATTTCGCACTAAGCCCTAGCGAAGTAAAAAATTGTGAAAGCATGGAGCATTACACTCAATTGCTAAGAGACAGCAAGATTGGACACCTGTTACGCAACAATGGACACGCTTTAGCAAACGGCACGCAATATGATGACACTGCAAATCAAACAAGGAGTGAAATCATGAAAACTGAACATTTTGAAGAAAAGAACTTGGCTTACATTCGGGTAACCGGGCCTTATGGCGAAGGTTACGATGTTGCCAGTGAACGCCTTTATGGCTGGGCGGGACCAATGGGTTTAGCTGAGGGTGAGAGTATTTTTATTTATCACGACAACCCAGAGTTAACTCCAGCCGATAAATGCCGTACCGACGTTTGCTTGGCTATACCAGCAGGGGTTACTCCACCTGCTGGCATCGAGTTACAAACCTTACCTGCCGGGAGTTATGCCAATTTACGTAAACTGGTAACGGATAAATCGCAATATGCGCTTTACTGGCAGCAGCTGATGACCCAAGTGGTAGACGCAGAGTTAACGGTTGATAACCGCCCATGTTTCGAGCTTTACCATAGCTACGATTTAAAGACTCACCATGCCGATGTAAGTTTTTGCACCTCAATTAAGTTGTAAGTAGTTCAAGCAACTAAAGTTGCTTGCCGTGTTTTTGAGTTCATTTTGTTTTGCAGCCCATTCGGGCTGCTTTTTTTGTTCCCTAAAATAAAAAATGCTTATAAAGCTCAAGGCTATAGGCTCTGCTATGCTCTGGTAACTGCATGTTTAAATTGCTTATCTATCAGTGAAGGAATGTTATGGATACCAGTAACTTTATTAAATCTCGTGCCGCTATTGCTTGGGCTCCCAATCAGCCGCTTTCTATCGAAACCGTAGATGTTATGCCACCGAAGAAAGGAGAAGTGCTGGTTAAGATAATTGCTACAGGGGTATGTCATACCGATGCTTACACCTTATCAGGCGCCGATTCAGAGGGGGTATTCCCCTGTATTCTTGGCCATGAAGGAGGCGGCATCGTTGAGCAAGTGGGTGAGGGGGTTAACTCGGTTAAAGTGGGGGATCACGTGATTCCGCTTTATACCCCAGAATGTGGCGAGTGTAAGTTTTGTCTGTCGGGCAAAACCAATCTTTGCCAAAAAATTCGCTCAACTCAAGGGCAAGGGTTAATGCCAGACGGCACTACCCGCTTTTATAAAGACGGTAAACCCATCTTTCATTACATGGGCTGTTCTACCTTTAGTGAATACACGGTGCTGCCAGAAATATCACTGGCCAAAATAAATCCAAGTGCAGACTTAAAAGAAGTCTGTTTGCTGGGCTGTGGCGTTACCACCGGCATGGGCGCGGTGACAAAAACAGCCAAGGTGCAAGCTGGAGATACGGTGGCAATATTTGGTTTAGGCGGCATTGGCTTGTCAGCAGTGATTGGCGCAGAAATGGCTAAGGCCTCACGTATCTTGGCCATTGATATTAACGAATCTAAGTTCGAGTTAGCCAAACAGCTTGGTGCTACCGACTGCATAAACCCACAAACCATCGATAAACCTATTCAAGATTACATCGTAGAACTTACCGATGGTGGCGTGGATTTTTCATTTGAATGTATTGGTAACGTAAACGTAATGCGCTCAGCCTTAGAGTGTTGCCATAAAGGTTGGGGTGAATCGGTCATTATTGGGGTGGCTGGTGCGGGCGAAGAGATAAGCACTCGGCCGTTTCAATTAGTTACCGGCAGGGTTTGGCGCGGTTCGGCATTTGGAGGAGTAAAAGGGCGCAGTGAGTTACCCGAATATGTAGAACGTTACATGGCAGGCGAGTTTAAACTTAGTGACTTTATTACCCATACCATGGCTTTAGACAAAATTAATGAGGCATTTGATTTAATGCATCAAGGTAAGAGTATTCGCAGCGTAATTCACTATTAAGGTAACGTGTAATGACGATTAAATTACTTGCCAGCAACAAAGTCTTTGGCGGTGTCCATCAGCGTTATTCTCATCAATCAGAATCCACGCAATGTGAAATGACTTTTGCTGTTTATATGCCGCCGCAAGCTGCCGAGGATACACCGGTACCCTTGTTGTATTGGTTGTCTGGTTTAACCTGTAGCGACGAAAATTTCATGCAAAAAGCCGGAGCCTTTAAAGTGGCTGCCGAGCTAGGTATGGCGATTGTGGCCCCTGATACCAGCCCACGAGGTGAAAGCGTTGCTGATGACCCAGAAGGTGCTTATGATTTAGGCTTAGGTGCTGGCTTTTATGTTAATGCCAGCCAAGCGCCTTGGGCTAAACACTATCAAATGTATAGCTATATTTGTGAAGAGTTACCCGCATTGTTAGAGCAGAACTTTCCCATTACTCAACAGCGAGCTATTGCCGGGCACTCGATGGGCGGGCATGGCGCTTTGTCTATAGCCTTTAAAAATCCCCAGCGTTATTCGTCGGTTTCAGCATTTAGCCCAATTTGTCAGCCTACAAATTGCCCTTGGGGACAAAAGGCTTTTGCGGCTTATTTAGGTAATGACCAACTACGTTGGCAGGAGCACGACAGTAGTTTGTTGATTAAACAATTAAAACCCGAGCAGCAATTGCCACTGCTGATTGACCAAGGCAGCGATGACAATTTTCTTGCTGAGCAGCTCAAGCCCGAAACCCTTGTTGATGCCGCCAAACAACTTGATTACGCAATAAACTTTAGAATGCAGCAAGGCTACGACCATAGCTATTTCTTCATCGCTAGCTTTATCGAAGATCATCTGCGCTTCCACTTTAAGTATTTTTAGTTAACTAGGGCCTGTTGATCTTTGCTGATGGTTTTTGCAGCAATTTATTCGCCATTTAGGCAAGGCAGTGAGTGTGCAGTTAAGTGGGCTTAATAATCACTCGATAACGCTGAATAAATGGCTAATAAATGCTGCCCAAGGGTTCGGATAAGCGAGCTTTACTCTTTGTTAAGCACTTCTTGCTTAGCCCACTAGGCTTCTAAGTGCTCGCTGCGATTAAAGCCCGCTTATCTCGAACAACATTTCAACACCAAAGATCAACAGACCCTAGCTACTATCTTTTACGCTAAACCCGCAACTAACGCTGCGGGTTTGTTGTTTTTTCACATTCTTTGATGTTTTGTTTGAAACAAATTTGGGCATATTTTCATTGATGCTTTATTAATGTGAGAACCTACAAATTCTGATTACTGAACAAAGCTTTAGCCTAGGTCAGCCCGGGCTAATCAGTTAGCCTGCTTAGTAGTAATAGGTAGTTGTTTAGAAGGTAAAGCATGGAAGTGATTAAGAAATGTCTTCAAGGTGGTGTGTTGCTCAGTAGTTGTATTCTACTTGCAGCATGTGGCGGCGGTAGCTCTGTGGGCGCGCCAAGCGATGCAGAAGTTGAATTGGATAGCGCCTACTATACCGACCTGTATGGTTGGAATGCCAGCGGCGGACTTAGCCAAACCCAACTTGGCCGAGGACTTAACTTAGGTAACTACCTAGAAGCGCCTAATGAAGGAGAGTGGACGGGTGGAAGACTGCTGGTTCAAGAAGATCTACAGATTATTGCTGATGCTGGTTTTAAAACAGTACGCATCCCGGTGCGTTGGTCAAATCATGCTGGTGAAACAACACCTTATCAAATAGATGCAAGCTTCATGGCTCGGGTTAAGCAAGTGGTAGACTGGAGCTTAGCTGAGGATCTGCAAGTCGTGCTTAACGTTCATCACTATGAAGAAATGATGAACGATGGCGAGAACATGCAAGAAAACCATATTCGCCGCTTAGTGGGTATCTGGCAACAAATTAGTGAAGAATTCCCGTTAAGTGAGTACGGTCAAGAGCAGGTAGTATTTGAGCTACTTAATGAGCCAAATGGCACCATTGGCTACGACGATTGGAATGACATCATTGCTCGCCTAACGCAGTTGATTTGGACCACTATGGCCGATCAACAAAATAATGGCAGTGAGCAGCGTACTATTATGATTGGTACCGCCAATTGGGGACACCCCGATGGCTTAACCCAATTGCAATTACCTAGCAGTGTTAACTCCGATAACACCATTATTACCGTTCACTATTACGAACCGTTCCACTTTACTCACCAAGGCGCTGATTGGGTATCGGGCTCTAACGATTGGATTGGCACACCATGGTTAGGCACTGCTTCAGACCAACAACCTTTGATTGATTTGTTCGATAGGGTAACAGCTTGGAATGAACAAGCTGGGCGAGGCTTTGAGATATTTATGGGAGAATATGGCGTGTATTCACTGCATTCTGATCCCGACCATCAACGTGCCTGGACAGCGTTTATCTCTCGTGAAGCAGAAAAGCGCAATATAAGCTGGGCCTACTGGGAGTACGCCTCTGGCTTTGGTGCTTACGATCCTGAAGCTGGCGCGTGGCGACCAGCGCTAATTGAAGGATTGATACCTACCTCGCTTTAAGTATTACCCTCAGGCGCTAGTCAGTCTTGGCTAGCGCTAAATATTTCCTTTCTAACTATTATCTTATTGCTAATCAAACACTATAGTTTGTTAGTAGGTTTACAATATCAACATTAAATTCAAGCTATTAGCCGGTGTGCTAGTGGCTTTTTCTGCTATTTAAACGTAACTGTAGTGATGAAAATGAAGCCCTGGCTAAAACGAAGCTTAATAGGTTTAACAGTGTTGTTGCTTATTGTCCTGCTACCCATTGCAGCCTTAATGGTGGGTGTGAAGGTAGAGATTGGTGATAGCCGTCAATTGGTTACCAAGCTACTTAGCGAGCAACTGCAGCGAGATGTTCGTATTAACGGAAATATCCAACTAGAGCTGTCTTTTCGTCCAGCGATTACCGTAGAAGATATTCACATTGCCAACCCTAGCGGCTTTGGTGAACAAAGCTTTGCTCAAGTGCGAAAAACCAGTGCTCAGGTTCAAGTATTGCCATTACTAAGGCAGCATCTAGAGATCGAGCAAGTACTGCTAGATGGCTTTTATTTAGAGTTAATAAGAACCGAGGAAGGGGAAAACAATTGGCAATTTGCTAGTTCTGCAACCGCGCCAAGCAATACAGCCTCTCAGCCAGACCTTAGCAAATCAGAAGGTAGCAATGATTTCACTTGGCAAGGTATTAACTATAGCTTTGAAATCAAAGAGCAAATTTTAATTAGTGATGCCAGAATAAGCTATACAGACCAAGCCGCTGAAGCAGTGCTTAGCTGGCAGCTCGAAGAGCTGAAACTAACCTCCTTAGATAGCGAGACGTTGGCTATGACAGCCAAAGGCAGCATGCTAGATGAGCGTTACTCCTTAGATTCAACCTGGCAGTTAGAGCCCTTATTGCAGGGGCGAGCTGGCGACGTGCAACTGAATATGCAGGTGGCAGATGCTAGTTTGGGCCTATCGGGTCAATTAGCGCCGCAAAAAGAAATAAACAGCTATTTGGAGCTGAAACTTGATTGGCAAAATGCCGATTCGATTGCCCGTTTGTTAGGCGAAAATTTATCGCATATTGCACCCATTAAATTAGCGACCCGTTTTGATGGTAAACCTGGGAGCTATAGTTTATCGCCAATTTCGGCCACTTTGGGGAGTAGCCAATTTTCTGGTGAGTTAGCGCTTACCGGGCACCAGCCGGTCGCCATTAATGGCAACTTAGATATAAACCAAATTGATTTAGGTGTTTGGCTTCCCAGCGTTGAGCCTAATCAGTCTTCAGAAGAACCTTTAGTTGATACTCCCACTCAGCCGAAGCCAAATAAGCCCGCTGTTGCGCAAGTTCAAGAAGCAGAAACACAAGCTGAAGCTTTACCGTTGTTGCAGATAATCCGCTACTGGTTAAATCAAGCCGATGCAGATTTGTCGTTAAGCATTGGTGAGATAATCGGGCTACCGCAAGAAATATCATCCATTAGCCTAGGTTTAAAAGTAGAAGGTGAACAGTTAAAAGCACCGCTGCGCGCAGTGGTCGACGACATTCGCTTTCGCGGTAACTTAAAAGCGAATGTGCAGGACGACCGCTTAACAACGTCAATGCGTTTGGTCGCGCAAAAGTCTCCACTAGATAAACTAGCCAGCCGCATTCCAATGTTGGCGGGAAGTACTGGAAGCATTGGCCGCTCGGTATTACGCATTAATGCTGCGGGTAGTGATGTTGCTGAGCTACTAGAAAGTAGCCAGTTTAACTACAAAATTGAAGACAGCCGTATGACCTTACCCGCTGGCACCAGTTTTGATATTGCCAGTGCTAACATGAGTGCCGGATTAGCGAGTGAAGTAGCCGTTAATCTTGATGGTGTGTTGCTAGATATTCCGGTTAGCGCGGTAATTCATACCAGCCCTCTAAGAGCCATGCTCAATCAACAAGCGTGGCAAGTGCGCATGAAGCTAGACTCGCCCGCAATAGAGCTAAACCTAAATGGAGAGCTACCTAGTGGCGTGTGGCAGCAGGGAGCAAGTCTGCAGCTAAATGCAAATTCTCCACGTATTGGTTTGCTCGCGCCATGGCTAGGCGTAGATAAAGAAGCGCAGGGGATTTTTAAGCTCGATCTCGCGTTGCAGGCAGCAAAAGGGCGCTCATCACTTAACATTAATCAGCTTCAATTGGCCGACAGCCAAGGCAAGTTACAGGCAAGTTGGGATAAAAGTAAAACTGAGCAAGGTTTAGTGAGCATTAGTTCCGATTGGCAACGCATTAACATAGCCCAGTTAATGGCTTTTATGCCTAGCGAATCTGCACAGCCAGGATTAAAAGAAGATAAAGCAGCTACCCAACCGGCTAGTGAAAAGAAGGCAATAGATATTAGTGTGCCTATCTTGCCGCAAGGTGTGGCTATTCATGATGCTGATCTGGATATTTCGGTAGCGCAACTACTATTAGGTGAGCATCAATTTAATCGAATAGCACTGCAAGCTTCCGCGCGTGATGGCTGGTTGCAGCAAGCGCCATTTAGTGGCGAATTTGCTCAAAGTAAAATAGCGGGGAACGCAGTATTAGATTTACGCGGTTCACCACTAAAACTAGATTTTACTATTGCTAGTGAGCAGCCAAATATCCCTCAATTGCTTAAACAACTCAATATTGCAGAACAAGCTAATTTAGCTTTGGAACGTGCAGAACTAGATTTGTCTTTAAAGGGCGACAATATAGCCCAGCTATTAGCGAGTACCACGCTCTCGGCTAAGCTGATTGGCGGCTATTGGGACTTAATTGACCCCAATACTCAAGCGAGCGCAAGAGTAGAGCTTAATCAAGGTAGCTTAACTGCTAGCCCGCAGCAGCCCTTGGCTTTGGCCCTAACAGGTCACTTAAAGCAGCTTCCGTTAAGTGTAGAGCTAAGCACTCTCAGTTTGGCCGAGTTTAGCCAACAACCTCGTGAGCTACCAATTCAGCTTAATTTAGATATAAACCAGGTTAATTTAGAGGCAGAGGCGACACTTCCACGTCCCGTTTCAAGCAATAACTTAAGCCTTGCTATGCGCTTAAAAAGCCCTAGTTTAAGTCAGTTAGACAGCTTGCATGGTATTCAACTGCCACCGTTTGGCCCGATAGAGCTTGCTGGTGAGTTGCAGATAAACGAGCAAGGCTACGCTATTAATAACATGCTATTAGCGGTAGCAAATAGCGAGCTCACAGGCTTAGCTAACTTAAGTACCGTAAACGTAAAACCCCAACTCGATATTGCGATTAGTGCCAATAATATTCAGTTAGATGATTTTAAAACGGGAGATTGGCAAGGGCTTGAGCAACGCACTGATTTACCAGCTGAACAAACGCAAAGTAATGCTGAGGAGAAAAATCAAGTTGATTCAAACGAAGTCGCTCAGCCTTTGTTGAGTCAAGCTGTGTTCCAGCGTTTAAACGCCAATTTTTCTTTAGATGTTGAGCGGGTTAAATCTGGTGAAGATTGGTTAGGCGAGGGCAAATTGCATTGGCAGTTACACGATGGCAGCTTGCGTTTAGCGCCTCTATGGTTGGCGCTGCCAGGCGGTGAAATTAACCTTAGCGGCGAGTTAAGTGCTTTAGAAAATGGTTTTTATAGTCAGCTTAAGGCGGATATCGACAATTTTGATTATGGCTTGTTAGCAAGGCGGATAAAACCCGACACCGAAATGCGAGGCAGTTTTAGCCTGCATCTAGATGTAAACAGTGAGTTTGAACAGCTTGAGCAATGGTTAGAGAGTGCTAACGGTAAGGTGGGTTTTGCGGTTTGGCCTAAAGAATTTGAAGCCGGAATTATGGACTTATGGGCGGTAAGTCTGGCCAGTGCTGTGGTTCCCGAACTAGATGACTCCGACAAATCGGTACTTAATTGCGTGGTGGCAGCCTTTGATAGTAACGATGGTGAACTAGTTCAAAATGTCTTGTTGGCAGATACTTCCCGCATGAGAGTGCTAGGTGAAACCGAAGTGGACTTTAAGCAACAACAAGTAAAAATGGTGCTAAGGCCAAAAGCGAAACGCGCCCAAATTTTTGGTTTGTCTACACCGGTACAAGTTACTGGAAGTTTTGAAGATTTCAAAATAGGCATCGCAAGTGGTGGTTTAATTGGCACCACCATTCGTTTTGTAACCAGCCCGGTTGTTTCACCTTTGCGTTGGATAGTGGAAGCGCCGCTGGATGCCGATGGCAGTGAGCTTTGCCGTCAAGTTTGGCAGCAAGCCAAACAGGTGAATACCGATAAGCAAGTAGATTAGTTTGGCAGGCTCACTACATCCTTAGCTAGTTTATAAAGCGGATGCTGACAATGAGCCTTAAGCTAAATTGGAGTCTGGTCACTAAATACAAATTTTTCAGTTGCTTAGCATTAAGCAAGCTTGATAACTAAGTACTTAGCGCTAACCTTAAGTACAGGTTGTATTTTAGGAAGCTACGCAATGTCCGCGTTTACCAAAACCTTATTCTTAATTGTCGCACTCAGCAGCTCTCAGTGGGTGTCAGCCTCCGAGCTAACTATTTGTAATCGATTAGTGGTAACCGGTAATGCCGAATATCCCCCCATATTATGGCGAGACCAAAATCATCCCGGCAAGCTTACTGGCCTAGCCATAGAACTACTTGAGTTAGCGTTAATGGACACTGAAATCAGTGTTGACGCTCGGGATCGAGGCGTATGGGCAAGAGCATTGCAAGAAGCCAAACATGGTGAAATAGATATGTTAGCGGGCGCCTTTCTAACCAATGAGCGACAAGAATACATGGACTACATTGTGCCGCAGTTTACTGACGTTCCCAGTGTTGTTTGGACCAAAAAAGGTAAGGAATTTAATTATCAAAAATGGGAAGATTTGTTAGACCGCCGCGGAGGCACCTTAGTAAATAACAGCTTTGGTCAAGACTTTGATGCTTACGCCAAAAAGAACCTGAAGATACTTAGCAGTGCATCGGCTGAGCGCTCTTTTGCCATGTTGTTGGCCGACCGCTTCGATTATGTGCTTTACGAGTTATATCAGGGCTTAACTATTTTGGAGTCGGCAGGCTTAAAATCTAAGGTTGTTGCTTTAGATAACCCAATCTCAATTGAAGGTTTGTATTTCACTTTTTCAAAAAAATCAGGTTGTAATAGTGAAGCATTAAGGCGCCATTTAAGTGAACGGGTCACTCAGCTCACTAAGTTTAATACCTTCGAACGTTTATTCGATAAACACATGCAAGCGTGGTTATTGCAGCAATCTAATTTTGGCGTGGTGCAGCGAGATTAAGTACTCAGTTGGGCTTAGTGACTAAGCGTCCCCCACCTTAGCTTGTCACTTTCTCTGCACTGACTGCGGTGTTGGCTTCTTGCCAACCGCGGGTTTCGTTAATAAGCTGTTCAACCATCTCGGCATTACCAACAACAACCCCTTCTTCTAAGACCACCAAGCTATTGTTCCGCTCTTCAATCTGAAAATTAGTGCGGATGATTTCGTTGTCACGATATCCGGCAGAATTGAAAAAACGAATTTTGTAAGTATTCATGCCTTCACCTCTATTTGAAGAGCAAAGAATTGCCTTTCATCATTAACTGAGAGTTTTGTTGTATTTTATGAGAGAAAATCGCTATTAAGCAATCGTAGTGAAGAGTATTGTTCAGTTACTTTGATGTTCATCTGTCTTACCTAGTGAGTAACTGAAATGCTATTGCTGTTAGCGATTATTTACCTGGCGTTTATTAGCCTTGGTTTGCCCGACTCGCTATTGGGCTCATCGTGGCCAATCATGCGGGGTGACCTAAACGCCAGCCTCGAATTTGCCGGCGTAATTTCTATTGTTGTTAGCGCGGGAACAGTGGTGTCGAGTCTATTGTCTACTCGGCTTACTCATTACTTTGGCACCGGTAAAGTGGTAGCTGTAAGCGTACTAATGACTGCGATTGCTTTATTTGGCTTTAGCTTAACTCACAACGTTTGGTTACTGGTGCTTTTGGCTGTGCCTTTGGGCTTAGGCGCGGGTGCAGTGGATGCCGCTTTAAATAACTTTGTCGCGATAAACTACAAAGCCAAACATATGAATTACCTGCATTCTTTCTGGGGTGTTGGTGCCACTGCTGGTCCTTTGATTATGGCGCTTTATCTGAGTCAGCAACAAGGTTGGCGCGACGGTTACGCGAGTATTTCTTATATTCAGTTTGCCTTAGTTGCTGTATTGCTGTTGGCTTTGCCCCTGTGGCGACGCGCAACCAGCGAGAAGTTAGCAGCAAGCGGCGAGCAGCATACACCGCTAAGCAATGCTACAGCCTTTAAAATGAAGGGAGTTAAGCTGCAATTGCTTACTTTTTTTTGTTATTGCTCCTTAGAAGCGGGGACTGGCTTGTGGGCCGCTAGTTACTTAATTAGTCAGCAGCAAGTAAGTGCCGCTAATGCTGCTTTTTGGACTGCTATGTACTTTTTGGGAATAACGCTGGGGCGCTTTATATGTGGATTTGTTTCTGAGCGAATTGAAGAAGATAAGCTAGTTCGTGGTGGAGTATTAACTATTTTTGTAGGTGTAGTGTTCTTGCTGATACCTGGTTGGCCAATGCTGGCTAAAATAGGCTTAATGTTTATCGGCTTTGGTTGTGCGCCTATCTATCCAAATACTATTCATCTAACGCCACAAAGGTTTGGCAAGCAAGCATCGCAGACCATTATTGGTTTATCGATGGCTTGCGCCTATGTTGGCACTACCTTAATGCCTCCGTTTATCGGCTTATTGGCTGCATCCAGTTCTTTTGTGGTCCTGCCAATCGCATTGCTAGTGTTTAGTGGTTTAATGATGTTTAGCACTGAGCGACTGAAACTCTGGCCGCAGTCGCAGCCAACAAAAAGCGATTAGCCAGTCATCACTTAGTTCAAGTACAAAGGGTTTTTATGGGAAACGAACACATCGGCGAGCTGGTGTTAAGCCAGCAACAAATTAGCCAAGGAGTAAGCACGGTAGCTAAGCAACTCAATCACTTGTATGCAGGCAAAACGGTTGTGCTGATTACGGTAGTTCCGGGGGGAATTTTATTTACCGCTGATCTGGTGCGCCAGTTAAACTTTCAAGTTGAAATGGATTACATCTCTTGCCCACATACACCTGGCGATCGGCAGAACAACTCCACCATTGTTTATCATCAAAATATCGAAATTAACAATAAGCCAGTGATTGTAATTGATGATGCCATAGAGTCTGGCGGCACAATGCAGCGGCTTATTGCCCATCTAAGTACTCAGTTCTCACCCTCATCTTTGGCTATAGCTAGTTTGCTGGTAAAACCCGGCAGAGTGGATATTCCAGTAAAACAACATTTTGCTTATTTAATGGACACCGACGATATGCTGGTGGGTTATGGTTTATCTTGGAACAATTTAAACCGCAACCTTCCTTATATTTCTAAATTAAACACGGTAGATGATAAGCAATAAATCTAACTATCTAAAGGAGTTAAAGATTTAGGGTAAGCTAACAGATAGCTTGCAATGTTCGTGGGGAGTGGGGGAAACCACTAAGTATTTTGCCCATGGTTTTATACAACAAAGGCGCATTCACAAAAGGATTTTGCCAGCATGTCAGGAATTACAGATTTAGATGAGCTCTTAAGGTCTATGCACCCTAAGTTGATAGATGCAGAATTTGTATTTTGCACGGTTCCTGGAGGTATTAGCGAATACTTGGAACTAGAACCTGTAGCCACTTTTATAGAATCTGAAGGTTTAACACTTGTTGTTAAAAAGGCAGCGGCTAAAGCAGCTGGTTTGGAATATGAGGGCTCATTCAGCCAGATTACCTTAACAGTGCACTCTAGCTTAGAGGCTGTTGGGCTAACCGCAGCTGTTGCCAACAAGCTCGCATCAAAAGGTATTAGTGCGAACGTAATTGCTGCCTATTATCACGATCATGTATTTGTGCAAACCGACAAAGCAAAAGCAGCAATGCATGCCTTACAAGAGTTTGGCGTTTAGGGTTGCTAAGTGCGGTTTAAAGTCTGCAGTCATTGCCGAGTAGTGCTACTTTTTGAGGGGGCTCTGAGAAGCGGTGGAGATGATACTAGCGAAGTAAAAAACCGCATTAAGCGGCTTTTTACGTTTTAAGCTTTAAGGCTTAAGGCAGGTTGGCTGAAGCTAATGCCATCCCAACCGTTTTTAATAAACTGGCGAATATTTTGGTGGTCGTCACTGTATGGCGTAGACAATACATCTTGGTAGTATTGGCCAAACAAGGCTAGGGTTTGTTGTTTACTTAATCCGTTTAATTGACCAAAAGCAAATACTTTGCATGAACCTGAATTTTCACCTTCGGCATTATGTTGCTTGCCGTTGCTAAATGCACTTGGCGTGAACTCGTAGTTTGCATCAATAATTTTCATACTATCTTCAAAGCGAATTTGATCGGGATCTTTAGTAAGAACTTCAACAAAGTTAGCGATATCTGCCTGTGCCATGAGTTACGTCCTGTAGTATTGGTTTATTCGCGCTTACCTTATTTGAGAATATTGCCTCGGGTCAAGAAAAAATCATCTGTTTTAACTATTGTCATTTTGAATAATTAGCATTGCAAAAAACACCAGTATTGCGCCAGGCAATAATCGCCATGATAGTTGCTCAAACCCCATACTTACCGTAAGCACTAAAACCAATAGAGGCGTTAAGTAACTGTAGGCAGCCACTTTGGTGGGGCCAAGGCGAACCGTACCTATTTGCAGCAAGAAAAAGGTAGTTAGGGTGGTGAATAACGCTAAATAGCCAATGCCAGCATAAGCTTTTAGGGGGACTGCTAACCAATTAATCTCATTTAAGCTGGTGAGTGAAAGCAGCAACAAAAAAAGGCTGCCAAATGTTAAGACCCAAAATGTCATTAGCTCTTGTGGCTCGCCTTGGTAAAGCTTTTTCATTAAGGGGTTATAAATACTTAAAGCGACACAGCCGAGCAAAAACAGCAAGTCTCCTTGATTTAGCGTTAATGCAAATAGCGCATTAACATCACCGCGAAATACAATCCATAAAGCGCCCAGAGTTCCCATTGTTAAACCCACTGCTCTCTGTAGTTTTATGGCTTGGCCTAGGATAAAAAAGCTAGTAAGGGCAGTAATGGCAGGCAATGTTGTATACAAAGCACCGGTGTTTAACGCGCTGGTGTGGCGCAGCGCTTCAAACATACACCAAAAAAATATCACCAAGGGTACGCTCAGCAAAGCATATCCCATTAAGGTTTTGCCGGAAGGTAGCGTTAATCCGTTTCTGTACAACACATAAGGGGCAAATAACAAAGCCGCAGTGAGGAAGCGTAAAAACATCATCACTACTGGAGGTAATGCGTGGGTAATCGCAGCGCCGACTGGGAAAGAGCTAGCGACTAGCGTAACCATTAGCAGCATCAAGCCATGAGTTGCTAAATGGCTGTTATTTAAGCTTGGCTTAGTGTGAGTGTAGCTTGGGTTTAGCATGGAAAATACCGCGTTATTTAGTCATGCGGTCAGTGTAATAATATTTATATTGACTGATAATCCCTCTATTTTGATAATAACTGTTGAGATTAAGTTGACAGTGGTGAGTTCATGGACGGATTTGCAGCAATTCCTGTATTTGTAGCAGTAGTTGAACATGGTGGGTTTTCGCCTGCAGCGCGTAGTTTGGGGATCTCCAAGTCGGCAGTAAGTAAGCGGATCAATCTACTCGAACAGCAACTTGGGGTTAAATTACTGCACCGTACTACTCGTAAACTGAGTTTAACCGAAGCGGGTAAGCATTATTTTGAGCATGCGGAAAAAGCCAATAATGCCGCAAAAGATGCCCAAGATGCGGTTGCCCAACTGCAAGGGGAGCCACAAGGTTTGCTGCGCATTAACACGCCTATGTCTTTTGGCCGTTTACATATCGCACCGCTGATAGCCAAGTTTTTGCAGCGTTATCCCAAAATTACTATTGATATGGTGATGGACGACAAAGTTGTCGACTTGGTCGCCGAAGGTTTTGACGTAGCAATAAGAGCCGGAAACTTGCCAGATTCATCACTAATTGTGCGTAAACTTGCTCCGCTAAAAAGCGTGTTATGCGCTTCTCCAGACTATTTAAAGCAACATGGTATACCGCAAACTATTGAACAATTAGCCGCCCACAATTGTCTGCAGTTTAGCTATTCTCGCGATGTTAAAGAATGGACATTTATGCGTGATGGGCAATCACAATCAATAGACGTAAAAGGCAATTATCGAGTGAATAACAGTGAAGCTTTGCGCGAAGCAATGTTGCAAGGATTAGGCGTTGGGCGCTTACCCACTTTTGTGGCTGGGCCAGATATTGTAGCGGGGCGTTTAATTAAGCTGTTAGACCAATACCAAATGCCAAACCAAAGCATTTACGCAGTGTTTTCAGAGCGTCAATTTTTGCCTGCCAAGGTGAGAGCTTTTGTCGATTTTGCCATAGAGCACTTAGCTGCAGAACAGCCATATTGGGAGCTTAACCCCAGCTAACAACTATGTGTATTGCTATCGTTTTACGTGAATACTGAGCTAATTACTATTCGCCGTTACTAGCTCCAGCTATCGCTTTTTCTAACCAAGATTGTGCATGTTTAATTGGGCCTTGTATGCCTTTTAGTGGGGCGTCAGGGCGGTCGGCTCTTACTTTTGGATGGTTGTTGAGTTTAAGCAAAACTTGCTGAGCATAAGCTACGGTTTGTTGATCTGGCATCGGTGCGACACCATCGCGAATACAGGCAATTAGCGTACGATGTAAGCCACTGGTTAAAGTCCAAATTGTGTTTAGCCTAAACCCTCCAAGCTGGCTGTCACTCGCGAGTTCATCTAAAAAACGGATCAGCTCTGGCAACAGTGATACTGGTCTTTTCTCCCTGATGCTTACAGCAGCAACGTAAAGCTCTTTTGCTGAAGCATTTAAGCGAAGGTAATCTGCTAGGGAATCAGTTTCTGACAAATTGCGTGCTTCGGCGATGATTGCTTGCCTAGCTTCAGCTAGTTGACTCACTGGGGCATGAGGATCAAAGTTTTGCAGAATATCGTCGAACTGGCGCCTATCATTTTCGATCTCTGCTTCTAGTTCTACAATCTTCTCCTTACCTTTCTCAACTTCTTGTTTCAGGCTTTGTAGTTCTAGTTCAAATTCGCCAAACTTGAGCTTAGTGATTCGCTTACGAAGCTCCGGTTGAGTCGCAATGTAAATCACTGCGGCTAGTACCATAAGCTCCCAAAGAGAGGTATTACTTAAAATATTGCTAATGATGCTCATGCTAAAACCTAGTTATTTGTAAGGCTCTCTAGATCTTAGACCAAGCTGGATAAATACTGGTGTTTTCAGCGCTTGTGCGGTTTATTCGCTTCGCCATTTAGGATTGATAATCGCCCAGCGTTCGTGGTCTTTCCATCCTTTACCACCAATGTTTAAGTAGTTTTTTGATAGACCTTCTTTCACGAACCCTGCTTTTGCTACTAATGCTATTGAAGCCTTATTGGCAGGTTGGATATTGGCTTCTAAGCGATGCAGATTGAGTTCTTCGAAGGCTTCTTTTAATACTAAGCGGATGCCTGCTCGCATATAGCCTTGGGCTTGGTGAGGATGAAAGACTTCGTAACTAAGGTAAGCTGATTGAAAATGGCCGCGAATGATAGCCGAGATATTAAAAGTACCTACTATTTCACCCGTTGCTTGCAGGCAAACAAAGTAGCGGTGTTCTTCTTCTAAATAAGCGCGCACATTTTTTGGCGGATAGCTCCAAGGGCGATGAAATATCTCACTGTTTTGATAGCACTCGCTTAGCTCTTCTAAATCGCTACGCTCGGGTTTTCTTATATACAGTTCTTGGCTCACACCTTATACCTTAGCTTGCTAAAACGTCGCTAGAAACTTAAGTATTTTAGCGAATTATTTTTGCTAAAGGCTAATCAATATTCCAGTTATTGCTCACAATTTTTGTTGAATATAAAGGACGCTAAAAGCACTTTTCTAAGACAATTGTATAGTTTTTCTCAACAGTTTCTTTTGCAAAAGCGGGATTATCATTTAAACCCTGTGGAATTAAGCTGGTGGCAACTTAAGTCAAGGTCTTAAGTTTCACCAAATTACTTACAAAGCTTAAGGAACAACCATGGAACTATTTACAGCCATTGAGCAACGTCGCGCCGTTAAGCATTTCGATTCAGGCGAACAAATGAGTGAGCGAGATTTCCAGAAAATGATGGAAGCTGTGTTGTTATCGCCCACCTCTTACAACATTCAGCATTGGCGATTTGTAAGAGTGAGCAATGCCGAGGTGCGAGAGCAAGTTGGTGAAGCTGCTTGGGGCCAACCACAAGTGACAGAGGCTTCGGAGCTATTGGTGTTATGTGCTGACACTCAAGCTTGGGCTAAGCAACCAGAGCGCTATTGGCAAAATGTAGACGCTAAAGCGCAGGGTGTTTTGGTAGATATGCTAGCTAGTTTTTATCACGGAAAAGATCAGTTGCAACGTGATGAAGCGATGCGCTCGTGCGGCATGGCAGCCCAAACCTTAATGCTAGCAGCGAAAGGCTTGGGCTATGATACTTGCCCAATGATAGGTTTTGATGCTGGCCAATTGGCTGAGGTTATTAAACTGCCCGAAGATCATGTGATTGGTATGATCATCGCTATTGGTAAAGCGGCTAAACCGGCAGGTGTACGCGGGGGACAATTAGCGATGAACCAGGTGTTGATGCAAAACCATTTTGTTTAGCTGGAAAACCTGCTGAAAAAGGCTAACGCTAGTTGCCAGCCTTTCTGGGTTAAGCTTACCCTAACTATTGGCATATTTTTCTAGCAACGAGCTTACTATTTATAAATAGTAAGCCACCAATTATAAACATCACGAAGTGAGCCCAAAAGGTGGCCTTTAGCTCTGGGTCTGTCATGTAGCCCTGAGAGAAAAATTGCACTACTTTTACTAATGCCCAAGCGTTTGAAGCTAGAATGTACAAGGCTAATAAAGCGCAACCAACGTTTGCTAAATCAAAAGTGTTAAAGCTTTCTTTTTCATCGCTAGATTGCTTGGGGATAAAGCTACCAGCTATGGATAAAGGAAACATCCATAGCAAGGTTGCAACAATTAAATAAACAGCCACTACGAAATAGGCACCTATTTGAGTGTCTAAAAATTCTCTAGCGCGAATTATATCTACAATAAATGATGCGCTTGATAAAAATAAGAATATAGAGAATATCCTTATACCAGTCGCTAACACTAACCTTAAGTTCATTAGAATCCTTCCTAAATATTTTGCGAATACATCTGATAAAACTCCGTTTATCTACAGGGCGAGACTACCATAAGGCTATGATTTATTTAGTATAAAAACTTGATTTCTGTGACCTTGAATAGACTAAGGTTGAGGTTAAAGCGGAGCTATAAGGCTTAATGGTTTTCTTGAAATAATAAGTCTGGAGTAACTTCGCATTGCTAGCATAAACTAGCAATGCATCTTCATTCGTTTAGGGGGTAGCTAACAGTTGCTGCAGGCTTTGCCGTTCGCTATCAGTCATTTGGGTTTTGTTTAAAAACGGCATATCTTGGCTAACAAATGAGCGTTCTACAATCCGTGCTTTCCAGCGCTCTACATCTTGCCAAGTATCTAAATTTACCCCGCCTGGTGCTGCGGTGAAGGTGTCGTCTGTAGGCATGCGGCTGTGACAAGTGGTACAGCGCTGCTGAATAATTGCCATTACTTGGCCCTGCTCGGCGTTTAGCTCATTGTTGTTTTGATCTTGAACCTGCACTGAGCGATTAGCGTTACTCCAGCTTAAAAACACCGCCAGTAACAGCAAACCTGCAGCGCCGCTGACAATAATGCTGGGCTTTTGAACGCCTTGGTGCTTTAGGTTGAAGTAATGGCGGATCCAAGCGCTTAAGCCGATCAGCGCACAGAGGATTAACCAACTATGGCTGTGCTGATAAATCATTGGATAATGGTTACTAATCATCAAGAAAATGACTGGTAAGGTGAGGTAGTTATTATGCACCGAGCGCTTTTTTGCTTCGAGACCTGGCGCAGGGTCAACGGGCTCGCCAGCGCTAACTTGCGCCACCATTTGTCGCTGTCCTGGGATGATCTTGGTCCACACATTAGCCACCATAATGGTGCCAATTAATGCGCCCATATGGATAAAGGCACCACGACCGCTAAATACTTGAGTAAAACCAAAACAAAACAGTGCACCTATAACGATTAAACAAATGCTTAAGGGCAAAGGTTTGTTTGCAATGGGTGAGCGTAGTAAACCTTCATAAATGGCAAAACCAAGCGCAATCCCGCCAACTCCCAAACCAACAGCTTGATAGCTGGTTAAAGCCATCACTTGTGGGTCAATTAGGTAGGCATCGGCGCGAAGGTAGTACATCCAAAACAGCAGCAATGTGCCACTAAGCCAAGTGCTATAGGCTTCCCATTTAAACCAATGGAGTTTTTCTGGCATTTTTTCTGGGCCAACTTGGTACTTGGCTACTTCGTAAAAGCCGCCGCCATGCACCGCCCACAAATCACCTTTAATGCCTTTTTGCTTTTTCCATTCTGGCGGCGTTTTTAGGTTGTTATCTAACCAAACAAAATAAAAGCTAGCGCCTATCCATGCAATGCCTGCAATGACATGAAACCATTTAATAAAGAGGGCTAACCATTCATACAGCTGTGGCCACATAGTGTTGTCCTTTTTTGTAAACTTGCTTACCTGCTACATAGGTGGCGTTTATAACGCGGTCATCACCTAGGGTATTAATGGCAAATAATTTCTCACTTAAGCTGCTGGCTTTATTTAAGCGCTGGCTAAGCATCGGAGTAGGGTGCATATCTAGTTCAATAAAATCGGCTTCGCTGCCTACATTTAAATTGCCCACTTGCCTTTCAATACCCATTGCCACTGCTGCACCTTGAGTACATAAATACAATGAATCGAAGGGGCTTAAACTGGCTTGCTGCAGTTGGCAAACTTTGTAGGCATCGGCTTGGTTTGCAAACATACTTAAGCTGGTGCCACCGCCTACATCACTAGCAAGCGCTACAGCCACGCCATTGGCTTGGGCGCGTTGGTAGTTAAATAAACCGCTGCCTAAAAACAAGTTAGATGAGGGGCAAAAGTTGATGGTTGCACCTGAGCTTGCCAAGGCTAGATATTCACGGTCGGTAAGATGAATGCCATGGCCAAATAGTGAACGTTCTCGCACCAAGTCATGCGCTTCGTACACTGCCAGGTAGTCAGAGTAATCGGGAAATAGCTCGTTAATCCACTGTACTTCGGTGGGGTTTTCCGACAAATGAGTTTGAATAAAGCTATCTGGGTGTTCCTTGGCTAACTGACCCGCTTTAGCTAGCTGTGCTTCGCTGCTGGTGGGCGCAAAACGCGGCGTTATCGCGTAGAGTTGCCGACCATTTTTGTGCCATTGCTCCAGCAGTTTTTTACTCTCTAAATAGCCTGATTCAGCGCTATCTTGCAGCGCGGTGGGGCAGTTTCTGTCCATCAATACCTTGCCGCAAATCATTCGTGCATTGTAGTTTTCTGCCGCCTCAAAAAAGCTGCTTACCGATTGCGGGTGAACGGTTGCATACACACTAGCTGTGGTGGTGCCGTGGGCAAACAGTTGTTGCAAAAAGAACTCGGCTTGGGCACGAGCATAGGCAGCTTCAACAAATTGTTGCTCAGCAGGAAAGGTGTAAGTGTTTAACCAATCCAATAGTTGCTTGCCATAGCTGGCAATAATCTCTACCTGGGGGTAGTGCACATGGCTGTCGATAAGCCCCGGAATAATAAGGCCATGATGCTGAATAACAGCCGCTTGTACTTCGGGGTTGTTGCGTAAGTAATCTTGCGCATCCCCAAGGTGTTGAACAAGACCATCCTCAACAACCAACATGCCATCATGGAGATATTGGTAGTTATCGCTCGGTGCAATAGTGGCCTTTGGAAAGTGTAAAATACTCCCGCGGTGGAACTGTCGCGTCATCTTAGCTGCCTCGATAAGTGGAATAGCTAAAGGTGCTTAACAGCAGCGGGATGTGGTAATGGGCTTGTTGCTCATCACTAACAAACACCACATCGGCTAAAGGAAAAAAGCATTGCTGGAAGTGCGCTAGGCAGTATTCTTCGGTAATAAAGCGTAGGCAGTAGCAATCACTGGGTAAGTCTAATTGTTCAAACTTATAGCGCCCGTCTTGATCGGTTAAACCTTTGGCTAAGCTTTGGCTTTCACCAAAGCGATAAATTTCTACCGCAATACCTGCTGCGGGCTGGCCACAAGTGGTATCGAGTACATGACAGCTTAAGGTGCTCAAAATAAGTTCTCCATTCTACGCAGGCTAATGCGTTGTTGTTGTTCGGCTGCATTGTGTAATTCTTGCTCGCGACTATTACCGTAACGCTGCTCCAATATTTGCAGCATTTCCTCGGCGGATTTACCGCTAGCAAATACGATGAAAATGAAGCCATATCGGTTTAAATAACGCTGATTAAGTTCGAGTAAAGCACTAAGAGTGGCTTGCTGAGCATGGTTGACTTGTGCTTGCTCTGCTTCGCTTAAATGCTTGGCTTGGCTGTATTTTTTTTGAAGGCTGGTTAAGTCACCAATCATTGGGTGACCCGCAAAAGCCTCCAGCCAATCGTTCTCGGTTAGCTGACTAAAGGCTTGTTTCGCCATTGACATAAACTGCTCAACCGACTGAAAAGGGCGCAATGTTGCCATGGTGCTTTGCCATGTTTTGCTACTGCAAATACTGGCCATTTCGCTAACGAATTGACTGTGCGGCAGATTGTTTAGCAGCTTAAGATGTTTTTTGTCATCATTCATTGAGCTGTTCTCCCGCAAGTTGTTTTCGCAGAGTATTGCTAGATTCCCATTGTTGTTTTTGCTGGTCCCTATCACTGGTTTTAGCGTGTTTTTCTAGCAGCGTGATCAGCTGGGCACTAATCGACACCGCGACTTGCATGGGTAATTTCCCACTCACCTCGGCTAGGCCAATAGGGCAGGTGAGTTGATCACAGCGTGCCGGATTTTCAAGTTGTTCGGCTAAGCGATACTTAAAACGTTGGGCTTTAGTTTGCGAGCCAATCACGCCTACAAAGGCTAAATCTCCTCGGCGCAGCGCAGCTAAGCTGAGAGCGAAATCTAAGCTGTGGTCTTGGCTTAGAATGACAACATATGAGTTGGCTTTTAGCTCTGCTACGCTATTTTCTGGCTGCGCGTGATAGTGGGTGTTCACACCAAATTGGCTAATTGAATCTAGCCATTGCTGGCGATTATCAATGACTTGCACTTGTACTGGCAATTTCGCCAGTATTTCACATAAACAATGGCTTACATGTCCCGCCCCATAAATGGTGATAAGTGGCTGATCAACCAAGAAGTATTCGAACAATACTTGTACTGCGCCCCCACAACATTGGGCTAGATCAGCAGCTAAGGAAAAGCGTTCAATGTGATTAGATTTTGTTCCCTTTTCTAGTTGCTCGCGGGCATGCTTGATCACCGAAAACTCTAAATTTCCACCACCTAAGGTATCGAATTGTTGTTGCTGACTTATCACCATTTTAGCGCCTGTTGCTCGCGGCACTGAACCTGCCTCGGCCACAATGGTCGCAATACAAAATGGCTGCTGTTGCTGCTTAAGATAACTGCAGGCATCTAACCAGTTATTGGGTAAAAATCGAGTTTGCCAATCACTCATCTTGCGCCTCCATAAACTCATATTGTTTTTGGCAAGCCATTAGAATGCGTTCGCTGGTGGCCGGAGAATCTAACTGTGCTGGCAGCTTATGTTGGCTGATTGACGTCACTGCATCGTAAATGGCACACCAAGCGCTAATGGCTAACATAAAAGGTGGCTCGCCCACTGCTTTAGAGCGGTAGATGCTGTGCTCAGGGTTGGCTTGGTCGAACAATGTAATGTTCATTTGTTCGGGGTAGTCGCCAATAGTAGGGATTTTGTAGTTTGCCGGGCTATTACTTAGTAACTTTCCTTTTTTGTCCCATACCAGTTCTTCGTTAGTAAGCCAGCCTAGGCCTTGTATAAAGGCGCCTTCTATTTGGCCAATGTCGATGGCCGGATTAAGGCTGGTGCCTACATCATGCAGAATGTCTACTCGGTCTACGCTCATTTCCCCAGTTAGCGTATCAATGCTCACTTCGCTAACGGAAGCGCCCAGTGCAAAGTAGAAAAATGGCCGCCCCTGCGCTTGTTCGCGGTCGTACCAAATTTTTGGTGTTTTATAAAAGCCAGTCGCTGAGAGTGACACTCGCTGCATGTAAGCTTGTTGCACTAACTCCGCCCAGCTAATGGTTTGCTCGGCGAGTTTGACTTGGCCTTGGTTTATGGTGATTTGTTCTGCTGCAAGCTGGTAATGTTGCTGGGCAAATTCAAGCAAACGTTGTTTGATTTCTTTCGCCGCATTATGCGCAGCCATCCCGTTTAAATCACTGCCTGAAGAAGCCGCCGTGGGTGAGGTATTAGGGACTTTGTCGGTGCGGGTAGACGTAATAAGCACATAGCTAAATGGAATGCCCAAAGTTTGCGCCACAATCTGCTGAACCTTGGTATGCAGACCTTGGCCCATTTCGGTGCCGCCATGATTCAACTGAACACTGCCGTCGGTATATACATGCAGCAGTGCGCCTGCTTGGTTAAGGTGTTTGGCGGTAAATGAAATACCAAATTTTACTGGGCTTAAGGCAAGGCCTTTTTTGATCAGCGAGTTAGAGTTGTTCCATTGAATTATTTGCTGACGACGCGCGCGGTAATCTGCGTTCACTTCTAATTGTTTAATTAAGTTAAGCTGGTCTTGATATTGCTCTACCGGCATGCCGTAGTGGGTGGTGGCATGTCCATCGCGATAGAGGTTTTTGTAACGCACATCTAAGGCATCTTGGCCGGTAGCAATTGCGATGTCTTGCATAGCCTGTTCAATTAACATCATGCCTTGCGGGCCACCAAAGCCGCGGAAGGCAGTATGTGAAACGGTATCGGTTTTTAATCGATTACCTACGACTTCGGCTTCACCTAAGCTGTAGGCGTTGTCGCTATGAAACATCGCTCTATCCACAATCGCATCGGATAAATCAGGCGAGTGGCCACACAAGCCATTCACTTCCAACTTAGCACTTTCAATGATTCCCTCGGTGCTTAAACCTAGTTGGTATCGGTTGTAAAAAGGATGGCGCTTGCCGGTTACAGCCATATCTATACTGCGTGGTAGGCGTATTTTCACCGGTTTATTGCAATGCCAGGCAGCAAGGCTGGCTAAGCACGCCCATTGAGCGGCTTGAGTTTCTTTACCGCCAAAGCCGCCGCCCATGCGGCGCATGTCTACGGTTACTTGGTGAAACGCAATGCCTAATACTTCAGCTACTAGTTTTTGTACTTCGCTAGGGTGCTGTGAAGAGGTGTAAAGCATAATGCCGCCATCTTCGGTTGGCTGGGCGAGGCTGACTTGTCCTTCTAAATAAAAGTGTTCTTGCCCGCCAATATGTTGTTCACCACTTAGTTGCAGTTCACTGCGATCTAGCACGGCATCGGCTATTTGCTTACCCATGCAATGGCTTGGGCGCACCGTTGCATTGGGCTGGCTTAAATCGCTAATATCTTGCTTACTTAGCGCTAGCGTATCGGCGTTTTGGTATTGCACTAGCTCTTGATTAGCTTGGTGGGCAATTTGCCATGCGAGCTGATGACTATGAGCAAGAACTAGGGCGATAGGCTGCTGAAAGTAGCTAATCTCGTTCTCGCTTAACAGCGGGTCGCCTTTAAATATCGGGCCAATATCTTGGTGTCCGGGGATATCCTGGCAGCGAATTACCGCAACTACATCGGGGTGTTGTTGCAGCGAATCTAATTGCTGAGCAAGTACTTTACCTTTGGCTACTTGGCTCGTGATGACTGCAGCATGCAAGCAACCACTTGGCAGGTTATAGTCGTCGATGAACTGCGCTTCGCCAGCGACTTGTTTGGATGCACTCTCATGGGGAATCGATTTACCCACTACTTGGCTTGGCGCAGTTTGCTCGAGGTGCTGAGTGGTTAATTTACGCATGGGCGGCTAACCTCGTGGGTAATTGTTGGCTATAGAGGTAGAAGCGTTTTAATAGATTCTGTACTAGCAATACCCTGTAAGCTGCGCTCGCTCGCACATCATCAATGGGTTTTACATATTGCGGCACTAGGGCTTGTAGCTGCTTGAGTTTGTTGTTGTTGAAGACTTCACCCAATAAGCAGTCTTCTAGCTGGCTTAAGCGCACCGACTTAGCCGCCACGCCACCTGCTGAGATCACGCAGTGGCTTACTCTGCCTTGGTCATCACACTCCATGGCTACTGCCAATACCACGGTGGCGATGTCATCTTCATAACGTTTACTCACCTTGTAGATTTGATGCTTAAGTGTTGGAGACAAATCTGGCAGGTGAATGGCGCTAATCCACTGTTGTGGTTTTAAGCGCGTTTCGCGGTAGCCTGTGATGTAGTCTTCCGGTGCGTAAAGCTCGGTAGTAGTGCCATCATCTACTTCAATTTTGCCGTTTAGGCTAATTAGCAATGGAGCTATGTCACCAATGGGTGAGGCATTGCCTAAACTGCCACCAAGGGTGGCGCGGTGACGAATAGTAATACTGCCCAAGCGAGCAAAAATTTCGTCGGTAGTGGGGTAGTGCTGCGCCATAAATGCATGAACTTTATCTAAGCTTACCGCTGCCCCTATGCGCCAGCCATTGTTGGTGCGCTCGATGCCTGTGAGCTCAGGAAGGGCGGTTAAGTCGATAATTTCATCAATGCGTTGATACTGTTGAGTAACTTCTAATGCTAAATCGGTACCGCCGCCTATCCATTTGGCGTGAGGGTGTTTTGCGCGAATGCTGGCTAGCTCACTGCGACTAGTAGGCTGCCAGTAGTGGTCACTTTCTAGCTTGTCACATTGCCCCATCCAGTACTGCACGGAGGACTCATTTTCTTGGATATGATCCTTGGCCGCTGGCGCAGCCGCTACTTGCTTAGCCGCTTCGATAAGTGGCCCATAGCCAGTGCAACGGCACAAGTTGCCAGCTAAAAATTCCTCGGGATGTTCGGGTTTAGTTGTTTGACGAGATAAGGCATATAAAGACATTACAAAACCAGGCGTACAAAAACCGCATTGGCTGCCATGTTTATCTACTATGGCTTGTTGAACGGGATGTAGCTCTTGGCCTTGCTTTAGGTACTCAACGGTAATGATTTGTTTACCGTGCAAAGAATGTAAGGGCGTAATGCAGCTGTTTATTTGTTTGTAACTAAGTTGTTGTTGCTGATCTTGGCTCACCATTACTACGGTGCATGCACCGCAATCGCCACTGGCGCAACCTTCTTTACTGCCCACTAAACCTTGTCGCTCGCGTAAAAAGCTAAGCAGCATGGTATCTGCCGCTTGCTGGCTTAAGGTGATGGCTTGGTCGTTAATCATAAGTTGTAACATGATTGCTCCGGAAAATTCGCAGCTATCAAGCTGACTGATTGGTCAGCTTTTTAGCCAAATTTTTTTATTCTTGCTGGTCGTTTCTATAAGCGTAAGTATCGGCAAAGCGCGATAGTATCCATTCACCAGCAGTTATTTCTGGATACTGACTTTGTTCCCCAGGAGCTAAACAGCTCGCGAGAGTATTCACTGGAGTATCAAAGTCTGGCTCTACAAAAAAAGGCATTGAAAAGCGAGTGGTTTGCTGTTTTGGACTAAGCACTCTATGCGGCGTCGACTTGTATCGGCCATTGGTCCAACGTTGCATTAAATCGCCAATATTCACCACAAAACTATTCTCCACCGGTGGCGCATCTAACCATTGTTGATTGCGGTCTTGTACCTGTAAGCCGCCGGTTTGATCCTGATACAGCAAGGTAATGCAGCCATAGTCTGTGTGTGCGCCAGCGCCGTTATCATTTTGTTGCTGAGGCGGATAATGAATTAAGCGCAGCACACTAATCGGGCAGCTAAAATGCCTGCTAAAAAAGTCTTCGCTTTGGCCCAAGGCTAAAGCCATGGCCTTAAGTATTTTGAGGCCAACTTGCAAAGTGAGTTCGTAATGCTGCTGCAAAAGTTGGATAAAGCCGTCAAGATTTGGGTACTGGTTTGGCCCGTACAACTGCGGGTAACGCGCAACTTGCGGATGATAAGGGCTAAGATCTAAAGCCATATCAAAGGTTTCTTTGCAGTCTTTAGGGCCGCTTGGGTCAAGTTGCTCGGCGCTTACTTGTCCCCAACCTCTATGGTTGGCCGAGTGCTGAATATTGATCTTTTGTTTTTCTTGTTCACTAAGCGCAAAGAACTTCGCAGCCATGGCTTGCATAGCGCCAAATTGCTCGCTAGGAATGCCATGACCGGTCACATAAAAAAAGCCCTTGTCACGACATGCAGAATCAATGGCTTGAATGGTTTCTTGCCAGTGCTGACTATCGCTATGATTTAGCGTAGAAATATCAATAATAGGTAGGGCTAAGTTCATCTTACTCTCGCTGTAAAGGCCCAGCTAAACTGGGCACTCATTAAGAACATCGGTTTATTTGGGATTTAGGTTTACTTAGGAATCGTTGCGTCGATGCCTTCTACGTACCACATCACACCCGCTAGCTCTTGGTCGTTAAGCGTTTTACCCGCTGGGATCACCTCTTTACCGCTGTTGTCTTTCATTGGACCGGTAAATGGATGAAATTCGCCCGATTTAATCTTGGCTTCAGTTTCGCTAATGGCGGTTTTTACGTCGTCGGGCAGGGCTGGGTTAACCGAAACAATTTGCAGAATGTTTTCTGCAAAACCACCCCAGTAATCTTCTGGCTTCCAAGAACCAGCCATTACTTCTTCTACCGTGCGAATATAATGCGGTGCCCAAACATCACGTACCGAGAACATATGTGCAGTAGGGGCAAATTGGCTCATGTCTGAAGCTTGACCAATGCCCATTACGCCGCGCTTCTCGGCGGCAATAAGTGGTGCAGGGCTGTCGGTGTGCTGCAGAATAATGTCTACGCCTTGGTCCATAAGGGCGTTGGCGGCGTCTGCTTCTTTACCTGGATCGTACCAAGTATTTACCCACACAATTTTAATTTGCACGTCCGGGTTTACACTTTTTGCGCCTAAGTACACCGAGTTAATGTCACGGATCACTTCCGGAATGGGGAACGAGGCAATGTAACCAATCACATTGGTTTTGGTGGTCATGCCAGCGGCCACGCCTGATACATAACGGCCCTCGTAGGTACGCAATACATAAGTAGATACGTTTTTGCTGCGTTTGTAGCCGGTAGCGTGTTCAAAGGTAACTTTAGGAAAGCGTTTAGCGGCCTTGATTGTTGGGTTCATAAAACCAAAAGACGTTGTGAAGATAACGTCGTGACCTGATTTGGCCAACTGGGTAATCACTCGCTCTGCATCTGCGCCTTCAGGAACGTTTTCTACAAAGGTGGTACTAACTTTTCCGCCAAAATGCTGCTCCATCTCAATTCGACCTTGGTCGTGTTCATAACTCCAACCGTGGTCTCCTACAGGGCCAACATATACAAAGCCTACTTTTAGTGGCTCGTCGGCAGCCATGCTAACTGGTGCTATTAAGGTGGTTACAGCAAAGGCTGCAGCACTTATCCATTTATTTAGTTTCATTTAGAACTCCGTTTCTTGGAATGGCGGTTAGTTAAAAAATTGAAGTAGCAAAAAGCTGGCCACTTGGTCATGTTTTTTGATTTAAGTCAATAAATCCCAATTTCACAAGCTTTGTTGAGTTTAGTTGAAGGAATTGTTAATGCGACGGTTTTAAATGAATGATTGTTTGTGGTGCAGCAAACGCTAGCTACGCACCAATGTTAGGCGATTTTGCGTGGTAAATGATTAGGGTAGGCGAGGTGTAAAAAGAAAAAAGAGCCGCGCAAAGCGGCTCTTAAACCTTACTGGTTTATTCTATAAAGCGGAGAAGTTGGTTAGCTTGGTTACCACAATTCCATTGCTGAATGCTGGCTTGGTTAGTGCTAGCGGCATTTTTTACATCAATACATTTTGCGGAAGGTTTAGCACGCAGCTCAAACCAACCATCTTGTTGTTCAACTAACTGCCAAACTTGGTTTGGGTTGTTGTTATCACAAGAATACTGCTGCAATTTTCCACCATTGGCGGTGGTGCCACTGGCTAGGTCGACACATTTGTTGCTCACCTTAGCTTTAATGGTGTACCAGTTGTCTCCGAGAGGCGTAAACAAAAAACGTTGGTTGTCGTTTTGAGTATTACAGGTCCATTGGTGATATTGACTACCGTTAGTGGTTTTGCCACCTGCTACGTCCATACATTTGGCGCTGTGTTTAAATTGCAGGTTAGTCCAAGTGCTCGGTGCAGTAAGTGCGTCACTTATAACGCTTACATTGTTTACTTGGTTAGTGGCTAAGTTACTGTGCCAATCGGTTCCTAATGGGCGGATACTGTTTTTAACGGTATAGGTGTTGGCGGCCTGTGCCACTTCATCAAGTTCAACGGTAAGTTGTACGCTGCCTTCACCTGCTTCTACTTGCTCGGTAGCTTGAGCCAACCATTGATTGTTCAGCCATAGCTCAACCACTACGTCACGCTGTTGAGTCGCGCTGTAGTCAACCGTAAATTGATAGCTTTGAGCCTGCAGCAACTCGGTAGAAGGCATCACCAGCTTGGTTGTGTCTTCACTAGGAAGGTCGCTAACAATTTCAATATTGCTAATCTGCTCGAAATCAAGATTGTCTTGCCACGATGTACCGCTTGGGCGAATAGAGCCTTTAAGCTTGTAGCCTTGGCTACCTGCGGCCGGTGCGGTGCTAAGATCAATAGTGACTGAGGTAGTGCCCGAACCAGGAGGCACACTGGTTTTGCCAGAGGCTAACCAGTTTTGTTCATCCCATAACTCTACAACCAAGTCACGTTGTTGCATGGCCGAGTAATCAAGCTTAATGGTGTATTGCAGAGCGCTAGTGAGTTCTTGGTAGCTTTCTACAAACACGATTTGGTCGTAGTTTGCGCCGCTGTCACTTTCAATCACAATATCGTTGATTTGGGTTTGTTTGATAATGCTAGCAACATCGCCACCTTGAGGGCGAATATTAGCCTTTATGATGTAGCCAGTTTCGCCAGATACCGTTTCATTTGCCAAGGTAACATCTATGGTTTTAGTACCTTCTCCAGCAGCTACGTTAACAGTTGTGCCCGCTAGGTAACTTTGGTCTTTCCAAATGGATACGGTTAAGTCACGGCTTTGGCTGGCGCTGTAATCCAGCGTAACGGCGTAATTTTTACCCGGTGCTAGGCTGTCGATGGTGTTGGCAAAGCTTACTGCATCTTGGGTTACAGCAGCGTTACTTTGGTTGTTCACCTCTAAGACTACCGAGCTTACCCGACCATCTGAATCGGGGAAGGTTATGCTAACAACGTTGTTTTTACTCAGTAAATTGTTGGGTACTGGGATATGCAAAGCGCCAAAAAAGTCATCGCGCGAGCTTTGATCGCCACCTTTCCAGTTATTCGGAACCGTTAGCGCAGTACCGTTTATTTTCACGACTGGCTTTTTCGATTTGTTGTGTTTACGACCAATACTCACTTTTAGGTTTGAAGTACCTTGGCCGGCACTAACGTTGTTAATCGCAAAGTTAAGCGCTTTGTTGGCAGAAATGGTTTGTAAGTTAGTGGTGCTGTAATAGCTGTTTACATGTAGCGTGTTGTCTAGGTCGATGTTTTGATTAAAGCTGTATTGCAAAACAACCGTTTCGCCAGCAATTAAGCTCAAGCTACTTGGAGCATTTACATTGCTGTTGTCTTGATAAACTGGAGCAGCATTTGGGTAAATTTTTAACGATTTCTTAGCTACCTTATTGATGCTACCTAAGCTGCTTACAAAATCTAAACTAACTTGCTCGGTATTCTCAGACAAACTATTAAGCGCAACGTACGCTTTGTTGCCGTCTACAAACGCTTGTACTTGAACATCTGGATTGGAACTTTGGCTTTTAACTCGAACCCCTTTTACATCTGACCATAGTTGGTAGAAGTGAATACGTGGGGTCCAGAAGAAGCGGGTAGGTTTGCCGTTAACAATACTGCTTGGGTCGGGGCGAGTAATTACTGCGCCGTATGGTTCCCAGTTGTTTGCGGCATTGTAATGCCAGCTAGCTTTACCGGTAATAAAAGGAATAGAAGTTAGTAAGCGGTCTTGGCGGTCTAACAGCTGGAATAACATGTTGTTGATAGAACGAACCGATTGCACGCTAGCAATGTCGCTGTAGGTGTCGCCGTAACCTTTTTCAATGCCACCATATTCGGTAATGGCCAGCGGTTTAACCTGTGCCCATTTGTGGTAGCTGTAGCTTTCAACTAAATCTAAAATCGCGTCCAAGTTGCTACCAGAGCGTTGGCTATTTGCGCCAGTTACGTTTACGCCATCGTATAAATGTACCGAAAAGGCATCCATGTATGGGCCTGCGCTATCCATGAACATTTTCATGCGGGTATCAAAGTGTCTAAAATCCCACAATTCCATCGACGGCCAAGCACCGGCATAACCGATCACTTTGGTATCAATGTTTTCTTGGTCAAACTTTTTACCAATTTGCTTGAACAGCTCAGTAATTTTAGATCGTGCTAGATCGGCATCGATCCCAAACTCACCGGCATGTACAAAGGGCTCGTTAATTGGCTCATAAAAAATCGGGCGAGTGCTGTCATCGAAGTAGTGTTTAAAGTAGTTGGCTGCCCACTCGGCGGCTTTTACAGGGTCTTGATTGGCTGCAAATGCGTTTCGCGGATGGTCGGTAACAATGTAGCGATTCGAGAAATAAGCATAGTTGTTGTGGTTTTTGGTGCTACTAATGTTTTTGGCGCCATTGGTTTTAGCGGTGGCTTCGTTAGGGTAGGAGTCATGCCCTTTATGGGCCGAAAACGGGCTCCAAAAGCCGCGGCCAAAGCCTGCGTTTAGATCGTTAGTTAAGTATTCAAGCTCATCATTGGTAACTTGGTTTTCTGAGTGGGTGGTATGTAGGTTAAAGTATTTTTCGCGATCTAACTGAGATTCGCCGCCAATAAACTTTTGGGTGTTTAAGTCGATGCTTACGCTAGTGGCTGCGTAGGCGCTACTAGTCAACAGACTAAAGCATGCACCAACCAGCGCAGAGGCTGTGGATAATTGCATTTATTTCTCCATGATAGTGTTTTAAAAACATGTGGCATGGGTGTTAGTTAAATGTTTTGCTGATGCCTTAGCTTAGTTAGCTAATTATTGGCGGCAACAAATCTAGTTTGCGCAATGTAACACTCATATCATCCTGATATTGCTAAGCTTTGTCCCTTCACTTTATTACTTGCTTGTTTATTAAGGGGCACTTAAACCAAAACTGGTTGGGCAAGATACTAGAGCAGCATCAATTGACATTTAAATTAAGAATTAAATTTATCATTAAGCTGTGAGCCTTATCACGTTAATATCTCGGATTAGCGCGAGCCTGTCGCTAATGAAAGACAGTTATCTCACTGTTATTTAAGGATTTTGATTCGTACTGCCAGTCAAGAGTAAAACGCTAAATCGGCGCATTTTATGTGCTGCTCCGCATTGGTAGTTGCTGGTGCACGTATTGGTGAGAGCGCACCAATTAAACGCGTAATGATATGAATGTTGCTAGCTCGTTGAGCGATGGTTTATTGGCAATATTTCCAGCCTAAGTGATTGAATAAATGATAGTTGTTGTAGGGTGTTTGTTGCTAAAAGGTAAATTGGCAAGTTCCTTGCGTTATTAATCTGACCTAGTGGTCAGATATCTGCTTGTGATATAGCGAAATAACAGGGAGTAAAGCATGAGTGCAAATAAGGAAAAAGCGATACCAAAGGAGTTGTTGTACCAACTAGAGGAGAGACCAGCGGTAGCAGAAGCATTTTTTGCTGGGCTACAACATGTATTGGCATGTTTTGTTGGCGTGATAACCCCAACCTTGATTATTGGGGGCGTATTAGGCTTAGGCTCGCACATTCCCTACCTGATTAGCATGGCGCTCATTGTATCTGGCGTTGGAACCTTCATTCAGGCAAAAAGGTTAGGCCCTATTGGCGCAGGCATGATTTGTGTGCAAGGTACCAGCTTCGCTTTCTTAGGCTCGATATTAGCGGCAGGCTTTATCGCTAAAAGCCAAGGCGGCGGTCCCGAAGAGATATTGTCGCTAATATTTGGCGTTTGCTTTTTGGGTGCTTTTATCGAGATTTTCTTATCGCAAATGCTGGTGAAAATGAAGAAAATCATCACGCCATTGGTGACTGGAATAGTGATTACCATCATTGGTATTTCGCTGATAAAAGTAGGCATGACCGATTTGGCGGGGGGCTTTAAAGCCGCCGATTTTGGTAGCTTACAAAACCTAGGCTTAGGCTTCACTGTGTTGGCAATTATTATTGCTTTAAACCGTTCGGCAAACCCTTGGCTGCGCCTCTCATCAATTGTTATTGGCTTGCTCGCTGGTATGTTAATCGCGCTATTTATGGGGAAAGTAGACTTTTCTTCGCTAGGCTCACAACCTTGGGTGAGTATTCCTATTCCCTTTAAATATGGTTTTAGTTTTGACTGGGTAGCCTTTCTTCCTATTGCGCTTATCTACTTTATTACGGCAATAGAATCGGCTGGCGATATTACCGCTAACTGCGCTATCTCGCAGCAAGAGATTAAAGGAGACAGCTACTTAAAACGAGTGCGTGGCGGAGTGCTAGCCGACGGCGTTAACTCCTTAATTGCCGCTGTTTTTAATACTTTTCCAAACACTACCTTTAGCCAAAATAATGGAGTGATTCAACTAACCGGCGTAGCCAGTCGGTATATTGGTTATTACATTGCACTAATACTCGTGGTACTGGGACTATTCCCCATATTAGGCGCTGTTTTACAGCAAATTCCTAAACCGGTGCTAGGCGGAGCCACCTTGGTGATGTTTGGTACAGTGGCGGCAGCGGGGATTAAAATTATTGCTAGCGAAACACTTAATCGCCGCAAACTACTTATTATGGCAGTGTCTTTTGGGGTAGGTTTAGGCGTGACAATGGTACCCGACCTATTACAACACGCGCCTAAATTGGTTCAAAACATCTTTGGTTCAGCAGTTACCTCCGGTGGTTTAGTCGTTATCTTGCTTAGTTTGTTATTACCTGAGCAGCCATCTTCAGTTGCGGCTCAACTCAAACCGAGTACGCAACAATCATAGAATTAATGAGCCTTAGAGTTTACTTGTATAATTAACTTAGCTTTGGCAGAATGCGGGCAGGTGCTAAGGGGCGCCTGCCCGCCAAGAGGAACTCACCCTTAAGCACATGCTTAGTTACACATCATTACGACACTGTATGTCATTCTGAATATTGTTTTGCGGGGAACAACTTAAGTATTTAGGAGCATAGAGATGTTATCTGCCGTTGAAGAACTGAAAATTCGCAGTAAAATTTTGCTTAAACAGCGCCATACTGCCGATTCCCCATTAGCAAGTTTAGCTAAAGACAAATCACCACAACTAAAACATGCCTTGTTGTATGTAGCGCGAGAAGCGGGCTTTAAAGACTGGCAACACGCCCAAAGTGTATTGTCGTGTCAGCACAAGCAAACCATGCAACAAGATAGCGGCAAGTTTTGGTACTCGCCTGCTTGTATGGCTTTGCTTAATCATTGGTGCGCCAATTATCCCGAGGCTCTGGCTCTGCAAGCCAAGCAGGGAGGGGTAATTCTTCCTTATAAAAGCCAATATGTAGTGGCCAACGCAAGTTATATTGAGGCTTTGGGTTTATCACCCAAAGATCCACTATGGGAACCGCTGGAATATAACTGGTGTGAAGGTTCGTCTGCGCTGCGTCAAGAGTTAGCTTACAAGCGCTTGTTGGCAATGCAAACACAGCGCTATAAAGCTTGCTAATAGCCAATTAGTTGCAGCGTTTGCCCGCACAAAGGCTTATTATTGATATTTTTAAGAATGGCGAGCTCAGCTCGCCGCTTTATTAAGGAAGCCTTATGTCTAAAAAGATCTATTGCATTGCCATGTTTAAACCTAAAGCCGGTAAGCAAAACGAGCTGTTTAAAGTATTACAAGCGTTAGAGCCAAACACCTTGCGCGAAGATGGTTGTATTCAATACACGGTTACACGCCAAATTGACAACCCTTTTGCTCAGGGCACTGGTTATCCCATCGCCTTTCAAGAGATTTGGGCGGATAAAGAAAGCTTTGAAGCACACTGCCAACGCAAAGAAATTAGTGAGTTTTTTCAAACCCATTGTGTTGCAGAAACAGGCTTAGTAGAAGATTCAAATGTTTGTGTTTACAGCGACGAAGCAGAAGATTTTGACGCGCCAGTATTTGCTTAGTCTTAAGTAGATAAGAGCGCCGATAGAGCGCTCTTGTTGCTCAACGATAGGTTTCTTCATCAGTGAGAACTGAAGCTATAAGCTAACTCGTAGTTGCCCCACACGTGTTACAGCTCCCAAAAAACTACTCTTAATAAACCTGTGCATCCTTAGTATCTCTACTTTTGTGGACAAAGCACTGAGCTTATATACATATAAATGGTGATTCCTTCTTTCCACAAAGGCTTGCATTCTTTCGTGCTGATGCTTTTGTTATTTTTCGAGCTAGGTGGCTGATGTAGCTTAGGAAAGGTGATAATCTGGGTTTTATCAAATGTATGATAAGAGGAAAAATCCCTTGTTTAAACAAGGAATTTTTCCTCTTAATAAGTTGTTAGGCACCACTAATGAAAGCTGAAGAGCGCCTCATCCAGCAAATTTCGTCCTCATTCGATATGAGTGAAGTGATCACCGATGAGTGGATATCATCAAACGAATACTTGTTCGAAGAAGTTGATGCGGAAGAAGCAACGAAGTACTTACCGCACTATATGAACTATGTACTGCGCAATTTCAGAGTTGAGCCACAGTCCATGGTGTACATACAGCTTTTGTTTACTTTAAACGAGTACAGCAAGTGCAAACACGCTGAAGGGTTATGGCTCTTACTTAATGCAGCCCAAAGGAAGTCAGTAATGTCATTCCTTGGCCACCTACTGAACAATCAACCCGGAAACATAGACTTCGAACAGCTATCAAAAATAATCGAACGGTGGCGTAGTGCCTAACAAGTGTAGCCAGGCACGCCGCAAAAAACGCGGCTGGACTCCCGTCGCGAGCGCCGGTCGCCCCAGCTACAAGCGTTAGAGTGCAATGATGAAGTGTAGAAGTTGCTGCGAATTCATTAAAGAATCATCAATTATTGATGAAATTGAGTATTTCGTATGCCCTGCGTGTGGTGAAACTATTGAAATTGACATGAGCCCTAAGAAATTAGGTTTGAATATCCTCCATAGAAAGGGAAGTGATAATACTCGTGAAAGTTATTCTTCTGACTTCATGATAAATGGACAATCACTTTTAGCTGATATAGTAAGAAACGCGGGCGGGCGAGGTGATTTCCTTGGCTGTTTTGCAAGAGGCTGGGATAATTTGAATGATCACAGCTTAAAACAACTTTTACTACAAGCACCACCTGAAACTGAATCGGGTCGAAGCCTAATTTATGTTTGCCCTGAGTGCGCTGATTTAGGTTGTGGTGCTTACGGGTGCAAAATCACTAAAACTGACAATGAGTATATCTGGAGTGACTTTGCATACGAGAATGGGTACGAAGAACCGGAAACAATTCACGGGATAGGCCCTTTTATATTTAGCGTTACAGAATATGAAAACGTGATTAATCGTGCATTTGCACTCTAACAAGTCAATTAACTACGAGCCTACGGCGCCGGACGCAGAAAAGCTGCGCCGGTTATTGAGGCGTTGGTATGACTTTTAATTAAGCATTTTTACAAATAAATTGAATTAGCAAGTGGCAGCTGTCTGTATAATGGTAAAGATTTGAAGATTAGGTATTTAGATATGAAATTAACAATTACATTGCTATCAGGTTTGCTAATGTGCGCTCCAGCTATGGCAAGCAACGTCATTTGCTCAAAATCCGGTACAGAGCATAGTACACTCAAGGCGATCGCTTGGAATACAGAATCTCGCATCGCAACATTAAAAACAACTACTGGCGATGAGCTAAAAGGAATAGTTACTGCTATTAGAGATCATAGTAATGGAAAAAAAGTGAATATGCTCTTCGAACACAAGTCTCCTTATTAAGGTGCTGATAAAACTGAATTTGTTGTTTTTCCTGTTTCACGCTCACATCGCGCAATTGGTGTTACGTATGCTGAGGTTGAAGGCTCGATTTTGTTAGATACCTCTCAGGGTAATACAGAAGTAAGTTGTATGGAGCTATAAACATAACAAATTGCTTACGAGTGACAGCTAACCACTACCATTTTATGTTCGGTTGAGTTTAGTGATTACGGCGGCGTTGCTTGTTTTTTGTGTTGGTTAGCTGCACCTTAGAAGGCGTTAATACTGAATATGTCTAGCTTGGGTTTACCCAAAGTATCACAGCATAAATTACTTTCCTAACACGTTTATGTCCAAAACAAGCTAGTTAAAACTGATAACTCTAGCCCCTTACTATTCGCTGTATATCACCAATGACTCTTCCGGTAGGCACTGGCTAGCTGCTTGATTGAAAGCATTAATAAATCCTGGGTTTTCATTTAAGTAGGTGTTGCCAAAATAAACTGCGATGGGCTTGCTTACTACCACTTGGCGGTCGATATAGGCGCTGCGATTAGTTTTCTCGGTAAGTTTTAGCATCGCTGCCTCGTTAGCCAAAATGATGTCGGCTCGATCGCGTATTAATCCTTCTAGCAACATTTCCGGTTCAACGGGTCGATAGGCTACTTTCACGCCTTTTGCCTTTAGCCATCGCGCCATGTTTGACCCTAGGTAAGCCCCCACGCGTGCGTTCTTTAAGTATTCGTCATCGATCGGTTGGTTAATAACATCTGCTAAATAAAAATACGCCCAGTTTTGTTTGCCAATAAAGCGGCTGGCTGTAGCGTAACTGTCACGCTCAGCATTTTGGGAACGCGCATAAAAACCATCTAATTGGCCTCGCTGGGTCATTGATTGGGCTCTCGCCCAAGGCAAAAAGTCGATGCTATATTCCACGCCCATGCTCTCTAATGCGCAGACCACCACTTTATCGAAGGGGCCTGCGGGCTTTCCATCTTGTGGCCAGGTATAAGGGGGACGATCTTGAGTGCCCAAGTGAATGGCTTGAAAAGCTAAACTAGGCAGGGATATAAAAAGTAGGCCAAAGAGAATGTTGCGTATCATGAGGAACCATTTGTATTAACTATTACCTCAAAAGCATAGTGCAGCTCGGTGAGCTTTTCATAAATTTTAAGCGGGTAGGTAAGCGATTTAAATGTAAGTTATCCAGACTGCTTGGCTATGTATTTTGACCACCAAGTTTCCCCAGGGGTTAAAAAGTAAAACGCCACTGTGTTAGTGGCATTTTAAAGGCGCTTAAGTTGCTTTAATTATTAGATGAGTGTTTCAATTAACTCAACAATTTGGCCAGATTTTTGGGCGTTTAGCGCATCGGGGTGGGGTGAGGCAAATTGGCCGATGTCGTTGTCAAAATATAGGCCGGCAGCATCATTAAATTCTTCCGACAAGCTGGCTCTTACTAGTATATCTGCACCAATGCTTAAATCGCCGCCAGCAATACCATAAGCGTCTTTCACCATTTTGCTGCCAAGTAGCGATTTAGGGTTAACCGATACGACGATTGGGCCACTGTCTTTTAGCGCTAAGCCCAATTCGCGAGACCACATGGTAAGTGCGAGCTTGCTTTGCGCATAAGCAGAGTTGTCACTAAGTTGGCGATTGCCTTTTAGCGCGTCTAAATCTACTGTGGCTTGGGCAGCAGATGATAGGTTCACAACACGACCACTTTTACCCATTAAAGGAAGTAATGCTTTGGTGAGCTTGTATGGGGCGAGGGTGTTTACTATAAAGCGTAAATCTTGCCCTTGAGCATTGCGTGGCTCGGGGATGTTAAATACCCCGGCATTGTTAATCACTACATCTAAACTGCTGTACTTGCTCGCTACTTGTTTGGCTAGCTCATCAACTTGCTCAAGCTTGGACAGGTCGGCTACAAAGGTATCTACTTGTGCACCATTCACGCTCAATTGATTTTTAACTGACTCGAGTTTGGCTGGGTTACGGCCATGAAGCAGCACCTTATGACCCTGCTCTAGCAATTGCTTGGCGGTAACTAAACCAATGCCGTCGGTTGCACCGGTAATTAAAATGGTTTTGCTCATGTGCTTGATACCTATCTTAAAATTGAAAGCCTAAAAGCGAATGCCTTAAGTTGTTTTAAATAGTAGATGTTGAACCTAGCAACTACAACGGCTGTTAATGAGAAACAGTTTTTAGATTTTGTTAATAATTACCTAGGGTTTGTTGATCTTTGGTGTTGAAATTTTGTTCGAGATAAGCGGGCTTTAATCGCGGCGAGCACTTAGAAGCCTAGTGGGCTAAGCAAGAAGTGCTTAACAAAGAGTAAAGCTCGCTTATCCGAACCCTTTGGGCGGCATTTCTTAGCCATTTATTCAGCGTTAGCGAGTGATTAATAAGCCCACTTAACTGCACACTCACGGCCTTGCCTAAATGGCTAATACATTGCTGCAAAAACCATCAGCAAAGATCAACAGACCCTAGTTAAATAAACCACTAATAAGCGCTGGTGGTGGTTATCTAGCAAACTCTATTCAAGTACATGTAAATGAATTTAGCTTACTTGCATAACCGAGAGCGTTACACTTACTCGCTGAATAAATAGTGGTGTTGGTTCAGTTTAAAGCTGGGGGAAGTAATGGCTAAATTTGAGTTTTCGACAGGGGCTTTAGCACCAAATCTTAACTCCGCCTTGGCTGCAGGGTTTGAAGAGCATAGTCAATCACAAGACGCGCCGGCGTATCACAAGCAGCGTTTAAATTGGACGCTGCAAAATGCAGAGGGAAAACTTATTGCTGCGCTAACCGCAGACCTACTGTGGGATTGGTTATACATAGACGAGCTGTGGGTAGACGATAGCTGCCGCGGCCAAGGCATGGGCCAGCAGCTTATACAGCAAGCCGAAGACTATGCCAGAGATAAAGGCCTTAGTGGTTTATGGTTGTGGACCCAAAGCTGGCAAGCACCCGCGTTTTATAAGCGTTTAGGGTTTAGCGAGTTTACCCGTTTTGACAACTTTCCTACTGGGCACAGCAGAATAGGTTTAAGAAAGGCAATTGCTAAAGATTAAGCTACCAAAAAACTGCAAGATGTAAGCAGGCAGGTTATGGGTGCCTCAATTCAAATTTAATCACTTAATTGTTTGTGCATGATTAAGCTGTCTACATAACCTAACTTAGGGTGTAAGTAGGCCTTTGGAATGGTGCCAATAGTTGCAAAGCCGAGCTTGTGCCAAAGCGCAATAGCAACGATATTAGTGGCAACTACAGAGTTAAACTGCATAGCTTTAAAACCGAGCTCTAAGGCAATATCTTGAGAGTGTTCGCACAGCTTACGCGCAATGCCTTTACCACGCGCTGTTTCGCTTACCATGTAACCGCAGTTACAAATATGCTTGCTGGGGCCCATGGCGTTGGGTTTGATGTAATAAGTCCCTAAAATTTGCTGGTTGTGTTCAAACACAAAGCTTTTTAGCGGCAACTCGCACCAAAGCTGAAAGGCTTGTTGTTCGCTCAATTCTGGATCAAAAGCGTAACTTTGCTGCGCTTGTATTATCGCCTTAAAGCTTGGCCAAAATGCACTAAAGTCGGCTTGGGTCATGGCTCTAATCACTGGCGTTTTCCTTTTCACTTAGTCAATTTAGTACGATTGGTATTAAACCAAATATTGTTTGCTACTGGCAAAGGCAACAAAGCTGTCGCTCATGCTGAGCTCTAAATCGTGATGATCCCAGCTGTTTAATAATGCGTGGTAGCCTTCTTTTCCTGCCAAGGTGTAGGCGGAAGAAACGCCGCGATAAACCCGCTGGGGCTGCAAAGCTTGCCAGCCTTGCTCATCTTCAAGTTGTATTTGGCTAACGCGCTGCCCCAGAGGTTTGTAGGCTTGGTAGCTATAACGCAGTTTGTAAAAGTAGGGAAAGCTGCCATCTCCAGTACCCATTAAACCATTGTTAGTGGCATTGTTAATGGCACCTTCAATGGCCCTGGCTAAACTTTCGCCCTTAATTAAATAACTCATTAAGGTTATTTCGAAGGGCAGTAAGCGTCCACAAATATCAGCCTTACTCAACGGGCCTGCTTTTAGCGATACGCGAACGCCGCCAGCATTGTGCATGGCAAAGTCGGTTGGATGCTTGGCAGCAGAGGCTTGGTAAAATCCTTGGCAAATCAGCGGCGCAATTTCACTGCCATTGGGTAGATCTTTATTAGGCATTCTACTATGGCGTAAAGGCTGGGTGAGCTTGGTCACTATTTGGCTTTTCATTTGTTCAACCGCTGGACGATATTGCTGATTGATGATCTTACTGATTTGCTGATCATCAGAGCACTTTAATAGCCCCGGTGCAGCAGCCAAGTAGTCGCTAATGATACGGCGAGTTTCATTGCAAACTATCTGCCCGTTTTGTCTGGCTTGCCAGTTATCATCGATAAGAAACTGGGTCCCGCCTTCAAGCTCAATAACCTTGCCATTCTTATCAAAGTGTAAGCAGCTTAAACCTATGGATTCTGCATGTTTACCAGCTTGTAGTAACAAGCAGCCATTCTGCCATTGTCCGTTATTGCCGGTACTTGCTAGCCCCAAATGGCCAAACTCACCGGTTAATGTGTGTGAGTGACCACCAACAATCACACTTATGCCAGTTACGGCTTTGGCTAAGGCAATGTCGCCGTCATAGCCCAAATGGCTAAGTATGACGATGTGATTTACGCCTTGTTGCTTTAAGTGCTTAACCGTGGCTTGGGTGGTTTCGATGGCGTTCAAAAAATGGCAGTCGGCATCGGGGCAACCAATGTTGTGCATCTGGTCGTGAGTGATGCCTACTATGGCTAATTGCTGGTCGCCTAAGGGCTTAAGCAGATAGTTAGCAATAGCCAGCTCGTTGTTGTAGTAATACAGATTGTTATGGGGCGCTAAAGGTAAATGCTTTTGCTGATCTTCTTGGCTTAAATCCATGTTGCCGGCAAGACAGGGGAAGTTAACCTGATCAACAAATTTAGACACCGGAGCATTGCCAAGATCAAACTCATGATTGCCGATGGTCATAGCATCTACCGACATCAAATTGAGTAAATGAGCGTTAGCTTCACCTTTAAACTGGCTAAAATACAAACTGCCTTGAAAGCTATCACCAGCGTGTAAAAACAGGCTTGAGCTATTATTTTGTGTTGCCAAGGCGTGGTGTTGTTTTACCGCTGTAGCTAACCTTGCATACCCGCCGCAGTACGCGTCTACTTGGTAAACCTCTTGGTTTATGGTGACTTCAAAGTGAACCAAAGTAGGCTCAAAATGAGAGTGGGTATCGTTGATGTGAGCAAGGTACAGCGAATAAGTCATGACTACTCCAAACTAGCGGGCAAGCATAATACGTTAGTTTGCTGGCTAGCTTGAAGTATTTGCTTCAATAAATTGGCCTGCTTATTAATGACGGCGAGCGTCAAAGGGTTTAGCTAGGCTCATTGGGGCCGCTAATTTCTGGCGAATTGGGTTGGCGCTAATCATAACCATTACCACAATAGTTGCCACGTAAGGCATCATCGCTAGTAGGTTAGGCGATATGGTAAAACCTATGCCTTGCATCACTAAGTGCAAAATAGAGGCTGCTCCAAACAGGTAAGCGCCTACCATTAAATAACCTACACGCCATGATGCAAACACCACTAACGATAACGCTATCCAGCCTCGGCCGGCAGTCATGTTTTCCATCCACATTGGGGTATAAGAAAGCGACATATAAGCGCCAGCTAAACCGGCCATTGCGCCGCCAAACAGCACCGCAATATAACGAACTTTTATTACCTTAATGCCAAGAGCATTGGCAGAATAAGGGTTTTCGCCCACGGCGCGCAAGGTTAAACCTGCGCGGGTTTTATTCACAACCCACCAAGTTATTGCCACTAAAGCAAAACTGCCATATACCAAAATGTCATGCTGAAATAGCAAGGCACCAAGCATTGGAATATCACTTAATAAAGGAATTGAAATTGCCTTAAAACCGTTAATGGTAGAGCCAACTAAACTTGCACCTAAGAAAGCACTTAAACCGGTGCCAAAAATGGTTAGTGCTAAGCCAGTTGCCACTTGGTTAGTATTAAGGTTTAGCGAGAGTAGCCCAAATATGCCTGCCATTAACATACCTGCAATCACCGCTAGCAATAAACCTAAGGCTAAGTTGCCAGTAAAGTAGGCACCGGCAAAGCCTGCCATAGCGCCCATTAACATCATGCCTTCTTGGCCTAAGTTAAGTACGCCTGATTTTTCACATATTAGCTCGCCTAGCGCTACTAATAGCAAGGGTGTTCCGGTTTTAATTGCTGCTACCAATATTTGTTGCAGTAGTTCCATGTCCATTATGCAGCTCCTTGCTTAGCACTAGATGAAGAGGGTTGCGCTACGCCCGCGCTGGGCTGCCAGACTATTTTGTAATGAATGAGAAAGTCACAAGCGAGTAAGAAAAACAGCAGTACACCCTGGAATAAACCAGTGATGGCAGTGGGCATACCTAGTTCTATTTGGGCTAAATCGCTGCCCATGTATAAAGTACCCATGAAGAATGCGGCGAAAATAATGCCAAAGGGATTTAGCCTGCCAAGGTAGGCCACAATAATGGCGGCGTAACCATAGCCCGGAGACACCTGTGGGATGAGCTGACCAATTGGGCCAGTTACTTCTGCAACGCCAGCAAAACCTGCCAGTGCGCCTGCGCTTAGCATTACGCTCCACACAATAAACTTGCTGCTGTAACCTGCGTAACGCGCAGCGGGTTGGTCGGAGCCAAATACTCGCAGCTGAAACCCAGGTAAGGTGCGATACAAAATGATCCCTGAGCCAATAGCAAATACCACCGCCAAGAGAATACTAATGGAAGCGCGACCATCCTCCATTATGGTCGGCAGCAATACACTGTCGGCAAAAATGGCTGACTCTGGGAAACCAAATCCGTCTGGGTCAATTAAAGGACCATGCACGCCCCACAGCAGCAAATACAAGCCAATGTAGTTGAGCATGATGGTGGTAAGAATAAGGTTGGTGTGGAATAGCTGATGCAGCAGAGTAGGGATGGCCGCCCAAAGCATGCCAGCTAATGCCCCTGCTGCGAGAGTAACCAATAACCACCCATAGCCACTTTGCTCATTGGCTTGCAGCGCAAAATAGCTGCCCACTAATGCGCCAACCAGCAACTGGCCTTCTGCGCCAATGTTCCAAATATTGGCTTTGTAACACAAGGCTAAACCCGTAGCACAAAGCAGTAAGGGAGTGGTTTTTACCATTAACTCGCCTAAGTTATAGCTATCACTTAGCGGGTCGATGATAAACACTTTAAAGGCGGTGGCTGGGTTTATATCTAGGGCCCAAAACATCACACTAGACACCAACATGGTGAGAACAATAGCGATGAGTGGCGAGAGCCAAGACATTAACTTTGATGACTCTAAACGGGCTTGAGTTTTAAGCATACGCTTGGCCTCCTTGCTCGCTATCGTTATGGACAAACCCACCGGCAATCCATTTGCCAATTTCTTCTATATTGGTTTGCTCGGTATGCACCGCCGCAGAAAGTTGCCCCTCATATAAGGCGGCAATGCGATCGGAGATCATAAACAGCTCATCGATATCCTCTGACACCACCAAAATAGCAGCACCTTTATCGCGAAGTTCAATCAGTTGGCGATGAATTGCGCTGGCTGCGCCAATGTCTACGCCCCAGGTCGGGTGAGCACAAATCAAAATTTCTGGATTTTGGTCTACTTCTCTACCAATAATAAACTTTTGTAGGTTGCCGCCCGATAAGCTCTTAGCTTGGGCGTGAGCGTTATGACACTTAACGTCATTTCGATGAATAATGGTTTTGGCGAGCTCCACCACTTTGTGCGGCAAAATTAGCCCTTTGCTTACCAAGCCCTTGCGCGCGCTGGTAAGCAAGGTATTGTCGGCCAAACTCATCTCTGGCACTGCGCCTTGGCCTAGGCGGTCGGTGGGTACATAACTCATACCTAGCAAGCGGCGCTCGCCAGCATGTAATTTACCCACTTTGCGTTTACCAATTAAAATGCTGTCGGCTGCCGCGCGAGTATCTTCGCCGCTAAGCGCTTCGAGTAAGTCTTCTTGGCCATTACCAGCAACCCCGGCAATACCTAAAATTTCGCCGCGATGCAGACTTAAGTTCACCTTATTTAGGCCTGTACCGAAGGGATTGGTGGGTGGCACGCTCAAATTACTCACTACCATTAACTCGTCTGAGCCAATGCGTTTTTGGTAGCGTTCCGATAGTTGGGTATCGCTACCAACCATCATGCCAGCAATTGATTCTGGCGTTTCTTGTGAAGGGATACATTCTCCACTCACTTTACCGCCACGTAATATAACGGCGCGGTCACACAGCTCGGTCACTTCTTTTAGCTTGTGGCTAATAAACAAAATACTACAGCCCTGGCTTGCCAAGGTGCGTAATACTTTAAACAAACCGGCTACTTCCTGAGGAGTGAGTACCGAAGTGGGCTCATCTAAAATCAGTAGTTTTACGTCTTGTATTAAGCAGCGCAAAATTTCAAGCCGTTGGCGTTCGCCAATGCTTAGGTTATGCACGTAACGGTCGGGCTCAACCTTTAGCTCGTAGGCATTGCTTAGCTCAACGATCTTTGCTCGCAGCGCCGCGGCATCTTTAACTACACCAGCATCTAAGCTTAACGCTATGTTCTCTTGCACGGTGAGAGTTTCAAATACCGAGAAGTGCTGAAATACCATGCCAATGCCCATGGCTCTGGCCATGTTAGGCGAGCGTATTAATTGCTCTTTCCCTTTCCATAGCAGGCCGCCTTCATCTGGCTGAATCACTCCGTAGATCATTTTGACCAGGGTGGATTTCCCTGCGCCATTTTCACCTAGTAGCGCCAAGATTTCTCCTTCGGCTAAGTCTAGGCTTACTTTGTCGTTGGCAATTACGCCGGGGTAACGTTTTGTCACTCGCCATAACGACAACAAGCTTTGCTCTGGTTTCATTTTGCGTCCATTCGTTTATGCATTCTATCCGCTTGGCTGGTCTTACTGCATAAATCTGACCAACTGTTCAAGTTAAGCGCTGTAGCTAATAAGTTGCAATTGTTGGTTTTTTGTTGTGCTTTGATGGTGCGAAGTATGGCAAGTTTTGGCGCGTTATGGTGCGTTTATCGCTATTTTTAGTAAAGCAAACTTAGTGCTAGTGATTTATAAATTAATCATTAATAATACTTTGGTATAAAGTTTCGGCATTAAAGTTCAACAGGGAGAGTGGGTTAGCATGGCTAAAGCTACGGCAGGTCAAAGTGGCGCAATTAGAAAAAAGAATGAACGGCTTATTCTTAAAGCGGCAACCAATGAATTTGTAAAACACGGTTACCAAGGCACCTCCTTACAAGCCATTGCCGACAGAGCCGAGTTGCCCAAGGCTAACATTCTGTATTACTTCAAATCTAAACAAGGCCTATACAAAACCTTGCTCGAAGATATTGTAGATATGTGGAACGATGCCTTTGAAAACACCACCGCTAACGACGACCCTGAGCAAGCAATTAGTGCTTATATTCGCTCTAAAATGCGTTACAGCCGTAGCCACCCTAAAAGCTCTCGGATCTTTGCTATGGAAATTATCCAAGGTGCTCCTAACCTAAAGGGAAACTTACAATTTCCTGTTGTAGATTGGACTAAAAACAAATGTAGCTTGATTCAAGCTTGGGTCGACCAAGGCAAAATTGCAGCAATAGAGCCTTTATATCTGTTGTTTTTGATTTGGGGAGCTACTCAATTTTACGCCGACTTTGATACCGAAATTAGAATGATCAATGGTAAAACCTTAAGTGCAGAAGAGTTTGCCAAAGCCGAGCGAAACGTGATTGATATAGTTATTCGCGGGATTGGCTTAAAAAGCTAAAGCAAAAAGCTGAGTGCTTGGTCAGATTTTTGCTTATGCTTTAGCTACTATGCTAACAGGACAAGCACTAAGTCATGTCGCCACTCTCTAATCAAGCTCAACAAGCAAGCCAAACTCTTTGGATTAAAAATCCTTTAGCCGTATTTAGCGGAGCTATCAGCGGCCCCGATGCTGAGCGCGATTTGCGTGGTGGCATTGTGATTCAAGGAAGCCAAATAATTGAATGTATTGCAGCAGGGCAGCAGCCGGTTGCGGCAGTAGACCAACAACTCGACGCCAGTGATATGGTGTTGCTGCCTGGCTTAATTAATACTCATCACCACTTTTATCAAACCCTTACGCGCTGCTTACCGGCTGCAATTAATCAGCCATTATTTCCTTGGTTACAAACGCTTTACCCAATATGGGCTGGCCTTACTGCTAAGCACATCGAGGTTGCTACAGAGATTGCTTGTTGGGAGCTAATGTTGAGCGGCGCGACAACGGTGGCCGATCATCACTATGTATTTAATCATGCCTTAAGCGAGGCGATAGATATTCAAGCCGAGGTAGTAGGGCGCTTGGGAGTAAGGGCAACTTTAACTCGCGGTAGTATGAGTTTGTCACAAAAAGATGGCGGCTTGCCGCCAGACTCTGTAGTGCAAACCGAGCAGCAAATTCTTGATGATAGCATGCGTTTAATTAAGCGATATCACAGTGCTGAACAAGGCAGCATGCTTAACTTAGCGCTTGCGCCATGCTCCCCTTTTTCGGTGACCGAATCGCTAATGTGCGACACCGCTACTTTAGCCAAAGAACAAGGAGTACGACTGCATACTCACCTTGGTGAAACCATCGATGAAAACGATTTTTGTTTGAAAACACTAGGCATGCGACCGGTAGACTATTTGGAGCATTGCGGATGGCTAGGACCACAAACGTGGTTAGCGCATGGCATTCATTTCGACAAAACTGAAATTCAACGTTTAGGTGCTGCACAAGTTGGAATAGCACATTGCCCAACCTCTAACATGGTGCTGGCATCGGGCATTTGCCCAACTTTAGACTTAGCCAAAGCCGGTTGTAAGCTAGGCATGGCGGTAGACGGTTCAGCCTCTAACGATAGCTCTAATATGATTCAAGAGTTACGCCATTCATTAATGCAGCAACGCTTGCGTTATCGCGCCGATCAAATCACTCACCACCAAGTGCTTAATTGGGCAACACAAGGCAGCGCCGCGGTATTGGGGCGCGATGATATTGGCGTTATGGCGCCAGGTAAGCAGGCAGACATTGGTTTGTACAAGCTAGATGGAATTAATTTTTCGGGTGCTCACGACCCATTAGCCGCTTTGATTTTATGTGGTGCAAGCCAAGTGAGCAAACTGATGGTAGCGGGTAAGTGGATTATTGAAGACGCCGATGAAACCCGTGCCCAGCTAGAACAACTAAAATTACAGCATCACCAATTAGCCATTCAATTGGTGAACTAAGGATAACTATGAGCAACAAAAACTACCCTCGAGATTTAGTCGGTTACGGCCAAAACCCGCCCAAAGCAAACTGGCCAAACAAAGCCAAAGTTGCCCTGCAATTTGTGGTTAATTATGAAGAGGGGGGCGAAAATTGTGTATTACATGGTGATAGTCATTCCGAGAAGTTTTTATCGGAGATAGTTGGGGCAGAGGCGTATCCCGATCGCCATATGAGTATGGAATCCATATACGAGTATGGTAGCCGAGCGGGTTTTTGGCGCTTGCATCGTTTGTTTGTGAGCCAAGGGATCCCAGTAACTGTGTTTGCCGTTGCGATGGCCTTGCAGCGCAACCCGGAAGCGGTAAAAGCTATGTTAGATGCCAACTGGGAAATTGCCAGCCATGGTTTAAGATGGATTCACTATCAAGATTTTAGCGAGCAGCAAGAGCGTGAACACATAGAGCAAGCCATTGCTATTCATCAACAAACTACTGGCTCGAAACCTAAAGGCTGGTATACCGGCCGCACCAGCCCGCATACCCTAAAGTTAATTGCCGAACGTGACGATATTCTCTATTGCGCCGATAGCTACGCCGACGACTTACCTTATTGGGACAACAACTACAGTAAACCCTTGTTAATGGTGCCCTATACCCTAGACACCAACGACATGCGCTTTGCTACCCCACAGGGCTTTAACAGCGGCGATCAGTTTTACCAATATTTAAAAGATGCTTTTGATGTGTTGTATTTTGAAGGAGAAACCACGCCTAAAATGCTTAGCATTGGCTTGCACTGCCGAATCATCGGCCGTCCAGCAAGGTTTGCTGCGTTACAACGTTTTATTCAATATACCCAGCAGTTTGAAGGTGTTTGGTATGCCACCAGAGAGCAAATTGCAGAACATTGGGTGAATAAATAAAGGCCTATTGGGTATTTGTTTTTTTCTACTATAGTGAGCGCACAGCCTATTTCGTCTGGACCTTATCGGGGAGGCGAGATAGCTACATCTTCACCTCAAGGTCATGGTTTAAATTATCCCCCGCTTGAAGCCTGAAGTATGTTAGTATGTTTTTTCTCCCTACCGCTTAGTAGGGACTTCTTTTCTTTTCCGAACTAACATCTCGGCACTCCTTAGTCGCCCTTCTAAGCCTTATAAACAAGGCTTTAGTTATGTCCAACTCAACAGTAAATTTTCCAAATACATCTCAATTTAACAGTACTGAAGAATTAAACATTGGCGCAGACTCGATGGATTACGCAGCAGTTGCTCCGCTCTACGAATGCTTAACTCCCTTGGTACCTTCGGCCATTGTGTTTTGTGAAGGAAACTTTGGAAAAACCGATGGAAAAACTGCAAATGGCTTAGTCCGGCACTCGCAAAACTACCGAATACTGTCGGTTATTGATAGCCATTCTGCGGGCTTAGATTCTGGCGAAATGCTCGACAACAAGCCAAATGGTATTCCAATAGTCAGTGATATTATCGAGGCACTGAATCACGCAGAAACTATTCCTGACTACTTTATTTTTGGTATAGCGCCGTCAAGTGGCTTTTTATCTGACGCAGAGAAAGCAATCATTTTAGACGCTATGTCGCTGAACATGAATATTGTTAATGGTCTGCATGAGTTTTTAAATGATGATCCCATCTTCAAGAACGCAAGCATTGCCAATAACGTTCATATTCTCGATATTCGCAAACCCAAAAAGCAAGAAGATTTGCACACATTTAGTGGCAAGATACATGATGTTAGCTGCCCAAGAGTAGCGATAATGGGAACCGATTGCGCATTGGGAAAGCGTACTACAGCAACAATACTGGCAGAAGAGCTGAGGAATAAAGGCCTTAATGTGGTGATGATTGCAACGGGGCAAACTGGCATCATGCAAGGTGCAGCTTACTGCGTGGCTTTAGATGCAGTTCCGTCGCAGTTTTGCGCTGGAGAGTTAGAAGCGGTGGTACTTAAGGCTTACCAAAAAGAAAGCCCAGATATCATTATTATTGAGGGGCAAGGCGCTTTGAGCCATCCGGCATTTTCGACCAGCTCTTTCATTTTACGTGGCAGCTGCCCTACAGGAATTATCTTGCAGCATGCGCCTAAGCGTTTGTATCGCGTAGATTTTCCCTCTATGCCAGTACCTTCTATTTCATCTGAAATAAATCTCATAGAAACCTTTGCAAACACCTCTGTTATAGGCATTTCATTGAATCATGAGGGAATGTCTAGTGAAGAAATGGAGTCAGAAATCACCGCTTGCACCAAGGAATTTGACCTGCTGGTTACTGATCCTCTTACTCAGCCTAAGCAGAAGCTGGTGGAAATGGTGTTAATGGCTTACCCGCTATTAGCTCAAAAACTGGCCGACAGCGAGTGAGTTACCCAAGGTTAAACATTGATTGTTACAAAATACATCATAATGCTCAGCTGCTGATTAACCAGCTGGCGAAGAAAAACATTTCAGTTACCCCAGTTACTAAAGTGTGCTTAGGACACCCTGTAATTGCGAAGATTTTGATCGAGGCTGGGGCAAAGATGTTTGCCGATTCTAGAGTTGAAAATATCAAAAGAATGGCAGACTCGGGGATTAGCATTCCCAAAATGCTGATTCGCACCCCCATGCTTAGCCAGGCTGCTCAAGTTGTAAAATACTGCGATATTAGCCTCAACTCAGAAATTAAGGTTATTGAGAAGCTTTCCCAAGCAGCCTCCCACCTAAATTTAAACCACGGGATCATTATTATGGTTGAATTGGGCGATTTAAGAGAAGGGGTTATGCCGGAGCGAGTCATCAATTTTATGCGTAAAGTTGTATCGTTACCCAACATTACGATTAGGGGGATTGGAACAAACTTAGCTTGTCGTTATGGGATCGCACCCGATGATGAAAAAATGAAACTGCTATCTGAACTTGTGGATGAAGCTGAGAGCGATTTAGGGATCAAGCTTGATGTAATTTCCGGGGGGAATTCAGCATCAATTAATTGGGCTTTGGACAATGTAGAGCGAACTCGCATCAACAATCTGCGCCTTGGCGAAGCCATTTTCTTAGGCTGTGTGCCAGCCGAGCAAGCGCCTATAAAAGGGTTATATACTGATGCGATTACCCTAAGCGCAGAGGTGATAGAGGCGAAGGTTAAGCCCACTTTTCCTTGGGGAGAGCGAGGTATAAATGCCTTTGGCGAAAAAGAGTACGTTAAAGATAGAGGAGCTGTTGCTCAAGCCATTCTAGCCTTAGGGCGACAAGATGTTTGTGTTACAGGGCTTAAGTCACCTGATGGCATAAGGGTGGTTTCCTCGTGTAGTGACCATCTCATTGTTGAAGCCCCAAACGCGTCGCTAACGGTAGGGGAAAAAGTGACATTTGCACTTGAATACAGTGCTTTTTTGGCGTCAATGTCTTCTGCTTCAGTTGATAAAGTATTTAATAACTAGTCTATTCAACGTGAATCGCTACTGAGTTCTACACGTGCGAGTTAGTTCTAATACCTATGCTTTAAAGATGGGGGGAACTGGTACTTAAAAAGCAGCACTCGGTGCTGCTTTTTTGTGAATGATCTTATTGCTAACCATCTAACAATTCGTGGTCTTTAGGCAGTTGGTTGGCTAACCACAGTACCAGTTTGTGGCGCATTTCTGGGCCGGTGATTTTGTCTTTTGGTAACGGTGTTAATCGTTTGTCTTCGGCTAACAACATGTATAGCGCTTCTACTTTGTCTTTCTCTGAGATGCCAGGTGGAAACTTGGCAAAACCGCGTTGCAGTGCGTATACCTCACCAATTTGTAAGGCTTTTTTTAATAACTGCGCCTCATGTTTGTACTTTTTCACTCTTGGCCTCGCTGCTTAGCAATTTTTCTTCAACATACGGTAAAGCGCTGGCTATTAACAGTGCTTGGCTCACTAATTAATGTGAAAGCAAATAAATTCACCAATTTGGTGTATGGCATTTGCTGTGCTTTTCTTTTTTAATAGTTGGCTAGCTCAACCCATAGGGTTGGAGGGAGTGGTATTTAGAACAAGGAATTTATTTTGAGCCAGCAGTTACCCGTTACCGCCATTTTGTATGATGCCGTGTCTTTGCCTTTTCGTTATTTTCGAGATCTTCTTAATATTGGCGCTCCGCTGCTTTTTGTTATGTTTATTGCAGTGTTGTTTGCGTCACTTTCGTTAGAAGTTGGTGACAGTTACTTTAGTAATATTGGTATAGCTTTTTTGAGCATTGCTTATATAACTACAGCGCTGCAGGCCTTGGTTGGGGCTCACCGTTTGTTTCTTAACAAGCGACTGCCTAGCGAAGAGAGGGTGTTTAACTGGACAGGTAATGAGGTCCGGTTTGCAGGTTGGAGCTTGCTGTTAATAGTTTGTGTTGCTTTGGTATCTTTGCCGGTGGTTGGTATTAGTGGTGTACTTGTTGGCAGCATGGTTTTGGGAGAAAATTCACCTCAATTAGTCGCTCAAATTGTATCATTAGCGATTACCTTTCCGGTGTACTATTTTGTTGGGCGGTGGTCGTTAGTCCTTCCTGCAAGTGCTATTGGCATTAGGGGGAAGAGCTTATCCTGGGCATGGAACTTAAGTGATGGAAATGGTTGGCGTTTAGCCCTATTAATGGGGCTGCTTCCTACTAGCAGTAATATGCTTCTAAGCATAATTGCCGTTGAGGATAGCTGGCTATTTGCGATATTTTCAACAGCGGTATCTTTGTTAGTAGCTACTATCCAAGTGGGTGTTTTGTCACTTAGCTATAAGTTTGTAACCGACAATCAAGTTGATGAAGAGGAAGAAGACAAAGAAGACAAACCACAAATTGGCACGGTAGAACTATAACTAATAGACCCACAGTACTCGTTATAACAAAACGGGTGCTTTGCTATTAAACCAAAAGAAAGTGCTTGGAGCCTCTAATTGGCTGCAAGCACTAATCAATTGCCGTTCATTAATTCTTTTTCATCAGCTCAGCAAATCGCGTAGAAGCAAAGTTAAGTCCTGCGCTTCCACCTCCCAAAAGACCTCCGGTAATGAGTACGTCGGCAATTCGTATTAGGTGGCCGTGTATGCCGGATATTTCAGTTAGGTTCATCATTACATCGCTAAGAATGCTAAGCCCTAGTGAAGCCAGCACAATACCCGAGATAAACACAAAAAAGGTTACGTCTCGGTTGCAGGTTGATTGATGCCTAGCCAGCGAAAACTCATAGCTGTGTTTAATGCACAATAGCGCGGCGCGGTATTCATCGGCGGTATCTTCTGGTGGGATAAGCAAATCAACCATTTGTTTATCTAACACTTTTTGCGCGACTTGGATCTCTCGTTCAAACACCATTTTTAGCACGTTTAAGTGTTGGCTTTCATCGGATAGGGTTTCTTTTATTCTGGATATTCTTAAGGTCCAATCGGCTACTTTTCGATTACGGTAATTACTTACAAACACTGCAGCGGCTCGCTCTACCGCAACCACAATAAATAGGTACTTTAGGAAAATGTCGCTGCCTTTATCTGATAACTCGGGATTCACTACCAAAAAGTGAATGTCTTTGTAGCCCCAGTAGAACACAGCTATCAGGCTGGTAACAAAGATGATAACTGCCACCACTACTTGCCAGGTGCCCGTGGATTTTTTGCTAGGGTGTGAGTTGGTATTAGCCATAAGCTTTAGTCCTGATTGTTCGAGCAATCGGTCATTTGCTATTAAGCGCCCACTCTATGCTGTGGGGGCTATTTATAGTTTAGGTTGTTATTACAAATTTGTCGGGTGAAACAGCAAAGTGGCAGTTGCTGTTCTAGCCGTTGTTTAGCTGCCACTTGCCAAGTTGGCTTAATTGAGCAAGTACTGCTGGATGAGGTTAGTTAACTGTAGCAATAGTGTTCTGTTGCCGTTAAAATCCCGCGCAATTTAAGATTAGGCTGTTCGCCCAAGTAAAGTGAGTTTGAAACATGAGTAGAAAGATTGAATTACTTGCCCCCGGTGGTGATGTAGAAGCCATAAAGGCGGCGGTAATCGCTGGTGCCAATGCGGTGTATTGTGGTTTAGATACCTTTAATGCTCGTAACCGCGCCTCAAACCTTTCTTTTGATGATTTGAATGGCATTTTACGCTTGGCGCATAAGTATGATTGTGAAGTGTTTTTAACCCTAAACGTGGTCATTCTTGAACAAGAAATTCCTGCCATGGTTAAGTTGCTTAACAAACTGGTAAATACCAGCCTTAACGGGATTATTGTGCAAGACTTGGGCATGTTTAACTTAGTTAAGAAGCATTTCCCAAGCTTAGATATTCATGCTTCTACCCAGCTCACTACCCACAACGAAGGGCAGGTAGAGTTTTTGGCTAAGCTCGGCGCTTCTAGGCTTAACCTGTCACGCGAGTTAAATTTAGCTGAGATAAAAACGCTAACGGCTTTAGCACATAAACATGATGTATTAACCGAGGTGTTTGTACATGGCTCGTTATGTATCGCCTTTTCTGGTCAGTGTTATTCAAGCTCGGTAAGTGTGGGTAACTCAGGTAACCGCGGCCGTTGTAGCCAAGCATGTAGAGACGAATACGAAATCACGAATGCTGGTAATCGTTTCCCTCTTAACCTTAAAGACAATTCTGCTTATTTTGATTTGCCAGAGCTGGTGGATGCACAAGTAGACTCTCTAAAAATTGAGGGCCGTATTAAAGGTGCTCACTATGTTTACACCGTGGTGGATAGCTGGCGTAAACATATCGATAAGTTTGTTGAGACCGGAAAAATTCTAGCCGACGATTCAAACCTATACCGAGTATTTAACCGAGATTTCACCAACTCCTTCTTAAAGGGCAACCTTACCAAGGATATGTTTATCGATAATCCGCGTGATAACAGCGTGCAGCATGCAGTTCAAAAATATAACGCTATATCAGTGGTAGAAATTAAAGAAGCCAGAAAAGGCTTGCACGCAGAGCGCAACGAAATTGGTGATGAGCTGGCCGAAAAAGTTAAGTACTTGAGCATTGCCAAGCAGCCTTTAAAGGTTCAGTTTTCTGGTGAGTTTAATCAACCCTTGCGTTTAATTCTCACTGTTGGTGATAACGATAAAGTGTATCAATTGGCGACTGAAGAGTTGCTTAGCCAAGTCGGTAAACAATCTTTAGACCAAGCCCTGCTTGAGAAACGTTTTAAAAACTTCGCTAACCGAGATTACGATTACGCTGAGTTTGATTGCTCAGATTTAGCAGCCAACTTAAGTTTGCCGCTTAAACAAATTAGTGAGCTGAAAAACCAAGCTATATTGGCCTTAAACAATTCTGTGCCTCATGTGCCAGCGGTAGAGGTGCCTGCCTTGCCTAAGCATCCTCGCACAGAAGGTCGGCCAAGCATGTCGCTGCTTATTGCAGACGAAAAAGACTTACACCTATGTGATTTAACCGAATCAGATGTTTATTTTAAGCTGCCAGAAAGCTTTAAAACTGGCAATAATAAATACATTGATATTTTCTTGCGTAATCCGCGATTAATCCCGTGGTTTCCAGCGGTGTTAATTGGTAAAGATTATCTAGAAGCGGTGCGTTTACTGGAAGAAGTTCGCCCTGCACGTATTGTAAGTAACAATACCGGTGTGGCTTTTAAGGCTTACCAAATGGGCATTGAGTGGATAGCCGGACCATTCTTAAACACCACCAATTCACACGCTTTGGTCACTTTAAAAGAAGAGCTTAATTGTGCTGGTGCGTTTATTTCTAACGAAATTAATCGCATGCAAATTCGAAATATTACCAAGCCCGATAACTTCAAATTGCTCTACAGCATTTATCACCCTATTTTGATGATGACTAGCCGCCAGTGTTTCTTCCAACAAACCGTAGGCTGTAATAAGCCTGCGATTGAAGATGGCTGCATGCTTAAGTGTACTAAGGCTACCACTATTACTAATGTGAAAGGTGTGTCGTTTGCGGTCGACAAACAAAAGGGCGGCTACCCAAGCATTTACAACCACGAGCAATTCTTGAACTTCGAGATTGTGAATGATCTAGCAGGCCAGTTTGACGAGTTTTTTATCGACCTAACCAACATAGGCGCAGGCTCGAAAGCTGAGTTAGATAAAACGGTATTGGTCACTCAGTTTGAGGCATTTCTGCAAGGGGATGAGCAAGCGCAACAACAGCTCAGCAGTATGGTTACTGTGGCAACGAACGCCCAATACAGCCAAGGTTTGTAATCCTCTAACAAGCACTGCTGGTATTTTGCTAGCAGTGTTTTGACGACTATTTAATCAGTGTTGCTTAGTAGGGTGTTACCTTGCTAAAAGGCACTACTTCCGTTGTTTTTAAGTATTTGGTTCGCTTAGCGTCACGCTCATATACGTGCGCTGTTTGATGATTATTTACGCGCTAAGTATGCTGTACGCCCTCTCAATATTGACTCATCCCTCATTAGCCTGATAGCATCGCCACTTTATTGATTTTAAAGTTAATACCTAGCAACTAAAACAGGCAAGGAACCGCATGTTTAAGGCAGCAAACCAAGGCAGCGTAGAGCGAGGCAAGTATGCAAGCAAACGCTAATCCTATCGAGCAATCTAAGTTCAACCAAACACTGCTAGTAGACCCATTTGGCCAGTCTTATTTTTTCTTGCCTGCTCAAGCTAATACTCATGACGTACCTGCAGAGCAAGTTCAAAATAGTATTGAGAAATACAACATTGATGCCTTGTTACAAAACCATAGCGTCTCATGGGGCCAGCAATTTGATATTGATAGGCTCTATCAGCAAGTTTCTAATGACTACTTAGCACACCACAAATCTCGCCAAGATAAACTCAGCTGGTTAAGCCGCAGCATTATGAGCGGAGAGGTAAGTGTATTTAAGGGTGAAAACTTTGCGCCGTTGCCATCAACCGATGCCGAAGGTGGAATTCCAGTAGCAAGCGTGCCTGAAAAAGTTATTTCACGTGTTGTCGCTGCAAAAGAATCTTTAGGGCATGGTGGCAGGGTTTCTGCTAGTGCTCAACCAGAGAAATTAGAAGAGACTAGAAGTGCAAAACCTAAGACCTCACGCGATGGAAAGATAAAATCTTTTGCGCAAGCGGAAAAACGTTTGGCGAAGTCTCGAGAAGAGATCAAAGAACGTAAGGAAGCAGGTGAGCCAGCTTACAAACCAAAATACAGTGATGATGAGCTAGTAAAAATGGCGAATTCTGGAGCAACGGCTAATGATAGGTTCTTAGTTAGCATTCAGCCGAAGAATAGTGCTGACGACGCTAAACTAGCCTTTCAAAGAGATAGCGGGCTAGTTCCTACTTGGACGACTTCGTTTGACCAAATTGAAGCTGCCGATTCAGACCCCGAGTTAATTTATAAAGTACTTGGCAACGGTTCATGGTATGACCCCAAAAAAGATTATGTTATGCACATCATCGATCGAGGTGAGAACTTAGATCGGTTTGGTGGAAATACTGTTGTACCTACATGGGAGAATATGGGCGATGTTGTCACCAAGAATGTGGAAGGGCATGATAAAGATGTACTTATAAGTACTATGAATTCGGGCTATCAAGCTGAATATGCAGATAAAATGACAAGTTTTTGGGGTGTCGGAGGCAAGGAGTTCAATCCTAAACAAATAAATGAGTATGCTTCTAGTATGCCTCCTAACGAAGCAGATAAATTTTTAGCTAGGCATGAAGTTAGAACGGAAATAGGAGCTAACGCCGAGTTCAAAGGAAATGGTTTAACTGCTAACACCGCTGATGGAGGGGGGCAATACGGTGTTGTAGAAACCTTAAGTATAGAAAAAGACTTACCTCCTCTGACTGAGCTACAGACTTCCAAATCAGGTGGTTCTCCTATAGTGAGAACAGTCAATCTAATTCCAATTAAGTAAGTTTATGATGAAAAAAATACCAATATTAGACCCTCTGGATCTTCCTCTAAGCTCTAGGGTGTTATTTGAACTAGATTACCCTATGTTTGAAAATGAAAAGCACAAACTTATACAGTTTGAGGATTACATAGTTTACTGGTCAAAATATAAAAGTCTTTTCACCAAAGAAGACAAAATATCTCAATCAGAGTTTCCTTTAGAGTCAATAGCCTGGTTCACAAGAACAATAGAGAATAATTATTGGGGAAATAAAGGAGATCAAAGCACCAATTCGGAAAGTAGAATGTTTAGTGGTGAAAGTATAGGAATTAGCTCAATGATGCACTGCTGTTCAGAAAATCTATCTGGTTATAACTTTTGGAACAAGTCAAGGGTTGATCATGTATCAAATAGACCACCGCAAAGTTGGTTAATACCTCGATATATGCTTAAAGAAGGGCTTTTAGAGAAACTCAAGAGTATTACTTAAACATTTTGCTAAACGCTTTAAAATATAGGGATTTTATAAGTCTCATGCCGTCAGGGAATCAATGAGTAATTTTTAGTGAAAGAATTTCCTATTCTAAAGATTGATGATCTACCTAAACAAGCAAAAATATTATTTAGCGTTGATTACCCGATGTTTGAAGGTGATATTAATAATATTATTCTTCTTGATGAATACGTCATAATCTGGACAGAATACACAAGTAAACTTACAGGCAAACGAAAGGTATCACAGTTAGAGTTCCCTAAAGACGCCATACAATGGTTTGTGAATACGATTGAAAACAATTATTGGGGTAATGACGGAGACAAATCAAGCACCTCAGAAGAAGTAGTCATTAATAATGAGTCTATTGGTGTTAGTTCAATGGCACACTGTTGCGCTGAAAACCTCCCAGGATATAATTTTTGGAATAGGTCACGGAAAGATCATATTTCGAACCTCCCTCCTCAAGAATGGGATATACCTCGATATATGCTTAAAGAAGGGCTTTTAGAAAAGTTAAGGCGTATTACTTAAACATTTCGCCAAACGCCATAAAATGGGGGCCTTATAAGTTTCATACAGTCAGGGAGCTAATCCGCTAACGTGTCTACATTACCTATATTGTACTCTCTGCAAAACTGTCCTTATGCGATGAGGGCTCGATTGGCTATTTTGCTGGCTGGGCAAGCTGTGCATTTGCGGCCAATAGTGATGAAAAACAAGCCTGAAGAAATGCTAGCCTTGTCGCCAAAAGGAACGGTACCGGTATTGGTTTTAGCTGATACCCCCAACGCTGAAGCAACTCAATATCAGGTTATTGATGAGAGCCTAGATATTATGCTGTGGGCGCTAAGGCGTAACGACCCTAATGATTTATTGTATTCAGCGCGAGGCGATGCGCTAGATGAAATGCTGCAAATTATTGAGCATAACGATCAGCAATTTAAGCCGGATTTAGAGCGCTATAAAGACGCAAAACGCTACCATCATCAAGACCTAGAAGCATGCAGGCTAAAGTGTGAGCCTTTTGTGCAAGACTTGGAGCAACGTTTAACTAAACACAGGTTTCTAATGGGCGATAAAGCCAGCCTGCTCGATTACGCTTTACTGCCGTTTATTCGACAGTTTTCTAAGGTTAACCGGCAGCTTTACTTAAACGGCCCGTATACTCACTTACAAGCTTGGTTAAATCTGCATTTGCAAAGTCGCCTTTTTTCTAAAGCGATGTTTAAACATCCTCTATGGTTGGACACTCAGCAAGACATTGTATTTGGAGAGAGTTACTAGCTTATGGCCTTCACGTTGCCATTTGTAGTAGCTTTTTAGCTGTATTAATAGCTCCGGCAGATGCTAGAGCTATTTTTAATCGATTAACCCTTTTCTGGCTAAGCGATACCCTGAACAGCTGCAGCGGTTTGTTGATTTCTTATTTTAAAGTACAAGTACGCTGGTAAAGCACAGCTTAGACCTATAGATAAGTTGATCACAATAAACCAGTACGGCTTTGGACGATCTGCTTGCTTATCGCTAAACATGAACAACCAAAACACCAGTGAGCTAATCAGTAAATCAGCACTAAAGCCACCTGCAGCACCATTGGCAAAAAGGGCAGGAATAAATAGCCCTAAGTTAAAGCCATGCACCGTAATAAACTCAATAAAAAACACATAGGGCACAATGGCTCCTGCTATAGCTAAAAACAGATAGAGGTGTTTCATAATTGCTCCTTATGTATACTTGGTTGACATAAGCGTAGTGACTAGGGGTAATCATGTCAACAAGGTTGACACAAAAGAGCGTTGCGATGGTTGATAGCCACGCTTTGCAGCTGGTTATGGCAACTAGCAAAATTCAAGATTTAACAAGTAATTACTTATCTAAGGCTCTCTCTAACAAGGGCTACAGTTCAATTAGCCCTGCCACCTTAAGTTTTTTAAGTGCGTTAGATTGCGGGATTAATTTTGGTTCGGAAATCGCGAGAAATTTGGGTGTGAGTCGCCAGATGGTGGCTAAAACAGTAAAAGATCTAAGTAACAAGGGGTACTTGGAACAGCGAGAAGGAGTAGGTAAACAGAAGCAAATTTTGTTTACTCATCAAGGTGAGTTGTTAATGGCTGATGCGAGGTTGTTGTTGGCTGAATTGGACCAACATTTAGCGAATGCCATTGGCAAAGAGCTCTTAGGTGATTTGGTTAAAGGTTTTAGCCAATTAGAAGCGGTGCTTAGCACTAAGCTGACTAACCAGGCTTAAGGTTGTTTTAAGTAAGTGTGCCAGCTTTGGTTAGTTTGCTGGTACTGGTGAATGCAAAACTCTTGGCGCTCTGCCAAGTAGCTGGTGTCAATCTCGTTTAGCAGTTTTGGGTAGCGTTTAGGGTTAGAGCCATACACTAAACACAGGGTAGAAAAATAGCGTTGTAAATCAAAACTGTGTTCATTTATATACTCACTTAACTCGTAAAAATTGGGTTTATCTTCAGATTCAAACGCAAACATGTCGGCGGCACTAATTGCTACTTCGTCGCCCAGTTCAACGTAGTTGAGTAATACAATGGTGGCTAAATTGTCTGCTGCATCTTCCTCTTTGCCAAGGATTGGTATTTGCTGGTCGGTAATGTAAGCGTGGCCTAACTCATGTAACAGGGTGTGCAATAGAGTATCTATGGCCGCATCTTCTGCGCTTATGCCATAACGTTTTTGGTAATTGTTGTTGGCGAAAAACTCTAAGGTCTCTGCAACAAAGGCATAAGGAATGTAAATACCATGAGCGTCTGGGTCGTACAGTGGGCCATCATTAATGCCATATTCTAAAGTTACTGCTCGTCTAAAGTTGAACAGTTGTGCGACTAACTGACTAAAGTGCTGGTTTACATTACTGCGTTTTATAAGCGCACGGCTTTCTTTATCGGCTTGGCTTACCGCTGGTTGCATTACTATTTGAATGTTTGTTGCGTGTTGGTTTGCTAATGTCGGATAAGCAATAAGCCCCAATAAAATGGCAAGTATCTTAATAAGCTTCACTAACAGGCCTCTAGGTATTTAGCGACTGGTGCTTTTAGCTTAGCTGTTATTTGACTTGCTAGCTTTAGCTTGTGATGGCCTTATGTGAAGTTAAGTAAACCCAGAAATGATCCAGCAAATCTGGGTTTAAAATTGAAGCTTGGGCAAGGCTAAAGCTTACTCAGGTACCGCGTAAGTACTAATGTTCATAAACACCGCTTGTTCCCTAAGTGGCAAAAGCGCTTGATAATTAGGGCTGTCGTACCAGCTTTGCAAATTACTCATACTGGGAAACTTAATTACTCCCACAGCATCATGCTCATTTGCACCACTAAGGTTGCCAGAAAATTTCCCTTTTATTACCAGTTCACCTCCAAATTCGCCCAGTGTAGCGGCTGCTTGTTGTCCATATTGCGCAAATTTTTCTGGGTCTTTTACTTGGCTAGTTGCAACAAAAAATGCAGTCATGTCTCGGTCTTCCTTTTAGTTGGCTTGCATTAAATCAAGATGTAACAGGGCATGTTAACTGCGCCCAACAAGGTACAATATGTATTGTACACATATGTACAATTTAGTTTTATAAATCGTTTTTGTCCATATGTGCACAAAAATAAATCATAAATAATCGTTTTTATCTGAAGAGCAAAGCTTAGATGGCCAACTTCTGGAGCAGGGAATTAGCCAGCTAAGTACAATTATGCTAATTTGTACACATGTGAACATATTGAGCGGTATCAGAAGAACATGGGCAGAGCAGCGAAGTTTGATCGTTCAGCAGCAATAGAAGATTGCATGAATGAATTTTGGCTACATGGCTACGAGGCCTGTTCGGTTAAAGCCTTATCCGAAAAACTTGGCATAACGCGTTCCAGTTTTTATAACGCATTTGGTAGCCGCCAAGCGCTGTTTTTAGAAACCCTAGATTTATACGCCACCATTACCCCGGATCAAGTTTTAAACCAGCCAGAGCAACATACTAGTGTACTCGCGCTAATTAACGCATTTTTCGCAGATGTATGCCGTTTTAGAGCAAGCGATCCCGAAGCGCGTGGATGTTTGGTGATTAACTCGATCTCTGAGTTAGTGGCTGTAGACGAAGAGTTGGGTGAAAACCTAAGCACTATGGTGCACGCCAACATTGCCCGCTTCGAGCAGCTACTGCAACTAGCAGTGACTAAAGGAGAGCTAGAAGAACAGCAAACCAGAGATAAAGCTTTAGCGCTACAAAGTTTGCTAATGGGAATTAGCGTGTTGTCAAAAGTTGTTAGCAGTGAGGCGGAATTATTGGTGATAGTTAAACAAACGTTAACTGGGCTTGGCTTAGCTAAATGAACCAGCGATTTGGCTTAATTAAAAGGCGTAATAGTTATGGACAATCTATTTGCTAAGTTGCCTAGGGATAAGAGCCAAGAGCATTTTAGTGACTTATTGCAAGCCGATGGATTGAGGGTTGAGCGGATTGTTTCTTATGGACAAGCCTCACCTGAACAGGGTTGGTATGATCAAGAAGAAAATGAATGGGTAAGTGTTTTAGAAGGTTCGGCAGTTATAGAGTTTGATAACGGCCAGCGTGTTGTTTTAGGAATGGGTGATTACTTAAATATCCCTGCACATCAAAAGCATCGAGTAGCAGAAACAGCGGAAAATGTGGCGACTATTTGGTTGGTGATTTTCTACAAATAAACAACGAGCCTAAGCGCAATTTAGGCGTTTAAGAATACGATCTAGCGCAATATCAGTTTATCGGGTTTGGCATACAGTGGCGTTAATCATCTTAAGTTACCTTATGGAGCAACAACATGTTTAACGTAACAAAAGTGGCTGACAACCGTTTAGATATTGAATTCGGCGGGAAGCTGGATGCGGACGAAATGAAACTAGCCTTAGATGAACTTAGCAGCAAAGCACAAGGTATAGAGCAGGGGCTAATGCTTTACCGAATCGAAGACTTTGCATTACCTACCTTAAGTGCCTTAGCCGTAGAATTTGCACGTATTCCCGAGATGTTTAAAGTGATCCGTCAGTTTAAACGCGCCGCAGTGTTGTGCGACAAGCAATGGGTGCAAACCATTAGCGAGCTTGAAGGCAAGCTTATTCCAGGCTTAAGCATTAAAGCATTTGATATGGGTCAGGCTGACCAAGCCGAGCAGTGGCTAAACAGCTAATAGAACTCTTACAAAACTAAGCTACTCAATAGTTGGCTTTGCTGCTAGGGTGTAAATACATTCCTAGCAGCCAATAGGGTACTGGTATGCCACTTTCCTTACCTAACATTTCGCGAAGTTTTCTAGCCAGTTGCTTAGCTCTTAGCTTTTACTCCATTTCGGCCTTAGCTAACGATGTCACAATAGTGGCCGCAGAGTTTACTCAAGATGGCCAACGAACCTGGAAGGTTGATGTATCACTTTTGCATAGCGATACAGGTTGGGATCACTATGCCAATATGTGGCGAGTAGTGGATGTAAATGGCACGGTTTTGGGAGAGCGCGAATTATTACACCCCCATGTTAACGAGCAACCCTTTACTCGCAGCTTAAGCAAGGTGCCACATCCAGCTGTTGGTTCCATTGTTTATATCGAAGCGCGCGATAAAGTACATGGTTGGTCACCACAACGTTTTGAAGTTGATTTAAGCCAAGCACAACAAGGGCATTTGTTGGTGGAAATGCCTAAGTAATCGTTTTAAGCGACGCTTAAATTCGCTGCTTTAGTGCGTGTATTAGGGCTTTAATGGAATGAGTCGTTAAAGCCCAATAGTTGGATTATTGGCATAGTTAAATTTTAAGTGCTTGGCAGCAGCGTTAGCCATTAGCATTTTTGTCACTTAACGCTGCAAATATTTTCGCCTTTGCTTTAACTTGCTGTTAATTAAAAAATAATGAATTTTACTGACTTTTAGCTCTATTATTGCCGACGTTTGCAACTAAATCTTAATGTTAGAAAATGCGAATTTGAAACAATTTGTTACTAGTTTGTATGTTAGTCTGTACTTGGAAAGGGAAGTCTCAGATAACAATATGCAAATTAAAAAACTAATAAACTTAGGGGCCGAAGGGCACTCTTTTGCTGCCGTTAGCCGCATAAAGCTAACCAATATCATCGCCTTAATAACCACCGTTATATCTGGCTTATACTCACTCAACTATTGGCTACTGCTTGATAATAGCGGTGTTGCTTCAATTAATCTTGGTTTTACAGTGGCTTACTTTGCCACCTTAGCATTTATGCACCGGGGTCATGTATCTGGAGCTAAAACCTGGTTTTTCTCGGTGTTAATGGTGCATTTACTGGTTTGTACCAATGTGTATGTGACCAATCAAAGTGGTTTTCACTTGTACTATTTCTTGGTGCCTACTGGCGCATTTTTGCTGTTTGAGCTTCATCAGCGACGAGAGATGCTGGCATTAAGCGCTGCCTCGGTAGGTTTGTTCCTTTATTGCGAAAACACCCTTAATTTAAACCCGCTCATAGAGCTAGATGCTGCCACCAATCACTTGCTTTATCAGTCGGTGGTATTGGTGAATATGATTGAAGTGGTTTTTGTGCTGACCATTTTTGCGCGACAAATTGAAGCCAACGAAAAACAACTTACCTTACAAGCGTCGACCGATTCGCTAACCGGTTTGGCTAATCGCCATTGCTTCTTTGCTGAGGGTAACGAAATGCTCGAGCATGCCAACAAGTTGCACCAAACAATGAGCTTGGTCTTGCTCGATTTTGATTATTTTAAAAGCATTAATGATCGTCATGGTCATGTGGTTGGTGACTTGTGCTTAGTTGAAATAAGCAAAGAAATAAATGCGATTTGTCGTGAGCAAGACCTGTTTGCCCGTATTGGTGGCGAGGAGTTTGTTATTGCCATGCCTAAAACCAACTTAGAGCAAGCGCAACAAGTAGCCGAGCGAATGCGCGAGCGGGTGTCTAAACACATTATTCCTATCGTGGGTGAAGCTAACTTTACCTGCACCGCCAGCTTTGGAGTGGCAAGTAGCAGCGATGTGAAGTCATTAAAGACCTTGCTGCAACAAGCAGACAAAGCCCTGTATATGGCCAAGGAACAGGGGCGAAACTGCGTTCAGTTGTATAGTGCTTAAGCGTGTCGTTATTGTTTGACTCGTCGTTTTAGACAAGCTAAATCTGCTTGTTTATAACGATGATTTAGCTTGCCTAGCCTCTGGGCATGTTTACCCGCTGTTCTTTGTCTTATACCTCAATCACAAGCTGTTAGTTGACCTTAAAGGTGCTGATTAATTAGTTTAGTTTCGTCATGTTTTAATTGTCATCACTCGAACCGGAAAGCACTTTTATTTGTGCTTTTTTGTTCACTATTCGCCAAGGAGTGGGCAATTAATAACGAGAGAATGACTATGAAAAAATCGATGATTGCTTTAACCATTGCTGCGGTAACGTTTGGCGCTGCACAAACTGCTAATGCATGTTCTCGCATTACCTTAGATACTCCACACGGCGTTTCGCAAGTACGTACCCTAGATTGGGGTGTTCAGCTTGGAACGGTTGCTATTCTTCATCCAGTAGGTACAGAAGTAACAACTAAAGACGTACCTTCATATAAAACTGCGGCAACTTGGACAGTAAAGTACCCAACGCTCGCTTTAGAAGAGCGTGAAGTATTTGTTGATACAGTAGGAGAGGCAATTAATGCCGCGGGCTTATCTGCCTCTACCTTGTATTTATATGACTCAGCAGAGTTTATTAAAGACTATAAAGATAACGGCGCACCGGCGGTAAACTGGGGTGATGCTGCAAGCTTTATGGCTGAAAATTTCGCTACAGTAGAAGAAGCTGTGAAAGCATTTGAAGCCAAGCAATTCCAGTTTGCTTGGGTAGATGGCATTCATGGCGACCAGCACGGTTTACATATTTCGGTTCAAGACAAAAGCGGCGATATTGCGTTATTTGAGCTAAATAAAGGCGGGGAAATGCGCGTACACCGCGGTAGTGTGAATGATCAAATGCGGGTAATGGCTAATGCGCCACTACAGCAATATCATGAAGCAAACGCTCAAGCTGCAGGCGATATGAGCCTTACTGAAACTGGCCACAAAATTGGTTCTAGTATTTCATCGGCAGATCGTATGCTGCGTGGTTTGTATCACTCAGCAAATGTTGAATTTAAGCAAGATGCAAACTGGGCACAAACCGAAGGAAAGCTGCAGTCTACCTTTGACGCAGGCAACCTAGTACCACAAGACATTATTGATCCCGCTAACGGCGAAACTTACGCTACTTGGATTCAATATACTTACAACTTTGACAATGGCTCATTTAAAATGCGTAATTTAGATACCTACGCAGAAATTCGCATCGATTTAGCAGAAGCCTTTAGCGCAACAGAGGTTTCGTGTGCAAACTTGGTTGAGCAAGCAGAAACGCAATCTACAGCTGTATTTGGTAGCTGTGGTTAGTGATTAACCCAATCAATGAAGGCGGCTTTTAGTCGCCTTTTTTGTGGGCCGTGTCCAGAGTCCAGTATCCAGTGGAGAAACTTAAAGCATATGCGGTTTTTAGTGAAACGAATGTTGGAATGAAAGTAGATAGTTAATACAACACCGCTTAGGACAATGATGACTTAGTGTAAGCGTGATAATCTACTAGGGTCTATTGATCTTTGCTGATGGTTTTTGCAGCAATTTCAACACCAAAGATCAACAGACCCTAATCATTAGCTTGAAAATAAGAGTTCGCAGATGCAAGCCAAACATGAATGGAGAAAAAAGGAGAAGAGTTTCTATCTCCCGAAAAACAAACCAGAAACCCTTACCGTTCCTGAGTTTTCCTTTATAAGTATTCAAGGCGAGGGGAGCCCTGCAAGCAGTGCTTTTACCAAAAAGGTAGAGGCCTTATATACGCTCGCTTACACCATTAAAATGATGCCTAAAAAGATGGATAAGCCACCGCAAGGCTATTTTGATTTTACCGTTTATCCTTTAGAAGGTGTTTGGGATATTAACGAAAAAGCAAAAGCCAATTTTGATGGCACCATTAATAAAGATGAGCTGGTATATCGTTTAATGATCCGCCAGCCAGACTTTATAGACCAAGCGTTTTACCGCGATATGCTTGAGCTAGCAAAACAGAAAAAAACTAACCCTCTTTTTGAAGAACTTAGTTTTGAGCAAATAGAAGAAGGGAAAACGGTACAAATGCTTCATATAGGCCCGTTCGATGATGAGCCGCAAAGCTTTGAAAAAATGGAAGCCTTTGCCGTCGCCGAAGGGTTTGAGCGACTATCTAAAGTTCATCGAGAAATTTACCTGTCAGATCCTCGAAAAGTAACACCGGACAAGCTTAAAACCGTACTCAGGTTCCAAGTAAAATAACCCACAACAAACAATAGATTTACCCGTGTTTGAAGCAGCTTAAATTTGAGCATAGTTTGCCAAACTATGTTTTACTTTTATTGGTGTAAATAGTCTTTCTGCTTAGGGCTTGTACAAGCTCCATGCTAATCTGAGATCTTTCGCGCACAAAGCAAAACACTAATGGAGTAGTAGCAATGTTAGGTATTAACGAGTTCTGGCTATTTGTCGTTTCGGGTATTTTGCTGAATTTGATCCCAGGGCCAGACTCTTTGTATGTAATGGCGCGCAGTGCTAGCCAAGGTTTTAAAGCTGGCTCGGTGGCCGCGTTAGGCATTGGTGCGGGTACCTTTGTACATATAGCTGCGGCGGCGTTTGGTCTTTCTGCTATTTTAGCAAGTTCGGCTGCGGCTTTTACCGTGATAAAAGTTATTGGCTGTATCTATTTGTTGTATATGGGCTTTTCGATGGCTCTTACAAAAAACACCCCCAATGCTAGCTTGCACTTAAGCAACAATAAGGGCGCTGGAGCCAGCTATTCCAAAATATTTAGCCAGGGCTTTCTTACCAATAGCTTAAACCCTAAAGTGGCGTTGTTTTTCTTAGCATTTGTTCCCCAGTTTATCGACGCAGCCGAGCCAAACAAAGCCTTGGCATTTGTGGTGTTGGGTTTGGTGTTTAATCTTAACGCTATGATTTGGGGGCATATTTTAGCTTGGTTAAGTGCTTCTATTTCTCATCGCGTACAGGCAAGTGACAAAATTAAGTGTTGGTTAAATCGTGGTTTAGGCGGCTTATTTGCTGCCTTTGGTATTCGCTTAGCTTTTTCTGAACTGAGCTAAAGACCGGTTACTTTCATCAAGGATTATGATGCAGCGTTCTAAGAAACAACTTCTGTTAATGATGGCCTTTTTAATGCCGTTTAGCTTTTCTATTTGGATGGTATTGCTCAATAACTTTGCTATCGAAGTCGCCCAGTTTACTGGCCGTGAAATTGGCATTTTGCAAAGCTTGCGTGAGATCCCTGGCTTTTTAGCCTTTACTGCAATTTTTGTACTGTTAGTGCTTAAAGAGCAAACCTTTGCCTTGTTAAGTTTATTGGTATTAGCCATTGGCATTACTCTTACCGGATTTTTCCCTAGTGTATACGGCTTGTACTTTACTACGGTACTTATGTCGGTGGGCTTTCACTATTTCGAAACGGTGAATCAATCTTTAACTCTACAGTGGATCCCAAAAGATGAAACGCCAGCCTTTATGGGCAAAGCTCTAGCAGTGAAAGGTGCAGCAGCGGTTCTGGCCTATAGCTCTTTGTGGGCCTTGCTTGAGTACACCGAGTTTGAATATGTCTCGCTTTACGCCATGTTTGGCGGAGCAACCATAATCGCGGTGTTGTTTATAGCCTTAAGGTTTCCGCATTACACCGCAGAACACGAACAACACAAACGGCTAATACTGCGCCAGCGTTATTGGCTGTTTTATACCTTGGTATTTTTAAGCGGAGCGCGTAGGCAAATATTTGTGGTGTTTGCTGGTTTCTTGATGGTGGAGAAGTTTAACTATTCGGTGTCTGACATTGCTCTGCTTTATTTAGCCAACCAAGTGCTAAACATTTTGTTTGCTGGAAAAATTGGCCAATTGATTGGGCGTATTGGTGAACGTAGAGCGTTAATTATTGAGTACACAGGGCTAATTTTTGTATTTGCTGGATATGCTTTGGTGGACACCGCAGAGTGGGCAGCGGGCTTATATATTATCGATCATCTGTTTTTTGCTATGGCGATAGCGATAAAAAGTTACTTCCAAAAAATTGCCGATCCTGCCGACATTGCCAGCTCGGCGGGGGTTAGCTTTACCATTAACCATATTGCCGCGGTGGTATTGCCCGCGTTGTTGGGATTTGTTTGGCTGTATTCTTCATCCTTAGTATTTTGGATAGGGGCGGGCATTGCATTGGCTTCATTGGCCTTTTCGTTTTTGGTGCCACGTCATCCCGATCTGCATCAAGAAACGACTTGGACAGTTAACGCTCGTTAGTTCACACCATTATGGCGATGATGCTGCCAACTGTGCCAATGGCTTTTAATACTTGTCCTGCGGTGTAGGCGCCATCATCGTTGTCTTTAACTTCGTTGGGTTTGTCCATGCCTAAGGCACCGTAAGCAAAAGATTTAACGGCGTTGTCTTCTGGCTCGTTTGGTTTTTGGGTTGCGGTTTGCTCTGTAGTATTTGTTGGCGGCAGTGGGGCTTTAACTGCTTTAGCTTGTTGCGCAGCTGCTTGCGCCTTGTAGGCGTTACTTGCCGAGCTATTAATCGATGATAAAGACATTGCGTCATTCCCAATAAATTCCCTTTACAGTCATTTTATCGGCAGAGCTTGCGAGGAGTTAAGCAATAGTTTTAGCTTTTATAGTATCCGAGGTTGTTTATTTTTAACCAGTAATATCAAAAGCTTAAAACCAACAAGTAAAGCCTATATCAACTGAGAAACAATTGTTGATCCTATCCATAAAATAGCCGAATTGTTATTGCTGAAAATGTTTACCCTCGTTAACGTCAATAACCACTACGGAAAGTATTGTTGGTTATGGGGTACAGCATGGTAGAACGATTTAACTATTTCAATCGCTTGAGAAAAATGTCGATTTCGCGGCAAGTGGTTACGGTGGTAGCGGTCATTGCTAGTACTTTTGTTACAGCAATTCTTATTGCCATTGTGGGCTTAAATAATATTCAAAGCCGCAACCAAACCTTAGCAACACAATCCCTGGTGGCCTTACAAAATGCTTCTGAGGTAGAAGCCGCATACTTACAAATGAACCATTTGGTTCTGGCAATTCTCACCTCGAATAATCAACAACAATTGGATGACCTGTACCAAGGCTGGCAACAACAGCGCGATGCTACAGAGTCTTTATTAGAGCGAGCTATCGCCGGCTCAACTGCTCAACAACAAACGTCTATTATTGCTAGTTTCTCTGCTTCTAAGTCTATGGTGCACCAGTTAGACAAGGAGTTGGTGGCGGTATACCAAGCGTTATCACAAAGCTATAGCGAAGCCGACGAACTGACTAAATTGTTTAATCAGTTTATTTTGCAATCTACCGAGCTGTATAACGACATGGGGTATCAGGTTGAACCTTACGCCTTGGAAGATCAGTATATTCGCGATATCTACCGAACGTATATGGCCGCCTCGCAACGCGTTCAGCTTAAGGCATTTGAGTTGGTGTCGGTAAACGATCCAAATGCGGTGAACAAAATACTCGCAACTATTCGCTCCAGCACTACTCGTTTAAGCACTAGCTTTGAAGATTTAAGCTTTGAAGTGGAATCGATTAACAGTCACGCCGATATTCAAAGTAACTGGGCATTCTTTATTAAGCATGTGCAGCAGCCTCAAGGCTTGTTATCACGGATACTTGAAAACAAACGAAACATTCAGCAAGTCGGCTTAAAACGTACCGAGTTAGAAAGCGAAATCGAAAAACAAATTACCGCACTTAGGCAGTTAGTAAGCACTATTGATAGCCAAACCGATACGATGGTTAACGAGGCAGAAAGCCTGGTGACAAAGGTAAGCATTAGCGCCAGCGTTGCCGGTTTTATAGCCTTATTGGTTGCAGTTGCTGCGTGTATTTCGATTAGTCGTTTAATCAAACGACCGATAGATGATTTGGCTAAGGTTACACAGGCAATGGCCAAAGGGGATTTTACCTTACATATGCAACATCACTGGAATGGTGAATTTGCCAAAGTAGCAGGCTGGGTGAATGAAGTTGCCGAGAATACCAACCGCTCTTTAAGCGAAATTGCACAAGTGACTAACGAACTAGAAACCATGGCTAATAGCAATGCCAATATAACTGGTGAAATTAAAGGCAAAAACGACCATCAGAATACCAGTTTAGCTAGCGTTGGTAGCGCCATTACACAAATGGCGAATGCCAGCCAAGAGATTGCCACCATTGCTAGTGATTCCTTCCATCAAACGGAAAGTGCAGACAATCGTTTAAAAAGCGGTACCAGCGTTATGCAGCAAAACCAGCAAACTATTCAAGCCTTGCAGCAGCATATTTACAGTACTCATGGGGCTATGGAGAGTTTGTTAAGTGATGTGCAAGACGTTAAATCGGTATTGGAAGTTATTCAGTCCATTGCCGATGCCACCAACTTGCTGGCGTTAAACGCAGCGATTGAAGCGGCAAGGGCTGGCGAGTATGGCCGCGGGTTTTCGGTAGTAGCCGACGAAGTAAGGTTGTTGTCTATGCGTACTGGCGAGCAAACGAAGCAAATTGCCAAAGTAATGGCCCGGCTAGAAGAGCAAGCAAGCACGTCTATGGAGCTAATGGACGAAAGCCGTAGCAAAATGGGTGATACCGTGAGCTTAAATAATCAATTATCTGAGGCGATTTCAGAGGTAGGTGAAGATATTCAGCAGCTTAGGGATATGTCTCACAGCATTAGTACTGCTACCGAGCAGCAGCGCGAAGGAGCTAGCAGTATCACCAAGGAAATGGCTTTATTAGCTCAACAAGCGAAAGAAAACAGCCAAACATTAGATACCCTAGCTGCTGAAGGCCAGCGCTTAAACGCGCTGTCAAATCAGCAAGAAAGTAACGTTGGTCGCTTTAAGCTAGCAAGCTAAAAATGCTTGCTAAGCTCTTCATCACTTAAGTTAGATACATCCCATTGGCATAAGCTAAGCATCGATTGCAGTGCAGCTTGGGCCAATGGGCTATGGCTATGCAGCGCCTGTTGTTTTGTGTGTTTGGCCATGGTGGCAGGAGAGGCTGCAGCCACTAGCTTATCACTGGCTTTGTCTTTAACTTGCGCGCTGTTCAAATGGTTTATGTTTTTGCGATAGTGCATAAGCTGTTGATTGGCTTTAAGTTCTAGGCTAGTCATTGTTTTCCTCTAAGAGCTGTTGTTAAACACAAGGCTATTTTGCGCCCATTAAGCGGAATGAAAAACAGATGATCTTTGGATTTTAATTTCCTTATATTGTCTTTACATGTAGTTTTCTGCCATTTTTCTGAGGTTTTTTCTAAATAAAGCTAAAATGAGGAAGTTGTTTCGATAAATGAGGTAGGATTTTGCAGGCGATTAAACTACTAAGGTACTACTTAAAGCTTACTAAGTTTGGCACCAAAGAACCGGTTAAGCTGGCTTTGGCCGATATTGCAGAGGCGGTAAGCACTAGCCCACGACATGCCCGAACTTTGCTAAAACACATGGCCGAGCTTGGGTGGCTTAATTGGCAGCCAAGTGTTGGTCGCAACCAGCGCTCACATTTGAGTTTGTTGTTTAGCGAAGCCGATCTAAAGCAACATTTGGCTAAGGCACAAATTGATTCTGGAGATTATAGCGCTGCGTTAGCCCTACTAGACGATGACCAACAATGGTTTGGCCGGCTACTTATTGCTACTTCTGGTGCTAGCCATCGAGATGGTTCTCTTAATCTGCAACTAACCTATTCGCGGCCTTTTTCGGCTGTATTACCTCACTTGTTGCTACGTAATAGTGAGCGTTATTTGCTGCGGCAGCTGTATGCTAATTTGGTTAGGTGCGACGCCGAGGGGAACATTCATGCAGACTTAGCCCATCATTGGCAGTGTGATGAGTCCTTCAAGGTTTATCGCTTTTACTTGCGACCACAGCTGCAATTTCACGATGGCAGTGTAATCGATGCCCATGCTGTTGCCGCCTTGTTTAATACGCTGCAAACTAATGCCCAATATCAACATGAACTAAGCCATGTCACTGGTGTTAAGGCGGCTAACGCCTTAACGGTAGAATTTACCTTAGCCAGCAGTGACCAGGGCTTTGCTGGCCTATTGGCAGACCCAAAGTATGCCATTCAACCTGCGTTGCAACTTAGCCAAACAGGGGAGAGCAGTAAGCAAGTGATTGGTTCTGGCCCCTTCACGTTAATTGCCCACAATAGTCAGCGGATCCATTTGCAGGCAAATTCTAGCTATCATGGTTATCGCGCTTTGCCCGACGAAGTGAGCATTTGGTTTGTCGCTAAAAGTTCGGCTGCAAAAGAGGGCCAGTACGCTTTTACCAGCAATGATCAAAGCCAGCCTCAACATCTACAACAACGTTTAGAATTTGGCTGCCAATATCTGCTGTTTAATCAACAGCGGCAAACACTTAACTACAGCCAAAGGCGCTGGCTATCAAGCTATTTGCAGCCCGAAGCACTTTTGCTTGCAGCAGAAAAAAGTTTACAAAGTATGGCCGTAGAGCCTGCTTTTAGTTTGTTAGATATTTGGCCAGACTGTTTTAGTTTGGCTGCAGAGAGCGTCCCGCTACCCAACGAGCTTAGCATTGGCTTTTATCAACATGATGATTTGCAATTGTACGCCGAAACCATTGCCAAGTTGCTTAATCAAGTAGGCGTAAGCACTCAACTAACAGCGTATTCCTATGCCGAATTAAACCATGTTGCTAGACAAAATACGTTAAGCCAAGACCTGATAGTGACAAGTTACAACTTAGACGATAACCGACCAGCATCGGCGTTTCGGTGGTTGTTTAACGACCCGATTATTAAGCATTGTGTCGGCAGCGATAATTGGCAATGGATGCAAGCCCAGCTTAGTGACGTTCGTGAAACCTCCGCGCTGCAAGACTACTTCAGCAAGATGACGCCATTGGCCAATACCTTAGTAAGTGAATATTGGTGTTTGCCCTTGTTTCACCATTGGCAATCGTTGCGTTTTCAAAACGTGTTGCAAGGCGTTGCGATGACAGATTGGGGCTGGCCACAAATTAAAGATGTATGGACCTCACAACAGTTTTCTAAAGCTGAGTCGCTCAAATTTAGCTGTTAATTCAGCCATTCCAAGGAGGTTGTTGCAAAATGCAAGTTCACCACCTTGTCTAAAGTGAAAGTGATTTTAAGTTGCTGATTATTAATAAATAAAAATCTTGGTATGAAATTCGCTATTCAACACTTGAATCAAGTGGAGAATGTAATGGGCGAATTATTACCAAGAGTTTATTTAATCGTTGATGCGCTATGGCGCAGACGTTATCTAATTGTCTTGCCAATACTTCTGATGCCAGTGACGGGAGCACTCGTATCAATGTTTACCGACAAGCAGTATGCCTCGCATACCAGTATGTTGGTGCAAGAAACCGCCAGCTTAAACCCATTTCTCGAAGACTTAGCCGTGTCGGCCAACGTAGAAGGGCGCATGGAAGCGTTAACCACGTTACTGCACAGCCGCCACGTATTGAGCGAAGTAGCGATTGAACAAGGTTTGATGTTTGAAACCGACAGCGCCAGCAAAAAAGAGCAAGTGATTAATCGATTGTCGGCTTCGTTAAGCGTTCGTCAGGTTGGTAAAGATCTCATTCGCATCGACTATAAATCGCCTAATCCTCAGGGCATGAGTCAGTTATTAGAAACCGTTTCTAAGCACTTTGTAGAGCAATTACTAGCGCCAGAACGTTCGTCAATTAAAGAGTCTGAGCGCTTTTTGCGAGAGCACTTAAGCCTAAGCAGCATGGAGCTAGAAGAAGCCGAAGAAGCACTGGCAATTTACCGCACCCAACATGCCGATGCATTACCAGAGCAGCATTCTGCGAACATTGAGCGTTTATCGCAAGTTCGCCAACGCCTTATTGAACGAGAAGCGGAGCTAGCGGGTGCTAAACAAAGTTTAGGTAGCATCGATCAACAATTGTCGCGCACCAACCCAGTATTAACCCGTTTAGAAGAACAAATAGTGCTTAACCGCGCCGAGTTAGCCACCTTGATGTCACGCTACACCGAAGGTCACTCAAAAGTTCTCGCGGTTAAACGGGTATTGCGTCATTTAGAAGAAGAGCGAGCTCAAGTATTAGCGCATCCCGAATCGGCAGTCAGTAACCACGACAGTTCGGCTTTATTGCAGCAGCAAATTTCTATTACCGAGTCTAATGGCGAAATGCTGATTGTGCAGGTTGAAGCCTTAATGATTGCCCGCCAACGCGTAGACGCATTGGCCGAAGAAGTCTCGCAATTACGCAGTTTAGCGTCTTCTTTACAGCGCCAAGTGGGATCGGTGGGTGAGCAAGAGAAGCAGTTGCGAATTCTAAACCGTAACCTGCGGGTTAAGCGTAGCCTTTATGAAAATTTACTCACTCGCTATGAGATGGCGCAAGTAACCGGTGCGCTTGGCGTATTTGAACAGTCTGATCGGATCAAAATTATCGACCGCCCTTACACACCCAGTGGCCCTTCAACCTTACCTTTGTGGATGTTTGTTGTTGCTGGTTTAGTGGGAGGCATAGCCATAGGAATTAGCTTAGCGGTGATTGCCGAGCTCACAGACTCAAGCTTACGCACCATTAAAGAAATTGAAGACATCGCAGGCGTATCGGTATTAAGCCGCATTCCGCCGCTTAAAGAATCGCATTAAAGAGGATGACCCAATGAGTATTTGGATCCAAGTAGTACAACACTTACAACCTGGCGGCATCGAAACTATGGCGCTTGACCTACAGCGCATGGAAGAAGCGCATGAGCAAGGCATTATCATTTCTTTAGAAGGTACTAAAGAAGAAGCCTTAGCCGCATGGCCTCGTTTGATTCCTTTTGCCGACCGCCTAATGTTTTTAAACAAGCCAGCTGGTTTTAGCTGGAAAACCTTGTGGAAACTTACCAACTTGTTTCGCCGCTGGGCGGTGCCAGTGGTGCACACTCATCACATTGGGCCGCTCATCTATGGTGGTATTGCTGCACGTTTAGCCAGGGTTAAGGTGGTTATTCATACCGAGCACGACGCCTGGCATTTGCGCCAGCAGCGTCGTCGCATTTTGCAAGGTGCAATTCTTAAATGGGTTAAACCGATGCTAGTGGCCGATGCCAATTTGGTAGCTGGTGAACTAAAAACTGCCTTAGGTGTAACCGACGAAAATGTACAAGTGATTAAAAACGGCATCGACACTCACAGTTTTACCCCCGGCAATAAACTCACCGCTCGCGAGGCCTTAGGATTACCTAATAACTGCCAAATAATTGGATGTGCAGGGCGTTTAGAAGTAGAGAAAGGCCAAGCCGTATTAATTGAGGCGCTGCCATTTTTACCTGCCGATGTGCACTTGGCCTTTGCCGGAGACGGCAGCCAACGCCAAGGTTTAGAGCAATTAGTAGATAGTTTGCACCTTAGCCATCGGGTACATTTTTTAGGCGCACTAGATTGTATGCCGCGCTTTTACCAAAGTTTAGATTTGTTTTGTTTACCGTCTTATTTTGAAGGTTTGTCGCTGGTTATTTTAGAAGCACAAGCCTGTGAAGTACCAGCAGTGGTGACTAATGTAGGTGCCTCTACCGAAGCCTTGTGCCCGCGCACTGGCACAGTGGTAGAGCCAGGTTCTGCGTTTGCTATGGCGCAAGCTTTAGAGCTTAAGCTCGAAAAACCGAGTAGCGGAAATCCACGCCAATTTGTTAAGCAGTCGGGCGATTTACGCACTACCGCACGCAATTACGCGGCCTTACGCCACCGTTTCTTATAAGGGGATAATCATGAACGCATTAATTTATGTAACCTTAATCGCAATGTTCTTGGTGGTTTATCATCACGCTTTATATCCTTTGTTGTTAAAGCTTTTGAGCAAAGACAAAACGCAAAATTCCGAGGATGAAATTCAAAGCGTTGCGCGCAAATATCACCAACGCGAGCAAGACCAGCAATTGCCCAGCATAGAGTTACTTATTCCTGCTTATAACGAGCAAGACTACATTGCGGCAAAGCTGATTAACCTCGCTACCTTAGATTACCCCGAAGACCGCTTAAGCATTAAAGTGATATGCGATGGCTGCAGCGACGATACCGCCAGCGTGGCAAGAGCGTGTTTAGAAGACTTAACGTTTTGCAGTTTTTCCATAGAAATATGTGAACAGCTGCAGAACCAAGGCAAAGTGGCTGTGCTTAACCAGCACATTTCGCAAAGCAAAGCGGATATTGTGGCACTGTCTGACGTATCAGCGCTTATTTCGGTAGACGCAATGTTAATTGCAGCTCAGCATTTTGGCCAACCGCAAGTTGGCGTAGTGTGTGGTTACTATCATCTACTAAGCCCTGGTTCGGTAGGTGAGCAGGCTTACTGGAATTACCAACGCGAAGTGAAACGTTGTGAGGCAAACATGGGCGCACCTTTGGGCGCTCATGGCGCATTTTATTTGATTAAAAAGTCTCTTTTTAGAGTAATGCCAGACGACACCATTAACGATGATTTTGTGATTCCAATGGACATAGTCGCCCAAGGCTACAAGGCTGTTTACGAACCAAACATTCGCGCATTAGAGCTCGAACACGCCGCCGACAGCCAAGATCGCAGCCGCAGAAAGCGCATTGGAGCGGGCAACTTACAGCAACTCATTCGTCTTCGTCATATGTTGCTACCGCGTTTTAAAGGGGTGGCCTTTACCTTCTTCTCAGGCAAAGCCTTACGAGTAACCATCCCTGTATTTATGCTCACCAGCTTTTTTGGGGCCATGGTGTTAGCTGCGCAATCTGCAGTATTTGCAGTGTTATTTGCTTTGCAGGTTGTGGCTTACAGTTTAGCGATGTTGCCGCGCTTTATGCCTAATGCAAAACTACCAAACGCAATAGGCAGCCTAAATTATTTAGTAGAAGGGCACTTTTCTAGCATGATGGGCTGTGTAGATTACCTCCTTAAAAAGCTACAGCGTCGCTACTTAAGTGGCTTTGTAAGCCCCTTAGTTGCAGTAGGTAAAAGGCTATTTGACGTGCTGGGGGCAACACTATTGCTGTTGGTATTTAGTCCCTTATTTCCCTTGGTGGCATTAGCCATAAAGCTGGATAGTAAAGGGCCGGTTTTCTACCAGCAAACCCGAGTAGGTTTAATGTCTGACAATGTAGTGCAGCTGTTCGACATTTTTAAGTTTAGAAGTATGCGGGCCGATGCCGAATCTGGCATTGGTGCCGTTTGGGCGGCAAAGCAAGACAAACGCATTACTCGAGTGGGGCGGTTTTTACGTAAAACCCGAATTGATGAATTACCCCAACTCATCAATGTACTTAAAGGCGAAATGTCTTTGGTTGGGCCACGACCAGAGCGCCCAGTTTTCTATCAAACGCTAGAAAACTCCATTCCTTTTTATAGTGAACGCACTGTGGGTGTAAAACCCGGCATTACCGGTTTAGCGCAGGTAAACTTGGCCTATGATTGCTCAATCGAAGACGTTAAACAAAAGCTCGCTTACGATCATTGCTACGCATTAAGCCTTAGTCAATGCAGTTCTTGGTTATACCAAGATATAAGCGTACTGCTTAAAACGGTGTGGGTAGTACTAGCGGGAAAAGGGCAATAGAGGCTGACACTTATTACTAAGAAGCAAGTTTGATTGGCTGTTGCTTTTTGCGCCGATAAGCAACTTCCTATTTTTGCCAAATAAAAAGTTTAATCTTTGCGCGTTTATCCTTGAGGTGGAAAAATTTAAGGCTTAGTATCAGCTACTTAGCTTAGTGTTGAATTAGATAATAGGTTTGTTAACTGTGCATGCGCGTTTTGCCCAAAAGTGTATTGAACCTCATTGTTGTTTCTTCTCTAAATTTAAAGGATTAAGTATGCGCGTGTTCACTGGTCTCATGAGGTAAACGCGCATGCGCAATATACAAATGTTATGTGTATGAATAAGTCTGAAGCATTATCAAAAATTAAAGCAGCACTAACTAGAGATGCACAAGTCATTACCCCAAAAGGTGAAACTTATGAAGACTTCGTTAAAACGCTGTCTAAAGATTTGTTGGCAAGTGTCATAGTTCCTGTGGAAGCACAGGTTGTATCTACATGTGCAAAAAATGGTGACTTTGAAAGGTATAAAAACTCTAAGATTTGGGCTATTGCAAAAAGTAAAGGTAGCTGGCTCCTAACATTAGACAATGAAAATGAATTTGCTTTGGGTTTTGGTGAAGATCCAAATCAAATTATGATGCACGGTTTCTCGTCATCAGATGTACTCGCAGAGTGGTGTACATAATACACATAACAAGTTGCTTAAATGGACAAAAAACAGTTGGCTTTTGCTCATTCATCGCTAATTTTTGCCAACTATTTTGTTGCCGCTTAGCAAAGCGTTAAGTGTCACAATTATGTACAGCTTGAAAGATATTAAAGAAAGATCCGAATCAGAGGATGAGCTAGTTTTAGGCTATACCGATGCAATGGAGCTGCTTCAGCTAGTCGAACAAAATAATACGCAAGTGCATGGCTGGGAAGGCTGGCTTAAATCTGAAGATGGTAAACTTAGCCACTCTCAAAAATATCAGGGAACCAGTGATCTCTCAGCTTTGCCAAACACATCAGCAATATCTCTTATAAGAAGCACTATCATGCAGGCTCATGCAGAGTGGCAAGAAAAGCCGGAAGTAAGCAATGCCAGTTTGTTTTTCTGCATTACTATTAATACCTAGTGAATCAATTGATGTTGCCTCTTAGCTGAACAGCAGCGCGTTTACCGTAGCTGCCGCATAGCTGCATTGGTGTGGCTTGTCCCACTTTTTCATTTTTCCATTTTGCTACAATGGACAGCCGATAATAGCTATTGGAAGTGCAATGAGCGAGTTTGAGAATATGTGTTTAGGGAAGGAGTATGATGCTGATAGTCCTGAACTTGCACAAATTAGAAATAAAGCATTTGAGTTACTCCAACAGATAAATCAACGACAGTTTGAAGCTGCCAAACCTTATGTGGCTCAGCTATTAGCGCATTTAGGTAAGGGCAGTATTATTTGCCCGCCTTTTTTATGTGAATACGGCAAGACCATTTCTGTGGGTGATAATACCTATATTAATATGGGGGTTACGATGCTAGACAACGCCCCTATTAAAATTGGTAGCAATGTACTTATTGGCCCAAATTCGCAGTTTTATACTCCAACTCACCCCTTAGACTATCAGCGCCGTAGAACATGGGAGGTTACGTCTTTGCCAATTACGGTGGAAGATGATGTGTGGATTGGTGGAAATGTTGTTGTTTGCCAAGGCGTAACTATTGGGGCTCGTTCTGTTGTGGCAGCAGGCTCGGTTGTTACAAAAAACGTTGAACCAGATTCACTTGTTGGGGGCATGCCTGCAAAACGCATTAGAGCTCTAGTTTAGTCTCGAACAAGCAATTAACTGTTTAAGAGTACTAAGGGCTCGTCGAGTTTTTTATAATGTGTTTGCTGCTTATTGCGCTCGCTTAAAGGTTAAAATATACCCTTTAAAAACTTCATCAATGTAGTCGGTATGTACGGGTTTGGCATGGCTTGATGTGTAGCCAAACTCGAGCATTTTTGCACTTAACTTACTTTTTCGGCCACGTCCTGGATCTACAATAATTACTTCGCTGGAAGGCTTTGAGTGGTCGTTAATGAAGTTAGCCAGTTGGTCTATATGTTCATTCTCGTAGAGTAAATCGCTACCAATTATCACATCGAACAGCCCTAGGGTGTCGTGTTCATCTGCCCAGCCAACTCTTTCATAGTTTATGCTTTTGTCGCCATTTAGCTTGGTATTTCTGTTGAGAAAGGTTTCAACTTCGGGGTGATAATCGGTGGCGGTAATATCGGCAAGTTGTTTGTTTAACAATAAACTGCTGAGCCCGATACCGCAGCCTACTTCTAATATTCTTTTGGTGCCTGTGTCATAGTCGGCCATGTAGTGGGCGAGCACAAAGCTTGATGGCCAAACTACACCAAATATTGGCCAAGAGGCAGAGCTTATACCGAGCTTTTCGGCAATGCCTGCTGGGTCGTGAAACTCTTGTCTATTGCGTAAGGTGCACAGGTGTATATCGGTTTTTCCAAACTCAACCGTTTGGTAGGATAGGCGTAATTTTGTCATTAGGCTGTCTCAACAAATAAATGAGCGCTAAGCCAGGTATCGGTGATAAATGACAAAACGAAATGTTTTCTCTAGGGTATAGCAGTTTGCCTAAATGGCAATGTATTTAACAAAGTAATCAATATTTTAGTGTTGTTGCGCAATGAAGTTCCGATAAAATTGGTAGTACTTACTCGCTCTTGGCGCGCACGATCAGTATCATGTTTGCTAAGTAAAATTTAAGAAGTTTAAAGAGATGTCATTTCCCGCTTGCCCCAATTGCCAGTCTGAATATGTTTATCAAGATCAAAGCCAGCTTATCTGCCCAGAATGCGCCTTTGAATGGAACCCCGATGAAGTTGCAGAAGCAGAGAAGGTGGTTGTTAAGGATGCCAATGGCACGTTGTTGGCCGAAGGGGATAAAGTTACTTTGGCTAAAGATCTTAAAGTAAAAGGCAGTTCTTTGGTGCTAAAGATTGGCACTAAAGCGGTGATTAAACGCATGGCCAATGGCAAAGATCACCAGTTAGATTGCAAAGTAGATGGCGCTGGCGACATGATGGTAACCGCTCAGTTTGTTAAAAAATCTTCATAGCTTTAGCTAGGGTCTGTTGATCTTTGCTGATGGTTTTTGCAGCAATTTATTAGCCATTTAGGCAAGGCAGTGAGTGTGCAGTTAAGTGGGCTTAATAATCACTCGCTAACGCTGAGTAAATGGCTAATAAATGCTGCCCGAAGGGTTCGGGTAAGCGAACTTTACTCTTTGTTAAGCACTTCTTGCTTAGCCCACTAGGCTTCTAAGTGCTCGCCGCGATTAAAGCCCGCTTATCTCGAGCAAAACTTCAACACCAAAGATCAACAGACCCTAATAGTTCGCTTAGATAAAGGCGCTGTAGGATACTGAAACAGCTTTTACGCTCAATCTATCGGCTGGGCCTTCCTTTTCTGATTTTTCGTGTTTTTGTGCCTTAAGGCTCTTAAGTTGGTAGTGCTATTAAAGCAGTACTTTGTGCTTATTTTGTTCAGTCAACCTAGTGCAATTTAGTGACATACGTGTGTTTTTTTGAAGCCTTTTGTTAGTCGCAAAGCGAAGTTTAATTTTGTTGAAGTACCTAACATTAATCGTTGCCTATTTGTAATACATTAAGTTATAAAATATTACAAAAGGTGAAAAGGATGAATCGCTTTGGCTTTAAATCAAGCTTGTTGTCGGCAATGGCATCTATGCTTGTTTTATCTCTACTTGTAACAAGTTACCTCTCATACACACTGATCAAAGATCAAATAACCGATAGTTTACTTCGTGATATTCATCATACTATTGACCAGAAAACTCAAGAGATTGAAACCTCTTTTCAGCGTACAACCGACGCAGTAACTCAGTTAGCAAAGCTCTATCAGGAAAAGGATATTGGCGATAACCACGTAGCCATGACTGAATATACCGCCCGTTTAGGTGGAGTGTATAAAGTAATTATTGGTTTTGATGATGGGTCGTCGTTTGTTTCTAGGGCTTCTGAGTCGTTTCCTAATGGTGTTGGTCGCTTAGACAAATACGACCCACGTAAACGGCCTTGGTACCAAGCTGCGAAACGTAATAGTGGCTTGTCGTTAAGCGATGTGTTTTTTACTCGTAGTGATGGTGTGCCAATGATGGGGGTAATGCATCCGATTAAAGATGGCATCATTATGGCCGATTTACGTTTTGACCACTTACAAGAACAGTTGAGCTCGTTAGGCGAAATAGCTGGAGCAACGGGCTTGGTATTAGACAAAAGTGGCTTAGTGTTGGCCTCTACCAATGAGCAAGTAAAACAGAAAGACAACATTGCCGATGTTGAAGTGTTTGCCGGCGTTTACCAAAGCCTTATAGGCAAAGAGCAAGCAATACAAACCGCCGAGGTGGGTGGACAAACTACCTTGTTTGTTAGCCAGCAAGTGAAGCTGCTGGGTGATGATGAATGGTACGTAATGATTACGGTCGACGAGGCAACGGCTTTTGCGCCGCTTAAAGCCACAAGCTACAAAATGGCCAGCATTATTGCAGCCGCAACATTGGTGTCGGTGATTATTTTACTGTTTGTGTTAAACCAGCTTTATCAACCGATTATTAAGTTACGCAACTTAGTAACCGAGCTCGGCCAAGGTAGTGGCGATTTAACTCAGCGTTTAGAAGTCAAAACTGATGATGACATTGGCATTATTGCCAAGGGTATCAACGGCTTTATTGCTCAATTGCAAACCATGTTGTTAGAAATAAACGCTGCCCGCTCTAAGCTATCTTCAGGTATAGATACTCTAGACCAGCACAGTAAAAGTAGCAGTGACATTTTGCAGCAGCATACCAACGAGACTACGCAGATTGTTGCAGCCATTGAAGAGTTGTCGAATACCGCAGAATTAGTGGCTGGCAATACCTCAGCCGCGGCTAAATACACCACTGAGGCAAACCAAAGTGGCGAAGACTCGGTCCAAACCATTAAATCTACTCAACAAAAAATTGAAGCCTTAGCCAGTGAAATTCATGAAACCTCTAGCAATGTAGAGAACATGAATAACGAAACTTCGAGTATTCAAAACATTGTAGAGGTGATTGGTAGTATTGCTGAGCAAACCAACTTGCTTGCACTAAATGCTTCTATTGAAGCAGCAAGGGCAGGGGATCAAGGTCGCGGCTTTGCGGTAGTGGCCGACGAGGTGAGAGCCTTAGCAAGCCGTACTCAAAGTAGTACCAGCGAAATAGAGCAGGCCTTAGCCAAGCTTAAGCAAGAAGCCAGCTTGGTGGTATCGTCGATAGGCAGCACCGAACATACTTGTTCAGATACCGTAGAAGAGGCGGATAAAACTTCAACCAGCTTGCAAAAATTGGGTGATTTTATTCATCAAATTAACGAGCTAAATAGCCAGGTTTCTACCTCTGCCAGCGAGCAGAACATTGTGATTCAAGAAATAAACCGGAGCATGCATCAGATTCACGACATGGTTGAAAAGCTAAACAGTGAAGGGCAAAGCCAGCGTAGTGAAACTCAGAATATTGCGGCAATTAACCATGAGTTAGGCACTATGATTAGCCAATTTAAACTTTAGCGTGTTTATGCCATTAAACGCCCAAACCAAGTGCTTGGGCGTTTAACTACTAGGCTGGCAGTCACCCGCAAATTGCAATTTGCGAAATCAGAATACTTCTTAATTTTAAAACCCTCCTTATCACTCTTTTTTATCTCTATCTTTTTGTATTTATTAAATATTTTTAGTTTGGCATAAAACTCGCTTTATCAGTCTTGAAATCAAGAATTGTGGAGCGAATTATGAAAATGCAACTAACTACTTCAAACCAAGGAAACCTTACCGCTTCTATTGTTGGCGCATTTGATGCCGATTCTTGCGCCGAGCATAAAGCAGCCTTCGAAGGTATTTGTGCCGACGCAGCAAGCAAATTGGTGATTGTGAATATGAGCCAAGTAGAGTTTTTAGATGCATCTGGCATTGGCGCCTTGGTATTTATGTTTAAACGCATTAATGCGGCAGGCGGTCAACTAGTGTTACTTGGTGCTCAACAACAGCCTCGAGATTTGCTGGTTATGCTTCGTGTAGACCACATCATTACCATGATTGATACGCTACCTAGCCAAAATCATACCACTGATACTTTACCTTCAATCGCCGCTTAAGCTGAGCTTCAGGAGCCTATTATGCGTAGCATTATCATCCCCGTATTGTTAACCATGACCACAGCTTGTACCGCCTGGCCAGAACAAGGACGCGGTGGTTTTGCCGAGCATCAACACGCTATCTTGGCTTGGATGGACGGTGACACTGGCACTACCGATCTTCGCGAGCTAGGCCCTGAACATGGCCTGCAGTTTGAAGCTGTATTAGTAAAACACCAGTTAGATTTATTGGTGCTTGAAGGGGCAGAGTTATGTTTCCCTGCTTCGGTTACACAAGCACGTATGCAGCAGCAGCGCATTTTGCGCGAACTAGAAGGCGGGCTAACTTTTGATGCCGCCAACGATATTGAAATTCAGCAGCATTTTTTAAGTATGTTGGAAAAACGTTTGGACCGCGTAACCGAGAGTGGTGCTTGCCAAACCGACCGTTTAGGACATATTCAGTCTTCACAATTAATGGTAAGCATTAGCGATGCATTAAACAGCAATAATCAATTTGCTTATGACTCTAGCGAGCTTACGCCTGCTTACCAAGATCAGCTTCGTAATCTAACGCCAATTATCGCAGCCAGTAAGGTCTCGCTAATTATCACTGGGCATAGCGATAGCAAGGGCGATGACAATTACAAACAGCGTTTATCTTTAGCCCGCGCACAGGCCGTAGCCGAGTTTATGACCGAACTAGGCATGAACGAACAGCTAATCGAAGTGGCTGCCGTAGCCGACTCTCAACCGTATTTAGAAGGTAACAGCGATGCTGTTCGCCATTCTAACCGCCGCGTTACCATCAGTGTTATTGATGCTGACAGCAACATCCTCGCTCAGCACGCTTTGCGTGTTAAATAAGGAGCTTGTCATGAAATTCTTTAAATTGTGTAAGTACATAGTGGCAGCATGGATGTTGTTTGGTTTTGTATTAAGTATTGTATTTAGCGCACAAGCTCATGCAGCTAAACCACAAGTGCAAGCGGGTGATGTAGTAAGAATTATTCTCCCTGGAGAAGCCTCGCTTGATAAGAACTTTGAAGTAGGGCGCAACGGCCGTTTAATTTTGCCAGAAGTTGGCCCAATCATGGTGTCGGGCTTTACCGAAGCGCAAATGCAAGAAAAGATTAAGCGCGAATTGTCAAAAGCTTACCGTGATCTTGCTGGCCTAAAAGTATTGTTAGAAGAGCGCCGTATTCGCATTAGTGTGCTGGGCTTTGTGGGCCAACCGGGTGAAGTAGTACTGGCACAAGGTGCTGGTGTGCAAATGGCGATTCAAGCCGCAGGTGGCTTACGTTCTGGTGCGCAATTAGACCGCATGCAACTGCGCCGCGAAAGCTTAGATGAAACACAAGTATTTAACTATAAACGCTACTTAGATTCTGGCGATTTAAGTGTACTGCCAGAGCTTGAGTCTTTAGATGTATTGTTTGTTCCTGCCTCACCTAAAATTGGCAATGTAGCAGTAGATTTTGACCCAAAAGCCTTAAACGATAAAGGGGACGCCGCTGAAGATCGCACTGCAGTAAAAGTATTTGGTGAAGTATATAACCCTGGTAGCTTTTCCTTTAAAGAGTCTGCCTCCTTAGTTGATATGCTAATGCGAGCAGGTGGTGTGACTCGCTACGCCAGTGTTGAACAGATCCGCGTTATCATCAACGGTGACCCACAACTATTTAATTTAAAACGCTATTTAGATACTGGCGATAGCCAGATGATGCCCCGTTTAAGCGCTGGCACCACTATTTTTGTACCTAAGCAAGAAGAAGAGATTAAAGCGGGCGCAAACACCGTGTATGTAATGGGCGAAGTATTTAAGCCCGGTGCTTACGAAGGTAACAAATCTGCTGGCTTTTTAGATGTGCTAGCTAACTCTGGTGGCCCAACCCGTTTTGCCGAAACTCGCCAAATTCGTGTAATTCGTAGCAATGGTTCGGTAGAGCGTTTTGACTTGCAATCTTTTACCGAAGGACGAATCTCTCAGTTACCAGAAATAGCCGCTGGTGATGCGATTTTCATCCCAGAGAAAACCGATTTAAATGAAAAGTCGTGGACTAAAGTATCGCCTAATCGCGCAGTGAAGGTTATGGGTGAAGTTAATCGTCCTGGTCGTTTTGAATGGGCGAACGAGATGAACCTTATGGATTTGTTAGCTCATGCAGGTGGCCCTAAACCCAATGCCGACATGGCTAAAATTACCGTGTTGTTTAGCGATTCAAACGGTAATACTCGTTCGGTTAACTTTGACTTAAACGCTTACCTAAATGGCGAAATTAGCAATAACAGCATGCCACGCATAGTAGCGGGTACCACTATTATGGTGCCGCAATTGCCAGATGATCCAAGCGACAACAAGTCACAATGGGTGCGTCAGCGTTCAGAAGATTCTATCTACGTATTTGGTCAAGTAGTTGCACCTGGTCGCTACCGTTTTGACCCTAGCATGCACTTCCTAGACATTTTAGCAGCAGCCGATGGCCCAGCGGAGCAAGCGGACATTAGCAATGTGCGAATTAGTCATCGCAATGGCAAACACTCTCGTGTGTCTAAATTAGATTTAGCGATGTACTTTGAAACCGGTGATGAGTCCTTACTGCCAAACGTAGTTCCTGGTGATTCTATCTACATTCCAGAAAAAGACCGTAACTGGTTGTCGGAGAAAAAAGAGCGCACCGTGCGCGTACTTGGCTCGGTGAACAAGCCTGGTCGTTACCGCTTTAACGATGACATGACGCTATTAGACTTGTTAGCCGAAGCGGGTGGTGTTGATAACGATGGCTTCCCAGAAAAGATTACCGTAGTTAACTTGTCTTGCTGTAAAGACCAAGCCCGCACCTTCAACTTACTTGAGTTCTCTAAAACCGGTGACTTTGGCATGTTGCCAGTGATTCGCGCTGGCGACACTGTGTATATTCCTTCACGTGAAGAGAGCGGCTGGCATAAGGCCCGCCAAGGCATGGAAGATGTGTTCCGCATTGTCACCATTAGCGCGCTGTTAGGTTTTCTATAAGCCTTTGCACCACTAAATTAGCCGATTACTGGAGTCTTATATGATTAGCTTACCGTCAACTTATCAAGAACTAGAGCGAGTGTATCAACGCTTACCGGTGAAACAGCATTCTTGCATTGGTGTGAGTGCCAGCCAGCCAGAAGAGGGCGTTTCTACCTTAGTTGATGCCATTGCAAGGCGTGCAGCTGGAGCAGGACGAAGTGTACTTGTGGTGGATTTTAACCTACATCATCCCCGTCACTTTGATGTGCCAGTGTTCGATTTAGGTTGGGATCGCGGCAAAGTGCTTGGGGTGATTAAAGACCAACAATCTGGCGTAGATTATCTGCCGGTGCCAATGGACAAAGTGAGCTTAGTGCAGCTAAGAGAACCTGGAGCTATTGAGCAGTGGGTAGAGCAATGGAAGGAAAGTTATCAGCTAGTGTTGTTTGATACCTCGGCGATCAATCAAACCAATAGTGGCAACCTTCACGCCGCTCGAGCTTTATCGGCGTGTGACGCCAGCATTATCACCATGATGGCAGGTGTTACTTCTCGGCCTGCTTTTGAATCGGCCATTAACGATCTTAGCCTTGAAGATATTCGCTTACTCGGGGTTGTGATGAACGATCGTTTTAATCCAAGTTTAAAAAACGAGTTATTGAGAGAAACTTCACGAATTACCGACATGTTTCCTCGTTTCAAGGGGTATCTGCAAAGAATTCTCGTTAACTCTCAACTACTTTCAATAAGGATATGATATGTTTTTCATAATACAAACGGCGAAAGGAAGTCGCGTTCCATTGAGTAAACAGCAACAAGAATTGTTTGAGCTAAAAAGCAAGCAATATAAGGCCAAACGCCGTATGCAAATAAAAGTTACGGTATTGTTAGTATGTTTATTGCTGGTGATTTTTGCCGCTCTTATGTCAAAGGCTGAGGCAAAAACCTATACCTTTGGCATTGTGCCGCAGCAATCTGCTACCCGTTTGGCGCTGCAATGGAGTCCGCTTTTGGAGGCCGTTAGCCAGCATAGTGGTCATCTCTTAGAGTTTAAAACTGCACCAAGTATTGCTGAGTTTGAAAAGCGCCTAGCTCAAGGGCAATACGACTTTGCCTATATGAACCCTTATCATTACCAGGTTTATTCAGATAAACCTGGTTACCAAGCTTTCGCAAAATCAAAAGATAAAAAACTTAGTGGTATTATTGTGGCAAGTAAAGATTCTGATACTACTATCAATAATGTGCGTGACTTAGATTCTCAATCAATGGCTTTTCCTGCACCCAATGCGTTTGCTGCTAGTGTGGTGCTTAGAGGTTACTTAGCTCAACAAGAAATTGATTTTAATCCGTTTTATGTTGGGTCGCATGACTCGGTTTATCGAGCTGTGGCTGCGGGTTTATACCCAGCTGGCGGGGGGATTCCGCGCACTTTTCAAAGCAGCACGGTTAAAGACCAATTACGCATATTATGGGAGTCGCCAGGGTTTACACCTCATGCTATCGCGGCACACCCCAATGTGGAAGCGCCAGTGTTAGCCGCTGTGCAGCAAGCTTTTCTTAGTATGGGGCAAGATGAAGCGCAACAAAGCTTACTTAAAGCCTTAAATATGAAAGGTTTTGTTGCCGCCAAAGACGCCGAGTGGGATGATGTGAGAGAGCTTGGGATAGGCGATACCCACCACTAATAGACCTTAGCAACAAGGATGAAACGACGCGATGACATTTAGCTTTAAGGCAAAAACAGTTCTGGGCGTCGCTTTAATTGAAGCCGTGCTGTTAGGCGTGTTGGTATATAGCAGTATTGGCTGGCTGTATGATTCTAACGAACTGCAAGTTGAGCAGCACAGTAGAATGATGTCCTCTCTGTTTGCTTCTACCACTAAAAACGCCATTATCACTACCGATTTAGCCACCCTAGATAGCCTCACTAGCGAATTTTCTGCACAAAAAGACATTGCCTACGTCATCATCAAAGACCAAAACGATCGTTTGTTATCAAAGGCTGGCGTAGATCCCTTATCTAACCCTAGAGATAACCCCGATTTAGGAGACCATGAGCACAGCGTATTTGTTACCGAAAATGTCGTAGAGATTGGTGGGCGAATATACGGAAACATAGAAATTGGCGTTTATGATCATGGTCTGCATGGCCTAATTTCAGAAGCGAGCTCTTTTGGCGTGAGTATCGCGTTATTGGAAATAGCTTTAGTGGCGCTGTTTTCGTTTTTGTTGGGCTCTTACCTTACTCGCCAGTTGGGCGATTTAAGAGATGCCGCCAAAACTATTACTCAAGTTGGACCGGGTATTCAACTTAAAGTGAAGGGCAAGGATGAGATATCCGAGGTATCAAACGCGTTTAACACCATGTCGGCTGCGCTGGAAAAGTCCCATATCGAGTTTAAGCAAGCCATTGAAACACAAGAAAAGCTAGCCTTAGAGCTTAAGCAAAATCAATCAATTTTAAAGGCAACCATCGCTTCAGCAATGGATGCCGTTATTACCACCGATAGACACGGCCATGTATTAGAATTTAGCCAAAGTGCTGAGCGAATTTTTGGTTATAGCCGAGATGAAATCGTGGGTGAAGAACTTGCGAGTTTTCTGGTACCAGAAGCATTTCGTGAAGCGCACCGCCAAGGCCTTAAGCACTTTAGAAAAACCGGTGAAGCGCCAGTATTAGGTCAGCGCTTAGAGTTACCCGCTATGCATAAAGAAGGACATGAGTTTCTTTCGGAGTTAACGATTAGTTCTGTTGAAGTGGGTGACGATACTGTGTTTACCGCGTTTATGCGTGATATCTCAGATAAAAAACGCACTGAACAAGAGCTGCAATTAGCCGCCGAAGCCTTTGATGCTAACGAAGCCATTTTTATTACCAATCATCACGCTGAAATTGTGCGGGTTAACCAAGCTTTTACCCGTATTACAGGTTATAGCGCTGAGGAAGCCTTAGGGCAGACCCCTTCAATATTAAGTTCTGGCGAGCACGATAAAGCGTTTTTCGACAATATGTGGCAACACCTCAAGCAAGATGGAGTGTGGTCGGGTGAAATTGTTAACCTTCGAAAAAATGGCGAACGTTTACCAGAGTGGTTAAGTATCTCGTCGGTTAAAAATCCAGAAGGTGAAATTACTCATTATGTGGCTCACTTTACTGATTTAAGCGAACAAAAAGCAGTAGAGCAATCACTAGAGCGAGCCAAGCATGATGCAGAAGCCGCAAGCTTAGCTAAAAGCCGTTTTTTAGCTAGCATGAGCCACGAGATCCGCACCCCGTTAAATGCCATTATCAACATGTATCAAATACTTAAAGAAACCGATTTGAGCTTGGAGCAACAGGGCTTTGTAGATACTGGAAATGAGGCCGGACATACACTAATGGCCTTGGTGAATAATGTATTAGATTTTTCTAAAATTGAGGCGGGTCAGTTAGAGTTTAACAACGAATGGTTCTCGGCCACCGATACCTTAGAAAGCATCGTTAAATTATTTAATACCACGGCTCAGCAAAAGGCACTGAAGTTTGAGTTAGATGTGGCGGATGAAATACTGCCTGAGTATTTTGGTGAGCCACTGCGCTTTAGGCAAATTGTATTCAACCTAATGGGGAACGCAGTTAAATTTACCTCCAAAGGCGGAGTGAGCCTGGGGTTAAAAGCAACTCAACCTTATGGTGTAGAGCTTACTGTTAGTGACACTGGTATTGGTATTAGTAAAGAAGATAAAGAGCGCTTATTTGAAGAGTTTTATCAAGTGGATAGCGGCGCTACCAAGCGCTATTCCGGTACCGGATTAGGCTTAGCAATTACCCGTCAACTAGTTGAGAAGATGGGCGGTGAGGTGAGCGTAGAAAGCGAGGTAGGGCGCGGCACTACTTTTACAGTGAATCTGCCCTTTAGAGGTCGCCATGCACCTGTTATCCAATTAGACGATATGGCGGAACAAGCAGAGCCTGAGCAATCTGTAGTAGAAGATGCCAGAGTACTGTTGGTTGAAGACAGCGCAATGAACCGTGCGGTAGTGACTCAAGTACTGAAAGATTTTGTTAAAGAGTTAAGCTGCGCTGAAAATGGTCAAATTGCTGTTGAGCTTTGCGAGCACAATGAATACGACGTGATCCTTATGGACATGGCAATGCCCGTAATGGATGGCTTAGCTGCAACTCGTGCCATTCGAGCAGCCAGTGGGCCTAATCAAGAAACCCCGATTTTGGCGATGACTGCCAATGCCTTTGCCGAAGATAAACAAGCCTGTTTTTCTGCAGGTATGAACGATTTTATCACTAAGCCTATCGACATCCCCTTGTTAAGGGCTAAACTGGTTCAGTGGTATAGCGAAGCACCAATTCGCTCGCAGCTCAGTGAGCCACTTATATCAACGATACCAGAGCAAAGAACAGTTAGTGCTCATGCTGATAAACCTAAGGCGAACTTGCATGTTGTTTCAGAGACAAAAACAGCAGCGGTGCCAGAACAAGACTTAAGTGTGTTGGTTGATAAAAAAGTGCTCGAGCAGTTGGTAATAGATGCCGGAACAGAGGCACTACCGTTGATGCTTTCTTTGTTGTATCAAGAAACTGAGCAGCAGAGGATAACCATAAAACAAGCTTTTGAAGAGCAGCTTTTTGACGACGTAGCATTAGCCGCTCATACCCTAAAAGGCAATGTAGCCACTTTTGGTGGCGAGCGTTTGAGGCAACTAGCACTAGCGATTGAAATAGCCGGTAAAGCATCGGACGCAGAAGCATTAGCCAATACTGTGCCGCAGTTAGACAATGCCGTAGAGCAAACAATTAACGCCATTAAACAGTTTGAAAAAACAGTGTGCGCTTAAGGAGAAGCCATGGGAAGTGAGTTAACAGCCTCCGTATTGTTGGTCGAAGACAGCGAAACGCTTGCCGCCACCTATCAGGCTTATTTAAGCAAAGAGAATTTAAAATTAGCGCGCGTTGCCACCGGTGGTGCCGCGATTGAGTTCTTGTCTAAGCAATCTCCGCAAGTGATGTTATTAGATTTAAATCTGCCAGATATGGGCGGGATGCAAGTATTGGAGTGGATGGTAGAACGTAGCTTGCCCACCTCGGTAATTATTATTACAGCCTATGGCTCGGTAGATATTGCTGTTGACTCGATGCGTTTGGGGGTGGTGGATTTTATCGAAAAACCTTTTGATGCCAGCCGTTTAAAGGTGACCGTGAATAATGCACTTAACCTTCATAAGCTAAAATCTTTAGTCGAAAACTACCAAGCGGATGCAGGGCGCGATAGTTTCCATGGCTTTATTGGCAGTAGCCTAGCCATGCAAAATGTATATCGCATGATTGAAGCGGTAGCGCCAAGTAAAGCCACTGTGTTTATTACCGGTGAAAGTGGTACCGGCAAGGAAGTATGTGCCGAAGCCATTCATAAGCAAGGTACCCGTGCCGACAAACCGTTTGTGGCAATTAACTGTGGCGCTATTCCTAAAGATCTTATGGAGAGCGAGATTTTTGGTCATGTTAAAGGCGCATTTACCGGTGCCTCGTCGATGCGTGCAGGCGCAGCTTCACAAGCTCATGGTGGAACCTTATTTCTTGATGAAATAGGCGAAATGGACATGGAGTTACAAACTAAGCTACTGCGCTTTGTGCAAACAGGCCGTTTTCAAAAAGTGGGTGGTAGCCAAGAAGAACAAGTGGATGTTCGGTTTTTGTGTGCCACCAACCGCGACCCCTGGGAAGAGGTACAAGCTGGCCGATTTAGAGAAGATCTTTATTATCGCTTGTATGTAGTGCCAATTCATTTACCACCATTGCGTGAAAGGGGGTTAGATGTTCCCGGTATTGCGCAAAAGTTTCTGCGTCGTTACGCCAAGGAAGAGGGTAAGCAATTTCGCCGCTTCTCAAGTTTAACCGCTACGGTAATGAGTAATTATGATTGGCCGGGGAATGTACGTCAGTTGCAAAACGTTATTCGCAATATTTGTGTATTACACGATGGCAAGGAGGTGCTCGCTAGCCAGTTACCGCCTCCGATTAACCAATTGGTGCCAGAAGGTGCCATCGGCAAAGATGGTCGACACCCAGAAGAAGTCGTTACTGAGGAACAAAGTGATACTGGCTTAAACGGCGCTAGCCAATATCAAATTCAACCGCTGTGGATTACTGAGAAGGAAGCCATCGAACATGCGATAGACCATTGCGATGGTAATATTCCTAAAGCTGCAGAATTGCTGGATGTCAGTCCTTCTACTATTTATCGCAAAAAGCAATCATGGGAAGAAGCCGAAGCAAGCTAGGTTTGCTTTCACCAAGATGCAAAAAGGCCCTGCTTAACAGGGCTTTTTACTTTAGGCTTGTTTGAGTTTGTTATTAGGTTTACTCGATTTTTTACTGGCGATGTTAAGTAAACGGCGAAAGGTAGGGCATTCGAAATGATTGGCTGCTTTGCATTTTGCACTGTGTCTTAAGCCATCACGCATAGTAGTGAGCGCTTTGATCGTTTTGTCTAATTCATCGGCTTTGGCATTTAGCTTGGCTCGGTCTACTTGCGCTCCATTTGATGTGAGCATCGGTTTTATTTCAAGTAGCGAAAATCCAGCTTGGCTGGCTAAGCTAATAAACGCCAGCTGTTCCACTACCTTGCTATTAAACTGGCGTCGCAATCCTTTTCTTGAACTAGATTTAATCAAGCCTTGTTGTTCATAGTAGCGCAGTGTTGAAGCGCTAAGCCCCGAGGCCGTTACTACTTCTGCAATATCCATCTTTTTTACTCTTGACTTAAAGTCGACTTTAACTTGTAAACTAGTGGATAAGCTTGCTTAGCACAACGCTTTTTGCAGATTAGAAAGATTTTAGGGGGTAAACGTGCACGAACAATTTTGGCATCAAAAATGGGAAAAAGACGAAATCGGTTTTCATGAAGGAGAGGTGAACCGCTTTTTATATGAGTACTTTAATGCTCTCAAACTAGCAGCAGGTGCGCGAGTGTTTGTCCCTTTGTGTGGGAAAACACGAGACATCGCCTGGTTGTTAGACAAGGGGATGAAAGTAGTGGGCGTAGAGCTTAGTGAGCATGCCATAAAACAGCTTTTTGCAGAGCTAAACTTAGAGCCAAAAGTAGAGAGCTTAGCGGATGGCCTACATTACACCAGCGCAAATATAGATATTTTTGTCGCTAATATCTTTAGCCTAAACAGTGAGTTATTAGGCGAAGTGGACGCAATTTATGATCGTGGTGCTTTAGTGGCCTTACCCGAAGACATTCGCACGCGCTACGCTCAAATGCTACCAACTATCACCAACAATGCACCGCAACTAGTGGTTACCTACAACTACGAACAAAGCCAATATTCCGGTCCTCCTTTTGCGTTACCAGAGTCTGAAATAGAGCGCTTATATGCATCCATTTATGCTTTAAAGAAACTCGCTAGCAGACAGGAAACAGAAGGGTTTGCCAAGGGAATAGATGTTGAAAACGCAGTTTGGTTGCTAGGGAGTTAGATTGCTTTAGTTCTTCAGCTATTCTAACTGATTTGCAAGATGCAAAAGTGTCATTTTATTCAATGGGAGTGAGTACTTAAATTTATATAAATCATATCGTTACAAATCTGGCTTGGCTCTTGCTGATAAGCAATTACTAGCCTCACAAAGTAAACGATAGGATTGAATATGAAACCTTGGAAACCTCTCGCTTTTGCCATGCTCTGCTCGCCATTGAGCTCTTATGGTGCTGCGTTCTCAAGTTGCCCTACACAAGCTTTTTTGGTCCAGCAAAATGTGGCGCAACTGTTCGGTGTTAATTTGGCCACAGGCTTTTACCAAACCTTGGCCGATGATATGGGCACTACCGGTAAACTCAACGCTTTGGGTTTTAACCTCCACGACGATTACCTTTATGCTTGGAGTTACCAGCATGGCACCCTGGCAAGAATTGGTGATGATTACCAAATTGAGCCACTCATCCTAGATTGGAATGGCATTGACAGTAATGTGAGTTTTTATGTGGGCGATGTGGCTGTTAGCCACAACGCACACTACCTCTATCGCAGCGGTTCATCGCGCGGTTTATACCGTGTGTCGCTAGATGAAACTGATAGTGACTACCTACAAATGCAGCGAGTAATTGATGGCAGTACCTTAAACTTGCGCATTTTTGATATGGCCTTCCATCCTGATAACAACATGCTTTACAGCGTTGATAACAACGGAAACTTATGGAGCATTGACGCTAGCAACGGCAATAGCCAAAACCTCGCAAATGTTGGTCAAACTGGCACCTTTGGCGCGGTTTACTTTGATGTTGACGGCAATTTATATATTAGCCGCAACAGCGATGGCTCAGTATTCAAAATTGATGTCTCAGAAAGTAACCCACAAGCTCAGTTTTACGCTCAAGGTCCAGCATCGGGTAACAACGATGGCGCCCGATGCGCAATCGCCCCGATTGTTGCCGAAGATGAAGCCAATATCGATTTTGGTGACGCACCAGATAGCTTTGGTACTTCTTTAGCCAACAATGGTGCTCGCCATCAGTTAGTAGAAGGTGGAATTCACTTAGGCACCTATGTAGACGGCGAGGCCGATGCTTATGTGTATCCGAAGAGTGATGACAGCTCTCGTATATTAGACGATGAAGATGGCATCGCCTTTGTGACCGACGTACAAGTAGGCCTAGATTTTGTGGTGCAGGTAGACAGCTCAGCTAATGGCTACTTAAGTGCTTGGATAGATTTAAACGGCAACGGCGTATTTGATTCACAAGAGCAGGTGTTAATTGACCAAGCCGTTGTAAGTGGAGTGCAATCACTACTAGTGAGTGTGCCAGAGGGCTACGAAAGTGGTGACCGCTGGGCACGTTTTCGGATTAGCTCTGCAGGCGGTAACGCTGCCACGGGTGGTGCTCCAGATGGTGAAGTTGAAGACATGCAAATCTACGTGGGCGACTCGGCCACTCAGGTTAGTTATTACCCAAGTGCTGATGGCTACGCCACGGTAGCCTTTGAAGATAACTGGCCTGCAGAAGGCGACTACGACCTTAACGACCTAGTGGTTAACCTGCAAACTAAAGTGTTAAGTTTTGCTGATGGCGACGTTGCAAGGATAGAGCTGCAAGGCGAAGTAAGAGCGGTTGGCGCAAGTTTTCATAATGGCTTTGCGATCCGTATTCCAGGTATTGATAAAGCGTTGGTGGATGTTGCAGCCATTCGATATGAAATAAATGGGCAGTTATTGGATAGCCCGGTACTGGATGCAAGCACTAGTGACATTACCGCGATCATTGCCAGTAACGTGCGCGATTATATTAATAATCAAAACCAGTGTGACTTTTACAAAACGCAAAGCGATTGTCGTGGCGAAGGTCAACTTCACTTTAAAGTATTGTTACCAATGCTTGAAGGTGTCGCGGCCAGTAGTTTACCTAGTGCCCCGTTTGATCCGTTTATCTACGCAACCGAGCATGCGCGTAACCCCTATTTTGAAAACTCGCCAGGCCGTGGCTTAGAGATCCACGCTAAAAATCAAAGCCCAAGCTCGCAAGCCGACGATACCTTGTGGGGAAGCATGGATGATGTATCCAACCCAGCGGCTAATTCTTACTACCAAACTGGCAACGGCCTGCCTTGGGCAATCATTGTGCCTTACAACTGGCAGTATCCATTTGAGCGAATCAAAGTAAGCGATGCCTACCCCAACTTTATTGAATACGCACAAAGCGAAGGCCAACAAGCCAGTGACTGGTACTTGCTGGAGAATGCCCGCAGCGAACTTATTTATCAAGATCAGGAGTAAGACCATGAACAAGTTAATCAATGTAAACCGTATCTTAAGTAGTGGGCTATTGGTGTTAAGCAGCAGCTTGTTAGTGGCTTGTGGCGGGGGCGGTGGTGGAGGTGGCCAAACCGAAGTTGTTGAAACTGTAGAAACTGAACCAAGCCCAGAGCCAACAACACCGGTGGAAACAATGCCAGAGCCAAGCCCTGAACCAACACCAATTGCAACCAGCTTAGAAGACGTACAGGTTGCAGAGAGTTTTATTTTTAGTAATCAGCAAGATATAGAGTTGCAGGTGTCTTATCCAATGCTGGGAGACGAACGAGCTTACTTAAACATTTGCACCCAATGGAAAGACATGGAGCAGCAAAGTCTAGAGTACAGTTCTTGTGTATGGCGTGGTCAAATTAGCCAATCACAAATGGCGCTAGATATAACTTTGCCTGCTCATGCCAGCACTTTAGTGGCGGAGGTTTGGCAGTTATCTTCTGGCAACGTGACTCGAGTTCATCAAGAGTTAAGTTTGGCAGAGTTAGGTGTTACTTCACCGAGCTTTTCGTTTTAAGAGGTCAATGTGATGCAGGCATATCATCATGGTGAGATGGTTCCTCAAGCGCATTCTGTTTGGTTGTTTATCGACAGCCAAACAGTGGGCGGTATAGAGAGCCATGTGTTCAATTTGGCCTTAGCGCTTCATCAACGAGGACATACTATATGTGTTGTGTTTTGGAAGGCTTATATCAAGCCTCATCCGATGCTCAGTCAGTTAGAGCAAGCTCAAGTACCTTGGTTAATACTCGACGGCGCGATAGCTAGTTTGTTGCATGCGGTGAATGACTTCTCTCCAAGGCTAGTACATAGCCATGGTTACAAAGCGAGTTTAGTTGGGCGTGTGTTACGCTGTATTAAACCTATCAAGTTGGTTTCTAGCTATCATGCAGGTGAAATTAGCCAAGGGCGTTTAGCCTGCTACGACTGGTTAGATCGTTACACTGCGTGTTTGTCGCAGGCCAGAATTGCTATTAGTAGAGATATAGCCAAGCGTGTTGCAGCGTCTAGCAAGATAGTGAATAACTTCGTGCAAGTCCCTCCGTTTGTATCGACCTTAAAGTCGCGGCGACATAAGCGCCGTCTAACCATTGGCTTTGTTGGTCGGCTAACAGAAGTAAAGGGGCCTGATCGTTTTTACCAATTGGCTAAGGCCATGCCTGAGCTCAACTTTGTGGTGTTTGGTGAGGGGGCTTTATTGCCAAGTTATGAGCACAAAAACTTAAGTAATCTAAGACTACGCGGCAAACAAAACAGCATGGATACTTGCTGGCAAGAACTGGATTTACTGTGTATGCCTTCACGAAATGAGGGCTTGCCGTTGGCTGCTTTAGAGGCCATGAGCAGAGGGATCCCGGTTATCGCCAGTAACGTTGGGGCGTTGAGTGATCTCATTAAACACCAACAAAATGGTTTTATACTAGAAAGCTTTGAAGTGGAGCCGTGGTGTAAAGTCATTAAACGCTGGCAACAAGATGCTGACTTTCAGCAACAGCTTGCTAAGCAGGCCAGGCAAACCATTATCGAGCGTTATTCTCCAGAAGCAATTATCCCGCAGTTTGAAAAGGTGTATAGCCAGCTGGCTTAACGGGAGCTTGATTGTGCTTGTTTCCTGTTGCAATTTGCATTAATTCAAAATGCTTATCTGATGGATCTTAGGAAGGATAAGTATTTGCCGTTCTAAAAAACTAGCTGCATTCTCAGCTGAAAATGCAGCTCTAAAAGACCAGAAGTTAACGATTGTGGAATTACTTTTTAGTCTTCATTTTGCAATCATCTATAACCGCTTTGGTTATAGGGCCGCGAGACTGCTCGGTTTTCAATACTTTTGAACAGTCAAAATTATCGTTAAAAACATATATGCCCATGGCTTGAACAGAGCTTGCTGCAAAGCTAAGAGCTAAAGCTAAACTTAAAACTTTCATAGTGATTCCTTTTACAAAAAAGTTTTTATTACTGTAATGAGTGCAATGGCTGTCGACTTATTAACAGAGTTACGGAAGACGATTTGGTATTAACGATGACTAGTTATATTGTTAACTGCGTCACAAATCAGCTTCTAGGTAAAGGTTAGGTCAATGTTATAAAAATGTGAAGTTAAATAAAGGTCATTTTTTAATCAGATGTTGGTTATAAAGTGTTTTTTTATTTTTTGTTTTTGTAATCAATATCTTATTGTATTTTGTTTTTATTCATTTGCTTTTAAATTGACTTTATTGAAACGAAATTTCATAAAGGCTTGCGTGACTGACTGCGCGAAGAAATCTTTAGCGGCTGGTTTTGTTCAATTTTTATTGGCTTGCTTACATTTGGCATGAGCTCTGTTTTAGAAAACTTCTTTGTTGCGTGCTTAGGCCCTATATCGTTTTATTTGTTAATTACTATCTTGGCTGTGATTTGCAATTGAAATGATATAACATCACATTTATTCGTATCCCACTGTTGCTACTGTGTTTTATTTCAGCCGCTTCCAATTTAATAAATTGCTAATACTGGCGATGCTCATTATCCCTGTGGGGTTGAGTAGCCTTTCGCTCATTCATGCGATGGAGGTGGAGCAGCATGTTCATGAACAGCACCAGTGTGAAATTTATGATGCGATACTTAAAGCAATAAGCTATCCAGTTAGTTCAGTCACTTTAGTCGCTCTTACTAAGTGCTCTCTTAGCTTTAGTACATTAGAAGAAACGGCCTGTTTTACTGCACTTCCAAGAACGCGCTCTCCGCCTCTGCGATTCTAAATTTTCTACCGAGTATCTTTTCAAAATCTCTTTTTTGTAGCGTTAAATGGAATACGTTAGGAACCCTTATGACTGAAATATCTTATAAACCCAAGAACAAACTCAAGCGTGGTGCGTTGCTTGTTGTGCTCGTACTAGCGGTTGTTGTTACCGCTGTAATGTTTAAAGACTCCAAAAAATCTGAATTTTTAACGCCAAGTAAAGCCAATACTTTATCTATTAGTGGTCCTTGGGAAATGACCAGTTTAGATCCCTCTAAACAGGGCTACATATTAACCCGAATGCAAGTGATTGAGACGCTGTTAAACGTGGATGAACGTGGCGCGATTACAGCGGGATTAGCAACGCAGTGGCAGGTGAGTGAAGATGGGCTGAACTGGCAATTTACTTTGCGAGATGGAGTGACCTTCCACGATGGCTCGGCGCTTGACGCAAATGTAGCTGTTCATTCTCTTAAGGTTGCTCAAAGTAAGCACGGTACTTTAAGCAAAGCAGAAGTAGTGAACATTTCTGCACTTAGCGGCAATCAAATTAGTATCGAGTTAGCTAAACCGTATGTGGCGTTCGCGGCGCTGTTAACCAACTATTCAAATGCTATTTTGGCAGAAAAATCCTACCAAGAAGATGGTGCGGTACCAGAGCTATATGGCAGTGGCCCATACCAAATGGAAAGCTTTTCGCCGCCTCATAAATTAACCGTGAGAAAGTTTGATGAGTACTGGGGAGAAAAGGCTCAAATCAGCTTTGCAACATATTTAACTGGTCACCGAGCCGAAAGCCGTATTTTGCAGGCTAAATCTGGCGAAGCTGACATAGTGTTTACCCTAGACCCAGCCATGCTTAGCCAACTTGAATCAAGCACCGAGTTAGCTGTTCACAGCAATCTAATCCCACGAACAATGTTTGTGAAGTTAAATGCTGGTCACCCATTCCTTAGTGATGTTAAAGCTCGCCAAGCCTTGAGTATGGCTTTAGATAGAGCCGCCATTAGCAAAAATGTACTGGGCGCTGAAGGTTCTGAAACTGCACAACTTATGCCTAGCTCTATGTCGCAATGGTTTATTGAAGGAGTTGATAATAATCCTTACAACTTAGAACAGGCTCAGCAAATACTCAGCGGTTTAGGTTGGCAAAAAGGTACGTCGGGATTGTTAGAGCGCGATGGTAAGCCATTTAAAATTACTATGATGACATACGCAGACCGTCCAGAACTGGCTACAGTAGCAACGGCTATTCAAGCGCAGTGGGCCAAACTTGGCGTAGATTTAAAAGTAGATGTAACTAACTCAAGCATGATCCCAGCGGGTCATACCGATGGTTCTTTAGAAATGGCGCTTATTGCCCGCAACTTTGGCTTTAGTGCCGACCCTTTACCCATTATTAGTAGTGATTTTGCCAACGGTGGTGGCGACTGGGGAACCATGAACTGGGTAAATCCTCAGGTAGATACTGCCATTGCTGAGTTGCTAAATTCCAGCCAAGCTGAGCAGTCTTTTGCCTTAAGCCAAGAGGTGGCGCAAGAGATCTATCAAGATACGCCAGTGCTACCTATTTCTAGCTACAGCCAACATACGTCGGTTAATGCACGAGTGAAGAACTTTAAGTTCGACCCATTTGAGCGTGATTACTTCATCAACCAGATGTATTTCGAACAGTAGGAACGTAAACGATGTTGTGGGATCTAGCTAAAAAGCGCTTATACCAACTTATTTTGGTTGCTTGGGGAGTGGGTACGCTGACCTTTGTATTGATGCGTAGCCTACCAGGAGACATGGCTTATAGAATTGCGGCCAGTCGCTACGGGCAAGATAACGTTGATTCAGCAGCGGCAGAACTTGTTCGCCAAGAATTAAACTTAGACCAAGGTTGGTTGAGTAGCTACGTTAGTTGGTTGTTAGACCTACTGCAGCTTAACTTAGGTAATTCACTGGTAAGTGGATTACCGGTTAGTGAAATGGTGTTGCATCAACTTGGCCATTCATTGCTGCTAGCAGGAGTTGGCATTGCCTTATCGATATTGATTGCGCTGCCTTTAGGTACCTTAACGGCTAAAGAAGTATTGAAGAAAAAAGGCGGCGTGATTAATTCGCTGGTGGTGTGGTTTTCTACCTTCACCCGGGCAATGCCAGTATTTGTATTAGGTTTGATACTAATTTTGCTGTTCGCCATTGAGTGGCAATGGTTCCCGGTAGCAGGTTACGGTACTTGGCAACATCTTGTTTTGCCAAGTGTAACCTTAGCGATTAGTTTGGCGGCGGTTTCAAATCGGGTGGTTCACAATAGCGTAGGCAGGGTGCTTCGTTCACCCTTTTATCTATTCTCCAGAGTAAAAGGCTTAACCGAGAATCAAACCTTTTTTCGCCACGGTGTGAGAAATATGGCTGTGCCCGTTGTTGCTTTTATTGGTATTCAACTGGTGAGTGTGATTGAGGGGATAGTGATGATTGAGTCTCTCTTCTCTTGGCCTGGTGTTGGTCACGGGCTTGCGCACGCTATTTTTGCCCGCGATATTCCGGTTATTCAAGGCTGTGCCCTTACCATGGGGGTGTTGTTTGTATTGCTAAATAGCCTGATAGATGTGTTGTGTTACTGGATTGATCCAAGAGGTCAGCTAGAGAAATGATGAAGCAATTAAATTTAAATCAAAAGCTTGGCTTAATTATTCTGCTTGGGCTGCTGGCATTTTCGCTATTAGTGGCTTGGCTATCTCCACATAGTATTGATGAGCAAAACTTAGCACAGCGTTTATTACTGCCAAGTGCCAACAATTGGCTGGGTACCGATCACTTTGGTCGAGATATGATGACCCGTTTAGCCAGTGCTATCGGCTTGTCATTTAGCTTAGGCGTGCTTTGTGTTGTTAGTGCCTCTGTATTAGGTGTAACGCTTGGCGTTTGTTCTGCTTGGGCGGGAGGCCGAGTTGAGCAAGCTCTAGATGTGGTGGTGAATATACTACTCGCGCTACCTGGTTTGGTGTTGGTGTTATTACTTTCTGCACTGGCGCCGGGTTCATTTTTAGTGATGTACCTCGCTATCTCATTGGTGCAGTGGGTTGAGTACTATCGGGTAACCCGCGCAATTACGCGAACCATTGTCGATAGCCCCGAACGGCAAGTTTCCGCCATGATGGGCTTTGGTAAATGGTATCAGTTTAAGCGTCACATTTGGCCAGCAGTCGCTTCGTCGGTATTTACCATGGCAGCCTTTGGCGCTGCGAATGCCATTTTAATGATGGCATCGCTGGGCTTTATTGCGGTAGGTATTCAACCACCATTGGCCGAACTGGGCTTAATGAGTGTGGAGCTATTTCCGTTTTATATTGAAGCACCCTGGGTACTCGCTCAACCCTTACTCGTGGTTGCTCTATTGGTGTTAGGTTTTCATTTATTAGCAGGAGCGAGCCGTGAATCTCTTAATTCAGCTGACTGATCTTTCGATTAATGCCAAAGAGCTTGAGTTGCTTCAACCCTTGTCGCTTCAGTTATACCAAGACAAACCTTTAACTATTCTTGGCCAAACCGGCTCGGGTAAAAGCTTGTTAGCTCAAGCCATTGTGGGTTTGTTACCTAGCGAATTATCGCAACAAGGTAAGGTAGAAGTGTTTGGTAAAGCTCATGAGCAAAAGTCACTCACCAGTCTTTGGGGCAAACAGGTGATAATGCTACCTCAAGAGCCTTGGCGCGCGCTTGACCCGTTAATGCCGGCTTATCAACAAGTGTCTGAAGTTTACGAGTGTTTACACAATCTCGACGAAGAAACTGCATTCAATCGCGCGATAGAAGATCTGGACCGAGTGGGTTTGAAAAGCAGCGCCTTAAAACGCCCTGGGCAGCTATCCGGTGGTATGGCGCAGCGTTTAGCGGTATCTGCGGCAACAGCTGGTGGAGCAAAACTGGTGCTAGCCGATGAGCCAACCAAAGGGCTTGATGTAAGCCGCAGAGACGACATCATTCAATTGCTAATCAATAGTGCCAAGGGTGGTGGTTTGCTTACCATTACTCATGACATAGAAGTTGCACGCCAGATTGGTGGTGAGATTATTGTGATGAAAGAAGGGGAAGTTGTTGAACGGGGTTGTGCTGAGCAAGTATTGGAAAACCCGCAACACGCTTATACCCAATTGCTGATTGCTGCGGATCCACGCCATTGGCAACAGCGAGAGAAAAGCCAAATTGCTAAAACCCCAGTGCTCGAAACTAAGTGTTTAGCGATAGGTCGCAATGGTACAGCGCTGTCGAAGAACATCGATTTCACTATTCACACTGGCGAAGTGGTGGGAGTGGTAGGTGATAGTGGCTGTGGTAAAAGCACCTTAGGCGATACTTTACTGGGTTTACTTAAGCCGGTTGATGGCCAGGTAAACAAGTTAAAGAACGACGCCAAACCTTATCAATGGTTGAAGCTTTACCAAGACCCTCCTGCGGCAATTACCTCTAGTGTTTCACTTGGAGTATTGTTAGAAGACTTGCTCAAGCTGCATAAGGTAGAGCGCGAGCGTGTGCCGGATTTAATGAACAAACTCAACTTGGCACCAGAGCTTCTCGCGCGCAGAAGCACCGAGGTGTCAGGGGGAGAATTGCAGCGTTTTGCAATTTTGCGTGCTTTGTTACTGGATCCGGTATTTTTGTTTGCCGATGAACCCACCTCTCGCTTAGATCCGATAATTGCAAAAGAGGTGACCGACCTACTAGTGGATTTGGCGAAACAACAAGGTTGTGCGCTGTTATTGGTAAGCCACGATCCCTACATGATTGAGAAGCGCTGTGATACCGTAGTGCGCTTGTAGGGTGAGTTAATTTACAGGTAAGTCTATAAAGGCGGTTTAGCTAAGCTGGGCCGCTTTTATGCGTTTTAGCGCTTCTTGATTAAGTTACCCAGTTTTATTGGCCTAGAAGTGAGAGAGCTAATCACCTGATCGGCTAATGAAAGAGGCTAAGTTTGCAGAAGATACTCGATGTGTTTTAAGTGTAGAGCGTAGTTTCTTTAGGCCAGTATTCAGCTGATAGTAACTACCTATAAAAAGGGATAAGCATGAAAGTACATTACCTTGAGATCGTAACTCTAGAGGTTGCATCTGAGTGTAATGCTTACGAGCTTTGCGATTTATATACTTGGCTCAATTGAGCACGGATTTTGGCAACTATAAATAATTGGCTGATTAGCTGTTTTGCACTTAACGAGCTAATTTATATTTTGCCTATTTGATCTTATATTCCACTCATAGAATAGACATAAAAGGATGTTGGAAATGGCTAGGCTAATCATAGTTTGCGGCGCAACAGGGGCAGGTAAAACAACCTATTCGCTCTCAATTTGCGAAGACATTGGCGCAGTTAAATTCTCGATAGATCCTTGGATGCAGACGCTGTTTGCTAAGGATATGGTGGAACTCGATTTCTCGTGGATGATGGAGCGGGTAGAGCGTTGCTACCAGCAAATATGGGAAGTGAGTGAGCAAATTTTAGCATTAGGTGGAAACGTTGTTCTCGATTTAGGTTTTACTACCAAAGCGCTACGAGACATTTTTGTAAATCATGCTAAGGCTTTGAAAATAAATGCTGAAGTTCACTACATAGAAGCTGCGTCGGAAACACGCAGGCAGCGAGTCGCTAAACGCAATATGGAAAAAGACCCTAAAGTATATTCCTTTGAAGTGACCGACATGATGTTTGACTTTATGGAAGGCAAGTTCGAGGTGCCTGATGAGATGGAGTTGGAGTATGGCTGCAAGGTGAGCCTATAACTTGGACTTTAGTTTGGCGCGTGGCGGCGCCTACTCTAAAGCGGCATTAGCTTAATCAGAGGATATTAATGAAATCTGCAGTATTGGTTATTGATGTTCAGTCGATTTTATTCGACCCAGAACCTCAACCATTTGAGTCTCAAGTGGTACTTAACAACATCAATCAAGTTACCAGTTTGGCGCGCGCAAAGTCTGTCCCGGTAATCTTTATTCAGCACGAACATGCCAATTCTGTCATTGAGTATGGAACCGAGGGCTGGGCATTGCAGTCTAGCCTAGTAACTCAAACGGGCGATCATTTTGTTCGCAAAACCACTCCCGATTCGTTTCTAAATACCAACCTTGAAGAGTTATTGAAAGAGCTAGCTGTTGATAGCCTAATTGTGTGCGGCTATGCCTCTGAGTTTTGTGTGGATACCACTGTTCGCAGAGCGGCTGGTCTGGGTTATCCGGTAGTGTTGGTATCTGATGCTCACACAACTCACGATAAAGAGCACGCAAGTGGCGCTCAGATTCGAGCCCACCAAAACGCTACCTTAGCTAATATCTCTAGTTTTGGTGTAAAGATAGAAGCAATAGAGACAGCTAAGCTTTAGTCGTAACCGCAAGCTTTACGCTTTAAAACTGTTTTTATTTTAAATGCCTTAATAACAATAAAACCCTAGGCTATCTCAGCATTAACAAATTACGGGTGTCCGCTAAGGTTTCTATAACGCGTCGGCGATTCGGGGAATAGTAAAGAGCTTGAACTCTTGAGAATATTGCTGATAGCCGCAGGCTTTGTTCATTGTATAACTCAGCTTCTGCGGTGGCGATGCGAGCTTTGGCTTGAGCTAAAGCTTTTGGTGATTGCTGTTTTACTGCTTGCGCATAGCGCTGATAGATAATGTGCATGGCTTTAATGCGTAGCTGACTTTTGCTGCTTTCAGAACCATCGCGCATTAGGTATTCGCAATCAACATGGTTGCTAATGCCAACAGGGCCTAGTAATGCCAACTTTAGCCACAAGTCCCAATCTTCTGCCGAGGGCAGTTGCTCATCAAAAGCGAAGCATTTTAGTAAGGCTGTGCGTGATGCCATTACCGTAGAGGTGCCAACCACGTTTTCTGCAAACAAACTTGCTGCGGCATCGGGTTTAAGTTGGTAGCCCTTTTGTTGTTGGCTTAGGGCTTGGTAGTTTGGCCAAAACTCGAAGCAAGTGCCTCGGTCTTCGCCATGTTCTCCCAAATGACGGTAATCGGTAAAACTAAAGCTTAACTCAGGCTTTGCTTGATGGAATTCGATTTGGCGTTGTAGTTTGCCTGCTAACCAAATGTCATCGGCATCTAAAAAAGCAATAAGTGGCGCTTTTGCTTGTTGAATGGCGATATTACGAGCCACTGCCGGGCCTTTGCCGCTGAGTTTAATGCTGCGTAGATGCGGTGTTTTTTGTTGTTGGTTTTGTAGCCATTGCCAGGTGCCATCGCTAGAGTTGTCGTCTACTACAATAACTTCCAGCTCATCTACGTTTTGTTGTTCAACGCTTGCTAAGGCTTGTTTTAAGTAGCTTAAACAATTGTAAGTAGGGATCACTACACTGCATACGGGTTGGTTATTCACTAAGTTAGGCATATCAATCTCCTGGATAGTAGCTGGCATTCAGCTTGCTTATACAGCTACATAAGCAAGCTGAATGCCAGAGAGTGATGTAGATGAAAGCAGCCTTAAAAAATCAAGACCATAGCGGAATGCGACTCAAGCCTTTAGCTTGGTCATTATTGGTTGTGGCGTTGGTAGCTTTAATTTGGTTAAAGCTATCTAATCCCTTGATTCCAATAGCCTTAGGCGTTCTTCCTTTGCTTGTTGTAATGGTGATGAAACAACCGTTCTGGGTAGTGCTTGGCTTTGTTTGTTTCTCATTTTTTCGTTTACACGAAGCTTTTCCTGCCTTGTATGTTTTACGCATTCCGCAATTATTGGCCCTTGCATCCTTAGCTTGTTTGGCTTGGCATTTATTCATTTCTCGCAAAATGCAAATCTACTGGAGTAAAGAATTAAGCTGCTTAATGTTGTTTGTGGCTTTGTGTGCGGTGGGGGTGATATTTGCTAGTAGTAGGCCTACAGCAATGGCTTATTTTAATGGGGTATTTAGCAAGATAGCATTAATGACTGTGGCGATTGCTTGGTTAATGCGTCGCCCCGAAGATTTTGAGAGAGCAGCCGTTGCATTTTTTGTTTGTGGCTTAATGATTGCGACTGTTGCCTTACAAAATGCCGCCGCCGGTATAGAGATGGTAGAGGGTACCCGAGTAACCATTGGCCGCTCGATGGGTTCGGTACTTGGAGACCCAAACGACCTCGCCTTAACCTTGCAGTTTCCCTTAGGTTTTGCCTTAGCTTTTAGCTTAAAGCGAGGTTTTTCGTTTACTCGTTTGCTGGCCATTGTATGTGCTGGAGCGATTATCTTGGCCATTTTGGCCACTCAAAGCCGAGGTGGATTGTTAGGCATTGCCACCATTTGTGCAGTGCTAGCATGGCGAAGAGTGGAAAATAAGGCGCTGCTAATTAGCGCCGGCGCCTTGGCTTTGCCGATATTGTTTATTCTGGCTGGGGTGTCGGAGCGTAGCTCGGGTGGGGCGGCCGAGTCGGGAATTGATGAGTCTTCAATGGGCCGAATTTATGCGTGGCAGGCTGCCTTTAAGATGGCTTTATATAATCCCATTACCGGAGTTGGAATTGATAACTTTTATGCTAACTACTATTTCTTCTCGTCTCACTGGGATGGTAAAAACCATGCCGTTCATAGCACTTGGTTTGGGGTGTTAGCAGAAACAGGCTTTGTGGGGTTTATTGTATTTTGCGTGCTGCTATTTAAAGTTTGTCGGCTCGCCCATCAAAATCTAATGACCCTCGCACAACATGCCACAAGCAAGCATGCAGGCTTGTTCTCCTGCGCTGAAGGGGTGTTTGCGGGTATGTTAGGCACCATTGTTTCGGGCACTTTCCTTACTCAAGGCTTCACTTGGCCTATCTATATTTTTACTGCCTTAGTGGTGGCGATTGCTCAACTACTTCGCCAACCCATTGCAGAATGCAAAAGCCGCTAAACAAGCGTTCCTTGTTACAACTTCCTCGCTCTTATCTTATTGAATTTAAATAACTAATAATGGATGGCCTAGCTTTTGCTCTAGTGTTGCTATGACCTGAATTCGAACTCGAAATAACGGGTCGAAGAATAGCAAAAGAGGGCATCGCCATGTTTAACGTATCTATTATTGTTCCTGTCTATAAATCTGAGCAGTACCTAGCAAGTTGTTTGAGCTCACTGGCCAAGCAAACGCTCGAACATGTTGAGGTAATAGTGGTTATTGATGCCTCTCCAGACAACTGCGCAGCGATTGCTGGCGAGTTTTGTATTCAATATCCAGAACGCTTTCGCAAAATTGTATTGGAAAAAAATGTGGGTGTGTCGATGGCTCGCAACATTGCCATGCAATCGGCGCAGGGTGAATACATTGGTTTTGTAGACAGCGATGATTATGCAGAGCCAAATATGTTTGAACTGATGTTTTGCAAAGCGCTCACAACCAATGCCGATGTGGTGAGTTGCCAAATGCGCTCTTTTGAAACGCATGCCTCTAGTGTGGAATACCACAACATTCCTACCAAAGAGTATTACGACGATACCTTTGTGACTAACAAGCTGTTTCGTCGTGTTTATCTGCTTTCCAAGCAAATTAATTTTTATAGCAATGTGATTTTTGAAGATGAACCTTTTGCGTATACCGCACGCTTTGCTACCGAGAATGTAGCAGAGGTTAATCAAGTGCTTTACAACTACCGAATGAGTCCAGAAGGCCTGTGCCGTGGAGATAACCACGGTCGATTCAACCTCTATGATAAGCAGTTGATGCTGGCAAGGTTTTTAGCCGATATGGAGCGCCGGGGCGCTATTGAAGATCATGCGGCGGAGCTGCTGCAGTGTTTAGCTAATCACGCTTTAAGCGCGCTTTATTATCATATTTCTGCTGTTGATTTGTTGGGCTTCTTTAGTTTTATCGACCATCTAGTGGGTAAGTACCGTTTGCTTGAGCGCTGCGCAGTTGTTCTACAAGACTACAAAGTAAGCCGTTATTTAAAATTTAGGGGCTCGGCCACACAAATTGTATTGCTGAGTTATTGGGTAAAGGCGCGCCAGTTCAAACAACAGTTTTCTGCAGGGCTGTTATCGCCCAGCTTGAGTAGTGAAGGAGCTAAATAATGGAAAGTGTATTTGCTTCTCAGGTCAGTGTGTCAGTGGTGGTTCCGGTGTTTAATACCGAGCAATATTTGTGGGAATGTTTAACTAGCCTAGAAAACCAGCAACTAAGTTCACTGGAAGTTATTGTGGTGATTGATGCTTCACCGGATAAGGCTTATCAACTAGCGACGCGTTTTGCTCAGCAATCCAGGTTGGCAATTCGCATTGTTAAGCTAGATAAAAACGTGGGTTTAGCTCAAGCGCGAAACATTGGAATGAGCCACGCTAAGGGCCAGTATCTTGGGTTTTTAGACAGTGATGATTACGTAGATGAAAACATGTATCAGCATTTGTTTAATGAGGCCAGTGGGCAGCAAGCGGATTGGGTAAGTTGTGGTTTTAGTAAGTTTTCTGCCCAGGGTGTAGAGTGCTACGCCCATCAAAATATTAGCGAGAATACCTCGGTATGTAACAAGTTATTTCGTCGAGAGTTTATTTTTGAGCATCAAATAGTATTTCCGCAAGGAGAGTTATTTGAAGATGAAATTTTCTCTTACATGGCCGAGTTGTTCGCAGATACTGTGGTGCATATTGAGCAAGCTTACTACTTTTATCGGCATAATCCGCAGGGCATTTGTCGACGCGCTGGCGCCGATAAACATCGTTTGTATGCACGTATGTCATCTATTGGCGATTTTATGCAGCGCATGGAGCAAAGCAAATTGTTGCCTAAAGCTGCGCCGCTGTGTTTGGAAATGCTTTGTCGGCATGCTTATTTGCAGTTAAGAACCCAAGTGAGTTGGTTCGATTTACTCTGTTATTGGCGCTTTACCCAGCACCTCATCGAAAAATATCAGCTAAACAACAGTGACTCGCAAACCCAAGATAATTATTTTGTAAGCAGCTTTAGTAAATGGCAAAGCCGAGAGTGGGCTCTGTGGTTAATTCGCATTCGAGCGGGGAGAGCCAATTATGCTGTGGAATAAGCTTAAGCAAGCTCGCCAGTCCTTACAGGAAATGGGTATATATGGCGTACTCATGATTCTGCAAAAAGGCATTGGCTTAATGATGCTGCCTGTCACCACGCGCTATTTGAGTTTGCAAGAATACGGCGTGTTGGAAAGTCTTGTGGTGATTTTTTCTCTGTGTTCGTTGTTAGAAATAAGTGCAGGTGCTTTGCCACGTTTTTACCCAGAGTGTAAAGATGCTATGGCTAAAGCGAACCTTATTTCGTCGTCTGTTTTATTAAGTTTGAGTTACGGCCTAGTGCTAGCCGTATTGGCAGGAACAGCACTAGCCCTAGTACCGCTAGAGGTGTTCTCTCAGTTAAGTCTTATTCAGTTAGCTGGCGTTTCTGCGGTTATTGCTTTATCCATTTCTTTGCAGCCTATTATGATGTGGCTGCGCATTGAGCGCCGCGCTGACAGTTATTTTTATTTAGTTGTGGCGCAAGCGAGTTGCCAAGTAGTAATGACTTTATTTGGTTTGCAGCAAGGCTGGGGGATGGATGCGGTTATTGTTGCTAGCGTTTGTGCCAATGCTTTAGGTTTAAGTATTGGTTTGTGGTTTTGCCGCAAACAGCTGAAGTTGAAGTTAGATCTTGCCCTTGCCAAGTTAACCTTAAGTTATCAACGCTGCTTAATTGGCGCTTCGCTCGCGCTATTCATTATGCATGGTTTAGATCGGCTGCTACTAGCAGAGTGGTTAGGCGCAGAAACGTTAGCCCAGTACGCCATTATGATTAAAGTGGTTGAGGCCACCGCCATGGCATTTGGTGTATTAGAAAGCTGGTGGTTACCACGTCGGTTTACGGTGTTGCAGCTAAGCAATGGGGCGAATGAAGTCTGTGTGGTTCATCAGCGTTTGCTGTTGGCGGTTATGTTGCTAATTCTGTCTGCCGCTTTGTTTGCGCCTATAGTGCTTAAGTGGGTGCTGCCAGTTGAATACTTAGGTGGTATAGAATGGCTGCCGTTAATGTTGCTGGCTTTAGGTTTTAAGTTAGCTACAGCGGTAACCGACATAGGCTGCTATTTACCTAATAGCCCAGTTTGGCTTCCCCGAATAAACGCCTTGTCTGCGTTATTGGCTGTTGGACTGTATTACTTACTCATTCCAAGCTGGGGCGTTTGGGGGCTTATTGTGGCCACTAACAGTGTATTTGCCCTGCGCTTTATACTATTCACCGCACTGAGCTTACGCCTACAGGCCTTGCCTTATAAAGTAGCTGTGCTGCTCAGCGCTTTACTCCCTCCTTTAGGTTTGCTTCTAATCGTTCCGTTTATGGCATCTTCTATCTGGACCTCTTTATTACCGGCCATTGGCTTAAGCTGGTTGTTGCTGTGGGCAATGCCATTGGTAAAGCCCAAAATGCATTTTAAGAAGGCTTATGCTTGAGCCCCAAAGAGCGAATTGCAAACTGCAATTCGCTCTTTGTTTTTCTCTGTAAGTTATTGAATAAATTGATTTTAGTTTATTGGCATAAATGCTGCTACCTATAGCTTAAGACAACACATCTACCTGTTATAGGGGAATTATATGAGCAGCATGTTTTTTCATCATACTAAGCATTGGCTAAAAAGTAGTGACTCTGCCGTAGCAAAAAAACTATTTAGGTTTTTAAAGGCGCTAAGGTTATGTCAGCTACCTAAAGTGCCATTGTTGTTCTCGGTGCTTTATCGCCTTCAAACCAGTTTATCTAATGCCTTAAGCAGTGTGCTGCGCATATTGTGGTGGACGCCTTTGTTTAGAAGTAAAACCAGCGGCCCTTCTCAGGCCTTGTATCTATACGGTGGAATGCCACTTATTAGTGAAGGCCTAAATATTGAATTAGGCAATCGCTGCCGAATTTCTGGGGCGACCACCTTTAGTGGACGAAGCAGTGCAGCTGAGCCCGCGTTATTAAAGATTGGCGATAACGTGGATGTTGGCTGGCAAACTACCATCGCCGTTGGCAGACAAGTTATCTTGGGAAACAACGTACGTTTAGCTGGGCGCTGTTTTATTGCTGGCTACCCAGGTCATCCTCTAAACGCAGAGCAACGAGCTGCTGGCTTGCCCGAGCTAGATGAGCAGGTTGGCGACGTTATTCTTGAAGATGACGTGTGGTTAGCTACCGGTGTATCAGTTATGGCTGGGGTAACTATTGGTAAAGGTACAGTGGTTGCTGCAGGTAGCATTGTGACGAGAAGTTTGCCGGCAGGTGTTTTGGCCGCAGGTGTGCCCGCCAAAGTCATTAAATCGATTGAGGAGAAATAACATGAAACACGATCTCATAGTATTTGGTGAAGATTGGCAACGCCACCCAAGTAGCAGCCAACACGTGATAACCGAACTGGCTAAAAACCACCGTATTCTTTGGATTAATTCTATTGGTTTACGTAGGCCACGCTTGAGCCTGCGAGATGCTAAAAGAGTACTAGAAAAAATGAAGTCGATGATTGGTGCGGCCAAAACAAACGCGAAAGCTCAAGATTCTACAGGAAAAGCATCAGCTAAAAAGCCGGCCAATATTCATGTATTGTCGCCAATAGCCTTGCCTGCGCCACGCAGTCGTTTGTTTCGCTGGCTTAACCGCTGCTTGTTAAAAGCCCAGGTAAATAAACAAGTTAAGCGCCTTAAGTTAACAAACCCTGATCTTTGGATTGCCTTACCAACGGCGGTAGATATGTTAGGCCACCTAAACGAGAGGCAAGTCATTTATTACTGTGGCGATGATTTTAATGCACTAGCTGGCGTAGACCACCAACATGTTACTGAGTGTGAAAAGCTGTTAGTTGAAAAGGCTGACCACGTGCTAGTGGCTAGTGACATGCTGTTACGTAAGTTCTCTAAGCAACCACATCTGGCTTTGAAAACTCGTATTTTACCGCACGGGGTAGACTATAACTTGTTTGTTCGCCCTTCGAGCCCAGCGCCATCTATTTTACAAGGCGGTCCGGTTGCTGGTTTTTATGGCTCTATAGCAGCTTGGTTAGATATCCCTTTAATCGTTAAAGTCGCTAAGGCTTTACCCGAGTGGCGCTTTGTATTTATTGGCCAAGTGCAAACCGATATTTCTGCTTTTAAACAAGTAGACAATATAGAAGTGTACCCAGCAGTTGCCCATAGTGAGCTACCTCGTTATGTACAGCATTGGCAGGTATCTTGGTTACCTTTTAAAAGCTGTAAGCAAATAGCTTCTTGTGACCCACTTAAGTTACGTGAGTATTTGGCCGCGGGGCGCCCCATTGTAAGCACGCCTTTCCCTGCGCTTAAACCTTACGCAGGCATGGTGACGCAAGTTGAAGAGCCGTTTCAAATGGTTCAAGCGTTGCAAGACAGCTTAGATACTCCTTCGGCATTGCAGCATCGTAGAACGTCTTTTCAACGAATGAGTGTGCGTTCAGAAAGCTGGGGAGAGCGAGCTAAGCAGGTGCATCAATTGTTGTCTTGTTAATTTAAAAAGTGTTGCCTTAGGCAACACTTTGTTGGTCTTGTTTATGAGAGTTTGCTGTGGGGAGTGGTTCTGATGAAGTGGCGGTCGCATGTTTACCCGCTACTTTTGAATTGGAACGTGCAACAAACTCGCCGCCACAACCGGGATGAGTTAACCCAGTGGCAACTTCATTACGTTTATTGTGCTGCCAAAATTGCTCAACAATGTTTAATGAAGAATCTATAACCTCTACATCTAAAGAGTCGCAGCAAACACACCTCGCTTTATTTGCCCGTTGTCTGGCAACATCAAGTTCTGCACCTAGGGTTAGTAAGTTTTCCACAGAGCGACGGCGCACTCTACGAAGCTTGCGATTAAGTAGCCGTTGCCAGTAGTTAGTTTTCAGGGTTTTCTCTAAGGCAGATACTTGCCGAACCAGTTCGCCCATTTCTTTGATTATGAGGTTTATATCTCTAAATTCTTCCGCAGTTACTAGCGCTTCACATTGTTTGCACCAACCCAAGGTTCTGCGGAGTGGCAGCTCCAAACCGTTATACAAAAATACCCGCCAGCCGTTTACTTTGTCGGTGGTGGTGCTGCATTCACAACGATTACAGTGTACTTGAGTTAACGATTTATCCATGGCTGTTCCCTTAGCGCAACTAAGTTTAGTGTGGTTTATTTTTGATAAATATGAAAGCGCTTACCCAAGTTTCTGTTGCTGAACAAAACAAGCCCGCTTAGTTGCGTGTTTTAGCTGTGCTGATGTTATAGTGTTTGGCAAAAATAGCTGGAGCAGAGAATGGCTAATATTCCAAATAATTACGCAAGCCTTGAACAAGGTTACCGCGAGAAAGCGTTGAAATTATTCCCTTGGGTTTGTGGGCGATGCGCACGTGAATTTCCTTACTCTAATTTGCGTGAATTAACCGTGCACCATATCGACCACGATCATACTAACAACCCAAACGATGGGTCTAACTGGGAGCTGTTATGTTTGTACTGTCATGATCATGAGCATTCTAAATATACCGAAGCTGCTCAATACGGCTCAACAGTAGAAGCCGGTAGTGATTTAAAGCAAGAAGTGGCAACCTCAAACCCGTTTGCTGATCTTAAAGCAATGATGGATAAAAAGAAGTAATGCTAGCCTAAGCTACTGCTAACAAAGGTGGTGGTAATAAGGGCAATAATCCGGTTGCGCTAACGATTAAGCCAACTATGCTGATTATTGGGTAGGGGAGTTATACTTTTTTTGTTGAGTGAGCAGAAAATATTAATTTAAGTGAAAACCCGTGGTTAACAGGCTTGCGGCTAGTTGTTGACGCTAATTAAAGACACTTTTTTAAAGAAATTTCGCAATAAATCGCTCAAATACAGTTCACCCTCTCGCCTTGTGCGACAGTAGTGGTATACTCCCCGCGAATTTGAAAAACAATTGAATTAGAGTTGAACAATGGCTGATTTATCAAAATATAGAAATATTGGTATTTTTGCTCACGTTGATGCAGGTAAAACTACCACAACTGAGCGTATCCTAAAACTTACTGGTCAGATCCACAAAACTGGTGAAGTACATGACGGTGAGTCTACTACTGACTTCATGGAACAGGAAGCTGAGCGTGGTATTACTATTCAGTCTGCAGCAGTAAGCTGTTTCTGGAACGACCACCGCTTCAACGTTATTGATACTCCTGGACACGTTGACTTCACTGTTGAAGTATACCGTTCACTTAAAGTACTTGATGGCGGTATCGGTGTATTCTGTGGTTCTGGTGGTGTTGAACCTCAGTCAGAAACTAACTGGCGTTACGCTAACGAATCAGAAGTTGCTCGTATCATCTTCGTAAACAAATTAGACCGTATGGGTGCTGACTTCTACCGCGTAGTTAAGCAAACTCAAGACGTACTAGCTGCTAACCCACTAGTTATGGTTCTACCTATCGGTATCGAAGACGACTTCGTTGGTGTTGTTGACCTTCTATCTGAAAAAGCTTACATCTGGGATGACACAGGTCTTCCTGAGAACTACGAAGTTACCGATATCCCAGAAGATATGGTAGAGAAGGCAGCTGAATACCGCGAAATGTTGGTTGAAACTGCAGTTGAGCAAGATGAAGACTTAATGATGGCTTACATGGAAGGTGAAGAACCTACTATTGAGCAACTTAAAGCGTGTATCCGTAAAGGTACTCGTGATATGTCTTTCTTCCCAACTTACTGTGGTTCTGCATTCAAAAACAAAGGTATTCAATTAGTACTTGATGCTGTTGTTGATTACTTGCCAAACCCAACTGAAGTTGATCCTCAACCTCTTATGGATGACGAAGGCGAAGAAACTGGCAACCACGCTATTGTTTCTGCTGACGAACCACTACGCGCGTTAGCATTCAAAATTATGGATGACCGCTTTGGTGCGCTTACCTTCGTACGTATCTACTCGGGTGTGTTGAACAAAGGTGACACCATCCTTAACGCGTTTACTGGTAAAACAGAGCGTGTTGGCCGTATGGTAGAAATGCAAGCTGACGACCGCAATGAATTAACTAGCGCTCAAGCTGGTGACATTATCGCTATCGTAGGTATGAAGAACGTTCAAACTGGTCACACTTTATGTGATCCTAAGAGCCCTTGTACCCTAGAGCCTATGGTATTCCCAACTCCTGTAATCTCGATTGCTGTTGCACCTAAAGATAAAGGTTCAACTGAGAAAATGGGTATTGCTATCGGTAAAATGGTTGCAGAAGATCCTTCTTTCCAAGTTGAAACTGACGAAGATTCAGGCGAAACCATCCTTAAAGGTATGGGCGAACTTCACCTAGACATTAAAGTTGATATCTTGAAGCGTACTTACGGTGTAGACCTAGTTGTTGGTCAACCTCAGGTTGCTTACCGTGAAACTATTACTCAAGCAATTGAAGATAGCTACACGCACAAGAAACAGTCTGGTGGTTCTGGTCAATTCGGTAAGATTGATTACCGTATCAAGCCTGGTGAGCCTAACTCTGGTTTCACGTTCTCTTCAACTGTTGTTGGTGGTAACGTACCTAAAGAATTCTGGCCTGCAGTTCAAAAAGGCTTCGAAGTGATGATGGAAACTGGTCCACTAGCTGGCTTCCCATTACTAGATATGGAAGTAGAATTGTACGATGGTGCTTTCCACGCAGTGGATTCATCAGCAATTGCTTTTGAAATTGCAGCTAAAGGCGCTTACCGTCAATCTGTACCAAAAGCTGGCCCACAACTTCTTGAGCCAATCATGAAAGTTGACGTATTCTCTCCAGAAGATCACGTTGGTGATGTTATTGGTGACTTGAACCGTCGTCGTGGCATGATTAAAGACCAAGAAGCTGGCGTAACTGGCGTACGTATTAAAGCTGACGTACCACTAGCAGAAATGTTCGGTTACATTGGTTCTCTACGTACTATGACTTCTGGTCGTGGTCAGTTCTCTATGGAATTCTCGCACTACGCTGCTACTCCACAAAACGTGGCTGAAGCGGTAATCGCAGAAGAAAAAGAACGTCAAGCTAAGAAGTAAGCTTACTACTTAGTAAAAAAGCCGCTCATTGAGCGGCTTTTTTTATGTTTGTGTTTACTAAAAAGCAGCCTTTGGCTGCCTTTTTATTTCTAGGCTTTTAGCTACTAGAACTTGATTGAGTGGCGACCTGTTATGGCATTTCGTTGAGCTTGCTTTTCGGTAGGTTGTTTGGCTGCTGTAGGTTTTTGACTAGGCTTGCTTGCTTTATTTCCCTTGTTTTTTTGCTTGTTTGAACCTTTCTTCGCTGAGCTCTTAGGCTCTGGCTCAGAAATAGGCTGATCACAAACAACATATAAAAACTGACCGTTAAACTCGATGATGTCATCCGCATACACCTTCTTGCGTTTACGTTGTTCGAGTTCACCGTTAAGCCCAACATAACCTTCTGCTATGGCCATTTTTGCTTCGCCGCCGCCATTCACCAGATTGCCTATCTTTAATACTTTGTAAAGCTCGATAGGCTGTTCGTCCACGTATACTTCGGTGGCTTCTACTTCAATTTCTTCTGGTGAATCTTCTGGGTTAGTCATTTTTAATGCCATGGGGAGGAAGAGCCCAGATTATGGCGATGTGCTGGTAATGGGTCAAGTTTGGGCTAGTGTAATTGAATGTGAAATTTACTTGGTTGTTTCACTTTCTAGTGTTTTAGTGACTGTTTATTGCTTTGGTGTTGCCTGATTATGGATTTTAGCTTCTTAATGAAGAGAGTGATGTTGTGTTTAGGTCTTTCGGCTGGGCTCTGCACATTGTTAGCCTGTAGCCCGATGCCTAGTGCGATAAAGCAACAACAGCAGTTTATTCAAAGTGATTTGTTATCTAACCCCGATATCGAACACTATCAACTTACTGCGGATAATTTTTCTTTGAACGTACATGCTAATGGGCACGCAGAGCAGGCAGTGATGGTGTGGATCCACGGTACGCCTGGGTCTTGGCAAGACAGTGCTTACTTGATTACTGAGCCTTCATTAACGAGTAAAATACGCGTGGTTAGTTTTGATAGACCTGGCTGGGGATTGTCGCAATATCAAGACCAAGCTAAACCCGTTGCTAACATGCAGGTTCAAGCGAAGCTGATTTCACCTCTCATTCAACACTTAAAGCAAAAGTACCCTGAGCTGCCGCTAATTCTTGTAGGGCATTCTTGGGGCGCGTCCTTAGCGCCTATTATTGCTGAGCATAACCCCCAGCAAGTTGATGGTTTGTTATTGTTGGCTGGTGGAATGAGTAAACAGCTTACTCAAGCACGTTGGTATAACAAGTTTGCTAGAAGTAGTGTAGGGCACTTTTTATTGTCTTTATCTGATATGGGGAAACAACTTAACCAAGCTAATTTGGATATGTTTGCCCTGCAAGATGGTTTAGCTGATTCGGCCGAGCGTTTAGCTTCGCTTAATATACCTGTGGTGTTGGTACAAGGTGGTAAAGACCATTTGGTTGATCCCAAAAATGCTGATTTTGCCGAGCAATACTTACCAGCCCAACACTCCAAAGTTATTCGCCTAGCGGAACAGGGGCACTTTATGCAAGTTGAGCAAGTTGCATTAATTAGCAGCTGTACTTATGCCTTGGTAAATAACAAGCTGAGTGACTGTGGTTAATCCCGCTAGTATGTAACAAATTGCTTGATGCTAAAGTTAGCAAAGTCTACATGTACACTTGGTTTAAGTTTGTTTGCTTCAACAAGCGAGCGATAAATTCCCCATTTAGGGCGAACAAAATGTTGTTCGCTCACACCTCGCCACATGTCTAGCTTGTCTTCGCGAAAGTTAAATATTTCTGCTCCATCACTTAAACGAACCAGTTTTAAGCTGAACCAACCGAGTTCGCTGTATTTGGCTTGAACCTTGGCTTCTAGCCACTCTCCTTGAATCAAGTCCCAATCTGCTCTTGCTAGAATACGGGTTTGGCGTAATGGACTATGTCTTACTTCTATATCTGCTTTACCATTGCGAGTATTTCCGGTTAACGTAATAATTGGCATTGAATCTTCACCGCCAACAGCTTTTAGTTGAAACAAATGGGTGAACTTGTTGGTCACCTGCATGTCATTACTAACGCGAAACTTCCAACTGTATGAGAAGTGACTGCCTTGGTAGCCTTTTAGCGCGTCTGCTGAGCCGCCATAGACTTTAATTTCATTGCGTTGCCTATCGATATACTTTCCTTTATTGCCATCTAAATCTCGGTGCAAAATAAAGCGAAAATAGGGGCCGTATAGCTTGTCTGTGTGCTCTTGTATGTGGAGCTCACCTTGGTGGTCTTTTTGAAAGATATCAGGTGATTCTATGGCGTTCTTGCCAAACTGCTGACGAATTAGCTGGTAAGCGGATTGTCTGTAGTCTGGGCCATCTGCATCCAAGTTAGCGCTTGCTAAAATCTGCTTGTTTTCTGGGTGTAGCGCTTGGCTCTGCAAATCATCGTTAAGTTTGTTGGAGCTACAGGCAGTTAAGACAACCAACATCGCCGCAGATAGCCCGGTTTTTGTCAGCGTATTTATTATTGGTTTCATCACAATAAGCTACTGGGTTGCAATTTGATTGTTTGCAGGCAAGTATTCTTTGAGCTTGAAAATAGCCAGTTGCCCGAGTTGTTGCTCAGATTTGGCTTTTAGTGATTCGCTTGCTTGTTCATTGTGCTCTGCATCTTTGTGGGCAGAGTGGCCTAGCTCTACAATCTTTTGTACGTTGTTGGCTACTTGTGAAGCCACTGCCATTTTCTCTTCAGCTGTTGTTGCAATTTGCTGGCTGTAGGCGCGAATTTGTTCCAGCATAACGGCTATATTCTCTAGCTGTTGGTCACTTTGCTCTGCTTGGCTTAAGCACTCTAACACCATGGTTTCGCCCTGTTTCATTAAGTCTACGGCTTCGTTTGCACCTTTTTGCAAACCTTCAATAACGTTGAAGATCTCTGTCGTCGAATTTTGAGTTCGGCTTGCAAGGTTACGCACTTCATCGGCGACAACAGCAAAACCTCGGCCCTGTTCACCGGCTCTTGCGGCTTCAATGGCGGCATTTAGTGCGAGTAGGTTAGTTTGCTCTGCAATACCTTGAATCACATCGAGTATTGAGCCTATATCATCAGAGCTTTGCTTAAGCGTATCAACTTTCTCTGCTGCATTAAGAATGGTTGTTTTTAGCTGTGTAGTTGTTTTACGGGTGGTGTGGGCGGCCTGTCGGCCTTGCTCAGTAAGCGCCGACACATCTCCAATATCATCGCGTGAGGTATTGGCTTGTTGGGATACGTCTTGTACTCCTTGTTCCATGGCTTTTACCGCACTGGCTACTATGTCGGTTTGTGCGCGTTGTTCGGATATAATTGAGCGAGAGTGTTGGCTTGCATTTAAGCCAGATTCGGCGCTGTTCTCTAGTTGTTTTGCACTGTCTACCATTGAACCGATAACTTGGTTAAATTGCTCGGTAAGTGAGTTTAACTGGCGCGCTATTTGGCCAAATTCATCTTGGCGTTCGACGGTTATTTGCTTGCTAAAGTCGCCTTCAACTAACTGCTTCATTTGCTGTAAAGTACGCTTCAATGGCCCTTTAATACTTGATGTGACACTCCATGCAACCAGTACCGATATGCTTAATGAGGCAAGCACTACGGCAATCATGGTGCTAATGGCACTTTGCGATTTTTCACTGGCTTGGTTTTTCGCTTCGGCAATGATTAACGATACCGAGCTACTGGCTAGAGTAAGTTGATTTAAAGCTTCCGCAGTTTGGGTGTTAATTTGCTTAAAGTTGTCTTGTTGCTGCTGGGTTAAACGTACGAGGCGGTCTATTTCACTGAACAAGCCTTTAGAGTTTAACGATTGATTAAGTAATACAAAATAGTTAACCACGTTCTCGATATCATCTTCAATATAGAACTCTAACTCGTCACGCTTTTCAATCATACTGGCATAGAGTTTCTTTAATTGCTGCATTTGTTGGCTGGTTTGCTCAGGCGTTTTTGCATAAAACGCTTCATCAAGCTGGCGCTCTAACACTACACCATCAGCTTGTAGATCAACGGCAATCCAGTGCGCATCGCCGTCTACTGATTCTGCTATCTGATCTAAATCGTCATTGTATCCACTCCATTGTTGCTTAAAATCACGGCGTAGATTTTCAACCGATTTGTTAGCTACTAGCCATTGTTGATGGCTTACAAACTGCCTGTTGGCTGCGCTAAATGTTGCTTCTGCATTTGCCTCTATTGGGCCAAGCAAATTATGTAGATCGGGATATTTTTCAGTAAGTAACAATAGCTGTTGGTAGTTATCTTGGTAACTATTCATATAGCTAGACGCTTGGTTCTCTAATTGGCTTAGTTGTTCTTGGGACTCAGTATTACTATGTAAGCCAATCACCCATGCTGTGTTTAGCAGCAGGCCCGATAGGCGATTAGTTAGCTCAGCAGTAGGGGTGAGGCGGTCAACAGTTTCATTAAGTTGTGCTTCTAGGTTGCGTATGTTTATTTGGCCAATCAGCGCTACTGCAATGAGTAAAACAAATAGAATTGCAAAACCGCTTAGTGTTCTCATCACTACTGAAATTTGCATGTGCCATCCTTAGCGTTTAGTCGATTATAGTTTGTTTATTACGCAATGTATTTTTGTTGTTATGGTATTACAATAATGTTGTGCTATGGATGTGATTCGACTAACACTTATGTTAAGAAAGGCAAAAATTTTAGAGAACTAACGCAGAGACGTTAGGACTTGTATGCTGAGTAAGTAGATGAACTTGGGCCAAAATCGGCAAGCTTTGATAAAGCCTGCCGATAGCTGAGTTTATTTAGGTGTGTATTCTAGGTAATCGTAGTAGGCCCAGTTGTTTTGATAGAAGTACTCTTGCGGGAAGTACATTGCATCTGCGGAGTTGTCGCCGTGCCAATGGTTGATCATTATGCGGGTTGGATCCACAGGCCATGCGTATTGTGGAACTTCATTTGCGGCAATATAGCCATCCCCATTGTCTTTGTACAGGCTACGAATGATGCGAGTATTTCCTGAAGAATCTATCAAGTACCAATCGATTTTCCAGCTAGACCAATCGAAACCTATATGGATTAGGTCCTGATGTATGTTTAGACCATATTGCCCTAAATCAATATCTAGTTCCCAGCTTTGGTATTGGCCACCTTGGGGTTGGTAGATAAGGTTAGTATGTACAACGTTGCCAAGGCTAGGTAAAAACTCGATGTCTATTTCTTGCCAAGCTCGGCCAGGCACATCGTGCCATGAAGTGTAGGTAAATATAGAGGATACAGTACCTTTGGCATTTCCTGTTTTTAAGCTTGATTGAACCTTGCCATAACTTAGTAAGGATTTGGTTCTAAGCTCGGCACATTGATTTGGCGCTACGTTTAGGGTGATACCATGGGAGCTTGGTGAGATTTTAGACGGAGTAAACTTACAGCCAAAAGGGCTACCATTGCTGCCATCACGGGCTTGCCAAATGCCAGAGTTGTATCCCCAGCTAAAATCATCCTTAAAATAATTAGCGTGGGATGGCGTTATTGTTGCTACGGCAATTGCTATTGCAAATATAGAACTAATTTTCATTTTTATCATATTCCTTATGTGGAGTTTATTGTTTTTATTAACAATTTGCTTCTGTCTAAGTGACGTCAAAATGTATAAGCATCTCGATTTAACAGCACTTGGGACTTGGGTTCGCAATACCTAAACTGAGTTGGAAAACTCAAGTTGATTGATGAAGCATCTAATTGGGTATCGCTTGTAAATGTTGGGCGGATAAGCCTTATTGCCATTAACACTAGAGCGCTAAACTGATGAAGTTTTAGCGTGTTAAAAAGCCAAATAGCTAACTTAGTGGGCAAACAGGTGAGAATAGAAACCACCCACTTAATAGGGTTTAATTCTTTAAATAAACTCATTAGCTGTCCTTAGCTATTCAAAAATCCTTAACAATTGATTAATACTTTTATCTTGAACGCTTGGTAGTACAATTGTTGTTTTATTAGGCTGTGACAGTTTTAACGATTAAGTCGGCTTGTCTGAAATACCATCAAAAAATTTAGTTTTTACTGTGCATTAAAGATGCAGCATGCAGGCAAAGGCGTGAATAGTTGGCTTAGATAGCAGCTTGGTAGCAAAACCAGCTTAGAGCTAATTAGTGAGTTAGTTGGGGTTATTAGCCAATGTGTGGATTAATGTTCTTATGCCTTATGATTTATTAGATTTACTTGCTATTTATTTCGCAAATTGATGTGAATCAATTTCATCATCAAGTGGTCAGAGTAGTCTAAAGCTTCAGCTATAACTCAAATTTCGTTTAGCTTTATAATTCTAATAATAGTGATTTGTAGTTTGTGTAACTAAACCTTGTCGTTTCTGTTTTGCAGTTAGTTAAGGCTTATTATATGCATTTATCGACTCCACAGCTGTTGGAGATTGTTGCAGCATTTCCCGATTCCACATTGGTATTTACCGAAGATGGTTATTGTATTGCTCATTTGGGTGATCAAGAGACCCATGAGTTCTCAAGCAGCCGTTTATTAACCGGTCGCTTTGTATCTGATGTATTTAGCGAAGAAAAAGCTAAATGGTTCTTACAACAAATCCGCAATAGTATTTTTGAACAGCGCTTGCGTGTTTCGGAGTACGCCATTTCACCAGACGATATTCGTTTACCTAACTGTGAAAGTGCCAAATTAGAAAGAGAGCATTGGTTTGAAGCTCGCATTCTACCCTTAAACTCTTTTATAGATGGTCAGCGAGCGGTGGTTTGGGCGGCGCGCAATATTAATGAGCGCTACAAGCTAGAACAACAACTGCGTAGACTTAGTGAAACCGATGAGTTAACCGGAGCGTTTAACCGCCGTCGTTTCTTTGAAAGTTTAGCGAATCACTATCAAACCTTTCACCGTCACTTTCTTGATTGCAGCTTAATCATGTTAGACATTGATAACTTTAAGAGGATTAATGATCAATATGGTCATCCATGTGGTGACAGAGTGCTAAAGCAAGTGTATCAGCAGATTTGTACCCAACTCCGTGAGGTGGATATTTGCGCGCGAATGGGCGGGGAAGAGTTTGCCATTTTACTTCCCAATACTAAAACATCAGAAGCTCTGCGCAGCGCCGAACGGATAAGAATAGCGATTGAAGAATACACCTTCACCACCCTAAATCATCAGGTTGATGTTACGGTTAGTTTAGGAGTGAGTAGCATAGAAGTGACCGACAGTAATTGCGATAGTGTATTACAGCGCGCCGACGATGCTTTATATCACGCCAAGAAAACTGGACGAAATCAAGCTGTTCAGTTCCTAGAAGAATTTAGTATTTAAGCTATAAATCAGAGATTTAGTTAATCCTAAGACGAATACCTAAGATCAGTTTGTAGTTTACCTCGCCTGTTTTCTATGAGATAAATGTCACTAATTTTTGCTGAAGAATTGCTCAGAGTTTTATTCTGTTCTCACGCCCAATTTCGTGTCGAGCTTTTTGTTTCAGTTATCAAGGATAGATTAAAAGCCCAAGGAGTGGTGTAGTTGAAGTATTCAGCTGGTGTTTTGTGGTCGCTATGTATGGCTAATTACAGCTTTGCAGCAGCTGAACCCTTGCCTAATTTGGATTTAGAATCGTTAATGGCTACAGATGTGCAAGCAACATCTGCGATGAAACGTGCTCAATCAGCGTTTACCACCGCGGCGTCATTATATGTACTAAGCAAGGAAGACATTCGCGCATCGGGTGCGGTATCGGTGGCAGAAACATTAAAGTTGGTACCTGGATTAGAAGTACGGCAGCTAGACAGTAATCAGTGGGCTATCACTGCGCGTGGTGTTGCTGGGCGTTATACCAGTAAACTATTGGTGATGGTGGATGGGCAAAGCGTTTATAACCCATCTTTTGCTGGGGTTTATTGGGAAACCTTAGATGTACCTCTCTATGACATTGAGCGTATTGAAGTTATTCGAGGTCAAGGTGGTTTATTGTGGGGCAGCAATGCCACCAATGGGGTGATTAACATTATCACCAAAAATAGTTTAGACACACGCGAAACCTTGGTGCAAGTAAGCAGTGGTGACCAACTAAATTATGATGTAGGGCTGCGCCACGGTGGAAATATTGGCTCTAACGGTAGCTACCGCATCTATGGTAGCGTGCGAGATTCTGATGCGGCCAAAACGGGTAAGTCGCTACCTGCTAATGACGAAGCCAAACAACAAAGTATTGGTGCTCGTTTTGATTTTGCGCCTAATGATGATTTGTCTATTCTTACCCAGCTCAGTTATACCCATACAGATATGGGGCAAAATCTTAAAGCTCTATCTTTAGCCACAAACCAAAACACCCTATATGCCGAGCGCTTTGAGCGTGATGACGGGCGTATTATGGCGCGGGCAGAACACCGACTATCTGGCTCTTCTAACCAAATGTTGCAAGCTTCGTGGGCTGTTCAAAATGGTAAACAGCTATATTTAGAAGAACGATTTCAAACATTGGATATTGATTATCAAATGAATAGCTTGTGGGGGGCTACCCAACTTGATTGGGGTTTAAACTACCGTAATAGCTATTTACCTTTTGAAGAAAACTACATTATTAGTAGTGACGAAGATATCGACCGTTTAGAGCAATATGGCGCTTTTTTACAGCTGCAATTTGCGCTTATTCCTGAGCAATTAAATTTAAGTTTTGGTAACAAGTCTGAACACAACAGTTTTACTGGTTGGGAGCATCAGCCGGTTGCACGTATAACTTGGCAGCCCAATAACGAGCATGTACTTTGGAGTGCCATATCGCAAGGCGTGCGGATCCCATCGTTGGCAGAGTTTGATTACGATTCTGCTATTAATGGCACGCGTGTTGGCGAGTATTTTCAAACCGGTATCGACGCTATTGATAGCTACCACGTGCGCACGGTGTTGAACGGCAATCAACAAGTTGAGCCAGAAAAGTCTCTTTCTTACGAACTAGGGTACCGTTTTAGCAAACAAGATTGGTCATTCGACCTAGCCTTATTTCATACGCAATCTAAAGATGTATTTGCGGTGCAGCCTAATCCAGACAGTGCCAACTTGGATCAAATCGCAGCTTTGTTAGCACAGGGTAAAATCATCGAGGCGCAGCAAGCTTTACAAAGCACAGTGCTTGAATTTGACGTTGCATCTAATGCTGATTTAAACGTGAAAGGTGGTGAAGCGCTAGTTGCTTGGCGACCAAGTGCCAATTTTCGCGCCGAACTAGGATACAGCCAAATGGCTTATCGCTATCGCTTACAAGAAAATACTCAGCCTGCTATAGGATATGACTCTGACAGCAAACAGATTTTTGCCAAGACTGGTTGGCAACCTTTTAAGAAGCATTCCTTTTTTGCTTTGTTCCGCTCCATTAACAGCGATGCTTATTCAGTAGATGATTATGATGCGCTAGATCTAAGTTGGGCTTGGCAGATAATGCCGCATAGTTCGCTGTCATTAACAGGCAAAAATTTATTAGCTGGTAGTCACCTAGAATACAACAACACCTCCGAAACCTTTACGGTTCCAAACTATATTGAGCAAAGTGTCGTGCTACGATTTATGGCGGAGTTTTAGCCAGTGTTGGCAATAAGGCGCTTTGTTAAGCTACTCATTACCTTGGCTATATTGGGCCTTGCTAGTGAGGTGAGTGCAGCTGATAAAGAAGCAGCCTTAAAGGCTGGGTTTATGTTTAATTTTGCGCGTTATAGTGAATGGCAAGGTTTAGCTAAACCATTGGGTTATTTTAAGCTGTGTAGCCCAGACATTGAGTTTGTCGATACTGCTAGTTGGGTGCTCCATAAGCAGCGCATTCATGAATTAGAAATACGGGTGAGCCTAGTTGAGTTGGATTCGTTATCGATAAATCAATGTAACTTACTGTTTGTCCCTGCTGCCTATAGAAAAACCTGGCTAACTCTAGACAGAGCCTTATTGCCTCACACCATGTTGGTTGGGGAGACTCCTGATTTTATTCATCAAGGAGGGCACATTCGCTTCTTCTTATTAGCTGGAAAAATCCGTTTCGAAGTTGCCCCCGAAGAACTTAAAAAGGCCGATATAACCATGAGCTCAAAGGTATTGAGATTGAGTCGCGTTGTTAAGGAGGAGCAGTAGAGATGTCTTTTCTTAGCATAAATACCATGAGTAAAAAGCTGCTAGTCATTTTGATGAGTATGGCGATTTTTTCTGCTGCCATGGTAACGGTGGTGTTAAGTGCCTACGAATTTGTAAGTGCCAAGCGAGAACAAACTCAAAGCTTGCAAAACATAGCCGATACTTTGTCGCCCAACATCACAGCCGCTTTGTTGTTTGATGACAGAGATGCCATGCAGGAGATGATTTCATCATTGTTATTACGTGAAGGCGTAATCAGAGCGGCCATTACCGATACCGAGCAGCAAAATTTGGCAGTGGTAGAAAGTGACAACTACCAAGAAGAGTTAGCAGAAGAAGCCGACGAACTGATAGAGGTAAGCAGTTTACTTATTCTTGATGAGCAAGTTTATGGTGCGCTTACGGTACTGGCTAATGACAGTTACATAGACCAACGAATTGGATTTTATGGGCAATTCTTAGCGGTGCTGTTGGTGATTACGTTTGGCTTAAGTTTGTCTTTTTCACTGTTTCTAAAACGTGGTTTTTTGCGTCCCTTATTACACTTGTCGGATGTTGCCGAGCGCGTAACGGCATCCAATGATTATAGTTTGCGCGCTCAGCAATCTAGCGACGATGAGGTAGCCAACCTTACCGAGTGCTTTAACGGCATGTTAGAGACGATTGAACTGCGTGAGCGTATGCTGGAGAAGCAAGTAAGGCTGCGAACCCAAGAGCTTGAGGGAGCAAATCAGCAACTATTGCAATATGCCTACACTGACGGCCTTACTGGTTTGCCTAACCGCCACTTTTTCTACGAAAAACTCCATACATTAGTTAAAGAGAAAATTGAATTTGCGCTGATCTTTATTGATTTAGACGGCTTTAAAGAGATTAACGATACCTTAGGCCATGATTATGGTGACGTATTGTTAAGTCAAGCTGGGCAGCGGATCCTACGTTGTGTGCGCGAGCAAGATACCGTGGCCCGCCTTGGGGGTGATGAGTTTACCATTGTGATTGAAGGGGTAAACGAACAAGCGCGAGTTGCCAACATTGCCGAAACCGTATTACAAGGTTTGGCGAAACGCTTCACGATTAAACAAGAAGCCGCTCATGTTAGTGGCAGTATTGGTATCGCTTTTTCCCCACTAGACGGTGATAGCGTGGAAGCCGTGGTAAAACATGCTGACCAAGCGATGTATGTATCTAAAAGTCGTGGTCGAAACTGCTATCAGTTCTTTTCTTCAGACATGCAGGTGGAAGCTCAGCAGAAACGCCGTTTGTTAGAAGAGCTACGTACCGCATTAGAAGAAGAACAGTTCGAACTCTATTATCAGCCCATAACCTCGCTTAAGTTCGAGACAGAAGAGGGCGGGGTGAAAAAGGCAGAAGCACTATTGCGCTGGAACCATCCACAGCGCGGGGTGGTGGGACCAGAAGAATTTATTCATGTTGCGGAAGAAGCAGGGCTAATTCGCGAGCTTAGCCAATGGGTAATGCAGCAAACTGTTGCCACGGTGTCACAATGGTATAAGCAGGGGCTGGATGATATTCAAATTAGCGTAAATACCTCGCCTTCGCAGTTTAATGATGGGGGTAAGTGGATAGATGATTGGATCCATGCCATTGCGCTGCACGAATTACCGGCTCACAGCATTATGATTGAGATTACCGAAAATGTTTTGATGACCACCGATGACTCCATTAAAGATCAGCTCTCTCGTCTGCAACAACGCGGGTTTGATGTAGCAATTGATGACTTTGGTGTTGGCTATTCTTCTTTGTCTTATTTACAGCAATTAGATATCGATTTACTAAAAATAGATCGCTCGTTTATTCAACACTTGACCACCGACAACGACAGCGTAGCGCTGGTTAAGGCCATTGTGACTATGGCTCATCATTTGGGGCTAAAAGTAGTGGCAGAAGGGGTGGAAACTGAACAACAGCGTCAGCATGTGTTAAATGTAGCCTGTGATTACTTGCAGGGATATATCTTTGCGAAGCCGGTACCTAAAGATGAGTTTTATCATCGTTATTTGTTAGGCAATGCGGAAATCACTTAAGCTTATCGAGGCCTATTAAGTAGGCCTCGTTCAGTTTAGCGTTAGCGCTCCCAATAAGCTTCTTCTAAGCTTTCTTCACGCTCTGGTAGCCCACGTGAAAGACGAGGACTATGCTGGGCCAATACTTCGTAACTCACGCGGTTGGCGTATTTACAGATTTGCGCAAACGAGGAGTAACTGAGCGCTTCAAAGCGATGCTTACTGGATTGTTCAACATTACTGCGGTGAAATACGTTTGCTGCCATGTCGTGGAGCAGCGCCGATAAAGCGCCATCTCCGGCGCCGTTAGTGTTGGTGATTTTTTCTGGTCCGCCCATAAATGGCGCAATATGCGAGTAAACTTTCAGCGCTTGCTCACAATCGGTTTTTAACATTGGGCGTGAAAACTCATATTGGTTGAATTCTGGGATGGCTCCTGGCAGCAGAGTATGGCTGGTGGTTCGTTTAAAGGCTTCATCGGTGTAACCGGCCATAAATAAGCCCCGTGAGCCAGCCGTGCACAAAATAAGATCACACCACTCTAGAGCCTTTTCACAGGCGAGTAATACGTCACTCTCGCCGGTTAAGGCTTCTGCTTCTTCTTCGTTCATTGCCAATACAGTAACGTGTTCGCTAATAAACTGTTGCCACCATTTAGGATCATCTTCGATTAAAAAGCGGGTGCCCAAAGTAAGCACTACGGGTACGTTTGCTTGGTGGGCATATTCAATGGCTTGCATAGCGGCTTGAGTAATGGGGTCTTCTCCGGCCCGCATAAGGTAGGCAGTGAGCGTGAGAGCTGCGCCAGTTTTTACTAATTTTTCGTCAATAAACTCTGGGGTAAGTTTATCCATATGGCCTTTCGAGATAGCAAAGGTACGTTCACCACAATCGCTAATTAAGGTAAAGCATCGCCCTACTGGGCCGTCTACCGCCTGCAGGTAATTGAGGTCTACGCGCGAAGAAGTATTGCATAAGTAGCGATAGGCGTAATCACCAATGGTGATGTTTTGACTCATTACTCCAAACATCACCGAGCGACCATCGGCTAGGGTAGAGTAGTTGTGCAAGGTATTGCCGATAGTGCCACCGGCAAACTCGGCAGTAATAAGATGTTTATCTTGTAGTTCTTGATATAGCGTTTGAGCCGCTAAGTCATCAATAAGCAAGGAATTGCCTTTAACAAGTTGATGGCGGTCTATAAATGCTTGGTCAACGTGCGCTTCGATATCCACCAAGGTTTGATCAATGCCAGTTATATGTGTGTGCTTTGGGCTAATGACTGGATTGAGCTCATTGGTTAAGGGGTCTCGAGATTCAACAGGAAAATAATGCTTGGATTTACGTTGGCCAGGAAATTTCATGCAATGATCGCTTGTTCTATTTAAGGCTTACTGTAGCAGTGAACGGGTAGCACTGCACAAAAGCGAGCGATTCTAGCATAGGCGACTCAAAATGTTGCTTTGTAGATCAATATTAGATTTAAATTTTTTATCTTTATTAAATGGCGTGTTGATTTAGCTGTTATCTAGCGAGCTTTTCTTTTGCAATGTTTCATAGGCTCGCAGAGCTGGATGAACCGTTTTTCCGCCCATACGGCAGTAATGTGCAATGGTTTTATTCAAGTAGGCTCTATGTTCGGGCTTAGACAAGTCCCACATTGCGTCACCAACATGGCTGATTGGTGAGTTGGCGGTGGTAGAAAGATGCAGTATTTCGTAATAGCGGCGGTTCTCTTCTATTAGCTGTTCATCAATTAAACCAAAGCCATTACTCTGCAAAAACTGTCGAAGTTCATATTGATAATGTACTGGGCAAATAATCAATTCAAAGTTCACAGCGTGGTTGTGTTCTAGTATCCCCTTTAGCAATTGAATGCATAGCTCGCCACCAACTCCTGCGATTATAACCAGTTGACTGCCATTTTTACTGAGTTTTAGCTGAGCTACGTCTTGGCAATGTACTTGCCATGGGCTGGTTAAGCTAGATGATGAATAGGCAAGGTGCTGCTGCAATTGTCGCTCTAGTTGCTGGCAGATTTGTGGCACGCAATCAACAAAGTGCACACAGCTGGCACTGTTGCGTTTTACCAGCTCTGCGCCCAATAAACCGTGGTCGCAACAGCAATCCCATATATCTTGGTAGTGCTTAATCACGTGTTGGTTAATTGCTGTTAAACGTTTACTCGTTTTCACCTATCCCTCCTCAGTAAGGCTATGAATACTAGTTAATTGTTAATAAGTGGCAAGAATTTTTTCCAGGAACTTTAGGGCTTAATAGGGGGAATTAGCTCAAACCTGTTAGTAAATATTGTTTTTTGACGTTTTTGTTACTTTAGTTGCTGATATTAACGACTAATAACTATTCCGCTATTTTATGTTTCCAATTAGTTAACTGGTTATTTTTTGGTTTGTTACTACGCTGAATTTTGGGGGCTTTAACTGTTAGCACACTTTTGTTCCCCAATTGTTAAGAGTTAATGAAAAAACTCAAACCAAGGAGTAAACCATGAATAAGGTAATTGCAGGGCTTGCACTTAGTGCAATGGCAGGTAGCGTTTCGGCCGCTACTATTTATGAAAATGGTAAAACTAACGTAAGTATAGGTGGTTACTTAGGGATAGAGGCATTTTATCAAGCGGGCTACGGAGATAAAGACAAGTCATTTGAGTTACAAGACAGGGCCTCACGGATCCGTTTTGCTTTTGAACATGAAATGGTGCAAAACTGGATTGCTGGTGCCCAATTAGAGTGGGGGTTTAATCCCGTTGAAAAAGCGGATCCACTATTCACCAATCGTTTAGGCAACATCTACTTTAATAATGATAGCTTTGGTTCAATTCGAGTCGGTAAGCAGTGGTCTGCCTACTACGATATAGCTGTGTGGACCGATCAGTTTTGGAAGTTTGGCGGTGATGCGTCGGGTACGTATGATGGTCGAAATGGTGGTGATGAGTCGGGTATGGGGCGCGCTGATGATGCATTAACCTACCGAAAGTCTTTTGGCGGCTTTGGCTTAGCGGCTCAATATCAGTTTGAAAATGATTCATCAGCTAGAGATTATGGTTATCAATTGAGTGGTACCTATGACTTTGATTTTGGTTTATCAATAGGTGCGGCATATGCAGCCAATGGTTACGATGTTAAAAATGTAAATTACGTTGGAGCTGATGATCAGGATAAAGCAACATCGTGGCTAGCTGGCGCGGTGTATGAGTCTGATATGTTTTATGCTTCAGGTGTCTATGGTGAGTATGAAAATTTAAGCGGTAAATTTAGTACATTAGCTGATAAAGCTAATGGCTTAGAGTTAATTGGCGTTTACAAAATCGATGGCGGCCTTTACCACGTTTATGCGGGTTATAACGGTTTAGAAGATAAAACCAGTGGTAGCCAAGGCGAGCTTAGCTACGCTTTAGCTGGAGTGGGGTGGAAGCCCGGCCAAGTTCTTTTGGCTCTAGAGTATAAGTTTGGTCTAGAAAATAAAGACGCATTAGGTGCAGATAAAAAACAAGACGAAATGTCGATACAAGCCCGATACTACTTCTAGCCAAGTAACAGCAATTAGCGCTCTAAGTTATTCATAGCTTTTTACAAAACTAGAAGTTTTGCAGTAATCAGAAGTCGCTTGTTGTAGCCAACAAAAGGCATTGCACTTTTCCTCGCAATGCCTTTTTTATTATCGAAATACCACTAATTATTCTTGGTCAACTCGCCACAGAGTGCAGACCTGCTACAATCCTTTCTTTTTTGCACGAGACTTAAGATGAAGTGGGTAACCATATCCTTTTTGGTAATAATTGCCTTAGTTAATTTTGGCCCTAGAGTTAACGCCATTTTCTATTCTAAACCGGATACTACGGTTGTATTTAACAGTGGTTGTTTTTTGCAAGGGGAGTTGCGTGTTGATCCAGTGAGTCTTTCATACTTTATTGTATTAGATGATGGTCAAGAACTATCGTTTGCCGACGATAGTTACGCTGAAATTTCTTCTGAAGAGAATCCGGTTGATATTTCTGAATTGGATTTTTGTGTGTAGTTAACAAACTGTTAACTAAAACTTGCCTAGCCTGTCTATTCAGGCTTTTTTCTGCTTAGCTTTGTTTTCTTTAGCCCTCTTTTATTATTCACCGCATCCTTCTATTGCTTCTTTTAGTGTTTATTTTCTGCGTCTAGATCTCAATTTTTACTTGTATTCAGAGACTTTAGACTAAAGATTAATACCTAGTCTGTTAATCGTTTGTTAACTTTTTCTTCGATAGGCTTGAATTGAGTTTATATGTGCATCTATTCCACTAGCCGCAGATAAAAACTTAATGATGTGTTCGGCCGTTAACATGTTGTTTACATATTTATTGGCACAAAATTGCGAGGCTTTAATAGCTTGCTTGGAGAAATATCATGGAAGAACAGACTACATATTGGCAAGAAAACTTGCGCCTAATATTTACCTGTCTCGTCATATGGTTTGTGGTTTCATTTGGTTTTGGCTTACTTCTCGTTGAGCCGCTAAATGAAATTCGCTTAGGCGGATATAAACTGGGCTTTTGGTTTGCACAACAGGGCTCTATTTATACCTTTGTGGCTTTGATTTTTTGGTATACCGCCAAAATGAATAAGCTCGACAAAAAATACCATGTTGAGGAGTCATAAATGGACGAGTTAAAACTCTATACTTATATCGCTGTATTTGGCTCCTTTGGCCTGTACTTCGCCATTGCTTGGTGGGCTAGAGCAGGCTCTACCAGTGACTTCTATGTTGCTGGTGGTGGTGTTACGCCTATCCAAAATGGTATGGCAATTGGTGCTGACTGGATGAGTGCAGCTTCGTTCATTTCTATGGCGGGTTTAATTGCCTTCCTAGGATATGGTGGTTCTGTTTTTCTAATGGGCTGGACCGGCGGCTATGTGCTGCTAGCAATGTTACTAGCTCCTTATATGCGTAAGCATGGTAAGTTTACGGTACCTGAGTTTATCTCCGATAGATACTACTCAAAAGGTGCGCGTATTGTTGCGGTATTGTGTTTGATTATCGCATCGCTTACTTACATTATTGGCCAAATGAAAGGTGTTGGTGTTGCCTTCTCTCGCTTCCTAGAAGTTGAGTACGATATGGGTTTATACATTGGCATGTTTGTAGTTTGGGTTTACGCAGTATTAGGCGGCATGAAGGGGATTACTTACACCCAGATTGCTCAATACTGTGTACTAATTTTTGCATACACCATTCCTGCCGTGTTCATTTCACTGCAGCTAACCGGTAATCCAATTCCGCAGATTGGTTTGGGTAGTACCCTGGCTGATGGCAGCGGTGTTTACTTACTCGATAAGCTAGACATGGTAGTTACCGATCTTGGCTTTAAAGAGTACACCACCGACAACCTAGGCGGCACTCTAAACATGTTTGCCTATACCTTGTCACTAATGATTGGTACTGCAGGTTTACCTCACGTAATCATGCGCTTCTTTACTGTGCCTACCGTTCAAGCGGCCCGCTCTTCTGCTGGTTATGCTCTAGTATTCATTGCTATTTTGTACACTGTAGCGCCAGCTGTAGGTGCCATGGCTCGTTTCAACTTAATGAACACTATTGTTCCTGAAGCCGGTGATAACTTGGTATATGACGAACGTCCACAGTGGTTCAAAGATTGGGAAAACACAGGTCTGCTGAAGTTTGAAGACAAGAACGGTGACGGCAAAATCCAATATGTTGCTGATAAAGAAACCAATGAAATGGTGAAAGTAGACCGCGACATTATGGTACTTGCTAACCCAGCTATTGCTAACCTACCTAACTGGGTAATTGCATTAGTAGCTGCTGGTGGTTTGGCGGCTGCGCTCTCAACCGCTGCTGGTTTGTTGTTGGCTATTTCATCCTCGATATCTCACGACTTAATGAAAGGGGTGCTCACGCCTAACCTCTCAGATAAGAATGAGTTGCTGGCAGGGCGAATAGTGATGACACTTGCCATCTTGGTGTCCGGTTATCTCGGTTTAAATCCGCCTGGATTTGCCGCAGGTACCGTTGCACTGGCCTTTGGTCTAGCCGCTTCGTCTATCTTCCCAGCGTTGATGATGGGTATCTTTGCTAAGAAAATGAGTGGTACCGCTGCGGTAGCCGGTATGTGCTCAGGTATTGGTGTAACAATGCTTTACGTATTCCAACATAAAGGCATTATGTTTATCCCAGGTACTTCATTCTTAGGTGATATGGGACCAAACTGGTTCTTGGGTATTTCGCCAAATGCCTTTGGTGTAGTAGGTGCTTTGGTTAACTTTGGTGTTGCCTTCGCAGTATGTAAAGTAACCGGTCCTGCTCCGCAGCATATTCAAGATATGGTTGATAACTTCCGTGTACCACATGGTGCAGGCGCAGCTCACGATCATTAAGCTTGAATTGAACTAATCCCTAGTAAGCAAAAGGCTCCCTAGAGGGAGCCTTTTTTTGCGGTGGAGCTTGGTAAAAATAACTAAATTTCAATATGATAGTGTTAAAGAGTGTACTTGGTTAGCATCACTCAATAAGGTTGATTACAGGAAGTAACAATGAACAGACACACTAAGTTAGCTATGTTAGTGATGCCGTTTTTGGCAATTGGCGGGTATATCGCATCGGATATTTATTTGGAGCATGATGCAGAAAAAGAGCGCGTTTTCCAGCTAAGTACCTATGGTCACTGCGACATTATTAACCAAAAGTGTATTCTTGAATCCGGTGATTTTCAGCTCAATATTAGTGATGAAGCAGGAACAACCACGGTTAATTCTACCTTTCCTTTAGATAGTGCCACCTTCTTTATTGTAAGCAGTGCAAATGTAGTGACCGCTTACCCACTAGGCATGAGTGATAGCCCTTATTACTGGAGAAGCCCCACCGAATTACGCGAATTGATCCCTAACCAGGGAGATAGCTATAAGTTACGTATTATTGCCAATATTAAAGGCGGAAAATACATTAGTGAGTTTTATAGCCAAACAATTAAGTAGTTGACCGCTGGGAAAAGCAAACTGCTAGTGCTAACATTTAATCAATAAAAACAAAGCATTGTTCCTAGGTACTGCATGCATATTACTCCCGAACGTTTAGTTTATTTGGTGACAGTAGCTGAGACGCGTTCTTTCTCAGCAGCCGCACGTAAACTGGGGGTAAGCCCTTCAGCAGTGAGCCAATTGATTCAAAACATGGAGTTGGATTTAAACATTCGACTTTTTGACCGTGTTTCTGGCCAAGCGCCAACCTTAACCGACGTGGGGCGCACGCTTTACGTTCAGGCTTTGGAGATTGTTCCACGCTTACAAGCTATGGAGAAAAAAGCTCAGTCTTACCATGAGGGGATTGAAGACAAATTAACCATTGGTGTGTCGGGTTATAGCTTTTTTCCAGAGTATGGAGAGGCGATAAAGAGCTTGTTAGCTAAGTTTCCGCAACTAAATGTGAAGATCATTGATGTAGATGAGTTCGACTCCCATAATTTTGGTGAAGAAGGGGAGGTAGACATTCTTATTACTCCTGCAGAGCTTATCCCGCGTCGCGGAGTAGAGAGTGTTATGATTGGCCGAATTAAATGGTTGTGTGTTTGCGCGCCAAGCCATCCGCTTGCCAAGATAAAACATGCTTTATCTATTCAAGATCTCCTATCGCAAATTCAAATAACTCCTGCGGTGTCTAACTTTATTACTGAAGATTTAGCTGAGTCAGTGCGCCTTAGTTCTCAGGTGGTTAATTGTTCAAGAATGTACCAATTTAAGCAGCTGTTGCTTAATGGCGTTGGCTTTGGTTTGTTCCCCGAGCCTTTAGCTAAAACCTACATTGCCAATAATCAACTGGTTGAGTTAGAACGAGATTTTATTGTGGATGACTTTGAGTGGCCAATTGAAGTGGTTTGGAGTCAAGCTCTTGGGCCTGCAGGGGAATGGTTTATTGAGCATCTGACAGAGCAAAACAGCGAATAAACTAGCGATAAATCTAAGTAAATAGCTAACCGGATCATTAAATGTTTAATTTGTTGTGATTAATTGCAGATGATCAAATACACTTAAGCAATAAACTAAATTTCCCATAGAAAGAAATAGGAACCAGTAGTGAGCTCTAATCAAAAATGTCCATCTTGCGGTGGCCATAAACCAGCATTAATGGCCTGTCGTGATTGTGGATTTACCTATAGTGTAACGAGCCGTCCACCTGCAGCCACCAAGCCAGTACCTCAAGCTAAACCAGTACCTAGAAGTGAATACAGGGCGGTGATGGAAGAAGGAGGTGCTAAATCAAAAGTTGTGATTAAAACCAAAAAACGCCGCACTTATACCATTCCCAGCGAAGAGTAACCGCTTAGCTTAACTTTGCGATTCTCTGCAATATCGCCGTTATTCCATTGTTTCTCGATTCACTTAAATGATGCGCTAAGCCAAGCTTTTCTAAAGTTTGGCTAAATGTTACTTGAGTGTTTTCAGCATCCTGCGCGAAGCTGGCTAGCATGATTACCAGTAAACCCTTGATGATTTTCGCATTACTATCAACTAGTAGCTGCGTATTGGCATAATACAGCCACACATCACTTTCGCAGCCTTGCACTAAGTTTTCTTGTATTTGGTATTGAGAGTCCATCGGGCTCAGTACTTTGCTTAACAGCAGCAGTTGGCGGTAACGCTCTTCCCAAGACTTACAATTAACAAAGCGCTGTTCAATCTGTTCTATGTTTAATTCAACTTGGGGTGCTCTATTCACCAAACAACTCCATAATTTTATCAATTGCTTCTATCGCTTGGTCGATATCTTGTTGATTGTTATATAAGCCAAGTGACAAACGAATACTGCCTTCTGGAGACAAACGACTGCTCAAGGGCATTGCGCAATGATGGCCACAGCGCAAAGCAACATTGTATTGGTCAAATAGGGTGGCAGCATCTTGAGGGTGAACACCTTGCAAATTGAACGCAATTAAGCCAACTCTCATCATCGGTTCACCAACCAGTTCAACCTTGGGGTGCTGTTTAAGCTGCTGTAGCGCATAAGCTAATAATTGGCGCTCGTGACTAAGACGCTCTTTTAAAGGGAACTGTGCTAAGAATTTAATGGCTGAGGCCAAACCTATTGCCCCAGCTATGTTTGGGGTCCCCGCTTCTAGGCGATAAGGAAGACTGTTCCAAGTGCTGGCTTCAAAAGACACCTTACTTATCATCTCTCCACCAAACACACTGGGCTCGAGCAGTTCCAAGGCTTCTTCGCTTCCATATAGCGCGCCTATGCCAGTTGGCCCATATAACTTGTGTCCAGAAAACAAGTAATAGTCACAAGCTAAGCGATTAACATCGACGTCTAAGTGGGCTACCGCTTGTGCGCCATCCACAACTATTTTTGCGCCGAACTGGTGGGCTAGCCTAGATAATTCGGGTATTGGTTGCATAGCACCAATACTGTTTGATACATGGGCAACGGCAACAATTTTACATTTGTCGCTAAGTTGCTGGCGAAAGTAAGCTAAATCTATATCACCATTGTCTAGTACAGGAATTACTTTTAGATTCGCCTTACGCTTAAGGGCTAATTGTTGCCAAGGTACTAGGTTTGAGTGATGTTCGAGCTCGCTAACCCAAATTTCGTCGCCTTCATCAACTAAATGGGCGAGGCCATCTGCCAATAGGTTGGCTGCTTGAGTTGTTCCGCTGGTCCAAATAATGTTTTGCGCCTTAGCACCAATAAATTCTGCAAGTGTTTTCCTTGCTAATTCAAAGGCATTGGTGGCATGTCGAGCAAAGCTATGACTTGCTCTATGTACATTGGCATGACCTTGGCGGTAATATTGTTCAATGTCTTTTAAGACAACTTCAGGGACTTGAGTTGAAGCTGCGCTATCAAGGTATGCAAATGGCTGATTAGTACCGTTTAATGACGGGAAAAACTGTCGATAGCGAGTATGCTTAAGTGAAGTCACAATGATTCTTTGTTTGGCAATTAAAGCCGATATTGTAGCCCTAGGCGCAAATCTAAACTAGTTTATATCGGTGTTCTCTTTGATTTAACAACAGGAGTTAAAGGAAAGATGCAACAGCCACAAGTTATGCAAGCGTGGAAAAGCGTATTTATGGGCTTTTCTTCCTCAAGCCAAGAGCGGCAATTTGCTAACTGGCAGTGGCAACAACAGCGCCAACATCTCTTTTGGGTTCAATCGCTCTATTGCTTGTGTGTTATTTCCTATCTCTTTCAATCGGGCGTACTTGCTGCTTGGTGGCAACAAGCCAATATAGGTGCATCTTTAGCATTAAGTGTTTGGTTTTGTTATCAAATGTTGCTTACTTGGCGTGGTTTAAAGTTGGTGACGGCGCGCTCAGCCCATGCCTTGTTAGCTGGCCATGCAGTGATTCATTTCGCTTTAGTCTTCGCGTTAATGCATGGTGGAGGGGCGCTTCAGTTTAGTGTCGTTCCTGATTGGTTAGTGTACAGCCTACCACTGCTGTTTATTTGTTTCTATTTGCCTATCATGCTCGCAGTTATGTTGATAGTTGTTGCTACTCTGCTCACTTTGAGTGGTGTTGAGCCCTTAAACGCAAGCCAAGTACAAAATTGGCCTTATGTCGAGCTGCCAAATGCCTTAGTGAACTGTTTATTGGTATGTATCATCGTTTGTCTTTGTCATGCCTTGTGGCGTCATCGCTATACTCATGAACAAGGCTTAGATTTATTTCAAGAGAAGGAGCAGCCAAGTAGCGAAAACCTACCTTTGTTTAAGCAATCTATCGATACCGATGAGCTGACTGGCTGTGCTAACTTTGCGCGCTTTAAACAGTTTTCTGAGATAGAAATTGAACGTACCTCTCGTTATCAGAATGCCTATTCTATTGTTTTGATTAACGTCAATCATTTTAGTCGATACCGTGATAAATTAGGTGCTGATGAAGCTGATAAGCTATTGGTTAAACTAGCGAATTTTTTACAATCGAAGGTACGCAAAGTTGACTTGTTAGCGCGTTGCGAAAAAGATCAGTTTGTTATTGGTTTACCTGAATCTAGCTTGTACCAAGCTTTGGATACTGCAGAACGGATCCACGATGCTTTAGGTAGTGAGTTTTGGCTCAACTATCTTGATGAGTTAGAACTTGGCTCTCGGTTGGGGGTGGCTTGCGTAGATGGCACTGCCAACAATATTGAGGCACTAATAAGCAAAGCTGAAAATGCAATGAACAATCATCGAAGTGCCAGCGCCCTAAGCTACGGACGCTAGAACGAAATCTTTATCAATCTAAAACAAATGAGCATTCGCCTAAGGAGTGGGATTTAATGCGTATATTGTTGCCTCTGCTATTGTTGTTTTTTTCTTCTGCTAGTTATGCCGCTGATGGCTTGAGTTTAACCTCATCTTGGGTGGGCTATAGCGCTTTAGTCATTTTTGCCATTGCTTACTTATTGGTGATGAGTGAAGAGGTTATTCATCTAAGAAAGTCGAAACCCGTGCTGGTCGCCGCAGGCTTAATTTGGTTTTTGATTGCTATTTATTATCGCGGCTCTGGTCACGAAGAGCTGGTAACTGATGCCTTTCGCCATAACTTATTGGAGTTTTCAGAATTAATGCTGTTCTTGCTGGTGGCGATGACTTACATCAATGCCATGGAGGAACGACGCTTATTTGATGCATTGCGAGCTTGGCTGGTTAGTAAAAAACTAAGTTATCGTAAGCTGTTTTGGTTAACGGGCTGCTTAGCCTTTGTTATTTCGCCGGTGGCCGATAACCTTACCACTGCACTACTGATGTGTGCGGTGGTGACTAAAGTAGCGCAAGGTAACAGCCGATTTATTAATCTAGCGTGTATCAATATTGTTGTTGGTGCTAATGCTGGTGGAGCATTTAGTCCTTTTGGTGATATTACTACCTTGATGGTTTGGCAAAAAGGTTTGGTTACTTTTGGTCAGTTCTTCGATTTGTTAATCCCTTCATTTGTTAATTTTGTTATTCCTGCCTTTATCATGTCGATGTTTGTTTCTGCTGAAGCAGTAGAAGCAGAACACGAAGAAGTTGAATTAAAACGCGGCGCAAGACGAATTGTAGGTTTGTTTTTAATAACTATTGCCACAGCTGTAATGGGGCATAGTTTGTTCCACATGCCACCGGTAATGGGCATGATGATGGGCTTAGGTTACTTACAGTTCTTTGGTTTCTTCTTGCGCAAAACACTTGCATCTAGCTTGCATAAAAAAGCCGTTGATGCGATTTCTCATCGTGATGATGCCCGATTAAAAGCCTTAGGCAGTGTAGTGCCCTTCGATATTTTTAACCGGGTGGCACGGGCCGAGTGGGACACCTTATTGTTCTTCTACGGCGTGGTTGTTTGTGTTGGTGGCCTTGGGTTTATTGGTTACCTAGAAATGGCATCTAACACCATGTACTTAAATTGGGACCCAACCTACGCCAATATCGCCGTTGGGGTATTAAGTGCCATTGTAGATAACATCCCAGTGATGTTTGCTGTTCTCACCATGGAGCCCGCAATGTCCTTGGGCCAATGGTTATTGGTGACGTTAACCGCAGGGGTAGGTGGTAGCATGTTATCGATTGGCTCTGCGGCGGGGGTTGCGTTAATGGGGCAGGCTAGAGGCCACTATACCTTTATTAGCCACCTTCGCTGGGCACCAGTTATTGCCTTAGGTTATGCGGCATCTATTGTTTGCCACTTAATGCTGAACAAAACGTTGTTCTAATACCAATCACACTAAGGAAGTGATCAGAAATAACGCAGGAAAAATACTTGAGAATAAGGCAGGATTTTTCGATAAGTAGTTATTCTACAATCAAAAGCCCTAACGCAGTTATCGAGTATTTTAACTAGATAGAATGAACAGTTACTTGGTACGATTGGTATAAATTCACTCTAAATAAAAAAAGGCCACCATATGGTGGCCTTTTTTATAAACAGCATTGTTATTCTTGTGCTGGGCAGCGGGCTATTTCTTGTACGCCGCCTTTATCGTCACTTTGCTCGAGAATCACATCGAAGCCCCATAAGCGATGAAGGTGTTTAATTACCTCATCTTTGCTCTTGCCTAGTGGAATGCCTTGATGAGGGACGTAGCGTAAGGTAAGTGAACGGTCTCCACGAAGGTTTACGTTATGAACTTGAATATTTGGTTCAATGTTACTTAGATTGTATTGAGCACTTAGCGCTTCGCGCACTTGTTGGTAGCCATGGTCATCATGAATGGCTTTAACTTTTAAGTAGGGCTTGTTTTCGTCATCATCGAGGGTGAACAGTTTTAAGTCACGTATTACCTTAGGCGATAAGTACTGGCTAATAAAACTTTCATCTTTAAAGTTTTGCATAGCAAAGTGTAGGGTTTGAAGCCAATCACTGCCCGCGATATCGGGGAACCATTTGCGGTCCTCATCGGTGGGCGATTCGCATATTCTGCGGATATCGGTCATCATAGCGAAGCCCAGCGCGTAAGGGTTTATCCCGTTAAAATATGGACTGTTATAAGCCGGTTGCATTACTACGCTGGTGTGGCTGTGTAAAATTTCAAGAATAAAGCGCTCGCTCACTTGTCCATGGTCGAACATATGATTGGTGATGGTGTAATGCCAGAACGTCGCCCATCCTTCATTCATCACTTGAGTTTGCTTTTGAGGGTAAAAATACTGACTTATTTTTCTTACTATGCGAACAATTTCTCGCTGCCAAGTCTCCAATAAGGGGGCATGTTTTTCGATGAAGTAGAGAATGTTTTCTTCTGGTGAGGCGGGGAAACGCTGACGCTTTTCTACGTTTGGGTCTTCCTTGGTGGGAATGGTTTTCCACAGTTCATTGATTTGGCTCTGTAAGTATTCTGCTCGAGCGTCTTGGCGAGACTTTTCCTCTTCCATTGAAATTGGGCTAGGGCGCTTGTAACGGTCGACGCCGTAATTCATTAAAGCGTGACAAGAGTCGAGCAAGTCTTCAACCGCTTGTACACCATGGCGAGCCTCGCACTTGCTAATGTAGTTTTTGGCAAACACCAGATAATCGATGATTGAGCTGGCATCGGTCCAAGTTTTAAACAGGTAATTGTTTTTGAAAAAACTATTGTGGCCAAAGCAAGCATGGGCGATAACTAAAGCCTGCATTGGCATGGTATTTTCTTCCATCAAGTAAGCAATACAAGGATCTGAATTAATAACAATTTCGTAGGCCAAGCCCATTTGACCGCGTTTGTAGGTTTGTTCAGTTTGGATGAATTTTTTGCCATAGGACCAGTGGTGATAACCAATCGGCATACCTACGCTGGAATAGGCATCCATCATTTGTTCGGCGGTAATTACTTCAATTTGATTAGGATAGGTATCTAATTGATAGTGTTGTGCAACCTTCTCAATTTCTTGATGATAAAGCTCAAGCATTTCAAAGGTCCAATCTGGTCCATCGGGCAACATCTTTGTTTTGCTCATAAGGGCCTCACACAGTGGCTTTTTTGAAGAGGTCTCTAAATGTCGGCAATATTTCCTCGGCATTTTTCACATGACGAATAGAGAAGTTAGGGAAAATTTCACTGAGTTGTTCGTATTCGTGCCACAAGCTTTGGTGGGCACGGCTGGTTATTTCTATGTAAGCGTAATGACGACTTAGAGGTAGCAGGGTCTTCTCCAGTAATGCGCGACACTTGGGTGAATCATCTGCCCAGTTATCGCCGTCGGAAGCTTGTGCTGCGTATATGTTCCATTGGTTTTGCGGGTAGCGCTCTTCAATAATCTTATCCATTAAGTTAAGTGCGCTAGAAACAATGGTGCCACCGGTTTCTTGAGAGTAGAAAAATTCATGCTCATCAACTTCTTTAGCTTGAGTGTGGTGGCGAATAAACACTACCTCGATTTTTTCGTAACTACGGGTCAAAAATAGATAGAGCAGTAAGTAGAAACGCTTGGCAATGTCTTTGGTGGCTTGGTCCATAGAGCCAGAGACATCCATTAAACAAAACATCACCGCTTGGCTGCTTGGTACAGGGTGTTTAGCAAAGTTATTAAACTTAAGATCGAAGGTATCGATAAATGGGATGTTCGAAAGCTTGCGCTTTAGTACCTCGATTTCTACTTTTATCGCTTCTATCTCGCTATGTGGAACTTGCGAGTCTGATTGGCTTTGTTCTAGTTGTTGTTCCAATGCGCGTAAGCGTTTGCGTTTGTCTCCTCCCATCGCCATTCGTCGCGCTAGGGAGTTTTGTAAAGAGCGCACAATATTTATATTGGCTGGCACCCCGTCGTTGGTAAAGCCGGCGCGGGCGGTGCGGTATTCAACAATGCTATCTACGTCTGTTTCTTGAAGATTGGGGAGCTCCAAATCGTCAAATAGAATATCAAGGTATTCGTCTTTAGAAATGTTAAATTGAAATTCTTCGGTGCCTTCGCCTTGGTCACTGGCCTCACCATCACCTGGTCCTCCAGCTCCTTCTCCACCAGGAGGGCGTTCTATTTTGTCGCCTGTTCCAAACTGATCATTACCAGGTAGGGTGCGTTGGCGATGCCCCCCTTCACCTTGGTGAAAAAAGGGCTCGGTAATATCTTTATGAGGAATGCTTATGCTTTCGCTGTTCTCCAAGTCTTGGATACTGCGCTGATTAACCGCATCGTTTACTGCGCGTTTAATTTGGCTTTTATAGCGGCGAATAAAGCGCTGGCGGTTCACCGCGCTTTTATTCTTACCATTTAAACGTCGATCGATAAAATGAGCCATAGGCGCCCTCCATCAAATCTAAGACGATTTACGAACGCGTAAATACCATTCCGACAACAAGCGCACTTGTTTGCGGGTGTATCCTTTCTCCATCATTCGGGCAACAAAATCATCGTGTTTCTGTTGGTCGTCGGCGGAGGTTTTAGTATTGAATGAAATAACCGGTAGCAAGTCTTCGGTATTCGAGAACATTTTCTTCTCGATAACAGTGCGAAGTTTTTCGTAGCTAGTCCAGTTAGGGTTTTTGCCGTCATTGCCCGCGCGAGCGCGGAGTACAAAGTTGACGATTTCATTACGAAAATCTTTAGGGTTACTAATACCCGCGGGTTTCTCTATTTTTTCTAGCTCGGCATTGAGTGCTGCGCGGTCAAATAGTTGGCCAGTATCAGGATCTCGATATTCCTGGTCTTGAATCCAAAAGTCGGCGTAAATAACGTAGCGGTCAAATATGTTTTGTCCGTATTCTGAGTACGACTCTAAATAGGCGGTTTGAATTTCTTTGCCGATAAAGTCGACGTACTTAGGAATTAAGTAGCCTTTTAAGTGTTCTAAGTAGCGGTCTGCCACTTCTTGGCTATATTGCTCGCGCTCTATTTGTTGTTCAAGCACATAGAACAGATGCACTGCGTTAGCCGCTACCTCGGTGGTATCAAAATTAAATACCCGCGATAGTATCTTAAAGGCGAAACGGGTAGATAAACCCTCCATGCCTTCGTTTACCCCGGCAAAATCACGATACTCCTGATAAGACTTGGCTTTAGGATCGGTGTCTTTAAGTGTTTCACCGTCGTAAACTCGCATTTTTGAATAGATGCTTGAGTTCTCTGGGTCTTTAAGCCGCGATAGGACTGAAAACTGCGATAATAACTCCAAAGTGCTAGGTGCACATTTGGCTGTGTTCAATTCACTATTATCCAGTAATTTTTGATAAATTTTTATCTCTTCACTTACTCGTAAGCAATAAGGCACTTTTACAATATAAACGCGGTCTAAAAAGGCCTCGTTGTTTTTGTTGTTTTTAAAGCTTTGCCACTCGGATTCATTTGAGTGAGCTAAAATAATGCCTTCGAAGGGAATTGCCGAGAGCCCTTCGGTACCGTTGAAGTTACCTTCTTGGGTGGCGGTGAGTAGAGGGTGTAGCACCTTAATAGGCGCTTTAAACATCTCTACAAACTCCATTAAACCTTGGTTAGCTCTACATAGTGCGCCTGAGTAGCTGTAGGCATCGGGGTCATTTTGCGCAAAGTGTTCTAATTGACGAATGTCTACTTTACCCACTAAAGATGAAATATCTTGATTGTTTTCATCGCCGGGCTCTGTTTTAGCTATCGCAATTTGGTTGATGATAGATGGGTAGCATTTTACCACCTTGAACTTAGTAATATCCCCACCGTATTCATTTAAACGTTTGGCTGCCCAAGGAGACATAATGGTTTTTAAATGGCGCTTACTAATGCCGTATTCTTTTTCTAGAATGTTGCCATCTTCGTTAGCATCAAACAGACAGAATGGATGGTCATTTACTGGTGAGCCTTTTAAGCGGTAGATAGGTACTTGTTGCATAAGGGCTTTCAGTTTCTCGGCTAAGGATGATTTACCACCACCTACTGGACCCAACAAGTAAAGAATTTGCTTGCGCTCTTCAAGGCCTTGAGAAGAGTGTTTTAAATAAGAGACAATTTGTTCAATGCTGTCTTCCATCCCGTAAAATTCTTTAAAGGCGGGATAACGAGCAATAATACGGTTGGAGAAAAGCCTGCTTAGGCGTGGATCTTTAGAGGTATCTACCATTTCTGGCTCGCCAATGGCGAGCAAAAGGCGTTCTGCTGCACTGGCGTAAGTACTTGGTTGTTCTTTACAAAGTGTTAAAAACTGGTCGAGGGATAACTCTTCTTCTTGAGCCTGCTCGTAACGCTGTTGATAGTGGTCAAAAATACTCATGGCCTAGGCCTCCTAAATACAAGCTATCTCTATAAAAGATAGAATTTGGAAACAAAAGATTTCATGAAGCGCTAAAATAAGTTTATACCATGGCAAAAATAAATTTCTAAAAAATAAGCATTTTTTTAAAAACCTTTAGTCATTAATTGTTGCCATCCTGTCCGTTCAAGATTTCCCGCGCAAGGCTCTTTGAGTATTACAAACAGGCGTGATTTGCTTCGCTCTATTTAAGTAAAGTACGTTTAAAGAAATAAAAGAGATCGAAAAATGCATCGTTTCTTCAGCGTGTTAGGCTGCTCACATAAAGTTAATGAATTGTAAAATTTATGGTTGACCTACAAAATCAGCATGCTAATTTAGTTTAGTAGCTTGAACCTTCTAGCTTTGGTCGGCGAGCACTACATCGAGGGGAGTAGTGTTGAAGGTTTCCAAAAAGCACGTTTCCATTGGCTCTTGCTTTGCAAGAGCTCTTTTTTTGTCTTTTTTATAGAAACATCGCCCTGTTTATCATTGTTTAGACTAAAGGATAACAGAAGGGTTTTGGTCTCCTTTTTACTTTTATTCAATGGCTTACGTGTGAATCTGTAAATAAACAAAGCACCTTTGCTATTGAGTGTCTCATCTATACCAAAGTATAAGTTTCAAGTGGCTAAATGCGCCCTAAGTTAATGCGTAACAATTTGTTAACTTTTGGTCTGTTTTGTTGGTGTCTCTTTTCGATTATCAGCATCTTAGCTCCAGTAGGATAAGTATCGCTAGATATGGACATTCAAACTTGGACTTCTTTATTCGTTGCGGCTAGTTTCACGCTGTATATGGTGATAGCCATTTGGGCTAAAGCCAACAATACCCAAGACTTCTACGTTGCTCATGCCTGCATTCATCCGCTTACCAATGGCATGGCTACTGCTGCTACCTGGATGTCGGCAGCTTCTTTTATTTCTTTGGCGGGGGTTATCTCTTTTCTTGGCTATGACGGGGCAGTTTATTTAATGGGCTGGACAGGGGGGTACGTGCTGCTAGCGGTATGTTTAGTGCCCTACTTACATCGTTTTGGCCAATACTCTGTCGCCGATTTTTTTGGTCAGCGTTACTACTCTAAGCGGGCGAGAGTGCTAGCGGTAATATGCACGGTGTTCATTTCTTTTGTTTATGTTGCTGGGCAAATGCGCGGCGTTGGTGTTGTGTTTGCGCGCTTTTTAGAAGTGAACGTAAATTTAGGCATATTATTGGGTATGGCTATAGTGTTCTTTTACGCGGTGTGGGGAGGAATGAAGGGCATTACCTATACCCAGGTTGCGCAATACTGCGTACTGGTTTTTGCCTTTTTGGTTCCAGCTATTTTTACATCAATAGCTTTAACTGGGCAGGTGTTCCCGCAGTTTGGCTTAGGTAGCAATGTTAGTGGAGCTTCAAATGTTTACTTGTTAGATAAGCTTGATGGCTTATCTGAAGAGTTAGGATTTGCCAAGTTTACCAATGGCACTCGAAACCTGAGTGACCAAGTGTTTATCACTGCTGCATTGATGATGGGAACTGCTGGATTACCGCACATAATTGTACGGTTTTTTACTGTCGCTAAAGTAGCAGAAGCCAGAGCATCTGCCGGTTATGCTTTAGCTTTTATTGCCGTATTGTACACCGCAGCACCGGCGGTCGGAGCCTTTGCAAAAGTTAATATTATCGAGTCTATCAACGGCTTGGATTTAAACGGCATTGCTGAAGAACAACAACCCAGCTGGTTAGCTCATTGGCAGCAAGCTGGCCTGGTGGAGTGGCGAGATGAAAATGGTGATGGCCGTTTGTTTTACTCGGGAGACCAGCGCAATGAAGTCACCATTAATCAAGATATTGTGGTGCTGGCCTCACCGGAGTTAGCACAGTTGCCAAACTGGGTCGTGGCCTTGGTTGCTGCGGGAGGTTTAGCAGCAGCACTTTCTACCGCTGCAGGCCTATTGCTGGTGATTGCTAGTTCGATATCACATGATTTAGTGAAGCAAACTTGGCAAAAAAAGCTTAGTGATAAACAGGAACTGAAATTAGCGCGCTGCTGCGCAATTGTAGCAATTTGCGCGGCTGGCTATTTAGGCATTAACCCTCCGGCCTTAGTTGCGGAAGTAGTAGCTATTGCTTTTGGTTTGGCGGCTAGCTCGCTGTTCCCAGCCATTGTTTTGGGTATATTTGTTAAGTCTATTGGGCGTACAGCGGTAATAAGCGGGATGCTAAGCGGCATGAGTATCACCTTGGCTTACGTGGGTTTCTTTAAGTTTGTATCTCCAGCCCTAAACCATTCGGAACACTGGCTTTGGGGGATTTCTCCAGAGGGAATTGGCGCCCTGGGAATGCTAGTAAATTTCGCTATTGTGTTTATTGTCCAGCGCTATACTCAGCCAGCGCCCGTTAGTGTTCAAAACTTAGTGCTTAGACTGCGTAAGCCATAGCTCTACAGCGCTTTTGCTGTCCACTATCTACTACAGCCTCATCGCGTCTTTTCTCGTTAGTTTCATCGCACTTTGCTAGTGGCTTACCTAGGCTATGCAATAGTGTAAAAGGGAGATTGCTTTTTTTTAACTTACGGTTAACAATCGTTTGCGAAAAAACTAAGCTTTTGAATTAGCTATTTAAATTACATGGACGTAATACGATGAAATTGATTTTTGTGCATGGCTGGAGTGTGACTAATACCTCCACATACGGCGAGCTACCACAGTCTTTAGTGGCTAAAGCTAGCGCTGCAGGTTTGCAGCTAGATTTAGAACACATCTATTTGGGTAAATACATTAGCTTCCACGATGGAGTATCGATGGATGATATCGCGCGAGCTATGCAGCAAGCATTATTGGATTTACCCGGTAACGAAACAGGCATTCAAGAATTCTCTTGTATTACCCACTCTACTGGTGGGCCGGTTGTGCGTTCTTGGGTTGATAAGTATTACGGTGCAGCAGGTTTAGCTTCGTTACCGCTTAAGCATTTAGTGATGCTAGCACCAGCTAACCATGGCTCTAGTTTAGCGGTGTTAGGCAAACAGCGAGTTGGGCGTATCAAATCTTGGTTTGCTGGTGTTGAGCCAGGCCAAAGAGTATTGGATTGGCTGTGCTTGGGTAGCCAAGGTCAGTGGCAGCTAAATGAAAATGGCATGGCTTATGATTATGTTGGCAACAGCTTTTATCCCTTTGTATTAAGTGGTCAGGGGATTGATACTAAGTTCTATGATTTTTTAAACGGCTACTTGGTAGAGTCTGGTTCAGATGGCGTGGTACGCGTAGCGGGTGCCAATATGAATTATCGCTACTTTGCTCTAGAGCAGTCTGAAGAACAGCTGACTGGTTTTCAAGGTAAAGCGTATCGACTAAACCCTAGCGAAGTTGAGCCTGTTCGACGCCCTGCAGAAGTGCCTATTGGGATACTAAGTGAATTTAGTCATTCAGGGACCAAAATGGGTATTATGGCGAATAAAGCGAGTTCTGCTAATCATCATATCGTTGTTGACCAAGTACTTGCGTGCTTGCAGGTAAACAGTGCCAGCGATTACCAACAACGCAGCGCTGAGCTAACGCAATTAAGCCAAGCCGAACAAGCTAAAGTGCCGCTCGGTAAAAAGCGAAGCATTGGTAAGTATTGCATGTTGGTTGTGCGGGTTAGAGACCAAACTGGCGAGCACATTCACAATGAAAACTACGATGTTTTGCTACTAGCAGGTAAAGGTTATAAACCTCATCAATTACCGGATGGTTTCTTTGTCGATAAGCAAATGAATAAAGCGACACATAGCTTGGTGTATTACATTGATGCCGACAAAATGTCGCAAATTAAAGATAGCTGCTTTGGACTGCAAGTGATGGCTAGACCAAACAAGGGCTTTTCTTTTTACACCAACACCCAGTTTCGCTCTGAGGGTTTAGCCATCGATGAGGTGTGTGCTGCTAATCAAACCACATATATCGATATCACTATTCATCGCGATGTCGATAAAAATGTGTTTAGGTTTGCGTCTGCTGAAGCGCCACGAGAAAGCTTTAAAAATATAAAACCCTCTGGTGATAATATTTCTTGAATCTGCTTCGGAGATACTAAGTTGTCTAAACTTATCGCAATAACTTTAGCGCTGTTTTATAGCATCTCAGGGAATGCTGGTTGTGGTAGAGATGTGTTTGAATGCCGAGTTTATCAAGGTGATGAGATAACGCTTGTGCCTTGTGAGATAAAAATCTGTGCCAGCGCTAACGATTCAACAATCTATTGGGAACTGCAAGATGGCACCGAAATTTATGATCATGCGGAACAAGGCTTTAATGAAGTCACCATTAATAAGGAAGCTGCGCAGCAGCTTCCTAGTGACATCTTAAAAGACCCAGTAACTTGTTACAGTGCACTGGGTAAGGCGATGATTATATGCGCTGACGACGTATCGTTATAGGCACTACAGCATATAGCGAAGCCGTAAGCCAAAAATGGTATCTCCAGCAGTATTTACGCCTTTGGTGGCTGCTTTGGTAAAGTAGTATTGAATATCAGGCGCAATGCTTAAGCGATTAGTCAGTTTTATATCGTAGTAAATCTCGATGGACTTTTCGTTTCCGTGTTGTTTGCGGATCCTATCAACGGGTTCTACTTCGGCGTATCCAATGCCTAATACATCTTGGTTGTCTAACAAATCATTTATCACTAGGCCAGTCACGGCAACTGCTTTAGTTTTTGCCGCGTAACGTTGATAAGAGCGATTATAGCGAGCAAAGATGCCTAGGTTGCCAAAGTCTTGGCTTATACTCACCGATAAAGTTTGACCGGCCTTATTTGCCTCGAGATCATTTGCCGAGGTATGTGAGCTAGTTGTATCGTCAATGTCTGCAAGACTGATTTTGTACTCACCTTCACCAAAGTCAAAGCTTGGTGTTAGCCCTAGCTCAAGATGGCGTACAAATTTCCCATCACTAAAGCTACGAATGTCGATATCTTTGCCGTTAGGTTTCGCATCGTTAAACCCCACCTGTACATAGGCCCATTGGTTTTGAACTGACAATGTCGCTCCTAGTGCACGTTGACCACTAGTCCAACTTAAACCTTGGTGTGAAAATGGCGAGGCCATAAAGGTGCTGCGATCATCACTTAGATATTTGTTGGTTGCCCATAGTCGAGTGGTGTAAAGGTGTCCTAGGCGATAGGTGAGTCCATGGTTTAGTAAGCTATGTTCCCACCATAAGCCGTTAATTGCGGTGATGTTTTGGTCTGGTCCTGTCATTCCACCATTTGGTTGACTTGGCCCTAATCCGACATCGTCGGCAAATTTTCGGGTATAGCTGTTGTTAAGCATGTTAACCATCACGCCGGCAAACACTAGCTTGCCGTAACCTTGTTGATCTTCCCAAAACCGCTTGGTGATAATCAGGTCGGTTTCGTTATCAAGGTAGTTATGTCCATGGCCGTCGGTTTGGGCAATAGGCGCAATTTGGATTTGATAGTCTAAGCCATGATTTACCGACAAGTAACGTTTCATGCTTTGATAATTGCTTAGTTCATCGACATCACTCAGCATGGGTTTGTGGTTGTAAGGGGAAACCTGTTTGGACAAATCTGCAAATTGTTGCGCTTGCAAACCCTTACTTAGTCCTAATGCTAACAGTGATAAACAAATCAGAATTTGTACGCTTTGCATGATGATGTCTCAGTAAATATTGGGTGACACATTCTCTTATGCAAACATCTAACTGTTGAGTAAATTACGGTTTACTCCCGTTAATACAAAAAGTTAACGCTTTATACCTAGCTGTTTGTTACCTAAAGTTACCTAGCTCCGGTTTTTGCGTTCTGCTCAACGCTCCAGTGTGTAACTGCTTAGCCAGTTAGCCTTGATTTAACGTTGCTTTAGTTTTTTGAATACAGGAGCAAACTTATGTTGGTGTGTTTATGTGAACAGATTAACGAACAAGCATTGACAGTTAGTTATATGCAAGGCTTAAAAACGGTTAAGCACTTAAAACAATCAAAGCAGTTAGGTAGCACCTGTGGTAAGTGCATTCGATTAGCAAAACAAAAGCTTGCTCAATTAGATAGCTCGCTTATTCAAGTAAGCCTCTTAAGTTAGAAGCGCTAAGTAGCGAAGCGATTAAACTTTAGTCATTATGTGTGTTGTACATGTATTAAATGATAAAAATTCATTTAATACATAGAGCTAGAGCGGCTACACTGATATTTGTAAATTTTGCTTACTAACTCGGAGCTCTACTATGTTTAAGGCACTCGTTCTCGATCAAGTTGAGAAACAAACCACTTCTAGCATTCGCCAACTTAATGATACCGACTTGCCCGAGAGTGACGTAATTGTAAAAGTTGATTATTCCTCACTTAACTATAAAGACGGCCTAGCCATTACTGGTAAAGGCAAAATTGTTCGCAATTTCCCTATGGTACCCGGAATTGATTTAACCGGTACTGTTGAGCAATCTCATGACCCTCGTTACGCTGCTGGTGACAAAGTGGTGTTAACCGGTTGGGGAGTTGGTGAAGGCCATTGGGGGGGAATGGCAGAAAAAGCCAGTTTAAAAGCAGATTGGCTAGTTCCTCTGCCTGAGGGCTTAAGTGGTAAGCAAGCCATGATGGTAGGTACTGCTGGTTTTACTGCTATGTTATGTGTACAAGCCTTGGTTGATGCCGGTATTACGCCAGAATCGGGCGAAATCCTGGTTACAGGTGCCAGTGGTGGCGTAGGCTCAGTAGCCGTTACCTTACTTGCTAAGCTGGGATATAAAGTGGCTGCTGTTAGTGGTCGAATAGAACAAAATGGTGCTTTATTAGAAGAACTTGGCGCTAGTCGAATTATCGACCGTAGCGTGTTTGAAGAGCCAGCGCGCGCCTTAGAAAAACAAGTTTGGGCCGGTGCAGTTGATACCGTGGGTAGCAAAGTGTTGGCTAAAGTACTGGCTCAAATGGATTACAATGGCGTCGTTGCCGCATGTGGCTTAGCTGGCGGCTTTGATTTACCAACTACGGTAATGCCGTTTATTCTGCGTAATGTTAGCTTGTTAGGCATAGATTCAGTGAGTTGCCCACGTGCGAAGCGGATTAATGCGTGGCAGCGTTTAGCTGAGTTGCTTCCAGATAGTTACTACCAGCAAGCGTGCACCGAAGTGGAATTAGAGCAAGTTGCAGACTACGCTGAAGCTATAACGAATGGCCAAGTCACTGGGCGGGTGGTTATCAAGCTTTAAAAACTTAGTAACTTACGTCTAAGCCGATCTATAGGGTCGGCTTTTTTATTGCTCTGCTTTTGATTGCTTAGCACTTATTCTACTAATCCCATGTCTTGCACTCGTCTACTTATTAAGCGGCTACATTCTTGTTTAATTACATTGCGCAGCCAAATTTGCGGAGCAGAGTGCTCGCAGCGTGGGTGCCATAACAGTGAGTAGTCAAAAGGCTTAAATTCAAAAGGCAGCGGTTTAACTACTAGTTGATTCTTTTCCGCGACTAGATAGGCTAAATCAGCGGGAACCGTAATAATCACCGGGACTTGTTCACTAATTGCTAGGGCCGCTTCTAAGTGGTAAGCGCGAAGCAGCAGTTGTGGTTTATCTTGACCAGATAATGCTTCATCCAGCAAGCTTTTAACGCCATCGCTAATGGCTATCATCGCGTGTGGATAAGCTAAATACTCTTTTAGAGTGAGCTCTTTGTTTGCCAATGGGTGATGCTTGGCAAGTAAACAAAATACACTCACTAAACCCAAACTGTCTTTAGCAAGCGGGGCTACTGGTTTGGTAGGTCGACAAATCGCCATATCGCAGCCATCTGCAGATAACTGTTGGGCGAGTTGTTCATGCTGCAGAGGAGCAAATTCGAGAGAGATATTCGGCGCTTCTTGATAAATCCTTGCTAGGGCAAAGGGCAGAATGGTTTGCATTGCATAGTCAGTAGTAGCGATGGTGAAATGTTGGCTGCATTCTGTTGGGTTAAACACAGTTGGGCTAAGTACCTGACGCAAGTTTTCTAAGGGGCCTTGTAAGGCTTGATTCAATTCTAAGGCTCGCTTTGTAGGCACCAAACCTTGGCCTTGGCGAATAAACAAAGGGTCATTGAGTAAGTCACGTAAGCGAGTTAATACTCTACTCATCGCCGATTGACTAAGACTCAAGCGGATAGCCGCTTTACTTACGCTACCTTCCTCGATGAGCACCTTTAAAGCTATGAGTAAGTTTAGGTCACGACGATAGATTTCTTCTAAGTCCATAATACTAAATACTGTCTAAACAATTGCTTAAGTATGCGTTATTTGCAAAGGAGTCGGTATAAATCTTTGGTTTGAAGAAAGCTTTTTAAGAATTAATAACCAAGATGATTCAGTGTTGGAAGAGGAGTTTAGCGCTTGGTGAAGTATTCTAACCGACAAACTGCGTCGGTTAGAACGTTAGTCTTATTCATGTTTTTTATCTTAATGATGACTTTTTAGTATGGCTGCTACGTCCATTATTACTAAGTAAGAGGCGACTAATGCCAGGAATATTCCTACAAAAATCATAATGTTGTCCTTATTCTCGCGTTTAATTATTAAAACCAACAGTTCCGACAACAGTGCAATGAAGGTTTTAACGATGTATATCTTTCTTATTATTTTTTGCAGCGTATTTAGCTTAAAACAGCTAGTACCCTGTCTTGCTATTAAAGCTACAAGCTTAAATAGTCATACAATTAAAGCCTATTTTTTAAACAGATGTCTGTGAGATTGATCTTGTTTTGCTTAAGCAATGGGGCATTTCAATCAGATTAGTGAAGCTAAGCGCCTTAAGTAACAAAATTTGTTAGCGTTAAACCAGTAATAGCAATATCGCTTCTACCGAAAAACCTAAACGGGTAAACAGGCTATTTGTATTACCAATTTCGGTTTGGAGTGGAACTAAGCAGAGTGTTTCTCTTGGCTAGCGATACAAAACTAGGCGCAGTTAGCTGGTTAACAAGCCTACTAGTTTTAGCCTGTGTTCACTTATATCTGGTGCAACTGGAGAATTTAACCACTAGGGTTGTGGTGTTCAAGATCATTACTTAATAAGTTATTAAACAGTTATTTTGCTTTATAGTTTGCATATAAGTTCGTTCCTCGCAATATCAATAATTTCATCGCTTACTCTGCTTTTATCTAGATTCTACAACTTGTGAAGCCAAAAAGATTAATCGCAAATAGTGCGAAGTCGGTCACTTTACAATCACAATATTTTGCCACATTATAGTTTTGTATTACTAATACAATATGATCATTTTTACCGTAGTTAGGAGGTATAAATGGGAACTTATCGCCGGCTAATCATTTAAGAGAGCGAATAGTCTGGAAAGGAAAAGTCATCTGGTTGTATTTCGTTAAATAGGTTTCGGACTGTTTAACTATGGATGACCTTAGCAATATTAGTATTTTAACTATTACAATAATATTATTTATACCTACAAGGAGGTTTAAATGAAACCGTCTAAGCTGCTGCTAATCCCTATGAGCACAACTTTTATGTTTGGTTGTTTTGAGGCGCCAGAAGTATACGTTCCGCCACCAGAGCCGACTTACGCCATTGAAGAAGTTACTTGGAACATTACAAGTGCAACGTCTCTTATAGCACCTACATCTGCAGAGTATCCAGAAGTTTACTATTTCGAAAATGATATTCTAAAAATTTATACCTACAACGAAACAGATGACCTCTACACGTATAGCCAGCAGGCCTATACTGTTTCTGAAACAACAATTACTTATGGCGACGTCGATGGTACTTATGAAGTAGTTGATGGTGCCTTATCAATTACTTATACAAAAGACTCTGTAGAGTATACGGACGACGGCACAGAGGTTACCGATCAAGCGGTACTTGACTCTATTGCTGCTGCTGAAGAAGAAGACGGTTCTGGAGTTGAAATTCCTGACGCAGTGAATGAATACCAGTTCTCAAATGGGGATTTTGAGTCCGATAGCGGAACTGCAGCGAATGATATCTATGCCTCGTCTGAAGACGTAAACTTTTCTGCTGCTGCCGGTATGGGCGGTGTAGACGCAACAGCGATTACTTTCGATCAGTTTAATGCTGGTTCAGGTGCTTACGGTTATTTGAAGTATGATTCTTCAGAAATTGTTGAAGGTGTTACTTATGGTTCAGATACGCTGTCTACAGAAGAGTCACCTTCGTTCTCTTTAGAAGCTGTAATCAATGCCAACACTGCTGCTGCAGAGAACATGCAAATCGTTCAATTTGCTGAAACCAGCAATAATGATAAAGGTTTTAACTTTTATATTGCTTCAGACCAAACTATTCGCTTTAAGCTTTATGGTGCTGGTGGTAATACTGTAGAAGTGACCGCCGCAACAGCTTTCGAAACAGGAAATTGGTATCACTTAGCTGCTGTGTATGACGCAGATGACGGTGATACAGGAACTATCAAGATTTATGTTAATGGTGAACTAGATAATTCTCGCGATGTTTCTGTTGATTACGGCTTTAACACCGAAGATGATTTTTACATTCTGGGTGGTGCAAACAGTAAAGACCGAAACTTCAAAGGTACTGTAGATAACATTGCTACTTGGAATGAAGCTTTGGATGCGCTTCAAGTTGCTCAGCGTGCATCTCAGTTTGCTAATGGAGAAGAGCCTGTAGATCCGCCTGTTGATCCAGATGTACCAGCTGCTAACTATCAGTGGGAATTTTCTACCATTGACGGAGATGCTGCCATCGGTGATTACACCTTAAGTATGAGCAAGTCTAGTGATAACCCGCGTGAGGTTGTGACCGGAGCATTTGGTACGGGAAGCGCTGTTCAAATTACTCAAGCTGAAGGTGGAAACTTTGGTTACCACTACATTGATGATGTAGATATGTCAACTAGCCCACTAGCAGCAGCTGATGGTGTTATTTCTTTTGAAATACTGTTTAAGTCAACTGACGCTGCATTTAACTCTGATGCTGGTGAAGATTTACAGTTGATTGAAAATGTTGATAGTAACCGAGGTTATAAACTGGTTATTGACGAGACTACGTTACTTCCTCGATTGAGAATTTATAACGGCTCAAGCTCTACTTCAGTAATTGGTGCAACACCTTTACAAGATGATGAATGGACACACATTGTTGCAACTTACGATGGTACAACTGCAACCGTGTATGTAAATGGTGTGCTAGATGCTACTCAAGAGGTTACTGACTTCTTACCGAACGAAAGTACAAGCGACAAGCTTTACATCGGTGGTGGCGCCAACAGTTCACAGAAAAACCTTGAAGGCGCTATAGATAACGTTGCGTTCTGGTTAGACACCCTAACTGCTGAAGAAGTGGCTGCACGCGCTGAAGCATTAGGTTTTACTGTTAACTAATAACATAAAGCTAAACCCTCACCGCTATAGGTGAGGGTTTTGTTTATTTAGCGAGTTCATCTTTTATTGCTCAATTAGATATAAATGGAAACATCGCCGACCAGCAAGCTAGTTGTGATGCAATAGTCGTGAATTTATAAATCGCTAACAATAACAGTTTTAAAATGCACCTTATATGGTGCATTTTTCTTTTCAGTAAACGCTCTTCTAAAAGTAAATGTGTCGCCTTCGAAGGTTTACATGCTATCAAGACGTTCTAACACTTCGTAAAGCAATATAGCTGCACCCTAAGTTAGCAATGTCGCCTACCTGCTTTCTTGTAATATTATATTTTGCGTTTTATTGAATTATCGAATCAATGGACTGCAAAAGGTGATCTGTTAGACGTTTTGTTTCAACAGTAATGCTGATGATCACATTTTGAACGGTTTAGTCTATAAAATGCATTAAAATGATATTGTAATACAATTCATTGTGTTCAATGTAGAGTTATAAACATGAAATCATACAGTCTAGCAGTGTTACTAAGCGGTGGTTGTTTACTGAGTGCGAACGTTCTCGCGACTTCAGTAGACTTTCGCCATGAGTACAAAAGTGATACCAAGCAGCATGCTAGCCGAGTAAAGATGGCCCATACGTTCGAAAATAATTTCTCTATGGCTTTAGAGCTTAAATTTAAAGGAGAAGAGGGCAAATTCATGGAAGACTTACAATCAAACGGATCTGAAATGGACCTTGGCTACCGCTATAAAATTAACGATCAATGGGCGCTAATTCCTGGTATGCCTATAGAGTTTGGTCAATCCGGTGCTACCTACAAACCGCAACTCCGATTGACCTACACCCCAGAAAAGTTAAAGGGGTTGTCATTAAGTGGCCGTTACCGACTTGACGTAAAACCGGGGGAAGATATTAATAAGTATCGCCATCGATATACCGCCAACATTGGGTATAAGTATCAGCAATGGACATTTGGTCTAGAGGGTAACTATTATTACTCCGACAATTCTGAATATCACCTCTATAACAATGGCCGAACTAATTATGAAAACAACTTTACCATTCATTACAGCATGGGCAACTGGACGCCGTGGTTAGAGTTTGGTGATGTTTCAGTTTCCGATCAATCTAGCCAACGAGAGTTAAGAAGCCGCATAGGCCTACGCTATAACTTCTAAAGTGTGATCTGCGTATTTGTATTACAAATCACCAGGGTGTAGTCTATTTGTATTACTAAAGAGGCCGTTGGCTCTCTAACATTACTTAACCTTTAATTGAGAGTGTAGATATGTCTAATAAAGTTGCATTAATTACCGGAGCAACCGGTGGAATTGGTTTTCAAGTGGCAAAACGCTTAGGTGAAGATGGCTATTCCGTTGTTTTGAACGGTATCGAAGATGAAGCCGGCGCAGCGCGCGTTGCTCAATTACAAGAACTGGGTATTGAAGCTGAATACTATAGCTTTGACGTTACTGATGAAGTTGCAGTTACTAGCAATGTGACCAAAATTGGTGAAAAGTTTGGCAAAATTGACGTGCTGGTAAACAACGCCGGTGGCTTAGGCGGTCGTAGCCCTATGGAAGAAATGACCACCGAGTTCTACCGCTTTGTAATGGCGCTAAATTTAGATAGTGCATTCTTTGTATCGCGTGCTGCAATTCCATTCTTGAAGAAAGGTGAAAATGCTTCAATCATTAATTTCACCTCAAATGCTGGTTGGAATGCCGGTGGTCCGGGTGCTGGAATATATGGCGTTTCTAAGGGTGCGGTACATACCTTAACTCGCGCGTTAGCAAAAGAACTCGCGCCGGCTGGTATTCGAGTTAACGCAGTATCTCCAGGTACTATTGATACGCCTTTCCATGCTCAAATCAAAGAAACCAAGCCTGAAGTATTTGCTTCTTGGAAAGATAGCATTCTACTAGGCCGCTTAGGTCAACCTGAAGAAGTTGCTTCAACTATCTCTTTCTTGGTAAGCAAAGATGCCTCATTCATCACCGCTGAAACTGTACAGATTGGTGGTGGACAAGCTTTAGGTATCTAATTGCTGCGTTTAGCGCTTTAGAATAGCAAAGCTACACTTACATTAAGTGTGGCTTTTTTAATGGCTGAAAGCACTCAGCGAGTGTTGTTTCTTCGATGATGAGCTAAGACTTTAGTATTTAAGTGTTACAAATATAGCGATCAAGCCTACATTTGACGGCTTTTTTTGTATCTGGTCTATTACAAATAGGGTAGTATTAGTCATACTAAATGTAGAATGAGTTGTGTTAGCAATGATAAATCCGACGGATTGGTTATTGCTAACACAATATTTGATTAAGGTTATTTTATGTCTAACGAATTCATGCAAATAGAAGGTGCGTCTCGCAGCCTACATTTGCAAGTAGCGAGAGAGATTGCCCGGGGCATCTTGTCGGGGAGCTTGCCTCAGGGCAGCATTATTCCTGGCGAACTCGACTTGTGCGAACAATTTGGTGTAAGCCGCACTGCATTACGTGAAGCGATTAAATTGCTTAACTCTAAAGGTTTATTAGAGTCTCGGCCTAAAATTGGTACGCGTGTGCGTGACCGCGAATACTGGAACTTTTTAGACTCCCAATTACTTGATTGGATGATGGGGTTAAGCAATACCGAACAAGCTTATCAAGAATTTTTGGCTTTACGCCGTGCTATCGAGCCAGAAGCAGCTGCCTTAGCGGCAAGAAATGCTACGGCTGAACAGCGTATGGGCTTGTCGGCTGTTTTTCAACAGATGTTCGATGTTGCTACCGGGGTTGATGAAGACACTTCGTGGACAGACGTAGATATGGAGTTCCACCGTTTGGTATTCCTATCTACCGGTAATAGCTTTTATATTCCTTTTGCTAACGTACTGCGCACCATGTTTATCGGATTTATTGACCACTCATCAAAAGAAGGTGGCACCTGTATTGATGAGCACAAGGCGATTTATGATGCGATTATGGCTGGCAATGCAGAAAAAGCGCGTGAAGCTAACCTAGCCTTACTAAATAACAGTAATCACCGTTTGCCTTCTGATAACGCTGCTTAGTATTACCTCGTTGATAATTGCTAAATGCCGACAGTTATACTGTCGGCATTTTTGTTTCTAATTCCTTAATAACTTGCTCTCTAATTCTTCTTTAAATGACTTTCTTGATTTTTATTTCACGCTTTCAAGAACTTATTTGTTTAGAAGAGGACAAACTATAGAGATAGTGCGTAGTGAAAGGGAGTACAATGCAACGACTTGCCGAGAATGTTTGGGTTGTAGAGGGGCCTAGTGTTCCCTTTTTCGGTTTACCTTATTCTACCCGTATGACTATTATCCGCTTGGATAATCAGCAGTTGTGGATCCACAGCCCAATAGCCTTAAACGATAACTTGCTAACAAATATAGCCTCGCTAGGAGAGGTTAAGTATTTGGTCGCGCCAAACCATCTGCATCATCTGTTTATTGAGCCTTGGCAACAGCAGTTTCCTGATGCTCGCTTGTATGGCACAGAACAATTAATTATTAAGCGTAATGACCTGGATTTTGATGGCGCTTTAACCAACAGTTCAAGTGAAGTGTGGCCTTGGCATCAACAGATAAAACAAGTGCTTTTTACCGGTTCTCCATTGATGCAAGAATGCATTTTTTACCACCCTTCATCAGGTGTACTAATTGTTACCGACTTACTTGAGAACTTTAACCCTGCTGGTTTTAACTGGTGGCAACGTTTATTGGCAAGAATGACCGGTATAGTAGCGCCGAATGGAAAAATGCCGCTAGATTGGCGGCTGAGTTTTATGTTTGGTAAAGCCAAAGCACGCCAACATTTAACCCAGATACTCAACTGGCAAGCTAATACATTAGTGATGTCGCATGGTGAAATTATTTACGAAGATGCGACTAACTTTTTAAAACGCTCTTTTCGGTGGTTGCTGTAAAGCCACTAGTTGTTAATGGCAAAACCAATACCCAAGCTTTGATTATGTTTGTTGTAATCAATTAAGGATTCACCATAGCCGTTAAAGTACTTAAGGTAGAGCGCTAACTCTTGGCTTATACCGTAGGACCAACGTAGGTCTAAAGCGCCTTTGTTTTCCTTTTTAAAGTTATTGCGTCCTAAAAAGCTTAAACGCTGGCGCTCATTTATTTGCCATTTGGCCGTTAGCTCACCGTAGCCGTAGTAGTCTTCCATGTTAGGGTTATCGTCTTCAGACTCGTCTTCTGGTATTCGATACCATGGCTTAATCGCGATGCTTACCGGGTCTGCATCAAAGCCAAATTCTGCGTACACTCGGTTCCATGAGCGCGAGCGTATTTGTGTTTGTCCGTTTGATTCGTGTACTAAGCCAAGGCGCAGCCATTCAGGCGACCATTGTGATTTTTGGTCAGCTTGGCTGTTCCATTGGTAGAAAAATTCGGGTTCATAGTTGGTTTCTCGAATCGAATCTCCAGAGCGTTCATAAGGCTGCCAAAAGGTTTGTTGAGTGTAAGCAAAGCTTAAATTATCGCTATCGGTAAATAGCGTGAAAGGAAGCGTGAGGCGGAAACTAAACTGAAATTCTACTTCCATTTTTTCTGGCTGTTGACCAGGTACTCCTCCGGCTAAATCAGGGATAGCAGGGGAGGGGTTATATTTAAATGGCAGAATATAGTTATCTCTAAACATGCTCATGCCAGCAAATGTCCATTGGCTGCTGGTAGACATCATTTCACGACGGTCGCCGATCCGGTTGAGGGCAACCCCTAAGCCAAAAGACTGGTTGTGGATGTTGTAGTCAAGCATTGACTCGCCATAGCCATTAAAATACTTGGCGTAGAGAGAAAATGCAGGACTAATGCAGTAAGCAAAACGCAAATCCAAAGCGCCTTTATTATCAGATTGCAGATTATTGCGGCCCATTGCTGTGATGCGGTGGTTACATTGATTATCACCAAATAAATACCCTACAGTCAGTTCTCCGTAACCATAATAATCGGTGAAGTCACCACCGTTGTTCACTTCGGGGCCTACGGGAATCCACGGTTTAAAGGTGATTAACCAATCGTTATAAGAGGTATCAAACTGGGCGTAAATTCTCTCCCAGGAGCGATCAAAATCACCGTAAGAACCATTTGCTTGATGGCTAAACCCAAGGCTAGCTGCGCGCAACAACCAGCGATTTTTGGCAATGCTAAATTGATCGGGGCGCCAAGTATAAATGAGCTCGGGCTCGTAATTGGTATCACGAAATGGGGACGAGAAGGGTTTGTTATATACCTGCCAAAAACTTTGCTGAGTATAGGCAATGCTAAAGTAGTCTCTTTCACTTAATAGGTTTTCAGCTACGATGAGCTTGCCACTAATTTGAAACTCAGTTTCTAGGTTGTCGATACCTCTACCATTTTCGGCTTCTTTGGTCGCCAATACCGAAGAGTAATCGCCTAAGCTTGGTGGATTAGGGTTGTATTTCCCTAGCAAAATATAGGTATCACGATAGGCAACTAATCTAGGACCACCGTCTTGCTCTGCCAAGCTAGTACTTGATAGCGATAGCAGCAAGATACTAAGTACTGTTTTCTTCATTCCGTCCCTGAAAATCTTTGTTAACTAGCAAGCTAGCGTTAGATCAATGATTTAACATTTTTATGTTAGCGGGGAAAAGAAAAAGAAGCGAGCAAACCTAGTAGAAATTCTTTGTGGGTGAATTTAGTTTGGCGCAAGTAAAAGGACGCGAAAGCGCCCTTTGGGTGAATAAGGGGGTTAGTTAAGAGATGCTATAAGCAATAACAACGCCTAAGGCCACAAGCCCTAGAGCAAAAGCAAACTGTATTGCGGTAGACAATAGCGCTAATACAAAACCCGCTACTGCTGTGGTTCGAAAGACCAAAGAGAATAGAATGCTAGTGATAACTAAAGCAACTAAAGAAGGGAAGAGTCCCTCGCCAATAACCATTTCGGTAAACGCTGTAGCTGCTATGGCAGCAATTACAGCAACAAAACAAACGTCTATTCCTGAGCGCTCAATCTTGAGCACTTGAGTGCCCAATTTAATCGGTGCAAGCATAATTAGTGTTAGTAGAGAAAGCGTTAATACTATCGTCATTCCTTTAACCTCTATTCGTTGATAACAATCCTTGTTAAACAGTTACCTAAATCAAGTATGTTACTAATTAGGTATGACGAAAGAGTAACCTAAGCTGATAATTCACGACCATTCCCCATTTGGGTTAAATTACTTGTTTGTTAATTAATCAACTTTGGCAAGCTTGTCAGAGCAGGAGATAGCGATAGATGAATATTTTGTTACAGCAGAATGTTGGTAGAGCAGTATGAGCTTGACGCGAGGCAATAAAAAAGCCCCGCTTAGCGAGGCTTTTATAAGAATCAAGAGTATTAAGCTATGTAAACCGCGCCACTCCAGCGTAGGGTTTCGCCATTAATCTCTAATTGATGTTGAGTATCTGATTTCACGTTTGCTTGGTTAGAAACACAAACGGTAATCTGTTTGCCAGACACCAAGTGAATCGCCACTGCTGACGCCACTTTGTTGTGAGCCAATACTTCAACCGAAGTAACTTGGCCACGAGCCTCGGTGCTCGCTTCAATCGCTTCATTAAAGTAGCCGTGAGTTTCGAATACGTTGGCGAACAAATGATCTTTACCTTGCTGACGTAACAGTAATACTGGTTCGCTGCGCAAGTTGAAATCTGGGTCGTTTGCACCGGTACGCGCCATAATAACTTGGCTATTTTCTACCGCAGAACTAACCATTGTGTAATAGCTGTTGCCTTGCAACCAAGTGATTAGGCTTGAGCCTTCTATTTCAGCTGTTGCTTGATGCCATAGGTGCTGGTAACCATTGTTTTCGCCTAACGGCTTAAGGCGTGCATTGCATTCGTAGTTAAAGTCGCTGCGAATAAACTGGCCAGAGTAGTGAAGGGCGTAATCATAGTTATGCTCTTGCTCGCTTACTAGGCGGAACAAATCCAATACCAAAGGCTTAGCGAAGCCTTCTGCTTCAAACATGATTACACTGCGTTGTTGATCAACTCCGGGGTAGTAGTTGCGTACAAACGCACTCATTGCTTGTAGCTGGTTGTCTCCACTTACAAAGAAGTGCTGCTCGCCCCATTTTTCTTCTGCGGTGGCGGTATCACCTTGGTTTTGGCTTTGGTAGTCAACAACCACAGTGTTGTGAGCAATGGTTTGCTTCGCGTAGCTTTTGTTCTCTGGAATGTAACGGCCGCCAAATTTTGGCTCTACATTTACCCAGCGGCCAAAGCCGTAGTCGTGCAATACTTCTTGGCCACGATTAAATAGGTTGAAGTGCAAGCCGTCAAAATGGCCATGGTCTAAGGCCGAGTGAAGTTTGTGGTCACTACCATGCTGGCCGAACCAAAGTAGCGCCATGCTGTCGTCTTGCTGAGCATCACGGTGGCGCAAAATTGCTACGCCGCCTCGGTCGCCTTCAGCGCCGTCGGTTAATACTAAGCTGCCCCAGTTAAAGCCACCAATACTTGCAGCATTTTCACTAGCATCCGATAGGCTGGCACCAGAACCATGCACCCAAACTTTAGCTTGGTGTTTGGCCATAGCCACTAAGTTGGCATCACGTTGGTAACGGCTAAAGCACATGCTGGTAGCAATCAAAATACCTTCGTCGTTAATGTCCATGGTTTTTGATGAATCATTAAGTGCAGGTAACACACCATTAGGGAAGGCAGTAGCCATTACTGCGTAGGTTGTAGTTTTAATAACCTGATCTTTTAGTTGGTAAATACCAATCTCTGGTTGGCGACGCTCAATAGCCTCGGCAAACAAGAAGATTGGACGCAACGAAAAGCGGTGGTAGTAAGGACCTTCCATGTAGTAACCGTCAGGAGAAAACAGCTGAGTAAGCTGAGCAATAAAGCCGCCGCTTACGCTATCACCTTTAAGGCCATACAAGGCTTTATCTACGCTGGCTTGGTCTTGAATTGCGTAACCACAAATACCAACACCTGCTACTGCCCACAAACCGTGGTTGTGCACAATATCAAAGTCGTGGGCGTACACGTCTACAAACAGCTCAATCATCAACTTAAATAAGTCATTTTCGATCAGTGTTTGCTCGTCTTCTGCCAACTTATGACGAATGCAAGAATAAGCACATGAGGCGTACAGCATCCACATGTTCTCGTTCAATGTTTGATGGAATAAACGCCCTGGTGGGTTTGAGTCTCGGCTAGTGTTTAGCTCTAAAGTAGGGTACACCTTGGCGTATTCAACCAGCATGCTACGTGCATAATCTAGGTAGCGTTGGTCTTCAGTAATTAGGTACAAGCGGCCCGCTAAATCCAAGTGGATGTAGTTTTGCTTGTGGCGGTTATGCTCATAACCGCCTGCTTCACCGTGGCCTGGGATCTCAATGCCTAAAGGCATGTAGGCTTCTAGTGCGGCAACTTCTGCCGCGATAGATTGACCAATCAGCGAATCGGTATTTAGATGCTTAGCGAGCTCTTTTGCTTCTTCAAAGCTTATCAATAATGGTTGGTAAGTCATGGTTAACCTCGGTTCTTTTCTAACGCCAGAGATCCCTGCCAGCAATAAGTTTGTTGATTATGTTCAATAGTGTGCTGAGTTTCAGCGCTTACATCGCGTTGGTTGCTAAGCATTACGGTGAAATCAATGCCTTCACCTTTAACTTCAATAACGCTGCCAATGTCGTTGCTTACAACTACAGTAACTTGGCTTACTTTGCCGCGAGCATTAGTACTGGCTTCTACAGCTTCGTTAAAGTAGCCGTGCGTTTCTAATACGTTAGCAAATACCGTAGATTTAGCTTGGCGGCGTAAAATAAAGCTGGTTTCGCTGCGCAGGTTAAACTCTGGGTCGTTAGCGCCTACGCGAGTGAAGAAGAGCTCGTCGTTTGCTTCGCTGGCACTAATCCAAGAATAGTAGCTATTGCCTTGTAGCCAGCTTACTAAATTGTTTTCAGAGGCTTTGCCTTGCGCTTCGTTCCACAAATGTTGGTAACCAAAGTTGTCACCCATAGGTGCCAATTCTTTATGTGTTTGGTAATCGTTTGTGCAACGTACAATTTGACCCTGGTATTGTAGGGCGTAGTCGTAGCTATGTTCGGTGTCGCTAGACAAACGGAACACGTCTAGTAATAGCGGAGCTTCTAGTGCGTCGTCGTTAATGAGTACTACACTGCGTTGTTGGTCAACGCCAGGGTAAAACTCTTCAGCAAAGGCACTTACTGCTTGTAGATCTTGGTTGCTACTTTCGAAGAAGTGCGGAATGCCGTGCTTGCTGTCTGCCAATTCTACGTCGAAATTGTTTTGACAAGCTTGGTCTACAGCAACTGCGTTGTGAGCAACGGTTTGGCGTGCATAAGATTTGTTTTCATCTAAATAACGACCACCAAATTTTGGTTCTACATTTACCCAGCGGCCAAATCCGTACTCTTTAAGTACCTCTTGACCACGGTTGAAGAAGCTAATGCCTAAGGTGTCGAAGTGACCATGTCCCATGCCGTGTTGGCCATAGTTCATTACTAATTGGCTTACGTCACCGTCTTTGCTTTGCATACGTACAAAGCCTTGTGCGCCGCGATCACCATTTGGTCCTTCGTTTAATTCAACACTTGGCCAGTGAGGAAGGGCTGTGTTGGTTGACTCTTGGTAAGCTTTTGACAAGGCCGCGCCGCAGCCGTGTAACCAAACTTGCTGCTGAATTTTAGCCATGCCAAGCAGTTTTTCATCGTGGCCGTAGTGTTTGTAAGCTAGGCTCACTGCTACAACTACACCTTGATCTTTAATGTCCATTGTTAACGAGGCATCGTTTAGCGCCGGGAACACACCGTTAGGGTAGGCGGTAGCTAACATCGCTTTAATGGTTTTACCAATCACTTGGTCTTTGTAGTTAAAGATGTCTAGCTCTGGACGATGGCGGTGCAACACTTCGGCAAACAAACACAGTGGGCGAATCGCATAGCGATGGTAGTAAGGCCCTTCCATGTAGTAGCCTGATGGAGCAAACAGTTGGCTAATTTGTGCTAAGAACCCACCAGTAACATCGTCACCTTTTAGGCCATGTACCGACATTTCTACATATTCTGGTTTGCCAATGGCTAGACCACAAATACCTACCGCTGCCACTGCCCAAAGGCCGTGGTTGTGAATGCGGTCAAAATCAAAACCGTATTTGTCGGTAAACATATCCAACATAGGTTGAAATAGTTGGCTTTCGATATGTTTAACTTGCTCTTTGTTTAACCAGTGCTTAATACAGCTGTAGCCTAAGCTTGAATAGAGAAGCCACACGTGTTCGTTAAGAATCTGGTGAAACAAACGCCCCGGTGGGTTGGTATTGCGTTGAATATGAAAGCCAAAGCCTAGGTACTTGTCGGCATACTCAGTCAGTATGTCTGCAGTGTATTGGGCGTATTGCTCTTCACCGGTAATAAGAAATAAGCGACCCGCTTGATTAATGTACTGGTAGTTCTGCTTGTGACGGTTGTGCTCGTAACCACCGGCTTCGCCATGGCCAGGTACTTCAATAGGCTTAGCCATATAAGCCTGAGTTTCGCTAATCATTTTGGCTAAGCTTAAACCCATTAAGCTTTTGGTGTTTAGCTGTTGGCTAATTTCAGCAATTTCCTGCTGGTCTAGTAACACTGCATTTAAATTCGCAAGCATTTGAAACCTCATACACATAATTTATTGATATAAAGTAATACAAATAAAAAATGAATTCAGCATAATCAGGTAAAAAAGTGAACTTACTCACAATATATCTTTTTGCTGTTTATTCGTTCTACAGCATTGTAGCTTAGTTGTTGAAGCTATGTAGCATGAGGCTGGATTTGCCTTAAAATTAATCAAAACAAGCTAAGCAAAAAATAATTGGATCTTCATCACACATAAAGTGTTTTTGTATTACAATATAATTAATTTGTAATACACTTAGCTGGCTTTAATTATTTCACACTTAACTTTTGACCTTCAGAGGCGGCTATGAGTATTGATATCGTTGTTGTACTAGCCTACTTCGTATTTTTAATTGCGATAGGTTGGATGTTTCGTACTTTTACATCTTCCACCAGTGACTACTTTAGAGGCGGCGGTAAAATGCTGTGGTGGATGGTAGGTGCGACAGCATTTATGACTCAATTTTCAGCATGGACCTTTACTGGAGCAGCAGGGAAAGCATTTAGCGACGGTTTTGCCATCGTTATCTTGTTCTTAGCCAACGCGTTTGGCTACTTTATGAATTACATTTATTTCGCTCCGAAGTTTCGACAACTTCGCGTAGTTACCGCAATCGAAGCGATTAAAAAACGTTTCGGCCGTACCTCTGAGCAATTTTTTACTTGGCTAGGCATGCCCGACAGTTTGATTTCTGCCGGTGTATGGTTAAACGGTTTGGCAATTTTTGTTGCTGCTGTTTTCAACATTCCTATGGAAACCACGATTATTTTCACCGGTGTAGTATTGGTGATAATGGCCGTAACCGGTGGTTCTTGGGCGGTTGTTGCGTCTGATTTCATGCAAATGTTAGTGATAATGGCGGTAACAATTACCTGTGCCATTGCTGCTTACTTCCATGGTGGCGGTCTAACCAACATCATTGGTAACTTCCATGGCGACTTTGTGATGGGCAGTAACCTTAACTATGTAAGCATTTTCTTATTGTGGATTGTATTCATCTTTGTGAAGCAATTCGGGGTAATGAATAACAGCATTAATGCATACCGCTACTTATGTGCCAAAGACAGTGATAACGCACGTAAAGCTGCTGGTTTAGCTTGTGTGTTGATGATTGTTGGTCCGCTTATTTGGTTCTTACCACCTTGGTATGTAAATGCCTTTATGCCTGACTTTGCGGAAGCTTATAGCACCGTAGGTGGCAGCGATGCAGCGTACTTAGCCTTTGTTCAAAACGTTATGCCAGCAGGTATGGTGGGTTTGTTAATGTCGGCAATGTTTGCCGCTACGATGAGCTCTATGGACTCGGGTCTTAACCGTAATGCCGGTATCTTTATTCGTAACTTCTATTCACCGATTTTACGTAAAGAAGCAGCCAGCGAAAAAGAGCTTATTGTTGCAAGTAAAGCCGCAACGATATTCATGGGCTTTGTGATTATCTCGATAGGCCTATTTATTAACTCGCTACGTCATCTAAGCCTATTTGACATTGTATTAAACATTGGCGCGTTGATTGGCTTCCCTATGCTGATTCCTGTGCTACTTGGTATGTGGATCCGCAATACGCCTGATTGGGCTGGATGGGCAACCTTAGTAGTTGGTGGTGTGGTGTCTTATGTATTTGGTATCGCGTTAACTTCTGACGACATTCAAAACTGGTTTGGCTTAGAGCAAGCCCTAACTGGTCGTGAATGGGCTGACCTGAAAGTAGGACTTAGCCTAGCAGCACACGTGATATTTACCGGTGGCTTCTTTGTTGGCTCAACCTTGTTCTTTAAAGGGCGTACGCCAGAGCGTGAAGCTGAAGTGGCTGAGCTGTTCCGCGATTGGAATACTCCAGTACATGCAAACACTGAAGAGCAGCACAACCTAGATACTAAACAGCGTTCAATGTTGGGTAACCTAATTAGTGTTGCTGGTTTCGGCATCATCACCATGGCATTGATTCCAAATGACATTTCCGGTCGAGCACTGTTTGTTCTGTGCGGAACCATAGTATTGGTAGCAGGGATCTTGTTGGTACAAGCTTCTAGAAAACCAAATAAAAACTTAGACACAGAAGCGATAACGGAATAAACGCGAGAGGCTTAAGCCAAGGCGAGCTCGTCTCGCCTTGGTAAAAGAAGGATTTACCTTAAGCACAACTGAAAACTAACCATAACGAGAAACATTATGACAGCATTTTTTAATTCAGCAGAAACTCCTTGGGATGACCTTGGCGATGGCGTTACCCGTAAAATTGTGGGTCACACCGACCAGTTAATGGTTGTTCACGTACGTTTTGAAAAGGGCGCTATTGGTGCTCCACACGCCCACGAATTTCACGACCAAATTGGTTACGTAGCTGAAGGTAGCTTTGAAGCTGAAATCAACGGCGAAAAAAGAATTGTTAAGAAAGGTGATGCTTACATTGCCCCGCGTACTTTCATGCATGGTGCAGTTGCGCTAGAAGAAGGTAGCGTATTAGTAGATTGTTTCTCACCACCGCGTGAGGACTTCTTGTCTTAAGAGGAAACATTCATGACTGAGTTAAAAGTCGCCTTTATTGGCGAATGCATGGTAGAACTGCAGCAACAAGAAAATGGCCTTCGTCAGAGCTTTGGTGGCGACACGCTAAATACAGCGGTTTATTTTTCGCGTATTAGCCAAAATGCCAAAGCTAGCTATGTTACCGCACTTGGCCGCGATGCCTTAAGCGAGCAAATGATCGCAACATGGCATGCCGACAATATTGATACCCATTTGGTACAGCGTTTAGAAGACAAGTTACCTGGTATTTATATGGTGCAGGTAGACGAGACTGGCGAGCGTAGCTTTTTGTATTGGCGCAACGATTCCGCTGCTAAATTCTGGTTAGAGCGTGCTAGTGACGCTTTAATTGAAGAGCTAACTAATTACGATGTAATTTACTTGTCGGGAATTAGCATTGCAGTGTTGCCAGAAGCATCTCAACAGAAGCTTTTCCAAGTTTTAGCTCAGTGTAAAAACAACGGGACGAAAGTTGTATTTGATAACAATTTCCGCCCAGCTTTATGGCAAAGTAAACAACAAGCTATCGACGCATATGCCAAAGTTCTAGCCTGCACTCATACTGCTATGCTCACCTTTGATGATGAGCAAGAGATTTATGATGATGCACATATAGAGCAATGCATAGAGCGTACTTTAGCGCTAGGTGTTAGCGAATTAGTGATTAAGCGCGGTAGTAAAGATTGTTTAATCGTTACTGAAGATGGCGCAATTAGTGTTCCTGCTACAAAAGTTGCTAATGTGGTTGATACCAATGCTGCTGGCGACTCGTTTGCTGCAGGTTACTTAGTTGCTCGTTTACACGGTGCAAATACCGAACAAGCGGCATTAACTGGCCATAAAGTGGCTGGTACAGTTATTCAGCATAAAGGCGCAGTAATTGACGCCGCACATATGCCAAAGATTCAGCTATTATTTACCGCAGATGCGGTGTAAGAACTAGGAACAAAACATGAACTTAAATGAACAACTTCAAGCGCTTAAAGTAATTCCTGTTATCGCTATTGATAACGCAGATGATGCTGTGCCATTGGCAAAAGTATTGGTAGATAATGGTTTGCCTTGTGCTGAAATCACTTTCCGCACGCCAGCAGCGGCTCAAGCAATTGCTAACATGCGTGAAGCCTATCCAGACATGCTAATTGGTGCGGGCACGGTATTAAACAGTGGCCAAGTTGATCAGGCTATCGAAGCAGGTGTTGATTTTGTGGTTAGCCCTGGTTTCAACCCAACAACCGTGCGTTACTGTCAGCAACGTAACATGCCGATTATTCCTGGTGTTAATAACCCTTCATTGGTTGAGCAAGCGATGGAAATGGGTTTAGACACCTTGAAGTTTTTCCCAGCAGAGCCTTCAGGCGGCGTAGGCATGTTAAAAGCGTTAACAGCGGTTTACCCAGTTAAATTTATGCCAACGGGTGGTGTATCGGTTAAGAACATTAACGATTACCTAAGCATTAATGCTGTACTTGCTTGTGGCGGTACTTGGATGGTTCCAGCGAATCTAATCAAAGAACAAAACTGGGATGCTATCGCTGAGCTAGTTAAAGCTATCGATTTAAACTAGTATTTAGTTATGTTTAAAAAGCCTTTGCAGAGCAATCTGCAAGGGCTTTTTTGTGTTGTATCAATATTGCATTTATTGGGGCTGGTAGAGTAAAGCTATGCATTTACTTGGAGTGCAAAGCACATGGATTATATTCAGCTTAATCATGACAACATCGAGAATGAGCACATTTGTTGCGGCTTTTCTGATAAGAAATGTGCCAACAGCTACCAAGCAAAAAAACAATGGATGAGCCAGCAATTTGAACAAGGGTTTGTATTTCAGCGTTTAGATGAAAGAGCCAAGGTCTTTATTGAGTATCAAGCTGCCGAGCAAGCATGGTTACCCATTGTTGCGCCACAGTATTTGGCACTTGGTTGTTTTTGGGTATCTGGTAAGTATAAGAAGCAAGGTCATGGCAAAGCCTTGTTAGCAGAGGCGCTTGGTGCTGCTAAAGAAAACAACAAGCTCGGTTTGGTTACCGTTGTAGGTAAGAAAAAATACCACTTTATGAGCGATACCAAGTGGCTGCTTAGGCAAGGCTTTGTAGTGGTTGATGAGGCGCCAAATGGCTTTTTGCTCTTAGCGTATCAATTCCCCAATTCTGCAGACGAGCAAAACCCGCGTTTTGCAAACTCGGTGCATAATGCAGATCTTAGCAATGCTCAGCGAGGTTGCCTTGTATATTATTCTAATCGCTGTCCATTTGCTGAGTATCATGTCTTGGAGTCTCTGAAGCAAAGCTGTGTTAAGCGGAACATCCCGTTAAGCATTGTTAAATTAGATAGTGTAGAAAAAGCGCAAAATTGCCCTTGTCCGCAAACTATCTTTAGCCTTTATTATCAGGGGCAATTTATTACCACTGATATAAGCGCTTGTATGGATAGTCGTTTTGATAAGTTTATTACGCCTTAGGCGTAATCTTGAGGAGAGTAATGGCTAAAGTCATTTTTCTGTGTGGTTTTATTGGTTCAGGTAAAACCACTTACGCAAAAAAGCTAGCGGCGGAGCTGCCGGCATTTCGTTTCACCATGGATGAGTGGATGATCCCTTTGTTTGGTGAGCATATGGAGCGCGAGATATTTGATGCGCGACAAGCTACTCTTTATGGCTTGTTTCAACAATCTGCAATATCGTTATTGAAGTTGGGAAACTCAGTTGTGTTTGATTGCGGCCTTTGGCAAAAAACAGAGCGAATAGAAATGGCTCAGTGGGCCCAAGCCGAAGGCTTTGAGTTTGAGATTCACTATCTAGACGTAAGTTTTGAGCAATGTTGTGACCGGGCTTATTCTCGCAATAAGCAGCGCGGTGAGAACGCTTACGAAATGACACCCGAGATGATAGAGATGTTTTGGCAACAATTTGAGAAGCCGAGTGCAGAAGAAGTTGTTATTAGAGTTTGCTCTTAGCGCTTTGCGAAATGGGGCCAATATCTCTTACCTAACTACTTTTTTGTATTTCAATCATAGATTCTTTCACGGCTCGCTTATTGTTTCGTAGGTATAAACGAACCGAATTGTAGCTAGTATCATCGTTTCTCACTGCGTTACGCTATCGGCATAAAACACATTTACCGATGTAGCCGAATATCTATTTTTTAGGTAGCGCAGTGACAAAACGATATGCATTAAACTCTTGCCCATTGTAGCGGCCGCGAACCTGTACCGAGGTCATCGTCATTACACTTGCTACAGATTTTGCGGTTACGGTATGCGACATCGTATTCTCGAAAACACCGAATGATTCTTGATTAACAATCACTCCAGGGCCAGGTGCAATTTTTATAGCTAAGTCTTCTATCTCGCCATCGGATTCAATAATAACCTGATAGCTAAATTCACGATCGACCAAGTCCAATATCTTCGGTGTTACAACTCTAACGCCATCGGGCAGCTTTATTGGTCTATTCAATATTGGGTCATAGCTTCCATGAAATCGTCCGTCCTCGCAGGCTGAGCTTATACCTGGTGTAAGCAAGCAGAACAAACTCAATAGTATTAATAGTGGTCCATTTTTTATATTAAACATCAGTAACTTGCCTTTCATGATACTTCTTACCTATAGGCTTTTTAAAATCCTAGGATAGGCGGGAGTAAATATTTTTAATGATTAATCATTGCAGTAATTCCAATTGTTATCAGTATGTTTAAGGTCAAACATCGATCTACTCCACAATAATGGTTAACCAATATGGATCGCTATCGCACAAAGCATGAACCAATATTGAATCATGGTTTACCAATGAATTAGCTTAAGGGGGAATTTGGTTCCAGTCATAATCTGAATAAAAAGGATTTAATATGCCCCACATGGTTGAACGCTTTAATAAGCGTCTTTGTTTGACCTTGCTAGCCGCCTCTTTAACTACGTTATACGGATGTGGTAGCAGTTCTGACGATGGTACTCCCCCCCCAGTAGATGACAGTTTTACAGTTGGCATTTTTGAGCCAGTTACCTTAGAGAAAAATTTAAGTGGCGATTCGTTACAACGAATTGACTTCGAAGTTTCTATCGACAGTGACTTTGCTAATTTATCGCTATACATCGATGACAAGCTTGCAATAGACAATATTGATATTCCTGCCTCTGGTATCAATACTATTAATGCATTAGTGGATATTGGTGAGGTGGGGCAAAAAAGTATTAAGTTAATGGCCCGTGGTGGTGATATCACTGTTAATAAAATGGAGTTTAGTGAACGTCCCGATTTATTACTGCCTAAGTTTGTTGATATTGCCGAAGAGGTGGGGATCACAGACCAACTCAATCTACCTAAATATGGTGGACCAACCGTTGCCGATATTAACAATAATGGTTACTACGATCTTATTCTTAATAACCATAATTGGCGTCCAACCAATCAGCTTTATTGGAATAACCAAGACGGCACATTTACCTTAAACACCGGTGACTGGGATGGTTCTTTATCATGGGGTGATATGCATGGTACTGCCGCAGCTGATTATGACAAATCGGGTGATTTGGGCATTATCGTAACGCGAGGTGGCGGCAACGGAACAACACCTTCATACCCAGACTTTTTCGTTAACGAGGACACTACACTAACAGAGTCTTACCAGGAGGTAGGCATCACTGAAAGTGCCCGTGGCCGTGGTGCTCGTTTCATCGATATGAATGGCAATGGTTTCCTTGACCTAGTATTCATTAATGCTGAAGGCATTAACGGTGACAGTGGAGCGCAGCATTTATTTTACAAAAACAACCTAGACGGAACCTTTAGTCGAATTGATGTACCCGGCATCGAAAAAGCTAATACTGAACGGGTATTAGTGTTGGATTACGATGGTGATGGTATAGATGACTTATTATTCCTCACTCCGATGACCTTGTGGAAAAATAATGGCGATTTCACGTTTACTGACGTAACAGACACAGCTTTACCTGAGAATGTACGCCAAACATGGCAAGTTCAAGCGGCTGCTGATGTGGATGTGACAGGAAATGGTTTTGCAGATATCTACTTATCAAAAGGCCTTCCGCATTACCAACTTTCAAATCGTTCTTTAGACTTTAACCCGACCTCACAAACACTTGATCTTAACGATGATGGTAATCAGGGGCGCAGAACCATGCAGCTCACGGTTGAAGATTCGTTTACACTAAAAAATCTTCACCTGACTTATCGTCAATATGACGGTGGTTTCCCGATAATGCTGGGCGAGAACAAAGTTGCCCATGAAGTGGTTAAAGTTGAGGATTACTACACACTTCCTGAAGACTTAACTATTGCTCAAGAAGCAGCAATGGGGTGGCCAGAAAATCGCGAAGAAAATGGCATTTACATCGGCTACGTTGGCGACAATCAGTGGAATGTGGAATGGGTTAAAAATGACAACGTGTTTTGGCAGGTAGCGTTCTCACTCGATAACATTCAAAATGTGAATACTGCATGGGAGCCTCAGAACCGAAATCAGCAAGATATACTGTTGGTTAACAAAGGCGGAGTATTTGTTGATGAAACCAGCGAATGGAATCTTCCTCCAGGTGGTAATCACTGGGGGGTTACTTACGGAGACTTTAACAACAACGGTTACAATGACATCTTTGTTCATCGCTATGGTTTCTTAAAGGAACGTGTTACCGATTATCTATTGATAAATACCGGTGAAGGTAAATTTGAATTAACTCAAATGCATGGCGCTCATGATCCAAAAGACCCTGGTCATGGGGACATGGGACAAGCCTTTGCACTAACTCGTGATGGTAAAGTTGACTTACTTAATGGCAGTGAAGACGGCATTTGGTATCTCTATAAAAACCAAACAGAAATTACCGACAGCCATAGTTTAGTGCACGTTGGTTATAGCCCAGTGCATAATGTCGACCCAATGTCGGCAGTTGTTAAAGTGTCAGTTGAAGGTAAGTCTTATACAAGACGTGTAGGCTCTTCAGGTGAAAACTTTTCACAAAGTTTACTGAACACAGTACATTTTGGCTTAGGTAAATCTACAGCTATCGAACAAGTCCAGATTACGTGGCGTAATGGTGAGACAGTTTATTTAAATGCTCCAGCCATTAATGAACGAATCACCAGTGATGATGCTGAAATGCCAGCGCCAACTGATATCGATTTAGGTCGCGAAGAGCGTAAACTGCGCCCTGGTGATAGCTACCAAATCACGCCAAGTTTTACGCCGGTTAATGCGATTAATGGCGTGACTTACACTTCAAGCGCTCCAGATCTAGTGTCAGTTAGTGACACTGGCTTAGTCACTGCAATAGAGCTAGGCGAGGCAGCAATCACTGTACAATCCACTGCTGCTGAAAGTGTCTCTGCTTCATTGCTGGTGAAGTCAGGCGAGTTTGATCCTATCTATGCAACAGGCATTAGCATCGACTGGGAAGAGCAAGCTGTTTATATTGGTCAGAACTACCAATTAACCGCGCAGCTGACTTCCAGTGAACCTGGAGAACTACCTGATGATCCTTCAATTCTATGGTCTTCATCTGATGTGAGTGTTGCAACCGTATCAACCAGTGGTCAAGTTAATCCTATTGCTGCGGGTAATGTTGTGATTACTGCAACTGCGGTAGGTTCTGAAGTAGCTGATCAAGTAAAAGATACCGTTTCATTGGATGTAGAGGCATTTGTAGAAGCGAGTGTTGTATTTGATGACAACAGTAAATACCTAGGACCAGAGCTATGTACAAATCAACCCCTTGATGTGGTAGCAAATTATCATGCCGGCTCGGGGTCAGAAGTTGACAGCAATGGTTTAACCTTCCGCTTACGACACATGGATGCTGGTTGGGGGCTTGTTAATGATTACATCATTGAACATCCGGAATCGGCTAACAGTGAATCAGGTACGGCAACTGCTGAATTTGACCTAAGTGATCCTTTAGTTATCCCAACTGCAGATCTTCCAGACGGGCACTTCCACTTCCTATTTGTTGAATTTATTACTGACGAAGGTAAGAAATTCGAGAGGGGTATCGGTTGGGCACCTGGAGATATTAAAATCGTAGACTGTATTTAAGTTTACTTTGCAAGAGCCGACTTATCGGCTCTTGCTTTTTGTTGTTATCCTACCATTGAGCTTAGCGAGCTTGCGCTTATCATTCGCTCTTCGTCTAACAAGCCTTATGTTCTGGACCGCGCTAGGGCAACCAACTTGTGTTGTAATCAGTTTACTCTTTCAAATCGAGAAAATACTTTTGGCTCAGCGCCTGAGTTTTGATTGGTATGTCAAATAATGCTCTGTTTTTTATCAATTTTATTTAATGTTATTACTCAATAGCTATTGTAAGGAAGTACGCAAAGCAATAGACTAAATTTCATAAAATATGATGGTAATACAACCTTGATACTGGTGACTTAACGATAATAACCAGCGCAAAGGCTTTAAACTCCAGGGATTGGGTTTGATTAGCAAAGCAAAACGTTCTAACAAGTGTATCGTTGCAGAATCTCTTGCGGCGTTATTGGCTACCTTATTATTGGGATTTGTTCTCGCTCATCTTGAAGCGTTTGAAACCCTATATTCCTTTTCTCGCAACCATGAAAGTTGGGAGCTAGACGAAATCATCTTAATGGTGCTGTTATCTCCGATATTTTTGTTGTGGCTCGCGGTACGTAGATGGGCCGAAGCACAATACGAAGCAAAAATGAGAGAAGAGCGCGAATCTCAGTTGGCTTACCAAGCGACTCACGACCCACTCACCGGCTTAGCTAACCGAATATCTTTGGAAGACCGCTTAAGCCAAGCAGTGGCACGCTGCAATCGAAACAACTCTCGTATCGCTGTATTGATGATAGATCTTGATGATTTTAAAAAGGTAAATGACTATTTGGGGCATGATGCGGGAGACCGTTTATTGCGGGAGATTGCCCAAAAAATCGCCTCAGGTATTCGAGCCGAAGATACTATCGCGCGGTTTGGTGGAGATGAGTTGGTTGCGGTACTAAATTGCGACAAAGGCCAATCAGCATGCTTGTTAACTGTAGAGCGCATCATAAAGGCCTGCAATTTTACCACTGTTATCGACGGCCTAAAGATTGAAACTTCGGCCAGTATTGGGGTGACATTTTATCCGGAACAGGATCAAGAAAGCTTGGCTCCGGAACAATTAATCCGCCAAGCTGATCAAGCCTTATATCGCGCAAAACTGGCTGGTAAAAATCGCTATGAGCTATTTGATGGAGAAAGCGCTCGAACGATCAAGTCTCTATTTGCTCAACGCGAAGAGTTTAAAGCAGCCTTGGCAAACCAAGAGTTGCAACTCTACTATCAAGCTCAAGTGAATACCAAAACCGGACAAGTGATTGGTGCTGAAGCCCTATTGCGCTGGCTGCATCCTAACTTGGGAATACGTTCCCCTGTGAGCTTTTTGCAGGCCATTGAAGATCACCCGCTTATTATTGACTTAGGCGAGTGGGTAATAAACCAAGCTTTGGCTCAATTAGAGCGTTGGCAACAACAAGGCGTGCATCTTAAAGTAAGTGTCAATATATCTGCTTTTCATATCCAACAAGATAATTTTGCAGAACGCTTAGATCACCTTTCTAAGCAATATCCAACGGTAAAGCCTGGCTGCTTAGAGCTAGAGATTACAGAGACGGGAGTATTAGATGACTTTGCTCAAGTCGCTAAAGTGATGGCACAATGCCAAGGCTTAGGTTTTAGCTTTGCCTTGGATGACTTTGGAACTGGTTATGCGTCTTTAAGCTATTTGCAAAGCTTGCCTGCCGAACTCATCAAAATTGACAGAAGTTTTGTTCGTGATGTACTGGACGACCCTAAGGATCTCCGGATGATAAAAGGCATTATAAGTTTGGCAAAAGTATTTTCATTGCCGGTTATTGCAGAGGGAGTTGAAAGCAAAGCACAACAAGATAAATTGTTGAGCTTAGGCTGTGAGCTTGCCCAAGGATACTTTTATGCAAAGGCCTTACCTGAGCGAGAGTTTCTGGAATGGCTCAGCGACAGGCAAAGAGATGCTGCTAGCAACCAAGCTTTGCCACCGCTGCCTTGCACTAGCGCCGGTGATTTAGCTACTTAAGGCTTATTTATATTAAGTTGCAAAGAGCATGTTTTGTAAAAGCGGCCAACAGAGCCAATAAATAGTATTGTTATGCGTCGCTTTGTTGTAATTTGGTTGTATCAATGTAACGAAATGTGATTTTGTGACTTCCAGTAAAAACGCGTTAACTAACAACTGCAGTTATTTATTGCACTCTAATATTAACCATAGTGAAATTACGCTTAATGCTAGCTCACCATTTCACAACCCTTTGTTCTTACAAGCTTTAGAGCAACAAGCATGTGTGGGTGCTAATAGCGGCTGGCAGCCTCATCATATAGAGTTGCCCGATCATCAATTATTGTTTCCCAGCTATTTAAAGTCACACAGCTACGGTGAGTATGTGTTTGATTGGGCCTGGGCCGATGCTTATCAACGTTACGGTTTACAGTACTACCCCAAGCTTGTAACCATGCAACCCTTTACGCCTATCGCTGGGCACAAGCACTTTGGTAATGCCCTCACTGATAGCGCCGTTTCTCAACTAACCGATAGTGTGGTAGATATTTGCCAACAGCAGAACTTAAGCTCTTGGCACTGCAATTTTATTGAGCAGTCTTTTGCCGAGCAATTACAAAGCAATGGCATGATGACGCGTCACGGGGTGCAGTTTGAATGGCATAATAAAGGCTATGCTAGCTTTGAAGATTATGTATCACGTTTTACCTCTCGCAAAAGAAAAACCACTAACAAAGAGCGCAGAGTAGCGATATCCAGCGTGGACGAGATAGTTTGGCGAACGGGCGAAGATATCGACTATCAAGCCTTAGAGGCATTTTATCTTTGTTATCAAACTACCTATATGAAGCGTGGACAAAAAGGCTATTTGTCGTTTGGCTTTTTTCAGCAACTCGCTAAGCAAATGGGCGATAACATGCTGCTAGTGACAGCAGAAAAAGACCAGAAAATTGTGGCTAGTGCTTTATTCTTTTTCGACCAAGATAACTTATATGGCCGCTACTGGGGATGTTTGCAAGAGCTAGATATGCTGCATTTTGAGTTGTGCTTTTATCAAGGCATTGAGTTTGCGATTGCCAAGGGAATACAGCGGTTTAACCCCGGAACGCAAGGTGAGCATAAGCTGTATAGGGGCTTCGAACCGGTGACTACGTATTCTTCTCACTATGTTGCTCGTAGTGATTTTTCAGCTGCAATAAAAGATTTTTGCCTCGAAGAGCAGCGGCAAATTGCGCAATATGCCGAGCAGTGTAAGAAGCTGCTTCCATATAAAATACAAGCCTGAGTTAATTGGAGTTAGTCATGGATGTCGATTTACAGTGCCGTTGTGGGAAAATAAAAGGGCAGATAAAGCAAGTAAGCCCAAGCGCTGTTAAGCAGTTAGTCTGTTACTGTGAAGACTGCCGCAAGTTCTCTCTACATTTGCAGAGCGAGGGAGGCTCAATAAACCAATATGGTGGCTCCGAGCTATATTTAGCGGCGCCCGCTAAGGTTGAAATAATTGAGGGCAAACAGCAGTTAGCCTGTTTGCGTTTAACGCGTAAAGGCATTTATCGCTGGTATAGCCAATGTTGTAATACACCTATTGCTAATACCGTGGGCATTAAACTGCCCTTAGTTACGGTTTATCAAGATTTTGTGGCTGCAGAGCAAACTAGCGCTTTACAAAGTCAAGTTGAAGACTTGGGGGCCGTAAATGAAGATGAAGCCTTAAAGCCACTACCTAAGGCACTGTTGGGAGCATCCCCTGGAACAACCAAATTTAAACTGATTGTTAAATTACTAAGCTGGAAACTGACCGGAAAAGGAAAACCCAATCCATTTTTCGAAAACTCGGGCAGGGCAAAAGTAAAACCCTTGATACTTAAAAGCTAGCCTAGAAAGTAATAGCTTTTTCTATAACTGATTTAATTAGCCCTCACGAGTAGTGAAGGCTGTTACAGATTATCTGTTCGTCTTTTTCGAGCTCTTGTAATGTCCATTACCTTTTTTAGATTTAGGTTTGTAGTTGAGAATTGAAATGGGCACTTCCTTCTTTGGTTCAAATCCTTCTACTTCTTTGCGCTCAATAAGGTGGCCAATTCGGCTTTCTATTGCACATAGGTTTCTAAAGTCATCTTTTGATACAAAGGATATCGCTTCGCCACTTGCACCTGCACGGCCGGTTCGGCCAATGCGGTGCACATAGTCATCGGCTTGGTCGGGTAAATCATAGTTAACCACTCGATTTAATTCTTCAATATCAATACCGCGAGCGGCAATACCGGTGGCTACTACAAACTTTACCTCACCGGCTTTGAAGCTTTCTAACAACTTAGTTCTAGACGCTTGGCTACGACCGCTGTGAAAGGCTTCTGCAGCTATTCCACGCTTTTCCAATTGGCTAACTAATTTGGCCGAGCCATGTTTCGTTTGAATAAAAATAAGCGCTTGCTGCCAATCATTCTCGTTAATCATGTGACTAAGTAATGATGACTTTTTGTCTTTGTCTACGGTGACTAACCATTGATCAATATCGGGCGCGTTGTTGCTATCGTGGGTAAGCGATATTTCAACCGCATCACCAATCGTGGTCTTAGCAAGTTGTTTAACTTGTTTAGATAGTGTGGCCGAAAATAATAGGCTTTGACGCTGCTCAGGTAGGCGATCAACGATTTTACTTATGTCGTCGATAAAGCCCATATCTAACATGCGGTCAGCTTCGTCGAGCACTAAGGTATCTAGCTGGTCAAAGTGCACCGCACGTTGATACATCATGTCTAACAACCTACCAGGAGTTGCCACCAAGATATCTACACCGTAAATTAGGGCCTGTTTTTGTGGTTCTGAGTCTACTCCACCAACCATTGCTAGTGAGCTTATTTCAAGGTGTTTTGCATAGTCCTTTATACCTTGCTCAACTTGCTGAGCTAGCTCTCTAGTAGGGGCTAGTATTAAGGCTCGTACTCTTTTACCGCGCAGTGCTTCGGTTTGCTGGGAAATACTTTGCAAAATGGGTAAGACAAAACTGGCAGTTTTACCGGTGCCTGTTTGCGCAGCTGCAATAAGGTTCTTGCCTTTTAATACCAATGGAATGGCTTTAGCCTGAATAGGAGTAGGCTGTTGGTAGTTTTGTTCTTGTATGGCTTGAATAAGCGGTGTGCTTAAACCAAGTTTTGTAAAAGGCATTGGAGTACTCTGCTAAATAAGCGGCAACAGCTAGTATAGTATCTAGCCTATAAGTTAACGAGCGCGGAGTGTAGCACCTTATTTACTTGCAAGCTTGGGAATTAATCGCTTTCTTCTCAGGTCTTTAGTTCGCGATATATTAGTGGAGTGGGGTGACTATGATTTCTTGCAACGAATATGATTATATTGAAATAGCCTGCATGTTTCGCTACTCCGTTAAGCTGCAATTGAGAGACGGTACCGTGCTTCAAGGGATAGCAGTTGATACTTGCACTAATCAACAGAAACAAGAATGTATCAAGTTACAACAGAATGAAGGTGAACGCCTTGTACTGCTAGATAGTCTTAAGCAGCTACAAGTATTAAGTGACCACCCGCGTTTTACTCTAGTGGACTTCGCTTGAAGCCTTTTATCGTTGGTTTTAATTAGAAAAGGCGAGCCATGCTCGCCTTTTTTAGTTTACACCTGCGTTAGTGTTACTGGCGCTGGTGTAAACGCACATTTAGCATGCGTAAGGTAGCTTGAATACCGGCAAAGACCTGGTTGGAGTTAACCCCACGGGTATGAAATTGCTTAGCATCATCGGCCCATTGAATCACACACTCGGTAAGTGCATTTGCTTGGCCACCTGGAGGAATACGAACTTCGTAATCAATCAGTTCTGGCATGCTTAGCTTAGAATCGCTTAAAGGATGATCGAGTGCTTTCATGAAGGCATCAAAACCCCCGTTACCGTGTCCTGAGCTCTTATAAACCTTATCACCAATGCGTAGGCGAATGTTGGCGGAAGACTCTAAATCTAACCCACTGGTAATTGAGCAGTTAAGTAACTCAATATGGGCGAAGTCATTGCTCTCCATGATATCGGCGATAATGAACGGCAAATCGTTAGGTGTGATAGTGGCTTTTTGATCGCCTAACTTAACGATTTTGTCGAGCAGCTTTTTCTGATTCTCTGGAGATATTTCTATCTCCATCGCTTCTAGGTTTTTAATAATTGAGGCTTTACCTGCCATTTTACCTAAGGCATAACTGCGTTCTCGGCCAAAACGCTCTGGACTTAGCTCGGTAATGTATAAACCACCTTTATGGTCACCATCGGCGTGAATACCCGCGGTTTGAGTAAATACGTCTGCACCAACAATCGGGGTATTAGCGGCTAGTCGTTTACCTGAAAAGCTTTCAACTAGCTTGGCAATATTGTGAATTTCTTTTTCATCGATGTTTAGCTGAAAACCGAGCTTATCTTTAAGAACCACAGACACTTCGGCTAACGAAGCATTACCAGCGCGCTCACCCAAACAGTTCATGGTGCAATGCAACGCTGCTACGCCGGCTTCTGCCGCTGCCATGCTATTGGCTGTGGCTAAACCGTAATCGTTATGCGGGTGAAAGTTAAACTTAATACTTGGGAAGCGCTCAATCATGTCAGTTAAGCTATCAAACACTTCTTTTGGTGCCATTACCCCTAAGGTATCTGGCAACATAAAGTGTTCTATACCTAAGTCTTTAAGTGCGTCGACCAGCTGGTATACGTAGTCTGGGCTATCGGCATAGCCGTTTGACCAGTCTTCCAAATAGACGTTTACGCTTAAGCCTTGGGCTTGGGCATAACTCACCGTTTGTTTAATGTCGGCGATATGCTGCTCTATGGTTTTACCTAGCTGATTAGTACAGTGGTTTAAGCTGCCTTTGGTCAGTAGGTTAATGATTTTAGCGCCCGATTCTACAATCCAATCAACGCTTTTGGTGTGATCAACAAAACCAAGAATTTCGATTTGATGTAGGTGTCCTGCGTTGCTAGCCCAGTCGGTAAGCTGTTGTACCGCAGATTTTTCGCCGTCTGAAACACGTGCAGAGGCTACTTCGATACGATCAACTTTTAAGGATTGGAGTAGGGCTTTACCTACACTGACTTTTTCTTGGGGGAAGTAAGACACACCTTGGGTTTGTTCGCCATCGCGAAGGGTAGTGTCCATGAGTTGTATTGAGCGGTTTTGCTCCATAAACCATGTCTCGCAGTAAAGAAGTTAGCTAAAGAGTAGGCGCTACCTTAGTAGCGCCTAGCTGCAACTATGCGCTTGGCCACAACCAAGGTAGTTGTTGTTTGTGTTTGGCTTCAAATTCAGAGATCTTGTCTTCAAATTTTAAAGTCCAACCAATGTCGTCAAGGCCTTTAGATAAAGTCTCTTTACGGAATGGGTCGACATCAAACGCTACTTCTTTACCGGCTGGAGTTTGAATTACTTGATTCTCTAAATCGATAGTAATTGAAATACCAGGTGCGGCTTCTACTTCATCCATTAATGCTTGTAATGTTTCTGCATCAACAATGATTGGCAAGATGCCATTTTTAAAGCAGTTGCTGAAGAAAATGTCAGCGTAGCTAGTTGAAATAATTGTATTAAAACCGTAATCGGCAATTGACCAAGGTGCGTGCTCACGTGAGCTACCACAGCCAAAGTTATCACCGGCGATTAGGATTTTAGACCCCTTAAATTCAGGGCGGTTTAATTCAAACTCTGGGTTGTCAGAGCCATCTTCTAGGTAGCGCCAATCGTGAAAAAGGTGAACACCAAAACCGGTACGTTCTACTTTTTTCAAAAACTGCTTAGCAATGATTTGGTCGGTATCTACGTTACTACGATTCATTACCGCAGCAACTGAGCTGTGTTTTTTATATGGTTGCATAATAAACTCCAAAAATTTCACTCACATTGATTAATCAACGTGTTTACATTATTTCCAATTACGTAAATCGACGAACTTACCTTCAACGGCCGCTGCTGCTGCCATTGCTGGTGATACAAGGTGGGTACGCCCCCCTTTGCCTTGTCGTCCTTCGAAGTTTCGGTTTGAAGTTGATGCACAACGCTGTTCAGGTTGAAGGTAATCACCGTTCATCGCTAAACACATTGAACAACCCGGCTCACGCCATTCCCAGCCAGCTTCGATAAGCACTTTATCAATGCCTTCTTTTTCAGCTTGCTCTTTTACTGGGTAAGAACCCGGTACAGCGATAGCTTGAACACCAGGTGCTACTTTTTTGCCCTTAGACACTTCTGCAATAGCGCGGAAGTCTTCAATACGGCCATTGGTACATGAACCAACAAATACCACGTCTACTGGGAAGTCGGTCATTTTCTTACCTGCTTCTAAGCCCATGTAGTTTAGGGCGCTTTTAGCAGCTAATGATTTAATTGAGTCTTCAATCTTGGCTGGGTCAGGAATAGGCTGGTCTACAGGCAGTACTTGCTCTGGTGAAGTACCCCAAGTTACTTGAGGTGCAATGTCTGCTGCGTCTAATTCAACTACAGCGTCGTACTCGGCGCCTTCGTCGGTGGTTAGAGACTTCCAGTATTCTAAAGCTTGTTCCCAATGTTCGCCTTTAGGTGCAAACTCTTTGCCTTCTAAGAAATCGAAGGTTTTTTGGTCTGGTGCAATAAGACCTGCACGTGCACCGCCTTCAATCGCCATGTTACATACGGTCATACGACCTTCCATGCTTAAGGCTTCAATTGCACTACCGGCAAATTCAATCACGTAACCGGTGCCGCCAGCAGTACCGATTTTACCAATGATGGCGAGTACAATGTCTTTAGCAGTTGCAAACTGAGTTAGCTCGCCGTCTACTTTAACCAACATGGTTTTAGATTTTTTCTGTTGGATGGTCTGAGTTGCCATAATATGTTCAACTTCAGAGGTACCTATACCAAACGCAAGGGCACCAAATGCACCGTGTGTAGCAGTGTGGCTATCACCACAACAAACCACCATACCTGGGTGAACAAAACCATGCTCAGGTACAACAATGTGAATTACACCGTTATTGGCGTTGTTCATATCGTATAAGTTGATGCTGTTGTCGGCACAGTTTTGCGCCATAACTTCAATTTGTTTTTTGCCGATTGGGTCTGGCAAAGAAGCGCGGTCGGCTGCTTTAGTAGGAACACAGTGGTCCATAGTGGCCAAAATGCTGTGTGGATTGCGAACCGGGCGGTTAGCCATACGCAGACCTTCAAAGGCTTGCGGGCTTGTTACTTCGTGCATGAGGTGACGGTCAACAAAAAGGATAGATGCGCTACCTTTTGGTTCGTGGACTACATGCGCGTCCCAGATCTTTTCGTACATTGTTTTTTTCATGGCTTCCTTTACACCCTGTCTGTTGCTCTCACTCGCGCTATTCTTATTTATTTAGTCAAGCTTTAAGCGAATACTACTAACTTAAACTGTTTCTTTTATCTGTCTGCTAATTGTGTTTTTTAAGCGAATTATTCTGCAAAAATAACCACAATAAAGACCCGACATCATAAAACAACATCACAGGTGCAGCAAGGGGCACGCGCCAATGAATGTGTATATGACGGCGAACGTGCTGTTTTGCCAAATGAAAGCGCTGTCAGTCATAAAATTCGCAAATAATCATGCTTTGTTAGTGAAAACTTAAGTAGCTTTTGTTTTCATCACTTCAAATAGTTGAACGAGGTGTTTGCGCGCTTTTTGCGATAGGTAAATACCATGGAGGTTGAATGAAAGGTTTTAAACTAGGTTTATTGAGTGCGGCTCTTGTTATGGCGGGTGGTTCGGCGAACTTGTCGGCAGCGATGATCAAAACGCCTATTTACATGAATTATGCCGATAGCGGTGTAAATGTTGAGCAGCGCTTAAAATTTGCAGGAAAAAGTAAATATAAAATTACTGTTCCGCTAGAGAAGGGGACTTATAAAGTTCAGATCTCTGACGAAGGCTTGCAGTGTGGCTTACGTTTTGGTCCTGCTGAAGAAAGTAAACTTCGTTTTTCAAAACCTCACGACTTGAGTAATTGTGCTGAAGAGCAGTATTACGAGTTGAAAATATTGTTTGCGGGTAACTATGAGTTAATTTTAGATAACTCAGACGCCGACAAACCGACCTTACAAGTTTCACGCAAAGCGCAAGCTTCAACCTTTAAACGTAAACCACCAGCGGTTGATTGTATTGCTTGGGATGGGCAGCCGGTAACGGTTGACGTAAGCTCCACCTTTAAAAATGGTCAAACCGTTAAAGACTTTTATTCTGGCCAAACCCAGAAAGTGGCTAATGGTAAAGTTACCATGCTGCCAGACCCTGCTAGCGGCGGTATTTTGTTGCTGGAAGCTGCAGATGCCAAAGCCAGTGAGTTTTCATGGGATAACGCGAGCGTTTACTTCATCATGACTGACCGTTTTAATAATGGTGACACCAGTAATGATTACCCGCTGAATCGTAAAGCCGATGGTAAACAGGAAATTGGTACCTTCCAAGGTGGTGACTTTAGCGGTATTACCGCAAAATTGGATTACATCAAAGATTTAGGCATGAACGCCATTTGGGTTACGCCTATTGTTGAGCAAATTCATGGTTTCGTGGGCGGCGGTGATAAAGGCAGCTTCCCATTCTATGGTTACCATGGCTACTGGGCTTTAGATTTTACTAAAATCGATCCAAACCTAGGTAGTGAAGAAGACTTTGGTCGCTTTGTTGACGAAGCACATAAACGCGGCATTCGAGTGCTGGTTGACGTGGTAGTTAACCACGTGGGTTATCCAACCATGGATGACATGCAAACCTTCGGCATTAACGCGATGGCTCCTGGTGCTCCTGTTCCAGAAAAGTGGACCGATTGGCAGCCTGATTTTGATAAAGGCCACAACTGGCACCGCTATAATAACTTTATTCGTTGGAGCTCTAGCGAGTGGGTAGATAACTGGTGGGGACCTGATTGGGTCCGCAGTGGCATGGCAGGTTACACCGCACCTGGTGGTGATGATATCACCATGAACCTAGCAGGTTTACCTGACTTATTGACTGAGAGCACTAAACACGTAGGTTTGCCGCCGATTCTTAAAAACAAAAAAGATACCAAAGCAGTAGAGCGTGAAGGCTACACTGTGTTGGATTACTTAGTTGAATGGCATACTAACTGGGTACGAGATTACGGTATTGATGGTTTTAGGGCTGATACTGTTAAGCACGTAGAGCCTGAAGTGTGGGCTAAACTGAAAGATGCAGCTACCGACGCTTTAGCAGAATGGAAGAGTAATAATCCAGAGAAAGCCATTGATGACAAACCATTTTGGATGGTGGGTGAAGTATGGCACCACGGCGCTTACCGCGACTTTTACTTCGACAACGGTATGGATAGCCTAATTAACTTTGAGTACGCTGGTGAAAGTGCAGCACTTAAAGGATCGCAGTGTTTGGCTCAAAATGAAAAGATGTATGCCACCTATGCCAAAGACATAAACAGCGATCCAACCTTTAACTTGCTTACTTACATTAGTTCGCACGATACCAAGTTGTTCTACTCAAACTATGAAGACTTACCGCTGCAAGCGGGTGCCGGTACCGCATTACTTATGATGCCTGGTGGCGTGCAATTGTACTATGGTGATGAGAGCGGCAGACCGCGTGGGCCACAATCGGATGCCTTCGACTCTCCAACCCGTTCGTTTATGAACTGGGAGCAAATTGCTAAAGAAGCAGATCGCCAAGCGCTAGTAAAACACTGGCAAACAGTGGGCCAGTTCCGCGACCGCCATGTTGCCATTGGTGCAGGTGAACATAACAAGATAAGCGATCAACCTTACGCCTTTAGTCGCACCAAAGGTGACGACAAAGTGGTTGTGGTATTTGCTGGAATAAAGCAATAACAACAAGAAATAAGCGGTAATAGCAAAGCGACAGTGTAAATCTATGCTGTCGCTTTTTTTTATTTGCTTTAAACCTGGCTGCGCTTCATCTTTAGCGCGACTAAGCCCAATAGCACCAGCCAAATACTGCTTGGTTCAGGTACTTGACTAGCTAGTAGACTTTCTCCGTTAACGATAATCTCCCTAAAGGCGAATGCCTCATTCCCACCATTTTGATTTGCGTTAAAGTACAAGCTAAGTATTGAACCATTGCCAATTAGGCTCTGGCTAAGTTGCTGGAATTGGTTGTTTAGCACCTGACCGTTTATAGATAGAGGGTCGTTTAGTAGGTATTGGTTCCCATTGGCCATGGTGTAGCTTTGGTTGGCTTGTTCATCAACAGAACTAGCAAACAGTATTTGAATGGGGGAAGCATCAATTGCATAGCTAAAACTAAAGTGATCAGATGATTCAAAATCACCCATCGCAGCCATGGAAATAGAAATTGAACTTAAGGAAAAACCACTAATATCAAACTGCCAAGTTGTTTGCGTATCACCGCTTGGGTTGTTTGGATTTAGCGTATCACTTACGCCAAAAAAGCTTTCTTGGTCAGTTTGAGAATCAACAATACCAAGGCTATCACTTGGATTACTTAAGCTTGAATCAATCAAGCTATTTGGAATGCTGGCACTTGGAACTGCTTGGTATTTATCGAAGCCGTCCTGATCACTAACAAATTGTTGGCTAAATGGGTTTTGATAATCGACTACATTAAGGCTACTGCTGTTTACCATGTCGTAGGCGATGATAGTTGCTTGAACAGGTGCGGTGAGTAGCAACAAGCTTACGGTGAGTATATTTCTAGTGATTAGCATTAGGCATTCCTTTGTAAAGTGAACACCCTGTAAATCAATAATTGCGCCAAGATGTAAAAGTTATAAAAATCAGTACTTAAGAAAGCGTGGGCTGGTAAATCAATGGATTATGTAAACATTAATGACACTTTTGTTACCAATAGCAGGGAGCTGTACTTATTATATTAATTAATGTTTTTGTAAATAAACTCCCTTGTAGCTTGAGAGGATGGTTTTTCATTTTGAGATTAGCCACTTACAAAGACCCAGTTATTGCTGTAAAAAATCCTGACCAGCAGGCTATTTATAAAGTGGCGAAAAATTGAACTTTATCCCCTAACGCTTCGTTCTAATTAGCAGAGAATGGGGGAATTGTTATGAAACAAGTAATCACAGCTATGTTGTTATCCATTAGTTGCGTTGCTATGTCTTATCCATTAGACAGCGACTATTGGGCGCATCGAAGTGTGTTGTTTTTTGCGCCACAACAAGACCACGCAGTTGAACAATTTTTGGCAGATGAAATGCGTTACCGTTGCCAGATCCAAGAACGAGATCTTGTTGTTGTAGTGATGACACCGCAACAAGCTTTAGGCAAAACTGGCCCAGTAGCAAGCCATGGGGTCTCTTATTTACGCGACAAATATAAGGTAGAAGATAACAAGCACATAGCAGTGTTAATTGGTAAAGATGGTCACGAAAAACACCGCTGGGGCGCGACTACCAATTGGCAGGAAGTATTTGAAATTATTGATGCAATGCCGATGCGCAAACAAGAAATGCTAAATAATACTAGTGTGTGCTCTGCATAAAAAAAGAACCAAGCAGAAAACCTGCTTGGCTTTAAAGAAGGAAAGCTAAATATTTACGAAATGCTTAAAATTTGTATTTAACACCAACACGGGTTTTAAGTTGGCGTTGGTCAGTTTTAGAGCTAACGCTTGAGTTCCAAAACTCTACGTACGGACGCCATTTTTCAATTTGGTAACCGATGAAGATACCAGCGTCCCAGTTGTCATCACCATTGTTGAATTGTGGATCCTTTGCTGTGCCAGAAATAGGGTCCCACTCGTATTCATGGCTTTTCCAGTAGTTCGCTTCGTAATCTAATTTTAGATTAGGCATGCTTTTAACTTTGTAACCACCAGTTAGAGTGACTTTAGATTTAGTCCATGTCTCGCCGTTTTCTTTACCATCGGCATATTGGCGAATTTCATAGCGGTAGCGTAATGCAGTTTTTAAACCGAAATCTGAAGTATAACCTACACGAAACTGCGGCTTATATGTTACGCGCTCATCACCAAAGGTAATTGGCATACCAGGTTGGATATACCACTTCTTGTTCAACTTGTGTTTGTAGCTTAGGTCAAACTCTGAGTCACCACGTTGTAAGTTTTCAAGAAAACCGCCGTACTCGCCGTCTTCTTTCTTACCACTAAAGAACTTCATCTCTACGCTGTAGTTCCATTGACCAGCATCGCTTACTTTAGTTGAATCACCGATTTTAATTCGGTAGGCGTGAGCTTCTGTTTCGTGTTTGTATTCACTACGAAAATCTAATTGACCCGCAGCTACAGGTGCTGCGATTAATAGTGCACCAATTGCAATTGAAAGGCTTTTCATTTTTGTCATGATAAATTCCATTTCCAGTTAAGGCCCTTTAACAGGCCTAGTTTTTATTTAGGGATTTAGGGTAGTTGTTATTGTTTTCGGTATAACAGTTCTATATCTCGTTCAGCCCAAATTTCGGCGAGATTCTTTTTAACAGTAAACTGAGAAAACTCACCTGACTTTGAGAGAGCCAATAAGGTTTGGTCACTCATGCCTAGGGCCGCTTTACGATAAATTGGCATCATGCGCATTACTCGCGGAGTTTTTTTATGCGGGTAAGGCCAGTCTTCTGCTTTGTCTTGATATTGAGCTAACAGCTCGATACCTTTTTTTAATGAACCCCCATTAGGAGATTCATAATTCCATAGGTCTATGCCAATTTTTTCGCCCACTTGAGCAACACCAGATAAAGCATCTAAATTAAAGTAGCTGTAATGGTAAGAGCGAGTGCGCGCTAATTCATGTGGTTGAGTGCCGTCGGCTCTAAACTGACTGTCTATACGCATTTTGCCTTTCTCTACCGCGTTCATGGCAATTGATTCTTTGCCTAAAAAGTAGGAGATGCCTGCAACTTGCAAGTCATACCAAGAGCCATGATTGTTTTCAGCATAGGCTTCACCTTTAGGACCACCGCCCAACTCACTGGTGAGCAGCCAATCTAAGTATTCGCCATACCATTGTTTAATGCCGTTCTCGTCTGCTTCTGTCCAAGCGGGAGACTGAGACACCATTGCAATTGCGTCTAACATTCTGTCTGCAAATGAACGTGAATCAATAATTCCTCCGCGGCGTCCTTCAGCTCGGCCCGGCACACCTTGGGCATAGTTCATGTTTGGGTTCATTCGTGTTTTAGGGTTTAAAAACCAAGTGCGAATGTAATCTATAGCCGTTTCTGCATATTGCTCGTCTTGACTAAAATAGTAGGCTATAGCTAAGGCTCTTACAGAGCGGGTAAACTTACCTAAACGTTTAGAATCCGTTTCGCTAGTTTTTGATGCGGGATTTACCTTGCCATCAATACGATTCCAAGGAAGGCCATCAGCTTTATTTTTGTCAGGCCACCAGTAAGGACTAATGCTTAAATAGTCGTTTTTGTTACCGCTAGGAGGAGTCATCCCTTTATCGGTCACCGAAAATCGACCTGCTTTGGTGGCGTATTTTGCTTCTTCTAACAAACGCTCATAGCTTTGAGTCATAGTTGCTGGAGCATTTTCAGAATGCAGCAATACTCGGTTGTTTTTTAATACTTCTTCTTTCACAAATACAAATTCGGCTGCAATAGCGCTTGAGCTGGTTGCGATACAAATTGCAAAAGCTAAAGGTTTATAACTTGTCATCATTAGTCCTTAGAGGTGACTTCGCTACTAGTATTAATGTAATACAAATATGCTATTGGGATTTTGGATTTGTATCTGTGAACCCGATCAGATTATTAAATATTTTTGTATGATTAAAAGAAAAAGGTTAAAAACTGTGGGCTAGATGAGGTTTAGCGTAAAGAAATGTGAGCTTAAACAGCTAATCAACCTTGTTTAAGGGAGAATTGAAACAGCAAACTGATGTTGAGGGAAAAGTAGAAACTTAGCTGAAAAAACACTTTTTCGTAAGATTATAAGTTATTGAATAGTTTATTTATTGGATTGGAATAAGAGTAAAAGCTATTAAAGGCATCGATATAAGTGACTGATTTTCGTAATGCTTATCAAGGCTAAATCTTGTTAAAGGCTAAAACTAAAAACGGTTTTGTATGGATTTATTAATAGTGTTGATTAGATAATGACAAAGGCTTTGTAAGCCTAAAAGTAGACTCTGTTTCTCTATTTTGTACTACATATCAAAGGGCTGTCGAAGCAACAACCCTAAAAATATGAAAGACTAGTTTTGATTTAGCGGCAACCAATCAACAGCAACACCTGCTTGGCTAAACATATCTTCACTAACTTTAATTTTGTCTCCCCAGCGCGATAAAAAGTCTTCAGATTGTTCTGGGCAATGCACGGTTGCAATCCCTGTTTGAATAATTTTTGCGGCGCAGTTAGGGCAGGGGAAGTGAGTAACCCAAATCTCGCAGCCAGACAAATCTCGTTTGGCAAACAGAATTGCATTTTCTTCAGCATGCAAGGTTTTAAGCAGTTTCATTTCTCTGTTGTCTGTTTCCGCGCTGTCAGATATGCCGTGTGGGTAGCCATTAAAGCCTAAAGAAACAATGCGGTTACTCTCGGTGATGACGGCCCCCACTTGAGTAGAGGGGTCTTTACTCCAAGAAGCCACGAGTTCTGCCATTTGAAAAAAGCGCTTAGCCCATTTAGAAACCATTTGTTTTACTCCTTCGTTAACGCGGCTATTGTGCGGTTGAACGCCTTGGCTTGCAAGTATTGATAAACATTACAAAAAACAGCTCAAGCAATACAGCCAATCTTTACTCGCTAAATTTGTTAATAGCCTGTGGTTTGCCATAGAGCCAACCTTGGTGTAAATAAACACCTTTAGAAATAAGGTAATTTGCTTGTTGCTGATTCTCTACGCCTTCGGCCACTATTTGCAGATTTAGGTTTAAGGCTAAGTCGATTACGCCATCTAGTACTTTGGCTTGTGGAGAATTGGTGTTAATGGCTACCACAAAACTGCGGTCTATTTTTAAGGCATCTAAGGGCAGTTGTTGTAAATATTGTAGGCCGGCATAACCAGTACCAAAATCGTCGATAGCCAATTTAACGCCTTGCTCCTTTAAGCTCTGCAACGACTGTTGCACCTGAGGAGAATCTATTTCTACCAGTTCGGTTTCGGTTACTTCTAAACACAAGTTAGGGAAATCGGCATGTGCGCTTAGCACTTGTTTAATAAAAGATGCGTCTTTTAAATGCTGCCCAGTGATGTTGATATTCACTTTTAGCTGAGGACATTTGGCTAACAACGAGTGAAGGTCATTCTTTAAGTTACTGATCACTTGTTCGGTAAGAGCAACTTGCAAGCGATAGCGGTCAATATCGGGCAAAAAAGCATCTGGGTAACGCAGGCCATCTACCGGGTGCATCCAGCGAACAAGCGCTTCTACCGCGACAAGCTGGCTGTTCCTTGTGTCAAAAATAGCTTGGTAGTAGTTTATAAACTCGTGGTTTTTAAGTGCTAGCTTAAGCCGAGAACGCTGGCTAAGGCGCTGACTGCGATGTCGGTATACCAAGAACACCGTGCAGCATAGCAGTAGGGTATACATGCTCAACTGCACTAGGCTTAAACAGTAGACACCTTTATATAGTTCCGAAGTTGGGCGGCTGGCAACGAGGGCTAAGCCTGGCAGTGCAGGAAAAACTTCGCTAACAAAATATTTATTGCTGTCATCGTCAAATTGTGCAAAACCGCTGGTTTTACTTTGTTGTAATGGGAACAAAGGGCTATTTAAGTTTAGCGGCAAGCTGTAACTACCACTTACAAAAAGGGGAGTGCCATTTTGGCTGTCGCTTAAAGCGACGATGTCACTAGATTGGCTGGTATCTTCGATAAATGAACGGAATACCTCTAACGGTATTGCTGCGTTAACTTCGCTGCCATCGGGGCGCGTTTTGGCAACAACCATGGCTGGTTCTTTGGTGTACTCTAGAACGAGAGGCCCAAAGTAGCGCAACACTTTAGAATTAATTGGCTTAAGTACGTCGATGGGAGGATCTAGCTTCCCCCAGCTGGAGCACAGCAATTTGCCGTGTTGGCTTACCAAGCCCATTTCTGCAATGTAAGAGATCTTAAAGTGAACTTTGCGCAAGGCGATTAAAGTATCTTCTTGGCACTGTTCGCTTACATGAGAGAGTTGCTCAAACTGCTGGTCAATGGCCTTTAGGTTATGACTAATGTTGTTGAAGGTTATTTGATAGTCGTGATTAAAAGCTTCTCGCCTTTGTTGTTTGCTGGTTTCAACAATCCAAAAATAACTAATGATGATGGGAAACAGGCTGCAAAGTAGCGCAAATAACGCAGGCTTAAGCTGTAGCTGTTTAATCCGACAAAACATCAATAAAGTACCTTGGCCTGCAACAGAAATTAAGCGCTTAGCTATTGTGCTGCTTAGTTCAAAAATAATTTCGAGTGGCAAATTTACTTCATTTTTATGAAAGAAATGTTACAGCTGTTGGTAAGAAGGGATTGATAGTAGAAAAGGCAAATAAAAGGCTACAAAAGAAGGACTTGTAGCCTTGTAACTTAGTTACTTCATGCTTGCGATGAATTTGTCAGATTCGGCTATCGCTTTGCTCATTTGTTTAATTACGTCGGCAACTTCTTGCTCTAATCGAGAAAACTCTTTGCCAACCGCGCCAATGGCTCGAGCATTTAGATTATGTTTTAAGTAAAGCTGATTATCGTTTAAACGACTAAGAACGGGATCCATTTGCGCTTCAGCTTTGCGCATGGCTTTGAGCATGGCGGCGTAACGTTTACGCGTATCTGAAAGCTGCTGCTTACTTTCTGCTTTTAGGCTGGCTGACTGGTATTGCTCTAACTCATCTTGCCATTCATCAAAAAGTGCTTCTGCAACACTGTCTACTTCATCTATCCGTTCACTTACGGTTTCGGCTGCTGCTTTAGAGTCTTTATATTGGGCATTTACTTCATCGTAAACATCTTCTAAATCGCCGCCATCAAAATTAGTTAAGGTTTTTAGCTGTTCAAGAGCCGAGGTGAATTGTTGCTGTGCATCTTGTTGGCTTTCTTGTGCATCTTCTACTCGGTCAACTAATATCTCGCGTTTGTGGTAGCCAACCTTTTCCATTGCGGAGTAATAGGTGGATTCACAAGCAACAAGGCCTGTAAGCAATAATAATATGCTAAAAATTCTCATTAGTTACTCCCTGGTGTAAATCTCGCTGCGTCAATAATTGCCCAAATATGAACGATCACCGCAATCACAATGGGTACAATTAACCACCAAAGCGCGTAGCCTGCAGCAGTTATTACAAAAAACATCAACGCCGACAGAATTCTGCCTTGAACTAATTGGCCTAAACCGGGGATAAAAAAGCTACAAATAGCGGCAAGCACGTTGCCAGTAGAACCTTGATCAGACACTGTTCTTCCTTGAATTAACTCGAAACAATAATTGTATGTTGCCAGAGTCTAAGGCGCTATGCGAGTTTCGCTGACGAATTCATTTCTTTGACAGCTTGCTTGGTGTCAAATGCGTATATTCGTTGCCTTAAAAGCATGGCTTGGCGATAATGCTGGCACTGCAATTAGTAAAGCACTTGTGCTGGTTTCTGGTTTAACTTACGGATATTGAATGAAATTTCTCCACACTTCTGATTGGCACCTTGGGCGCCAGTTACACAATCAGTCTTTATTAGAAGATCAAGAGTATGTGTTAGAGCAAATTATTCAAATTGCCCAACAGCAACAAGTGGATGCGTTGATCGTAGCCGGTGATGTATTTGATCGCTCTGTGCCACCCAGTAATGCTGTTAAGCTGCTTGATGACACCCTAGATAAACTCGTTAATCAGCTAAACATCCCTGTGATACTGATTGCTGGAAATCACGACGGCGCGCAGCGCCTAGCTTTTGCATCGAGACAAATGCGTGAAAGTGGCCTTTATATTAGTGGTACTTTAGGTCAACAAATTCCTGCCATTAAGCTTGCCGCCAAAGATGGTGAATCAGTGGTGTTTTATCCGCTCCCTTATGCTGAACCAGCGACCGTGCGCGAAGTATTTGAGTGCCAAGCAACTAGCCATCAAGAAGCAATGCAAGTGCTGGTTGAACAAGTTAAACAACATGATAGTGAAGGCTTAAAAAAGGTGGTGATTGCTCACTGCTTTTTAGATGGCGGTGATGAGTCAGAATCAGAGCGGCCACTTAGCATTGGCGGGGCCGACAAGATTTCTCCAAAGCTATTTAGCGACTTTGATTATGTTGCCCTAGGCCATTTACATGGGCCCCAATATAAGGGCTCGCAGCAGATACGTTATTCCGGTTCTCCATTAAAGTATTCCTTTAGCGAGCAGCATCAGGCTAAGTCTGTGACTTTGGTTGAGCTCATTGAAGACGACAGCAAAATAGAGCTGATTGCTCTAAACGCTAAGCGAGACGTACGCATTATAGAAGGTCATCTCGACGAATTATTAGCTAGCGGAAGCGCCGATAGTCAACAAGATGATTATCTAATGGTGCGTTTGTTAGATAAGTCGGCCATTTTAGATGCCATGGGAAAGCTACGCGAAGTATACCCAAATGTTCTGCACCTTGAACGAACCGGCTTGATGGCGAATACAGATAAGCTTGAGCTTAATCGAGAGCACATAAAAAAAGGTGAATACGACATGTTCACCGACTTTTTTGCCCAAGTATCTGGCGATGAGCTAAGCGCTGAGCAGCAAGCCTTGTTAAAGCAAACTATCGACCAACTGCACCGCGGAGACCAATAATGCGCCCAATTACTTTACGCATGAGCGCCTTTGGCCCCTTTGCTGGAACAGAGTTGATAGATTTTCGCCAACTCGGTCAAAACCCACTATTTTTGCTCAATGGCCCTACTGGCGCAGGTAAAACCACCATTTTAGATGCCATGTGTTTCGCTTTGTATGGAAAGAGCACTGGTGACGAGCGCGAAGCTTCACAAATGCGTTGTGATTTGGCCGATGAAGCCCTACTAACTGAAGTGATTTTTGAGTTTGAACTAGGGGCGAAGAGCTATAAAATTCGTCGCGTGCCCGAACAAGCACGCCTTAAGAAGTCAGGTGATGGTTATACCCAGCAAAAGCCCGAAGCACAGTTAAGTTTAGTTAATGATGATGGCAGTGAAGAGCTGTTGGTGCCCGCCAAAGTGTCTGAAGCCAATAGTCAGATAGAAGCGCTTACCGGTTTAGATGCCGACCAGTTTCGCCAAGTGATGGTCTTGCCGCAGGGCAAGTTTCGTCAGCTGTTAATGGCTGACTCGAAAGAGCGGGAAAAAATATTTTCTCAATTGTTTCAAACGCATATATACAGAAAAATTGAAGATAGCCTTAAAAACCAAGCGGCTAGCATTCGCACAAAAGCCTTAGAGCAAAAAAATATTCGCGAAGGTATTTTACAAAGTGCAGATCTAAATGAGCAAAGTGATTTAAGCGAAGAGTTAGCCCAGTTAAGCTCGCAACTTGAGCAAGCCTTAGAACTAAAACAGCAAACTGAGGCTCAGTATTCAGCAGCAAATAAAGACTATGAAGCGGCCAAACTACTCGACGAAGACTTTAATTTACTGGCTAGTCTCAAAACATCTTTAAGTGCTTTAAACAAACAAAAAGCCAATATTAGCGAAAAGCAAACTCGCTTAGAACAAGCCAAAGCCGCACAGGCTATTGAGGCCTTTGATACGGCAAAAGTGCAGCGTTTTAACGAGGCTAAGCAAGCCAGTTTGGCACAAAGCCAGGGTGAATCGGCATTAAGTTTGGCTCAACAAAACTTGCAGCAAGCTCTGCAGCAAGTGGAGCAAATGCCAGAGAAAGAAGCGCAATTTGTGCAAGCTCAAGAAGGCTTACTTTCGCTACAAAACTTTAAGCCACTGATTCAAGAGCTAGAAAAGCTTAAGCAGCAGCAAACTGCTGCTCAAGCAAAACTAGATAGCCAAGCAGAACAAGGCAAGGGGTTAAAGCAGCAGCTGGTAGATTTAGTTAGCAGTAAAGCCGCTTTGAGCGAGCAACTTACCAGCAGTCGCCAGTTGGCGGAAACCCAAGCGGAAAAACAGCGGCTTTTAGGTTTAGCTCAACAGTATGTTGAGCAGGCTGATTCTTTAGCTAAACTCAATCAACAGCTACGTGAGAATAAACGGGAAGTTGAACAATCTGCTGAGCAAGGTAAGCAGCTTAAAGCTCATTACGAGCAAGCTCAGCAGCAGGCGAATCAGGTTCAACTAACTTGGCACCAAGGCCAAGCAGCTATCATGGCGCAACGACTTAAGGCTGGTGATGCTTGCCCTGTATGTGGCAGTACTGCGCATCCTCAACTTGCGGCGAGCCAGCAAGCATTGCCCAGCGAAAATGATGTAGAGCAGGCACGTAACAATGAGCAAATCGCGCGCGATAAACTAGAAGAAGCGCGTCAGCACTACAAAACCTTAAAAACCAAGCAGAGCGAATGGCTAAATCAACAACAGAACCTTAGCCAGCAACTGGGAGATAAAGCGGCAACCTCCTTGCAACAGTTTCGCGCAGAACTGGATGCTGCACAGCAAGCTTTGGCCGCCACTCAACAGGCTCAGTTACATGCTAAACAACAGCAACAACAACTTGAGCAAACAGAGCAAACAGAGAAGCAGCTGCAAGCTCAGGTAGAGCAAGCGCGAGACTTATATCAGCAAACCAAAAGCCAGTTAGATGTGTTGCAGGGGCAGCGTGAAAGTGCTGAGCAAAATCTACCCGAGAAGTTTCAGCAGCCGTCAATTCTTGATGAAGCAATAAACTTACAACACCAGAAAATTGAGCAACTTAAGACATCTATTGCAGCGATAAACGAGCAACACAATGTCGCTCGTGAAGACTTAAGTGCTAAGCAATCGGCAGCTACAGCAGCAAAACAGGCGCTGCAGCTCGCTCAGCAAGCTTTAAGTGAAGCGCAAGCTACGTTTTCTGAACAATTAGCAAAGTCTAGTTTTGCCAATGAAAGCGCCTTTAACATGGCCTTGATTAGTGATGATGAAATGGCAGCACTTGCAAAGGAGCTAGAAGATTATCATAGCGACTTAACAACAGTGTCTGCGCAATTAGAGCAATTGAAGGTCAAACTAAAGGGTAAAAAGCAGCAAAATCTCGAAGAGTTAGCGCAAGCGCTTAACAAGCTGCTAGAACAAAAAGATTTAGCAGATGCTGAGTGGAACAAGCTCAATAATCGTCAGTTAAGTTTGTTAGAGATTCAAAACAAGCTAAATCAAGCCGATAAGAATGCCCAATCTCTGGCTGACCAATACCAAGTAGTAGGCACTTTAGCCGATGTGGCTAACGGTCAAACCGGTAACAAAGTGAGTTTGCAGCGCTTTGTATTGAGTGTTTTGCTGGATGACGTATTGCTGCAGGCCAGCCAGCGGCTAAGCGTTATGAGTAAAGGGCGTTACCAGCTTATTCGCAAAGAGCAACGGGCGAAAGGCAACAAAGCCTCTGGCTTAGAGCTAGAAGTGGAAGATAGCTACACTTCTAAAGTACGCTCCGTCGCAACCCTAAGCGGTGGCGAGAGCTTTATGGCGGCGCTAGCCATGGCGTTAGGGCTGTCTGATGTGGTACAAGCCTATGCGGGTGGCATAAAGCTAGATACTCTGTTTATTGATGAAGGTTTCGGTAGCTTGGATCAAGAGTCATTAGATTTGGCGATTCGAACTTTGGTGGATTTGCAAAGTGCAGGCCGGATGGTGGGGGTGATTTCCCATGTGTCTGAAATGAAGGAACAAATTACCAGCCGTATAGATGTGCTTAAGCATTCATCTGGTAGCACTACTCAGTTACACCTCCCTTAAACAAAAAAGCCAGGCAATGCCTGGCTTTTCGCTCAACTACATACAAACTTAGAAGTTGTAACGTAGTGAGTAGATGAAGGCGTTTTGGTTGCCTACAGTACCAAGCTTATTGTAAGCGTAACGGTATTGGATACCGGTAGTTACGTGCTCGGTGGCATCCCACCAAAATGCTAATGCACCATTCATTGATACATCATCAGTTTCGCCAGAAACGTCGGTGTAATCTGACTTACGTGCAAATTCAGATTCGTGCCAGTTAGAGATCCAGAATTTTTGGTCCCAAGCGGTAAAGTTGTAAACCGCGGTCCAACCGAACATACCACCGTTAAAACCAGTGAAACCGTCGTTCCAAGAAGGGTTTGTGATAGTCATGTGAGCACCAACCCAAGGAGTAACAAACCAACCGTCACCTTGGAAGCGGTATTGACCACCTAGTACAGTGTTGTTTGCAGCAAAACCTTTTGAGTCAGTTGCGTAGTGTTGGCCGTATAAACGGAAATCAGTATCAGCGATTTTGTAAGCAATAGTCCCTTTATACGCTGTACGTAGTTCATCGCTTCCATCTTGAACGTTTTCTAGATCGAAGAAGCCGTATACTTCACCCCAATCAAAACCTGCGCCACCTTCTAATTCAAGGTAAGCAAAATCTTCTTGGAAACCAGTACGGTCTTGAGTGTTTTTAGACCAATCTAAGTAGTTTACGCTGATGTTACCAAAACCGTAAAGATACTCGGCGCTGGCAGGCGCGCTGGCTAAAAGAGCGGCAGCTGAAAGTAGTGCAATTTTTTTCATAGGGTAGTTCCTTGTTCACGTTTAAGTGAATTACCGTGTGTGTTTTGTTTTGAGTTCGGCAGAAAGTTTATAGTGGAAGGGAACTAAAGTTCTGATTTGGATCACAAAAAACCGCTCACTTATTGGTCAATTAAATCTTATTAACCAAATATGTTTATGGTATTTGGTATTTCACAAAAAAATAATAAAAATATATAAGTGACAAATATCTAAAATTCAGGCTCTTAGGCTAATTGTTGAGCACTAAGTTAAATTTGTGAGGATATTTTGAGTTTAATCTTCTGGTTTTGCTTGTTCTGCAAGTTTTTTTTGGCAGTCTTGGCTCACTATTTCTAGTGCTTTAAGCGCGAGCTCTGGCTCAATGTGGTTTTCTTCAAGTAATTGAATTAAATCTACAGCCAACTGAATGTGTTTTGGAGCGGAGTTAAGAGACATAGAGATCCGGGAGAGTTAAAGCTATAGGAAAATGGCCTGAGTTGACACAACTCAGGCCAGTATTAGTTAGGTTTTTATTGCTGTTGGATTACCCAAATTTGAAACTGCTTACGAGTAGCTGCATCGGCACGCTGATACCAAAATTGCAGCATTTGTAATTCGGTATTGTCACCTGCAGGAACTGCTACATCGTTACTCGCTGCAGCTGGACTATCGTTAGAGGCTGCTACTGCTGTAGCTGCAACTGCGGTTGTTGCTACTGCGGTTGTTGCTACTGCGGCAGTGGTATTGCTGTTGCTATTTGTAGAGCTTGCCGCTGGAGTGTCGTTTTTAGCTACCACGGCAGTGGTTGTGGCGGCAGCTGCTGCTGGAGCCGCTGTACCTTGTTTAGCTTCAATGGCTGCAATCTCTTCTAAATAATCACGAGAAAACTGCATACCTGGTTTTAAAGGCAGAAGATAATAACTTGAGTCTACAGAACCACCGTTTTCATCTTTTAAACTAAAACTTGGCTTATCAGCAAATTTTTTGGCTTTGCTAATACTGCGGGGTTGTTGAGCTTTTAAAACGATGTCTTGGCCATCTTTAACGTTTAAGTTGATAACGATGGGCGTTGACTTAATAATTTCTGAATTGCTGTTAGAGCCTACGTTGTCTGCGTAGCGAACCACAACTTGATGAGGACCAGCATTTAAGTCGGCGCTAGTTTTGCTAAGGCTAAGTACACCAGTAGACTGTTTATCTACATACATAATCTCAAAGTGACTAGGTGTAGAAAAGCTCGCGGCAAAGGCGTTGAAGCTTGCAATACAAGCAAATGTTAAGCTTACAGTCTTCCCAAAGAATCGCATGAATTACTCCTTAAAGCGTGATTCTAACTGATTTATTTTCTGTTCCAGTTTCCAAGTGGTTTTTTGACACTCACCTAAACGACTTTTTAAGCTGAGGATCTCCGCGCTTAGTCTAGCAGTATCTGTCTTGATATTACTACGATTAAGTACTTGGTTTTTTTCTGCAATTTTTTGTTCTAATTGCGCTTCAAATTGCTTTTGTTGATTGAGCTTTTCGCGCAGTTGATTTTGATCGCCAGAGTTCATTACTTTATTTAAGCGATTTTGCCAACTCTGGATCCGCTGCTGCTGGGGAATGGAGCGTTGTTTTTGTTTGCGAGTTATCTGGTTAATTTTACCTTGCAGCATGGCAAATTTACCTACAAATCGGTCGCAGTATAGTTTGAGCAATTCTATGTCTTTGGTTTTTTTACCTAAGCGACTTATTTGAAGGAGGTCTTGTTCAAGCTCGCTAACATAGTCACTAAACAGATCACTACGACAGCTAAATCGCTCATCAAGAACTGCGGTTTTTGCGTATGCGCTGCGTTCACCTTGCAAATCTCGGTGTTCGGCTTGCTCCTTTAGTTGTCGAAGCTTTTGCGCCAACTTTTCAAGTTCTAACTCAACCATGCTTGCCAAGCCAGTTTACCAGCAATAACCATTACCACAGTAATAAACACCGGACGAATAAATTTAGCACCAAAGTGAATGGCAGAATGCGCGCCAACAACTGCACCAAGCATAATACTTACGCCCATGGTTAAACCAATTGCCCAATTTACATGGCCTAAGTATACAAAGGTAATAAAGGAAACAAAGTTACTGGTGAAGTTCATTGCTTTTGCTAGGCCAGAGGACAATAAAATGTTCATCTTATATAAGGCCATGGACGATACCGTCCAGAAAGCTCCGGTACCTGGACCGGCAACACCATCGTAAAAGCCTAAGCTTAAACCTTGCCCAAGCATTTGTTTAGTTAGTTTTTTGTCTGCTTTGGGAAGCACTGCTTGGCCGTCGGCTTGTTTACGATTTAGGATGGTATAAACCGCGGTTGCCATAATTACTAGAGGTAATAGCTTTTCTAACCACTCGGTACTAATAAAATCTACGATAAAGGTGCCGGCAAAAGCGCCAATTGCGGTAGCAACAAAGCTCCAAAGCCAAAACACCGGGTTAAACAGTTGCTTGCGATAAAATGTCCATGCAGCGGTGCTTGAGCCAAAACTCGCAGCAAGCTTGTTGGTACCTAAGGCAATGTGAGGAGGTAAGCCAATGCTTAGTAAGGCGGGAATGGTTAATAGGCCCCCGCCTCCTGCAATAGCATCAATAAAACCGGCTGTTAGGCCTATGCCTACGATAAGGATTAAAACAGAAGGGTCGAGTCCCAGTTCTAACATCAATGGTCACTTCTTTTATAAGGTGGTAATGCAGCTAATAGTTGCTTGCCGTATCGACGAGTAGTGAGTCGACTATCGAGCAGCACGATTCTACCTGAATCACTTTCTTTTCTCATTAGTCTTCCGCAGCTCTGTACTAGTTTTCTGCTGGCGCTAGGTAAAGTTAGCAACATGAACGGATTTTGGTTGCGACTTTCAAGCAGCTCGGCATGGCTAGCCATTACTGGTTCTGTAGGAACTGCAAAGGGGAGGCGAGCAATGATAAGGTCGGTTAATAGATCACCGGGTAAGTCGATGCCTTCGCTAAAGCCGATAGTTGCTAGAATAGTGCTGGTTTGATTTTGTTGGCGGCTTTGTCGGTGTTTTGCCAGTATTTGCTGATTGGTTAATTGACCTTGAATCCAAAGGTTATCTAGCTTCTGCTTTTCTAATTGCTCTGCGACTTTATCCACTAAACGATAAGAGTTACAAAGTACCAATATGCCGCCTTGATTGTGCTGAGCTTCGATGATCTTTTCAGCAACATTATTGGCAAATTCTGGATGATCTGGCTCGGCGATATTATTCGGAACCTCTAAAATAACCTGTTGGTAGTTAAAAGGAGAAGGCAGCTTTATGAGCTGTTCACTGGCTAACTTAGGTAAGCCAATTTGGTTTACATAATAGGAGAAGTTACCTAGAGCACTAAGTGTTGCTGATACGGCTATGACCGAAAAAGCATCTTGCCACAGCAGCTGTTGCAGTAAACCACCAATTTCTATTGGTGAACTACAAAGCTGTATTTCTTTATCTTTACGAGTAAACCAAAAGGCATAGTTTTTTTGGTTGTTTTCGTTCGCATAACTAAACAACACCTCCAACCAAGACTCAGCTAAACTTTGCATGATGCTTAATCTACTCAGTAAGGCTTCAGCCTGGGCAGACTTCATTTGATTGTTGGCAACGTTCTCTTGGATAACCCCAGCGTAATGCTGCAAACTATTGCTGAGCTTATTGGCTTCTTTATGGTAGTTACTGGCTAGGTTAATAATTGCCGAGGGTGTTTTTCCTAGTGCGAAGCGCCAATGCTGACTGTTATCAAAAGATTCTTTATTCGCATTGGCAACATCTTTAAGTTTGTTAAAGCAGCGGTTTAGTTCTGCGCAAGCTTCCTTTAGCTTTAGGCTGCTTCCTGCAATGGCATTTGGGTTTAGTATGTTCGCTAATTCTTTGTCGAACAGCTTTAGGTTCTCTAGCTCCTTCAATGCGTGATTTAGCATTAGTTGCTTAGCGCTAGCTTCTCTTGCTATCTCTGGAAACTGATGAGCTTCATCTAATATATAGATGCAATCCTCAGCTGCCGGCAGAATATGACCACTGCCAGCATGAAGATCGGCAAGCAACAAACTGTGGTTTACCACAATAACGTCAGCTTTTTTTAAACCTTTGCGCGCTTTATGAAACGGACAACTTCTATGCCTAGCCGATTGAACCGAGCAACTTAGCGTATCAACCACAACATGTTGCCAAATCTGCCAAGGTACTTGCCCTGGCCAGCTATCTCTGTCGCCATCCCATTTACCTTGCTGTAAAGCAATCGCCATTCTTTTGGTGAGATCTAATTGTTTTGGGGTGAGGCTTAAATCGGTGCTTGTAGCTGCTACAAGTTTATGGGCGCAACAATAACGCTGCCTTCCTTTTGCTAAGGCAAACTCAAACTCGCCATTTGCTGCTCTATGCACAGTGGGTAAATCGCTTTCTATGAGCTGTTGCTGTAGGGCAACGGTTGCAGTGGAAACGACAACTTTTTTATTAAGGGCTTTGGCTAATGGAATAGAGGCCAGTAAATAAGCTAGCGATTTACCTGTTCCCGTGCCAGCTTCTGCTAAAAGTACCCGTTGTTTACGATTAATGTCCCCAGCAATTGTTTTGGCTATTTGCGCAATAAGAGAACTTTGTGCAGCCCTCTTAATAAATGTTGGGTTTTGCTCCTGAAGAGTATTATACCAATGGCGAATTCGTTTCTTATTTTTTTCTGTTAACATGAATTCCTCAATGTTGTTAACAACTTAGTAAAGACTGATTGTTCTCAGCTTGTGTATTATAGATGAGTGTTGCGATATAAAGTACTGCAAAAAAATCAAATTCTTGGCTTAAATACTGTTAGATGTAGATCACGTTTTTATCTCTGATACATTCTTTTATTGTGCCTGATTATAGTTTGACCACTCTAAAAGCACGTAGATACAGGGTTTTACGTGATTTTATAAAAGTTCAATTTTTTATTGCAAAAATTTTTCAGCTTGATAATGTATTGACCAGACAGTGAGAAATCACTGTCGCACAGGGAATTTAAGGAACAAGTGTTTAATTGCTAAGAAGGCACAGGAAAAATGAAAAAGACAATTCTAGCGGTAGCAATACCAGCTCTATTCGCAGCATCTGCACAAGCTGCAACAGTATATGACGCTGACGGCGTAACAGCTGAACTTTACGGTCGTATGCAATTTGATATCAGTGATGCTGGTGGCGATGATTCAGACCTTGATGGTGTTGGTTCTGCTCGCATGGGCTTTAAAGCAAAATCTGAAATTGCATCAGGCGTTTACGGTTTAGCTCGTGGTGAATGGCAAATTCGTGCTGAAAACAGCGGCGAATCAGCTAAACAGCTTTCAGCTCGTCACATCTACGCTGGTTTCGAATTCGATGATGCTGGTTCAGTAGTATTTGGTCAAACTGATACTGCTTTCTACCAAGCTGTAGCAGCAACAGATATCTTCAATACCTACGGTTACGAAGCTTTCACAGCAATCGAAGATGGTCGCCAAGAAGGTCAAATCGTATACTCTGGTGAGTTTGGTGGTTTTTACGTTGGTGCTTCTTACCAGTTCCGTGATGAAAACTTCAAACTAGGTTTTGGCAACCCTGACTCAGGCATCCCTGCTGAACCTACTCAAGCTTCTTTAGATCAAGGTTACGCTGCTACTTTAGGTTACAACTTTGACTTCGGTTTAGGTCTATACGGTGGTTACCACGTAGAAAAATTTGATTCTTTCGAAAACGGTACAGTAAATGGTGCTGATAAGAAGAACATGGCACTTTCTGCTACTTACTCATGGGAAGACCTGTACTTAGGCGCTGTATACGCTACTACTGATTTAGATGGTGCAGAACTTGAAGGCTATGACTTAGTTGCTTCATACGATATTAACGCTGTATCTCTATATACTGGTTACGCTGCGCAAGAAGGTAAAGGTGACGCTAGTGGTTTAGGCGATACTGCTAAAGCATTCAAATTGGGTGCAGCTTACAAGTTCAACAGCAACATGAAAGCATGGGCTGAGTACTTGAACAATGGCCTAGAAGGCGCAGACAACGAGTGGACTATCGCAGTACAATACAACTTCTAAGTTTATTGTTGCGATGAACGCTAGTTAAGCGTTCTATAGCCATTAAAAAGCTCACTTCGGTGGGCTTTTTCGTTTTACCTGATTCCAAATTTTCCTTGTCTAGCTTGTAAACTCTCTTCCTTTACTTTCCCTAAAAAGCTTTTTAAATCTTAAGTTTGCCTAAATATTTGCTATTAAATAGACATTGTTTAGATTTTTATTTTGTTGATATGCCTATTGCACTTTCAATTAACCATAAAAGTTCATAAAAACTTCAAAAAAATGTTGATTTCACTCTCATTATCAGCAAATATGTCGGCCGTGAGAGGGAATTCACTGCTCAAGGAAACCATTCCAAGGACGAATGAATGGGTCAAGGAAGAGATAAATTATTAATCTCAAAATAGGCAGTGGAACTTTGAAAAAGACTATTCTAGCAATCGCAATCCCAGCATTATTTGCAACTGGTGCAACTAACGCTCAAGAAATTTACAACGACGGCGAAAACGCATTTTCTATCGGTGGTCGTCTTAACCTTATGGTTGAGTCTGCTAACAACGAAGGCGAGCGCGATCTTCGTTCAGAAAACAACTCTTCACGTATTAACCTAAACTTCTCTCGCAAAATGAGCGAAAATGTTACTGCTCGCGCTACTATGGAGTACGGTTTAGACAACCCAAATGGTAACAGTGACTCTCCTTTCTTCAACCGTTTAGGTTTCATCGCAGTTGACCACGCAGACTATGGTTCTGTTTCTTACGGTAAGCAATGGTCTACTTACTACACTATCACTGGCGTAACCGATGTATTTTGGGTATACGGCGGTACCGCAATGGGTATTTACGACAACGGTGACAAAGTAGGTACTGCACGTGCTAACGACGCACTGCAATACAACGGTAGCTTTGGCGGCGTTAACTTAAGCGGTCAGTACCAATTCGCTGACGAAGATGAAGGTCGTAAAGATAGCTACTCTGGTGCTGTTTCTTATGACTTCGATTTCGGTCTAAATGTTGGTGCAACTTACCACCAAATGAACCGTACTGATGCTGAAAAATCAGACGTATTCAACGATGGCGATGCTAAGCTAACTGCGTTAGCGGCTAGCTACAACCAAGGCCCTATCTACGCTGCGGTATCTTACGGTGAGTTCAAAAACCACGTACAGTTTGAAGGCGCTAATGGCGTATCTGACAAAGCTATCGGCCACGAAGGTGTATTCGCTTACACGCTAGACATGGGTCTACAGCTTTACACTGGTTGGAACGTTCAAGAAGACAAAAACTCTTCTGCTGACCTAAAAACTGCTTTAGTTGGTGCAATGTACGATTGGAACAACGTTCTTTTGTACACCGAGTACCAAGACGAGACTACTAAGTCTGTATCTGGTGCTAAAGAAGACGACAACCGCTTAGCTGTGGGTGTACGTTACAACTTCTAATTCTTCTAAGAAGATGGAAGTAAAAAGGCCACCTAAGGGTGGCCTTTTTGTATTTACTGGTTTCAGTATTATTTAAAGTGCGAAACTTTCGCGCCGCTTAAACATACGGTGTTTGTCACTACAGCGTTGACAGCGTTGAGTGCTTGGGTCGTTCTCTAAACGGCTAATTTCAATCTCTTCTTCACAGTCGCTACACAAACCATATAAACCTAAGTCTATTTGGCAAAGTGCTGCGTCAACCCTTTGTAATTGTTTTAACTGAGTCGTTAGCTCTGAGAGCTGCAATTTCAGGGCCTGGTCAATAAGTTCTTCGTTAGTTAAAGACTGCAATTTGTCAGCTGTTAGCTTCAAGCTGGTTTTTTCTGAGGCAGTTAAAATTGAGATTATTTCAGACTTTAACTGCTCTAATTGTTGCGTGAGTCGCAACTGATAATCTCTAAATTCCACGTTTAAGCCCAATTATTAAATGAGCTAGCAGTATAAACACCGGGTCTAACCCCGAGATATGATGTGAATCAAAACGAAACACTAAAAAGCTATATAACTACTTTTATTAGGGTTTTGTTGATCTAATACAGAATATGAGCAAATAGTGCGAAGAAACGTAAAGCCAAGCTTAACGAAAGGTCAATCTTTGCATTGCTGTAAGCGGATTTGCTTAACAATAGAATTGGTATCTTTTAATACTCTGATGTTGCGAAATAGATCGTCGGCTTCGGTGTAGTAGCCAGAAAGATATCTTAACCACTGTTTCACCCGGCTTTGGTAGTACTTGGCTTTTTCACTGGTGATTTCGTGCTGAGAGTAGCGGATTAGTAGCTCAATCACTGCTGACCAAGGCAATGGTTCTTCGTCACCTCGTACTACTTTAGCAAGGTTCGGAATAGTAAGTGCGCCGCGGCCAATCATTACATCTTCACAATCGCTGGCTTCTTTGCACTGTAAGTAGTTTTCTCGGTTCCAAACTTCTCCATTAGCAATAATAGGAATAGAGAACTGCTGTTTAACTTGCTTTATATAGTGCCAATGCGCTGGCGCTTTGTAACCGTCGAGCTTGGTCCTAGCATGAATGGTTAGCTCATTGGCGCCTGCTTCTTGCACAGCTTGTACAATATCAAAACAGTCATCTTTGTTTTCCCAACCTAAGCGAATTTTGGCAGATACAACATGCTGCTTGGGTACGGCTTTTCTTACTTCACTTACAACATCATAAATCGACTGAGGGGCTTTTAACATAGAGGCACCACCGCAGCTTCCAGTAACAGTATTGCTGGGGCAGCCAAAGTTTAGATCTAAACCATGAGAGCCAAGTTCGATAGCTCGTACCGCATTTTCTGCCATGGGACTAGGATGCTGGCCTAACAGCTGTACTCTAACCGGGGTGTGGCCTGCTATTAAACCTTGCTCATGTAGTTCCGGGCAGTACTTGTAAAATACTTTGTCGGGCAGGGCTACGTCAGTAACACGAATGAACTCTGTTACGCACCAGTCGTAGCCACCACAACTAGACAAAAGCTGGCGCATGGAAGCATCTGCAACGCCTTCCATTGGGGCTAAAACTACGCGCATAGTAAACCTTAGTTTGAAAAAGCGGCCATTCTAACGGTTTGCGGTTTTTGCTGCTAGCAAATTAGCTACGCAATTCATTAGCCTGAATAAGCTGAATGAACAGCTTATTTCCATGTTTTTGCTGGGTGTTTGTGAAGGTGACGCTCAAGTATAATTGATCTAGATCAATGTTGATTGAATTTAGTTTAAAGGTGAAGTTTAGATGGACCAGCAGTTTAAAGAAGATTATAACGTATTCTATTTCCTAGGTTTTGTAGTGGCGCTGCTGTTACCAACCCTACCTTTGAGCTTGTCTCTGCTAAAAATATTTGGCTAATTTTTGGCTACTATCTAGGTTAGCACTTCGTTGCTTTATCGTCATAAACTGAGATAATTAAAGATTGTAAATACGCCCATCCTGTTTGGGCGTTTTTTTTGGAAAATGGAAGCCGGTATGAGCAGCGCTAATCTTGAGTATATAAAGAACGCAATTAAAACTATCCCTAACTACCCAAAAGAGGGGATATTGTTTAGGGATGTTACCAGTTTAATTGAAGATCCAAAGGCTTTTGCCTTGGTTATTCATGAATGGCAACAGCGTTTCGAAAACCTTGGTATTACCAAGATCGTTGGTACCGAAGCAAGAGGTTTTATTTTTGGTGCGCCACTAGCGCTGGCATTAGGGGTTGGTTTTATTCCGGTTCGCAAACCTGGCAAGTTACCTCGCGAAGTTATTGGCGAAAGCTATGAGCTTGAATATGGTATGGATACTTTGGAAATACATACCGATGCTATTCAGCCTAGCGACAAAGTGTTGTTGGTTGATGATTTAATCGCAACTGGCGGTACCGCCGAGGCGTCTGTGAAGTTAATTCGCCAGTTAGGCGGTGAAATCAACTATGCGGCCTTTGTCATTAATTTGGTAGACTTACCTGGCGCACAGAAATTAACGACACTCGGAGTAGAATCAACTTATCTAGTTGAGTTCGAAGGCGAATAGGACAACAGCATTTAATGAATTATCAAGCCCTAGCGAGAAAATGGCGACCCAGAACATTCCAGCAAGTTGTTGCCCAGCAACATGTACTAGCTGGCTTGATAAACTCATTAGACCAACAGCGTTTGCATCACGCATATTTGTTTAGTGGCACCCGCGGTGTGGGTAAAACAACCATTGCGCGCTTGTTTGCTAAAAGCCTCAATTGTGAGCAAGGAGTGTCTTCTAATCCTTGTGGCAAGTGCAGTAATTGCCTAGAGGTCGACCAAGGTAACTTTGTTGACTTGTTAGAAATTGATGCTGCCTCGCGCACAAAAGTGGAAGATACTCGAGAGCTTCTAGACAACGTGCAGTATAGCCCCGCCAAAGGCCGCTATAAGGTGTACTTAATTGACGAAGTACATATGTTGTCACGCCATAGCTTTAACGCGCTACTAAAAACGTTAGAAGAGCCACCAGAGCACGTTAAATTCTTACTTGCTACCACCGATCCGCAGAAACTGCCGGTAACGGTTTTGTCACGCTGCTTACAATTTCAGTTGAAAGCGCTGAGTGAAGAACAAATTTCTCAGCAGTTAGCGCATATATTAGATGCTGAACAGCGTCAATATCAGCCTGCAGCACTTGCTGCTTTAGCCCATGCAGCCGATGGCAGTATGCGAGACGCTTTAAGCTTAACTGATCAAGCCTTAGCCTTGTCTAATCAAGAGCTAGCTTACCAGCAAGTACTTAACATGTTGGGCGTGTTAGATCCTCATCAGTTACGTCAGCTTCTTTGTCATGTCGTTGCCGGGCAAACAGAGTCGGTATTCAGCAAAATCTCAGAGTTAGCGAGTATGTCGCCTGATTACGAGCACTTGCATCAACAACTCGCTGAGATTATTCATAAAGTAGCGATGGCGCAGGTGCTACCAGCAAGTCAACATGATGAAACGATTCAAATGCTTGCAGAGCAAGTAGACGCGCAACTGGTGCAGTTACTTTATCAAATAGTGATTACTGGAAAGCGAGACTTTGCTTACGCTCCAAGTCCACGTAGCGGTTTCGAAATGACCGTGTTACGAATGTTGGCATTTCAGCCGGCAGAGCAGGGTGAAGTAGCAAGCCCGATTACTAAAGAAAATAGCCCGAGCAATGCAGATTTAGCGGATAAAAGCTTAGTAAAAGAGCAACAGGAAATTCTGGAACAGGCGACGCAGCAAGGTTACGAAATGCCTACCGCTCCTGCAGTTTCCCGTATTAGCGATAATGCGCCGGCTCCTGTTGATAAAGATGAGCGAGTTGTGCAGCGAGAGCAGAGCATTGCCAAGCTGAAAAATCAGTTACGAGGCGATAATTCTGAGCAACAGCAACAGCAACAGCAACAGCAAACCAAACAAGCTGCTTCTTCAGCGGATGTAGGCAACCCAGCAGAACCAGTTGCAACGGAAGCATCTACAGGGAGCACGCCACCAGTGGCAAGCCATCCGGCGCCTTCCCAAACACCACCTTCATCAACTCAAGCTGCTCCTCAGGCCAACACCAAGCAAATCGCTGTTAGTGCAGATCAAGCAACGGTTGATGATAGTTATTATGCCCAGTTTGCCGACATGAATGCTGAGGCTGAATATCAAGAGCCTAATTATGCTGTCGAATACCAAGCTCAAGACTTGCCTACTGCAATGCCCGAGGCTACTCCAGTAGATATTCCTCAAGCACCTGCTAAAGAAGAAACGGCTTCTTTGCTGCAGTTAAGAAGCCAGCTACGTGGGCGAGGAAAGTCCGGAAAAAAGTCTGAAGAGGCGGGCGCCTCTAACAATCTAAAGCCAAACTTAGCATCAGCAAATGCTTCTGAGCCATCGTCTAATAATCTTTCACAAGCGCAGCCAGAAACGGTTGAAGTAGTAGAGGAAGTAGAAACGGTAAGTTTTGTCGCCACTACAAACGACAATGATGAAGCTTGGTCCGAGATGGTGAAGTTTATGGAATTAGGGCCAATTGCTCGACAAATAGCCATTAACTCTTTGTATCAACTTTCCGAAAGCACCGTAAAGTTGCTATTAAAACCCGAGTTATCTCACTTGCCTAAACCAAGCTCGGTAGAAGAGTTAAATCAGCAATTGAGCGTGTGCTTGCAGCAGGAAATTGAATTAGAAATAACTGTCGGTGAAAACTCAAATGGCAAAACACCTTTAGAGTTGGCGCAGTTACTTCATCAAAAAAATACCAATGCAGCCATTGATAGGTTATTGGGAGATCCTAATATCCAAGTATTACAGCAACGCTTTGGTGCAGAATTAGATAACGACAGTGTGAAATACCACTGAACAACTTGATTTTCGACATTAATCTAGATGTAATGTCGCAGTTATAACTAATAGAAGAGAAGAGAATAGTTATGTTTAAAGGCGGAATGGGTAACCTAATGAAGCAAGCGCAGCAAATGCAAGATAAAATGCAGCGCGCTCAAGAAGAAATCGCCAAAATGGAAGTTACTGGTGAATCAGGCGCAGGCTTGGTGAAAGTTGTTATGCTTGGTAACCACAACGTTCGTCGTGTTGAGCTAGATGAAAGCTTAATGGACGATGACAAAGACATGATTGAAGACTTACTGGCTGCAGCGGTTAATGATGCAGTGCGTCGTGTAGAAGAAACCAGCAAAGAAAAAATGGCTGATGTAACTGGTGGAATGCAAATGCCTCCAGGTATGAAAATGCCATTCTAAGCTAGCTTAGAGCAGCAAATTGATTAGGCCGCATAGCGGCCTTTTTTGTGCAACACTTAGTTTGCATGAACGTAGATTAAAATAGGTAGCAAGATGAAAGTATGCGGTGTAGAAATAAAAAGTAATGAAGTTATTGTTAGCTTGCTAACGCTGGAAGATGGACTATTTCAAATTCCAGATTGTCGTGTGCGCCGTCTTACTTTAAGCGACATAAACAGCACTCAGCACTTACGTGATTTCCAGTTCGCTTTTGCTAAGTTGATGAGTGATTACAAGGTTGAAAAGGTGGCGATAAAGCAGCGCCCAATGAAAGGTAAATTTGCCGGTGGTGCGGTAGGCTTTAAATTAGAAGCGGCTATCGAGTTAATTAGCGAGCTAAATGTGGACTTAGTTTCAGCCACTAAATCTAAGCAAGTACTCAAAGATAACCCAATGCCGGTAGAGTTTTCTGCAACGGGCCTTAAAGCCTTTCAAGAGGCATCGTTTACCACTGCTTATGTAGCTTGTATGGCTTGATTTACGTTTAGATTTAGCCTTAGGGCTGGATTTACGCGCAATAAAAAACCGATGCTAAAGCATCGGTTTTTTGTTTAAAGCGGTAAAGTTTTTAGTAACTAGTAAGCTTCGTTGTGTACAGATAGTACTGCGCGACCAGAAGGATCGGCGTTGTTGGCAAAGCTCTCATCCCAAGCAATCGCTTCAGGGGTTGAACAAGCTACAGACTTACCGTGAGGTACACATTCTGCTGCAGAGTCTTGTGGGAAATGCTCTTCAAACATACTGCGATAGAAGTACGCTTCTTTAGTATCTGGTGTATTAATTGGGAAGCGGAAGGCCGCATTTGACAACTCTTGGTCAGATACTTCCAATTCAACCAATTCTTTTAAGCTGTCAATCCATGAGTAACCAACACCATCTGAGAATTGCTCTTTTTGACGCCAAGCCACTTCAGCAGGTAAGTAACCTTCAAAAGCTTCACGTACAATGTGCTTCTCAATTTTATCGCCGGCACACATCTTAGCTTCTGGGTTTATGCGCATTGCAACATCCATGAACTCTTTGTCTAAGAATGGTACGCGGCCCTCAATGCCCCAAGCAGCAAGAGATTTGTTAGCACGGTTACAATCGAACATGTGCAGTTTCTCAAGTTTACGTAGGGTTTCTTCGTGGAATTCTTTAGCATTTGGTGCTTTGTGGAAGTACAAGTAACCACCGAAGATTTCATCTGCACCTTCTCCAGAAAGTACCATTTTAATGCCCATCGCTTTAATCTTACGGGCCATTAGGTACATAGGAGTAGACGCACGAATGGTGGTTACGTCGTAGGTTTCAAGGTGGTAAATAACGTCTTTAATGGCGTCAATACCTTCTTGAACGGTAAAGTGAATTTCGTGGTGAACAGTACCTAAATGGTCAGCAACTTTTTGTGCAGCAATTAGGTCTGGCGAGCCTACTAGGCCAACTGCAAATGAGTGTAGTTGTGGCCACCAAGCTTCAGAGTTGTCATTATCTTCAACACGCTTGTCAGCATACATTTTAGTAATTGCAGAAATAACCGAAGAATCCAAACCACCAGATAGTAATACACCGTAAGGAACGTCACACATTAACTGGCGTTTTACCGCAGCTTCTAAAGCTACTTTTAAATCTTCTACACTAGCGTCGTTGTTTTCTACGTTTTTGTAGTCCATCCAGTCGCGCTTGTAGTATTTAACAGGTTCGCCGTTCTTGCTGTATAAGTAGTGACCAGGAGGGAATTCGCTCACTGTTTTACAAATAGGCGTCAATGCTTTCATTTCTGAGGCAACGTAGAAGTTACCGTGCTCATCGTAGCCAGTGTAAAGAGGAATAATACCAATATGGTCACGACCAATTAGGTAGGCGTCTTCTTCAGAGTCGTATAAGCAGAAACCGAAGATACCGTTTAGGTCGTCTAAGAACTCAATGCCTTTTTCTTTGTACAAGGCCAAGATGATTTCACAGTCAGACTCTGTCTGAAATTCAAAATCAACATTAAGCTGAGCTTTAAGATCTTTGTGGTTGTAGATCTCACCATTAACCGCAAGAGCGTGAGTTTTTTCGGGATTATAAAGAGGTTGTGCGCCGGTATTTACGTCTACGATAGATAAACGCTCATGCACTAAGATGGCATTTTTTGAAGTGTAAATACCTGACCAATCCGGGCCACGGTGGCGTAAACGTTTTGACATCTCAAGTGCTTGCTTACGCAATACACTGAGGTCAGATTTAATGTCTAGAACTCCAAATATGGAACACATACTCTTCCCTTAACTACTTTGTGTTTACTCTCGAACAAATGGTACTTCGCCATTTGTTCCAATATTGCCCTCAATTTGCCAAGATCAGAAATTATTGCAAGTCCTGAATGACATTTTTTGCTAAAAAAAGCCAGAAAACTAAGAATTATTAACAAACTGGCTATTTTTGTAAGTCTTTTTGCAAATTTTAAGCTTTATTCTTGTGGTTTATTGCTATCAATGAGTTGCGAGTGAACGTGGTCGGCAAAACCCGCACCGGCCTCATTGTAGAGGTTGAAGACTTCGTCTGCGCCAAGGCGCTTTAGCTTTTCAACATCATCGGCGAACTGCGCAATGGCGGCAATTTTGGCATTAAACTCACCTTTCTTAAGTTGCTTTAATGCGTATTGGTTTCCATGGTGATGGGGCATTGCCAGTAATACCAGTTTTAAATCTTTTGAGGGGGCTAACTTTTCCCAAAAATCGGAGTCAGTAGCGTCACCTTGAATTACTGCTCGGCCACTTTCAATTTGGTGCTGAATTTTCTCAAGGTCGGTATCAATACCGATAACCAAATCGGGATAGTGTTGCTGCAGCATATCGTAGGCACCTTCACCAATTCGGCCCATGCCTAATATTACTACCTGCATTTGCCCAAGCTCGATAGGTTGGTCTTCTAAGTGCAACTTAGAGCGCTGTAAGCGTTTTAGGCTTGGGCGAATAAACTGGTAAATGATATCGGCGTTTTTGTGGATAGGAGCCGCAACCAAAAAGCTAATACTTACAGCCATTGCTAAGGTTGCCATCCAGTCGCCATGTAGCCAGCCAAGTTGCACTGCAACAGCCGTTACAATCAAGCCAAATTCGCTGTAGTTTGCCAAGCTCACAGCACCTAGAAATGCGGTTCGCGAACGTAATCTAAATTGCAGTAAATACAGCAAATAAAATGCTGTTTTTATCACTAGAATGCCCACTAAGAATAGTGCGATATAGATAGATTCGAAGCTTAACTCACTGGATAAACCAATCGATAGGAAGAAGGCAACTAAAAAGAGTTCTTTAAAGCTAAATAAGGCCTTTGCCATGCCACTTGCAGCGGGATGGCCTGCTAGCAACATGCCTATAATTAGCGCACCTAAATCTGATTTAAGGCCAACGCTGTCGAATAGTTGCGCGCCTAGAACAAAAGTTAAAAAGAAGCCTAAAACTAGCTGCAATTCGCCGTGGCCTACGCGGTTTAGCAAACGATACAACACTGGCCGTAGCGGCAATAACAGCAATAGTAGTGGCGCATACATGGTTGGAACTTTGCCAGTGGTAGCAGCCAGGAATACTACCGCAAAGATGTCCTGCATAATCAATACACCAATAGCCACGCGGCCATACAGTGCATTCATTTCACTCTTGTCTTCTAATACTTTTACTGCAAATACTGTACTGGAAAAACACAATGCAAAAGACAATACAACAATACCAGTGGTAGACAGCTCACCAATGCTGCTTATACCAAACCATTTAACGGCTGATAGCGTGCCTACAAACAGCAGCATGTTGGTACCCATATGCGCGGTAGCGGTTCCCCAAACTTCGCGTTTAAACAAGGTACGTATATCTAGTTTTAACCCAACGGTAAACAGCAGTAATGTTACACCTAAATCTGCTGCCGTAGAGATCAATTCATTTTGTTCATAACCCATTTCGCGTAAGGCAAAACCGGCGGCCAAAAATCCAATTAGAGGGGGTAAGTGCGCTAAATGAGCAAGAAATCCTGCCAAAAACGTCACTGTTATTAGTATAGAAATATCCATTAAGTGCTAAATCTTTATCGTTATATTATGTCGATTGCTGCCACGTTAGGGAAAACATAGTTCGGTCTAAAGGGTACCATTTCAATGTCGGCTTCACTGCTCACACCAGATAGTACCAAAATTGTTTCTAAACCAGCTTGAAAGCCAGCCAGTATATCAGTGCGTAGGTTATCACCAATAATCACGGTGTCGTCTGCATGTGCGCCAATTTTATTGAGAGCCGCACGTACAATCCAAGCAGAGGGTTTACCAACAACAAAGGGTTCGCGCCCGGTAATTCGTTCGATAGGGGCACACAGTGAACCACAAGCTGGGCTCATGTTTGGTCCGTGAGTGTCTGGGTTGGTGGCAATAAACTGCGCGCCTTGTGCAACAAATTTTGCCGCATGTTGAATCATATTCCAATTGTAGTTTTTGGTTTCGCCCACCACTACAAAGTCGGGGTTAATGTCGGTGATGGTAAATCCAGCGCTATAAAGTTCATGAATTAACGCGCCTTCGCCAATAACATAGGCTTTGTTACCTTCTTGGCGTTTAAGAAAATCTGCGGTAGCCATCGCTGAGGTATAAAAACAGCTTTCTGGAATATCAACTCCAGCAGTTTGAAAGCGGTTCTGTAAATCTTGCGGAGTTTGAGCAGGATAGTTAGTTAAAATTACTAGCTTGGTATCGTTAGCCAGTAAACGTTCAATAAATGCTTTGGCTCCGTCTATCAGTTGGTTGTCGTGTAGTAGTACACCATCAATGTCACAAATAACTGCTTTGCTCATTCTTTTTCCTTAGAACCCTATAATCCGTAGTTCAGAGTAACGTAGTGTGACTAAAAAGCGCTAGAGAAAAATAACCTAACGGCAACAAATAGCTTATATTCATTAGTATCCAAGCAGTTGAAGGAAAAGATTGATGTTTAATCAACAAGATTTTATTAAAAAAATAGCAAAGGTTGAGCTGCATTTGCACATTGAAGGTAGCTTAGAACCTGAGTTAATGTTTAAGCTAGCTAAACGAAACAATATTACTTTGCCTTATGCCAGCGTTGATGACTTAAGAAAAGCTTACCAGTTTAATAACCTTCAAGAGTTTCTAGATTTGTACTATCAAGGTGCAGAAGTGTTGCAAACAGAACAGGACTTTTTCGATTTAGCTTGGGCTTACTTTGAAACCTGCCACCGCGATAATGTATTACATACGGAAATATTCTTTGACCCGCAAACTCACACTGAACGCGGTATCGCAATAAGCACAGTGATTAATGGGCTGGTGAGGGCTAAGCAACAAGCTTTTACCCAGTTTGGAATAACCAGCGAATATATATTGTGTTTTCTGCGCCACTTATCGCAGGACTCTGCAATAGAGACTTTAGAAGCGGCTAAACCTTACCTTAAACATATAATTGGTGTGGGCTTAGATTCTAGTGAACAAGGTCATCCTCCTGAGAAGTTCCAACAAGTGTTTGCGATGGCCAAGCAACTGGGGCTGCAAAGAGTGGCTCATGCAGGAGAAGAAGGCCCAGCAGCCAATGTGGCAAACGCTTGGCAGTTGTTGGGTGTTAGCCGAATTGACCATGGCGTTCGCTGTTTAGAAGATGAAACTTTAGTTAAAAAACTTGCCGCCGCTCAAATGCCTTTAACTGTTTGTCCGTTTAGTAACGTAAAACTAAAGGTGGTTGAGTACTTAAGTGAGCACCCATTACCGAAAATGTTGCAAAAAGGCTTAGCGGTTACTATTAACTCAGACGATCCTGCTTATTTTGGTGGATATTTACTGGATAACTTGCAGGCCTGCAGTGAAACTTTTGCCTGGAGCCCGCGACAGATTGCCCAGCTTTGCCACAACGCTGTTGCCGCAAGTTATGCCAGTGAGCAAAGAAAAAGTGAGTTAAGTCAACTAATTGATAACCGTTTAGCAGAGTTTAGCTAGAGACCTTGTGTTTTAAGGCAGGCTACAGCCATAGTTATGTTAAGCGAGAATAATAAGGAGATTGTCGATGTTTGTTGTGTTGTTTCGTTGGAAGTTAAATGAAGAGCATATTCAGTCCTTTAAAGAAGGCTGGTCAGAGATTATTCATTTTAATATTGATAAGTGTGCCGCATTGGGATCGCGTTTGCATAAAGCCTCCGACGGCACGTGGATTTCTTACTCTCAGTGGCCTAGTAAAGACCATTGGTTACGCTCTAAAGAATCTGAATCTATGGTATTAGATGCACGCCAAAAAATGCGTAAAGCGATTATTTGGCAAGATGAACCCTTATTAATGGCGCCACAACTTGATCATTTCGTATCGAGTAACTTGGATGCTACACACTCTATTTTGTAACTCACCGCCTTGAGTAAACTTGCTTTAGCGCCACTGCAGAGTAAACTGGCGCGCAGTTTTATCAATTTCTTAAGGTAGTGTTGTTAGACTATGTCGAAGTTTGAGTCTCAAGCATTTTCTATATCGTTTTCCAAAACATGGTTAGCCCCTAAGCATTGGGGCACCTGGTTGGTGGGCGGACTCATCATTCTGCTGGCCTATGTGCCGGTAAAGCTACGAGATAAAATTGCCGTAGCTATTGCCAACCGTATCTTTAACCTTAAAGCCTTGAAGAAACGCCGTGCAATTGCCGACACTAATTTAAAGCTGTGTTTCCCCGATATGACCGCGCAACAGCGCGAGCAATTAATGCAAAAAAATATGCAGATTTTTGCTCAGCTTATTTTGGGAGCGGGCGAGATGTCTGTTCGCTCAAAACGTTATCTGCAGAACCGTATTGTGGTTGATGGTGAAGAGCATATACAAAGTATTCTCGATAATAATGAAAACTTTATAATTCTATTACCACATACCTACCCAGTGGATTTTCTGGGGACTTATTTTTGTACCCGAGGCCATGATATGTGCACCATGTTTAAAAAAACTGGTGACCCCATTGTTGATTGGGCGATGGCAAAACAACGTACTCGTTTTGGCGGCGTTATTTTTGAACGTAACGCAGGTATTAAAACGCTGATCAAAGCAGTAAGAGCCGGTTTTGGGTGTATCTATTTACCAGATGAAGACTTTGGTCCAGAAGCCAGTTTAATGACGCCATTATTTGCTACTAAAAAAGCCACGTTGCCGGTATTGGGTAAAATGACCAAATTAAGTGGCGCAAAGGTGGTGCCTATCTATGCGGGATACGACAGCGAACTGCATAAAGTTAAGTTGTTCATTCATCCTGCTATGCAAGACTTCCCCAGCAAAGATGTTGCGCAAGATACCTTGCGAATGAATCAAGAGGTAGAGAAGTTAATCTCTCGCTCGCCAGAGCAATACATGTGGACTTTAAAGTTATTGCGTACCGTTGAAGGCAGCGATAAGCCGCGTTATTAATTTGGTAATCGTTCTCTAGCGAGCTAGGTGATTATGCGTTGTGCTCGCGCAGAGTTTGGTTTTTGTAGTTACGAACTAAGCTAATGAAATCTTCTGGTTCTCGGTCAAGAATATCTTGCTCAATTAATAGATCATAACCAGTGAGCTCTCGAAGCTTTTTCATTCTGTTTGCGAACATGCCGGTGAGTCCGGTGTAAATCTTCCCACTGCTCGATTTAAAATAATCGTCTTCAATTAAATGGTCACTCACTTTACTGTCTTGGCAATGTTTACAGCTTCTTCGTAAGGATGCGAGCAAAGCCGCTCTTTGCTCAGTGAGTAAATGTGCAGATAGGCGAGGGGACAGACTGTCGAGTAAATAATCTGGGTCACTCAAACGTAAGCCAACGTAATTCATATCCTGCCAATTAAGTCCATCACTTAACCTTGGGACATCGATACGTTGTAGTTTATCCCAGGGCAAACACCAACCACCATAACGATGGTGAAATTGAATGTGGTCGTAACACAATACAACTGAATACACCGGTTGCATCCATTTTTCTACGCCGACTCGAATTCCCAAATATGCTAAAAAGAAAATCACCGAGGCTATAAGTGACACCAATACCGCTGGAACGTAGAGGGTACTTATTCCTATCAAGACTAGTAGAGAGCCAGCTAGAACTAAGGTTTTAGCGTTATTGCTGGCCTTGCTTTTTATCCATACTGATTTTGGCATTGTGTTACCTCAATCATTTACCGCGACACTTAGATATACGGACCGGATTGGCTAAATGTTCATTACAATGGTTAGTGAAAGAAGAACGCTCACATCACCTTAGCGTATTACTTTTTAGCGGCTTGTTTAGCGTTGAAAATGGCCATTTGCTCATCGGTAGCTGGCAGTTGGTGGTGCTCTTTCCACTCTGAGTATGGCATGCCATACACTTTTTCTCTTGCTTCATCATAGTTAAGGCTTTCACCTTGCTCTTCTGCTGCTGCCATCATCCACTTGGCTAAACAGTTTCGACAAAAATCAGCTAAGTTCATCAGCTCAATGTTTTGTACTTCTTTGTGTTGGTCTAGGTGTTCCAGCAAACGGCGAAAAGTGGCAGCTTCAATTGCTTGTTGTTTGTCCATGTTACTTATCCTTGGTAAAAGTTAAGCCAGTGTAAATGCACAAAAGCAGCGAATCAACGCTGCTTTTGGTATTGCCAGGTAGCCAATTTAGCCTTTGGTAAGCAAATTATTCAAATTAATAATGGCCGCATTAGCACGTGATACATAGTTAGCCATTACTAGAGAGTGGTTAGCCATAAGGCCAAAACCTGTGCCGTTTAATATCATTGGGCTCCATACGGTTTCTTGGGTCGCTTCTAACTCGCGAACAATTTGACGAACCGCTACTGTAGCATTCTTCTTCTCTAATACGCCTTTAAAGTCTACTTCTACTGCTTGGAAAAAGTGCAACAATGCCCACGCTTCGCCACGCGCTTCATAGAACACATCATCAATTTTCCACCAAGAGGTTTTAACCATGCTTTCTGATGGAGCAAAGGTAGATTGTGCAGCACCTTCATCGCCCACTAAGCTAGTGTTAATGCGCTCTCGGCCTACCGAGGCCGAAAGCTTTTGCGACATGCTTCCCAGGCGTGATTGTACTTCGTTAAGCCAGGTAACTAAGTTGTCGGCACGAGCATAAAACTGCGCATTTGGGTCTTTAGGATCGGCTAATTGGGCGCGATAAATTGCAAGGGCATCTATAGCATCTTGATATTCGCGTTCTGCACTTGGAAGCTGCCATGAAGTATGGTCAATATTGAACTTAGGCTGGGCGACTTTAAGCTGAGCATGTTCTACTGATTGCGCTTGAGAGCGGCTAAAATCTTTACGCATAATCAGCGATAAATCTCGAACTTGGTTTAATGCACCAAGCTCCCAACTTGGCATATTGTCCATAAACACACTGGGGGGCATTTTATCGTTACTTAAGTAACCGCCCGATTTGTTTAGCAGGGTTTCGGCCACAAACATCAATGCGGTGGTGGTGGCATATCCGGTTACCGCTTCCTCACCGTTTGCCACTGCTTGCTCAAGTACATATTCTTTGACTTCGACTCGGTCTGGTTCAATGCTCCAAAACACTGCAATGATGTAGTTAATGATGAAAAACACCAAAAAGAAAACAACAACCTTACGGCCAGTAAGCTGAAACATAAATACATCCTCAACAAGATTTATGTTCTCAGCATAGTCAAGTAAGCAATTTAATCAATAGCTTATGCAAAATCTAATTGCGGTGAGACATGAGAGCCTCAACTGTCATACCTTGGTTTTCTAGCTAGGGTACGAGCAGTAAACTCAAAGCTCTATCAAGTATTCAGCAAATTATCCTAATGATTTGAGCTAAAGCAGTGCTTACGGTTTTTTTAAGGACAGATAACTGCCATTATCTGCCGCAGATTATTGGTTTACAGGGAGGTAAGGTTTAAAAGGTTGAGAATTTCGTGCACATCTCCAAGTTAGTAAAACCCAGTATTACAGTATTTGCCCTCACAATGTCTGCTCAGGCTGTTGCCCAACAGCAACAAGAAAACACCAACGCTTATCCGTGGGCTGCGGTATTTCTCGATTACCAACATCCCGACCAACCTATGTTGGGCTTGACCGTTGCGGTAAATCATTACGACAAAAGCTACCCTAATTGGGGTTACTACCTCGGTTATGGCAGATCAAAAGAAGAAGACTTAGGCTTTGAAGCACCAGCAGAAGGTAAAAGAGACTTAACCATGTTAAGGCTAGGGGTGAGTTACAGCCTCTCCAATAATCTGAGTGTTTATGGCGGCGGAGCAATGTTAGAAGACACCACCGAATACACTGACGGTATCACCCAGTTTTGCACTGACTGTAAGCCAGAATGGTATACCGATACCAAGCGAAACTGGGGCGGCGAAGTTGGGCTTCGTTATGCTTTAACTCGGCATTTAGTGTTTGGCATTGGTTATAATTCGGTGACAGAGGGTGGGGTATTTAGTATTGGTTATCGCGGTTAATAATCACGCTTTGAATGCTGTCTCTAGTGCTCAAAGGTTGCCCGCGACAGAGTAGTCGCGGGAAGTATAAAATAGTGGGTTTTAGTTGCGCTACTTACAGGCCGCATTGATTCGGCTGCTGTCATTACTACTGTACTCACAAGAGCCTTGAATAATGCACTGATAAAGGTTGTTGTTGTAGGCATTGGTGCGGTGATCATAGATCATAAACCAACCTCCATCGTCCCACACAGAAGTGGGAATGCCTGCTGCTTTTGCATGTTTAGAGTCCAGTAACTCATACCAAGCTCTAATGTTGTTGCAATCCATTTGGCTTTTATATTTTTGCCAATTAGTACCCCATTCACTGATGTAGATTGGCATACCTTGACCCACACCGTTTGCCCATTGTTGCATGGTTCTAATTGGGTCACTAATGTCAGATTCAGTCCACTTAGTCGATAAGTTACCTTCACCGTGGTAAGACCAAGGATTGTAATGGTGGAATGCGGCCATCACATAGGGGTCATTGCCTCCTCCAACAGCGTCTAAATTTGGCCAGGTTCGCGCCATCTCATGAGCGCCAAACCATTGGTTTCCACCAATTACAACAATCCGGTTTGGACTTTGTTCTCTGATCTTGTTATATGCCAAACCTGTCATGTGGCGTAGCTTTGACGGAAGCATGGCTTCGCTATTACTTAAGTGCGGTTCGTTTAAAATTTGAAAAATGAGACGGTTACTGCGGTCTTTAAATAGAGCACTAATATCAGTCCACAAGGTTTCTAACATCTCCGCATCACTATTGTCTTTGATTACGGCTTCATGGTGAGCATTGATAACTACGAACATATCTTCATAAGCTAGGGCATGGTCGACAGTTTTTATTATCTCTTTAAGGCGAGCATTGTTAAGGTCTATTTTTCCTGATTCGTTAGCAATGGTTGAACCTGATATCTCTATGGTCCAACTAATCGGAATTCTGACATTACGATAACCTTGCTCGTAATAAGCATCTATTTTTCCTGAAGCTTCGGTTAGGGTAGCCGCATGTTGTTGGTTGTCGAACATTTGCCCTAAGTTAAAGCCGGTGCCCATTGCTGCTGCAGCGTCTATAGCCGTTATAGCAGGTTGTTCACTGGGAGGTGGTGGTGTTTGACTAGAGCAAACATCACCAGTAAGCGCTGGTTGTTCCGCACTGTTGCCGTTCATGGTTCCTTGAATACCAAATTCAACCGACTCCCCTGGCTTTATAGTCGCGTTCCACGAAAGGTTACTTGCGCTGTATGGGTTATCTCCACTTAAAACCGTATTCCAGCTAGAGCTAAGTTGAGAGCCTTGTTGATATTGCCAATTAACTTGCCAACCCTCGATGTTAGTTGAATCGGTATTTGTAATGGTCACCTGTGCCTGAAAGCCTTGGTCCCATTGATTGGTTAAGGAGTACTCGCAGTCGGCCGCAACTGCAAAAGGCGAGATGAAACCAAGTAAAATCAGCTTAGCTGCGAAGCGGTGGTATGTTCGACATTCGGGCATTTTAGGCTCTCACATTTAAAGGTGAAGTTAACAACTTACTTAAAGATGATGCTACCCGAGTTAGCTAAGTAAAAAAGTTGGAAAGCCGCATAACTGGCTGAAATAGATAGCTAAATTTCTTGTTGTTTCATGGTCAGTATGAGCTTGCTCACAAAGCCGCTGATTAAATAAGAGAAACTAGCTGTATAGCACTTAACGCTAATTATCTACTTGTCAAAAAAAGGGAGACTAAACCATGAATGCTTATAAGCGAGCGGCTATGTTGGTTTTTGTGGCCTCTGATACCTTGTTTTGAAGCTAATAATGACCAAGCTCAAGTTAGCTTCAAATATTCCCTTGGCATGTGCGCCAAGTCCGTCTAAGGCGTATTTCCACTGCTAAGCTTAAAGTGATTAAATAAATTACGAGGAGCACATCATGAGCTATCGTCACATTTTAGTCGCCGTCGACCTCTCTGAAAACAGCAGACGAATAATCGATAAAGTCATCCTTCTAGCGAAACCACTCGATGCAAAAGTATCACTGATTTTTGTTGATGAAAGCGCTAACGATTCAGCATTCAGTGGGCTAATTGATCTTGATTTAGCCGCCATAGAACCGATGCATCCTAGCCTTAAAGAGTTTGCTAACAAGCTTAACGCCTTGGTGGTGGATACTAATTACACCATTGAGAACCAGTTTGTTATGCAAGGTGATTTAAGTGCTCGCTTAGATGAAACAGTGGCCGAGGTAGGCGCTGACTTAATCGTATGTGGTCATGATAATGGGTTCTGGCATCGTTTAGCATCTAAACATCATGAGCTGGTAAATAACGTCTCGATAGATCTGCTAGTTATACCTATCGATCAGTGAGCGGCTAGGCATAATACTTATCGGGTGTAACCAGAGCTCGATGAGTATTTCTTTGTTTAACGCCTCATCTATACTGCGCTTTTTGGCCTTCTATTGTTGATGAAGGCTTAAGTGTTATAGCTTTACTTGTGATTAAAAAGCCCTTGGCATTTTCATGCCAAGGGCTTGTGTTTATAAACGGAGTTGTTAGCTTATTTAGCCTTATTGGATAAGGTTAAGTTTATAGAAGCTTACTTGTGTGTAATCACCAGCATCTAAGCCATTATTACTACAGCCCGAGCTCCAAGTATTGGTTTTAGGTTTGATATTGCACTGGTTGTAAGCACCTGCTTTAAAGTACATCCAATCTTGCGCGTAGCTGGTATCTAAGTCAGAAGCAGAGTTAGGTTCAGCTAAGTTAACCCTATACGTGACAACTTGCTCATTGGCTTCACCTGGGTTTTTGGTAAAGGTGAGGTTCATTATGTTGTCAACAATATCAACGTCATAAGAGAACAACTCACCCAGCTTGATGCCGCCAACTGGATCTTTATCTTCTTTGGTCAAGTTGTACTGGCCGAAGATGTTATGAGGAATATCGAAACGGTCTTTCTTGTCTTTAGGATTAATTTCATAGTTCCAGAATAGCGAACCATGCTCATGGTTTGGCAATTTACGGAAGAAGATCTTTAAAGGTTCATTATTTGAACCATGGATCTGGCCAATAACCACAGAGTGAGCACCCATTTTTGCATCGTTACCACTTAGGCTTACATGGTCAACACTTAAGGCTGCGCTCATGCGTCCGCCAATAGAGCCGTAAGCTGCTGCATTGTCGTGAGAAGCTAATACAAAATTGGTGCTTGGATCTTTGTATCCAGTAGGTAAGTTCACGTTTAACATTGCGCGTAATTCACTACGAGCGTTTTTGCTGTTAGGCGTGGTCACCGCCTCATTAGGTACTTTAAATACCATGGCGCCAGTTTCAGCGTTGGTGTAAAACCATTCTGGATGTGAGAATGGATTTTCTGCATCGTTTAGCTGAGATGCATACACTTCCATGGTTTTGCCTTCGCGCTCAGGCTTGGTATCAGGGTAGGGTAAGTTAATTTTCCACTTACGCATTTCGAAGTTTTGCGCCGGGGCTTTAGAAGCATCTAGCTTCGACATTAACTCAAGCTGGTAATTGGTCGGTGTATTCGCTGCGCCAGCTGTACCTGCAAACAGTGCAGCTACAGCACAAGCGACATAAATCTTTTTCATGATAGTTCCCTGTTAGTTAAATGTAACTCGTAGACGGAGTTTTCGTGAACAGGGAAACGTTATAATACTATTGTATTATTAAATATGATGGCCTTGGCAATTATTCATATTGCTCTTTGTTTTTGAGAGTTTCATTTATAAATTTTGCTGTACATCACAGTTTGTGGTGGGAACAGGTTGTATCACATGCGCAATGTTCGCCGGTAAGCACGGCGATTTTAGCTAATAAGTCAAAGCAAATTAGTGCTAACAGAGGCTGGCTCTGCTAGCTGTTAGCTTAGTTTTTATCTAAAGGGCAGCTCAGTAGCTCTTGGTGTTCAACAAGACTACATACTTGTATTTGCTGTTCAGTGATTAAAGCGTAACTGGCTTGCCAGTCTTGTCGAGGCATTGATACCGAGCCGGGATTAAGCACAAAGTGCCCGTCTTGTTGTTGGGCTTGCGGAACATGGCTGTGGCCGCTCACCAATATATCTCCAGGGCTTAAAGGCGGCAGTTTGTTTGGTCCATAATTGTGGCCATGACACAAAAATATTTTGCGTGTTCCTAAAAGCATTTGGTTGTATTCAGCTAATAGTGGAAAGTGACACAGGGCTTGATCCACTTCGCTATCGCAATTCCCTCTAACCGCAATAATTTTATCAGCGATATTGTTTAAGTCTTCCGCAACCTTTAAAGGTGCATAGTGAGCGGGCACGGGGTTACGAGGCCCGTGGTTAAGCACATCGCCCAAGCTGACTAAATGCGAAGCTCCGCTGCGTTTAAAAGCGGCTAAAGTGAGTGTTAGGGCTTGGTAGTCGCCATGAATATCAGAACATACAAACAGCATAAGTTGTCCTTTGAGTGAAACTGAGAAGAGCTGCTAAAGCCAATTTAGCGCCTTGGGCGTTTATTTTAGCGCTTTAAATAGGAAACTGAACAGGCAAGAACAACTAATAGTGAGAACTCCCTACGCCAAGTCTTAAGAATCCAACAACGCAAAATAGTTCTGCTCATCTAACAATTCGTTAAGCTAGTTCTAACTCATTACTTTTGAGCCTTGGTGCACACTATCGTGTTAAGTGGCTTTTATTGTTGTTTGAATATGCTAAATATTTATTAGTATGATGATACTACATTAATGAGGCCTTATGAAAAACCATCTACTCGCTCTATCTGCTTTACTTGCTGTTTCCACATTGGCCTCAGCCAATGTTCAGTTTTCTGATAACAACGGTAGCTTGGGCGAGCCGGTTAACTATCCTCAGTTTCAACATGTTTTAAGTGAATCTGAGCTGCAAATTTCAGATGCTGAAGGTAAGAAAGGCAATAAGGAATACTTTGCGCTAGATGGAGATTTTACTGGCATCGTAAATCCTTACTTTTATGTAGATAAAACAAGCGAAGCGCTGGTCTTTAAAATGAAGAACGATCATTTACGTAATGAAGTTCGGGTGCATAAAAACTTCCGTACCGATTTACCTGATCATTTTTACTCATTACGCGCCGACGTTGAAATGATTGACCCTGAAGCGTCAATGAAAAACTCAGACTCAAAACAAGATGAGATTACTTTTCTACAAGTGCATAACAAGGGCTTAGATGACGAAGGCACACACAATGTACCGCACCCCTTATTAAGGGTGGTATGGAAGCGTGATGCTAATGGCATGAAAGGTCACTTTTGGGCAATCATCAAAAACAATGCAGTCATTTGCAAAGGGTCCTTTGGTAAAAAAAACAAAGACAAAAATATGTGTAAGCCTGATGTTGCTTATAGCCACATTGATTTGGGTAAGGCGCCGACAGGCAAAACTACCGCTTTTGATATTACTGTAGGCAACAAAACGCTATCGGTTGACGTAGATGGTACCAACCTAGTTAAGCACGACATTGATTATTGGCGTCACCTGTTAAGTTACTTTAAAGCCGGCGTATACAACCAATTTACCCATGGTATGAGTGAAGCACATTTCTACAAGCTTGAGTATTCTGCGGCTGAGCCTAAATAGAAGCCTGCACCTTGTTAGCTCTCGCGTGCCACCTCCCGAGAGCCCTTAGCCTGCTAGCTGCTATTTGCTTGAGTACCTTCACTTTACACCGCACCAAACCATGAGGTAACTATGTCCCTTTTTTCCATTAAACACGCCAATCTTAAAAACGCTGTTGTCGCAGGATTAGCGGTAAGCATGTTGTCTGTAAACGCACAGGCGGTAGCCAACCAAGCGCCCCCACAAAGCGTGATGGCGCTTATCGAAAGCAAATCTGTACTGCTTGCCTCCGAGGCATTAAACAGTAACCAACATTGGTTTACAGCCTATACCAATGAAGCGGGAAAATGGCAGCATGAGTACTCGAAAAACTGGTGTAGCGGATTTATACCGGGCATCTTTTGGTATCTAAATGCACTCGGTGATAATGGCCAATGGCAGCAGTATGCTGAGCATTGGACAGAAGGGGTAAGGTCGCGCGCTTATGCCACTGACAATGATACTGGCTTTCAAATTTTTAACAGTTTTGGTTTAGGCTACACCATTGGTGAAAAGCCTAGCGATGATTACAAGCAAGTATTGATAGATGGTGCCTCTACCTTAGTGAAGCAGCGTTACAACAAAGATATCGGCGCATTTCGGTCTTGGCGGCAGGGGATTAGTAATCCCACTCGGCTGCCTTTTGAAGTCAATATTGATCAATTGATGAATATGGAATTGGTGCTTTGGGTAGGCAAACATGCCAACAAGCCCCAGTTCACCAAGATGGCGATCTCACATGCAGATAAAACCTGGGAACATGGTGTAAGAGAAAATGGCAGCACCTACCATGTAGTGAGTTATAGCCCTAGTGGTGAAGTAGTTAAGAAAAGAACCCATCAAGGCTGGAAAACAGAATCAACCTGGTCAAGAGGCCAAGCTTGGTCGGTTTATGCTTATGCTATGTATTATCGTTACACGGGTTTAGAGCGGATGCTAGAGCGCTCAATCAAGTCTTATGAATACTTTATTGAAAGCACCAAACAACAAACTCAAGATTGGGTGCCGTATTCAGACTTTGACGCTCCATTAGATGATGATAACCCTCGAGATAGTTCTGCTACAGCGATTGTGGCATCAGCACTCATCGAGCTTTATAAAATTACTCAACAAGAGAAGTACTTAAACGACGCACAACAAATGCTAGCGTCACTTTCTACACCTAAATACTTAGCAATGGACAACAACTACCAAAGTATTTTGTTGAAAGGCTCAGAAAAGTGGGGTGAGCCAGAAGTCGGCACTATTTTTGGCGATTACTTTTTCATAGAGGCTTTATATCGTTGGCAGCAATGGGCACCCTATAAGCTACCTAAGCATTTTGGTTTGTAATGATTAAAGCCTCTACGTGAGGCTTAAGTTACGCTTACTGGCAGATAAACGCCAGTTTTGCCGCAAGCGCTTCAGCAAGTTGCTTATGTTGCTCAGGGCTTAAATGAACGCCGTCTTGTTGTTCAAGTTTAATAATGCTGTTTACATCAAAAAACGCGCAGCTAAGCCTTTTTGCTTTAGCTGCGAGTAAGCCAGCAAGTTGCTGAGACTTAGCTTGCGAGCCTTTAAAATGCTGACCGAAAGGGCCTGTTTCATCTATTGCTGGTGGAGCAACTAACAACACTTTTGGGCTTGCTATTCCTTGGTTTACACAGTGCTGGTCTAGCTCAACAACCATTCGCTCAAGATTTTCACTTATCTGCTCTACTGCAAGTTGAAATTCTGGATAAAAATCATTAGTGCCTAACATCAATACTAAGCAGTCTGGCTGGTGTTTTTTGGTGTCTTGCAATAAGGCATCTATGCCGCTGCTTAAACCAAAGCTTGATGAACTGGGATAGGTGGTTCTGCCGGGTTGTCCAGCTTCAATAATTTGGTAAGCCTCGCCAAGTAAGTTGGCCATAACTCCCGGCCAACGAGAGTTGGCTTGCATGCGTTGCCCACTAGAAGGAGAGTAACCCCAAGTATTAGAGTCGCCAAAACACAGTACTTTATTGATTGCCAAAGTGTGTTCCTTATTGTTGTGTGGCTAAAGAGTATAAAAAAACCTGCTAGTGCAGGTTTTTATTTAGCGATAGAACTGAGTTCACCTAGTTTTGTTTTCTAACAAATTTAGATTTAAGCATCATGTGGCCGTGACCATCTACCTTACAGTCGATGTCATGATCAGCATCTACAAAGCGTTTAATTACCGCTTTAGTACCTACTTTTAGCACTAACGACGACCCTTTCACTTTTAGGTCTTTAATCAGGGTAACTTTGTCGTCTTCTGCCAGTAAATTGCCTACAGCGTCTTTAAGTACAATGGCATCAGGGTCAACTACTACTTCGTTAGGGTTCCACTCATGCGCGCATTCAGGGCAAATAAGTAGTGAACCATCTTGGTATACATAGGCTGATTCACATTCTGGGCATGGAGGCAGATCGCTCATGATATTTTCTCTTTAATCTTTAGTTTATGGTGGCAAAGCGAAGGTAACGCTTTAAGCCATAGCAGTACTAGTAAACTAGTACCTAATATTTGTAGGGGCATTATAAGTAAGAATGGCTCTGCCAGCTAGCGCTTAGCTAAGATTGCTGCGGGTAATGGCAGTATCTGAGTAAATTTTCACCCTTGGATGGCCTTTCAACACATTCCAAGTATGTAGCTTAAAACTGTCGCACTTAGCACAAAGCTTACATTTACTTGTTTGCTTTATTTCATCTCTCTTTGAGTTTGAACGAAATATCAGCCACTTAAGTTATGTTTTCACTGGCTTTGATATTGCAGCCTAGCTTTCAATAAGCAGAAAGTGTGGGGAAGCTATGTTACGCGAGATAATAGAAATAGATGAAGCGCTATGCGACGGATGTGGTCAATGTGTGCCTGCTTGCCATGAAGGTGCCTTGCAAATCATCGACCAAAAAGCTCGCTTAATTAGCGACTTAATGTGTGATGGCCTAGGTGCTTGCTTGGGACATTGTCCCACAGGCGCAATGACTGTGGTAAAGCGTGAAGCTAGCGCTTATGACGAACGAAAAGTCATGGAAAACATCATACAAGGTGGGCCAAATGTAATTAAAGCCCATTTAGAACATATGCTAGAGCATCAAGAATTTGATTATTACCAAATCGCCTTACAGGTATTGGCGGAGCAGGGAATAGATGTGCCCTCTCACAAACAAGTGTCCGATGAGGCCTCAACTACAGGCTGCCCCGGTAAAAAAGAGCAGGTGCTTGTTCGAGAGAAAGGTGAGTCAAACCAAGTATCAAGTGATGGTAGTGCGCCAATTAGCGCCTTAAGCCATTGGCCTATTCAGTTGCATCTTATTAACAGCGCCAATCCCGTTTTTGTGGGCGCGGACTTGTTACTCGCTGCTGATTGTAGCGCGTTTGCCGCAGCTGATTTTCATAGCAGCTATTTAGACGGAAAAAAGCTCCTTATTGCTTGTCCTAAACTAGATGAAAACCAAGACGCTTATGTGGAAAAACTCAATATGCTTATTCGCTATGGTCAACTTAAAAGCCTGACTATTTTGCGAATGGAGGTGCCTTGCTGTGGTGGACTCTCTAAGTGGGTGAAAAATGTCTTAGCTAAGCTAAAGCAACCCTTAGAGAGTGTTGAAATAACCATCAATAAGGTAGGAGAGGTGGTCGCCACTAAAGCACTTTAATGTAGTGTGTTATGTATACTTAACAAGCCAGTTCCTCAATAAATTGGGTCTCGGGCTTTGCTATGCCCGAACGCTAAGGTACCACCACACCAATGGCGCCAACAATACTAACTCTAAGCCTACATATAACCATTGTTTTGTTACCGAACCGTCTAGCATTATTCCTATAAGTCTTGCCACAAGTAGGCCAAACATTAGTGATGCGCTAGTAGCGGCAAGGCTTGTCACCCAAGGCTGAAATTGATGATGAAACATTAGCAAACAACCAAAACCAATTAACAGACCCCACCAAATTCTTCGTTCAATTGCATCAAAGGTATTGTCGGGAATTGCCTTGTTACTGACTAATTCTGGATTAGATACCAGCACAATGCCGGCAATGATCAATGCGATGCCAATGCCTCGTAACAATAAGCTAGTTTCTATCATTTTTTGCTCCTGTGGGGCTAAGTATTACTTTAAACTTGGTCGATTTGAGTTAAGTTTATAGTTGCCAGTTAAACGAGGTGTTTTCTTCAGATAACTGCCAAAGTTGCTGAGCCATTTGATGGTCAAGTGCTACCTCATCTAATAAACATTCACCCACCGGGCCAACGGTATCGGCGCGTTTGGTTGGGCCATAGAGTTTGTTTATCGCTAAGCCTTGTTTGGTGGCACACATTACCTCTGGCCATGCGCCTTTTTCGGCAGATTGCGCGATTAGTCTAGACAGTAGAGCCCAGAGTATTTTGTTAAACGTGCTAGCTGTGTCTTTTAATAAGTTAGTTCTCGACGCGCCTGGGTGACAAACATGTACTTGTACATGCTTACCTGAGGCTTTAATTCGTCGCTGCAGTTCATAGCCAAACATCATTTGCGCGAGTTTACTTTGAGCATAAGAGTTCCATGCCGTGTAATTAGCATCGAAGTTAAGATCGTCAAATTGAATTTTCTTTAAGCCCATTTTGTAGGCGTTACTGCCAACGATCACAATGCGCCCTTGAGATGCCTCTATTTGTTCAAATAACAAGCCACACAGAAGAAAGTGGCCAAAATGATTAACACCTAATTGGCTTTCAAAGCCGTCTTTTGTGAATTGTTGTTTGGCAACTTGCGCAATCGCGCCGTTACAAATAAGCGCTTCAATGCTGTTGGTGCTCTCTAGTAATTGTTTAGCTGCGCGCCTAACCGAGTCAAGCTCAGCTAAATCCATTTGAATATAGCTAAGATCAATATTGCTACCCAGCTGGACTTTTAACTCTTCTATGGCCGCGACAGATTTAACAGGGTTTCGATTTAACATTACTACCTTTGCGCCTTTAGACAGCAGGATGCAAGAGGCTTCAAATCCCGCACCGCTGTTGGCACCAGTAATTACATAGGTTTTTCCTGCTAGTGAGCCAATCTGCTCTGGTGTCCAAGCTTTAGTGGTAAATTGCTTTGTTGTCATTTTCTAACCTCTTGATTCAGCCTTCGGAGAGCGCAACGAAAGTTAATTGCGCTACCTTATTTGTCGTAGTATCTTTGCTTGGTAATGAATTTAACTCTCACTGTGTGTATTTAGTAGGCGTATTTGGCGCTAAAAATTGCCTATTTGTATCAAATGTGGTTCTTAGGGGATGATATGTTTAGGCAAAAAATAAAACAGCTGATAGAAAGTCACATCAGCGATGAAGGAATGGTTGAGACAGGAGTAAAAGGGGTTCATCTGTTTAAAGTAACCACTGCTATCCCTTGTGCTCCAGCGGTTTATGAGCCGACAGTTGTGGTTATTGTCAGTGGTAAAAAAGAGGCGTTAATCGAGGGGCATCATTATGTCTACGATAATAGCCAATACCTGTGTTGCACCATGTCTATGCCAGTAGAAGCGGGTACACCAGAAGCCTCGCCAGAAGAGCCTTTGCTCGGTGTGTACATCTCTCTCGATACAAAAGTTATGACCGAGCTAGCCATTGAAATGGAAAGCTCAGCGGCAGTGATAAAGCATCCTAAAAGTAGCGCGCAAGGCCTATCGCTAGCAAATTGGGATGACACCTTCTCTGATGCCCTATTAAGGTTGCTGCAATTGGGCGATAACCCAAGGGATAGTGCTATTTTAGGCGCTAGCCGTTTACGTGAGTTTTATTATGCGGTGTTAAAAGGTGAGGCGGGCATCTCGGCGCGGCGAGCCTTTGGAGTTGGTAACGAAATTGCCCGCTCTATTGAGTACTTATCTAAGCGTCTTAGCGAAAATGTCACCATAGACCAGCTTGCTTCTCAAGTTAGCATGAGCAGAGCGGTATTTCACCGTAAGTTTAAACAAGCAACGATGATGTCGCCGATTCAATTTATGAAGTCGATGCGATTGAATCAAGCCGCTATGAAAATTGCCGCAGGTAATAATGTCAGTGAAGCGGCAATGGCGGTTGGTTATGTTAGCTCATCCCAATTTAGTCGGGAGTTTAAAAGGATGTATGGGCAATCTCCTAAACAGTGGAGCCAGTCCAAAGGCCTCTTAGAGAACATTGCTTAAGGACGATAAAAATATGCACAAAGTGTTTGTATTTGGCACGCTAAAACAAGGCTTCCCAAACTTTAAATTTAACCAAGGCATTCGCCATGGCTCTGATTACGTAAGCAAAGAAAGCTACCCTTTGTATTTGGTGGGTAGCCGTTATTCGCCGTGGTTGGTGCTTGATAAGGGCAAAGGCCAGCCGGTGAAGGGGCAAGTGTTCTTAGTCTCGGACCAAGTACTAGCAGAAATGGACAACTTAGAACGTGTACATGAGCCAGATGGATATCGAAAGTTCAGCATTCAAGTGGAATGTGTGACATCGGGAAAAGAGTTCGCCGCTATTGTATATGGCAAGCCGCCGGAGATGGCGGCAGCAGCAGACATTAGGCTTGAATTGCACGGGGAATACCTGTTGGAGCATGCCGATTTATATCGAAGCAGAGAGAAATTAATAAGTTGTTAGGCGCTTTCTTTATTGGGAAGATGACTCGTTCTAGTTTTTATCACTTGGTGTTTGTATGATTTGGCTGCGATTCAAGCCGCTGTACTCGCCTGTTTTAATGCTATTTGACTATTTAGCCCCTGTAAGACGTAAGATAAATAATTAATAACCGCACTATATTCAGTGTTTTAATTCCAAAAGAATTCAATACAATTGGGGCGTCCAAGCAAAAGGAGTAGCGGTTTGGTTAAGGGTAAGTTTGAATCAATGAACATTAAGGGCGATTTGTTTGGTGGTGTTACCACTGCTATCGTCTCACTACCAATGGCTTTAGCGTTTGGTGTTGCATCGGGAGCAGGGCCTCAAGCGGGTCTTTGGGGCGCCATTTTAGTAGGCTTGTTTGCCGCGTTATTTGGCGGTTCGCGAACCTTGATCTCAGAGCCAACCGGCCCGATGACCGTAGTAATGGCGGCGGTACTTACCACCATGATAGCCAAGCACCCTGAAAACGGGCCCGCTATGGCATTTACCGTGGTGATGATGGCCGGGCTATTCCAAATCGCCCTTGGTGCACTTAAGCTCGGTAAATACATTACCTTGATGCCTTATAGTGTTATTTCTGGCTTTATGTCTGGCGTTGGGGTCATTCTGGTCATCCTCCAATTGGCACCCTTTTTAGGCCAGTCTACTCCCGCTGGTGGAGCCCTTGGAACTCTGCAGGCGATTCCCGACTTAATTCGAAACATGCACTTTGGCGAGTTCCTGTTAGGGCTGATGACCTTAGGCGCGCTCTTGTTCATGCCTAATAAATACAAAAAAATAATCCCTCCACAATTGGTCGCGCTGGTGGCGGTTACTTTAGTATCTATGCTGCTATTTAGTGACGAGGGTATTCGCCGTATTGGTGAGATACCAAGCGGCCTACCGTCGATTATTTGGCCCACTTTTACTTGGGGCCTGCTTAGCGAAATGCTGGTTGATGCCTTAGTGCTAGGCACACTAGGTTGCATTGATACTCTTTTAACCGCAGTAATTGCCGATAGCTTAACCCGCAAAGAACATGACTCTAACCGCGAGTTAATGGGGCAGGGCATCGCAAATACGGTTTCAGGCTTGTTTGGCGGCTTACCTGGCGCAGGCGCGACTATGGGAACTGTAGTGAATGTTCAGGTGGGCGGAAGCTCTCCGCTCTCTGGTATTGTGCGCGCGGTAATTCTGCTCTTGGTAGTGTTGTGGCTAGCGCCACTTACCCAGCCTATACCATTAGCCGTTCTCGCGGGTATCGCTATGTATGTTGGCCTTAATATTCTCGATTGGAGCTTCATCAAACGCGCTCACCGTGTATCTTTAGTACCTACGTGCATCATGTATGGCGTACTGTTTCTTACCGTTTTTGTCGATTTAATCTACGCGGTAGGCATTGGAGTATTCCTTGCAAACGTGATCACTATTGAAAAGCTGAGCCGAGTTCAAGAGAAAAACGTTAAGGCAATATCCGATGCCGACGACGGTGTGCCACTTGAAGATTCAGAACGGCAGTTGTTAGACCAAGCCAAGGGCCAGTTATTGTTTTTCTACCTCTCTGGACCAATGATTTTTGGAGTATCAAAAGCCATTGCCAGACAACATGCAGCGGTTGAGCAATACAAAGTAATGGTGCTAGACCTTAGTGCAGTACCGATGATTGACGTTACTGTGGCGCTAGCGCTGGAAAACGCCATGCGTGATGCCTTAGATGCTGGCTGTGAAGTGTTCCTCTACAGCCCTAACGAGCAAACCATGCACCAGTTAGAGAAAATTCAGATCCGCGATTGGATAGATGAAGATCATATTGTAGATAGCCGCACTGAAGCCTTAGAAAAAGGGCTGGCAGTGGTGCTGCGTATAAATGCTGAGGCAGACGTTGAGCAGCAAGGATCGGCTATTTAGTCCTGCATAGCAGCCTTCTATGGTACAAATCGCGCTGGAGATAACTTTAGCGCAAGGTTTCCTAAACAACTAGATGAATTGTCCTGCTCTCTCATTATTCTCCCGTAAAACTAATTAAAAGGCTTTATTCAATATTGATGACTATGTGAATAGTGCTAGAGTTGTAAAGAATGTAATGTTTTTTTCACTATCGAAATAATCAACATCAGTGGCTTTTTGATACTTGGCCTAAAGAAAGTGGATGCTGCTTACGGTTTATCTAGTTCATACGGTGATTTGAATCTTACTAGATTACGACAAACGAAGAAGAACGTTTGTAGCTCAAAGGTCGCTCATGTATGTATCTTTATGAAACTATTTGAACACAATTATGGAGGGTATAATGACTAATAAAATACTTTATTCGATCGTTACTTTGTGTGTTCTGGCTATTACGTCTTGTGGAGTCGTTAAAACAAAGTACGCTAATTTTAAATACGAGAGTAAAGAAAATGATACTCAACCTCCAAGATTTGAGGATGATGATTACTTTTATGAGTTAGCAGACAGATTTGCAGTTATGGCTTTATTTGCAAATGTATCTTACCGAGATGACTTGGTAAAAAAAGACTCTAAGTATAATAAAAGTGGTGAGTTAATATCGGAGGATATACTAGGTGATGATTTTGAAACAGCTTGTAACTATTTAGATTCCGATTCTGAGCCTCCCCTCTTTGGTATGCCATATGTAGATGTGAATTCAAAGGAACGATGGTTTAGATGGAAAGGAAGCAGTTTAATAGAGTCAAAGCCTTGCTACAATAAGAAAGGTTTATTTTATGAAACATATGTGTTTGGTTCTAAGGATAAAATTTATAAAGCTGTAATTGCGTTTAGAGGTACAGAAAATAGAAAGGGAGAAACTTGGTATGATTGGAAAACTAATCTATCTAATTTTTTTGGTTTTGAGCCTGAGCAATATAAAATTGCACGAAATAATATCCCTAAAGTCATTGATGCGTTGAAATTTGAAAATCCAAATATAAGTATATTTTCAACCGGCCACTCTCTAGGAGGTGGCTTAGCACAACAAACAGGTTATTTATCCAAAGACATAAAGGAAGTATTCACCTTTAATACTAGCCCAGTTACTAATTGGACTAATTTGGCATTAAAAGGAAAAGTAGCCAATCAATATCCAATAATTCATCGCATGTATAATGGTGGTGAGGCTTTGGGTGGGGTTAGAAGTATTACGACGTTATCTACTAAAGCTCGATATGGTAGGCATGACATAGGTGTACAAGTAAAATCTAAGCAACTAGTTGCTGGTCATTCAATGACGCTCTTAAGTTGTCATTTGGTATGTCTCGTTGAGAATAGTAACAAGGTTGCTCAGCACAGCCTTTCCCCCACTTATATACGTAGTGAGTTAATGGATAGCGAAGGGATCTGCAAAGGGTATGTTGAAATTGATAAATGTGACTTAAGTGACTAAAATAGTTAACTTTTATATCTTTCATTACACTATTAGACCTCGAAATTTGCAGATTAATTGAATATAGCGAAAACTAATTTTAGTCTTTATATATTCGTGAATACGAAGTATGTTTGTCATGAAGGTGGCTGTTCGTGAAATGGGCAAATAGCTAGTTTCGAATAGAAATATAAAACCAGCATTACGCTGGTTTTTATCAATTGATAAGAAGTGAAAATTTTTACTTATGCCTTGCCTGCAAACAAGCAACAACCTCATCAAAACCCACTTCTTGTTTTTCTAGCAATACTAGTAGGTGATACAACAAATCTGAGCTTTCGTTCACTAACTCTTCGCGGTCGTTAGCCATGGCGGCTAGGGCTACTTCTACACCTTCTTCACCTACTTTTTGGCAAATGCGCTTGGTGCCGCGGGCGAATAGGCTAGCGGTGTAGCTTTCTTCTGGATCGGCTAACTTACGCTCGGCTAATACCGCTTGTAGTTTGGCGATAAAGGTAAGCTTAGGCTCTTGGTGGCCGTCAAAACAGCTTGGGTTGCCAAGGTGGCAAGTTGGGCCAATTGGGTCAACAGCTACTAATAAGGTATCTTGGTCACAATCAAGTGTAATACCTTTAAGCTTTAGCACATTGCCTGAAGTTTCCCCTTTGGTCCATAAACGCTGCTTAGTGCGGCTAAAGAAGGTTACTTGCTCGGTGTCTAGGGTTTTAGCTAGCGCATCACTGTTCATGTAACCCAGCATAAGCACTTGGCCGCTGTGGTCGTTTTGAACCACGGCAGGGATTAAGCCTTCGACTTTGTCCCAGTTAATCTTTTGGTTTAGTTCTTCAAACTGGCTCATAGTCGAATTGCCACCTCTTGTTGTTTGAGATATTGCTTCAATTCGCCAATATCAATAATGCTTTTATGGAATACGCTAGCCGCCAATGCGCCGTCTACGTCGGAAATCTTAAAGGCGGCTTTAAAGTGCTGCATTTCGCCTGCGCCGCCAGAGGCAATTAAAGGCACATTACAAATCTCGCGTACTCGGCTTAGTTGTTCTAAATCGTAACCTTGGCGCACGCCATCTTGGTTCATAACGTTTAGTACTATTTCACCTGCGCCACGAGCTTGTACTTCTTTCACCCAGTCAAAGGTATTCCAAGTAGTGGTTACGGTGCGCTTTTCGTCACCAGTAAATTGCTTAACTTGGTATTGGCTGGTTTCGTCGCAGTAGTAAGAGTCAATGCCTACTACGATGCACTGCACGCCAAATTTGTCGGCAAGCTTAGTAATCAAACTAGGATCGGCTAAAGCAGGGGAGTTGATAGAGATTTTATCAGCGCCATTTTGCAAGGTGCGATTGGCATCCTCAATGGTTTTAATACCACCGGCTACACAAAACGGAATATCGATAACTTCCGCTACTCGGCTTACCCAGCTTTTATCTACTACGCGCTCGTCTGAGCTGGCGGTAATATCGTAAAAAACTAGTTCGTCTGCGCCTTCTTCAGCGTAGCGTTTGGCTAGCGGTACAATGTCGCCAATAATTTCATGGTTACGAAACTTAACGCCTTTTACTACCATGCCGTCTTTTACGTCTAGGCAGGGGATAATTCGTTTAGCTAGCATTGTTGCCCCCTTGCTCCCAGCAGGCGATGGCTTGCTCTACGTTGAACTTACCTTCTAACAATGCGCGGCCAACAATTACGCCAGCTACGCCGGTATCGGTAAGCGCTGCAATGTCATTTAAGTCACCAATGCCGCCTGAGCTTTGCCAGTGAATATCTGGGTATTGCGCACATAACTCGCGGTACAAACTTACGTTTGAGCCTTCTAGCGTGCCGTCTTTAGATATGTCGGTACACAATACGTGCTTTAGGCCAACAGGCGCGTAAATAGCCACTAGTTCTTCAATGGTTACGCCACTGTCTTCTTGCCAGCCAGATACTGCTACTACCTTATTGCCTTGCTCGTCGATGTTAATATCAAGCGCCAGTACAATGTGCTCGGCGCCGTATTTTTCCATCCACTTGGCAACCACTTCTGGCTGCTTTACTGCGGTAGAGCCAATTACTACACGCTCTGCACCTGCGTCGAGCAAGTCTTTTACATCTTGCTCGCTACGTACACCGCCACCAATCTGAATTTTAGCTGGAGTGTTTTTCAGTAGCTGGGCGATAACGTCTAGTTGGCGAGCGCTGGTATCTTTGGCGCCGTCTAAATCAACCAAGTGTAACCAATCAGCTCCTTGGCTGTGGTACTCAGAAAACTGGGCTTGTGGGTCGTCACCATAAATGGTTTTTTGTGCGTAATCACCTTGGAACAAACGCACAATCTTTCCGTCAATTAAATCTAAAGCAGGAATGATCATGTGTTACATCTCCAAGAAGTTTTTGATTAGTTGCGCACCGGCTTGGCCGCTACGTTCCGGGTGAAATTGCACCCCGTAAAAGTTGTCTTTGTTTACTGCGGCGGTAAAGGTGTTGCCATAATCACATTCGGCAATTGTGGCAGCGTTTACTGGCAGGGCGTAGCTGTGTACGAAGTAGAAGTAGCTGCCGGCTTCAATGCCTTTAAACAGTGGGTGACCGGCTTTAGGTTGAATTTGATTCCAACCCATGTGCGGCAGGCGTTGCCCTTGTTGCGGTTGCATTAAGCTTACAGTGCCAGGCACTAAACCTAAGCAGGGGACTGGCTCGTCGGCTTGTTTAGCGCCGCCTTCGATAGAGAAATCGGCCAGCATTTGCATGCCTAAACAAATACCCAATAGCGGCTTTTTAACTTGTTTTACTAAGTCGATAAGCTCGCGGTCGGCTAGGTTTTGCATCGCCTCGGTGGCGGTGCCCACGCCGGGTAGAAACAGTTTATCAGCCGCTAAAATTACCTGTGGATCGCGGCTCACTGTTACTGGAAAGCCCAAACGCTCTACGGCAAATTTTACCGAAGATAAGTTGGCACATCCTGTATCAATAATTACGTTCATGTTTGCTCTTATCCTTTAAAGCAGGCGCTTATAGTGTGCCTTTACTGCTAGGCATTGCATCGCCCGATTTAACAATGGCTTGACCTAGTGCACGACCAAATACTTTAAACAGGGCTTCTACCATGTGGTGAGTATTTTTGCCGGTGGTTTCTAGGTGTAAGGTACAGGCCATAGCGTCGCTTAGTGAGCGGAAGAAGTGCGGTACCATTTCAGTGGCAAAGTCTCCAATGTTGTCGCGAGTAAAATCAGCTTTAAACTCTAGGTGAGCACGGCCGCTTAAATCTAGGGCACATTGGGCTAGGCATTCGTCCATTGGCAGTACAAAACCAAAACGGCCAATACCACGTTTGTCGCCAAGCGCTTCTTTAAGGGCTTGGCCAAGGGCAATGGCGGTGTCTTCTACGCTGTGGTGGTCGTCGATGTGGTAATCGCCAACAACTTTACAATTAAGCTGAAAGCCGCCGTGGGTAGCAATTTGATCTAGCATGTGGTCAAAAAAGCCAAGGCCAGTATCAATTTGGCTGCCGCCTGCGTTGTCTAAATCAACCGCGATGCTAATTTGGGTTTCTTTAGTATTGCGCTCAACCTTGGCTTTGCGGCCTTGTTGAGTAAGCTGCTTTTCAATCGCTATCCAGTTAAGGCCGTCGCGTTGATATTGCAAGCCTTCTAGCCCCATGTTTTCGGCTAGCTGCATGTCGGTGTGGCGATCGCCAATCACATAAGAGTTGGCAAAATCAATCACGCCACTTTTTAGGTAGTCTTTTACCAAGCCAAGCTTGGGTTTGCGACAGCTACAGTTATCTTCGTCGAAGTGCGGGCATACCAGTACGTCGTCAAACTTAATGCCTTGTGATTCGAAGATATCCATCATGTAGTTTTGAGCTAGGTGAAAATCAGCTTCGGGGAAGCTGTCGGTGCCTAAACCATCCTGGTTGGTTACCATAACTAAGCGGTAGCCATTGGCTTGTAGCTTAAGCAATACCGGGATCACTTGTGACTCTAACTTTACCTTTTCTACGCTATCAACCTGTTTGTCGGTGATAGGTTCGTCGATCATGGTGCCATCACGGTCGATAAATAAGATTTTTTGTTTTACTTGGCTCACTTAAGTTCGCTCCAATCCTTGAATTGCTGATACGGTGGCGGCCACTTCTTGCTGGTTGCCAATGCTAATGCGGATGCAGTTTTCTAACCGCGGCTTATTGGCAAAATCACGCAGTACAATGCCTTGCTCGCCCAATGTTTTAAATACTCGGGCTGAATCGTCGAAACGTACCAGTATGTAGTTACCGGTAGCAGGGAAGATCTCTTGCACAATATTAAGTTTGCTTAAATCTTCAACCGCTTGGCTGCGAATAGCGTTTAAGCGTGCAACACGCTCGCGCATAACTTTTAAGCCATCTTGGCTTAGCGCTTTTGCTGCGATCTCGGCAACTGGACGGGCAATCGGGTAAGGGGCAATCACTTTGCTCATTACTTCAATCACCTCACGACCTGCAACGGTAAAGCCACAACGTAAGCCAGCTAAAGCGAAGGCTTTAGATAAGGTTCGAGTAACCACCAAGTTGTCGTAGTCGCCGAGCAATTTCACTACGCTAAGTTCTTCGCAAAACTCAATATAGGCCTCGTCTACTACAACTAGCGCTTTATCTTTTTGTGCTTCTAACAACTCACACAACTTGGCTTCATCTAGCATGTTGCCTGTTGGGTTGTTGGGGGCACATAAGAAAATAATTTTGCTATCTACTTTTGCCAGTGCCGCGTAGTCGGGATCAAAATTCGCATCTAGAGCAACGGTTTTTATCTCAACACCAATGGTTTCGGCGCTTACCGCATACATGCCGTAAGTAGGGGCACAAATGGTAATGCTGTCTTCGTTAGGCTCACAAAATGCGCGAATTAGTACTTCAATCGCTTCATCGGCGCCGCGGCTAGCCAACACTTGATTTGGCTCTACGCCTGCGTAGGCAGCGTAACCGTTAATTAAAGCTTCTGGTTGAAACTCTGGGTAGCGGTTTAGCTCATCGCCTTCGTAACTGAAGTCACTAACATCGGGGCTTTCGTTGGCGTTTAGCCACACTTCACCACTGCCGCCAATGCGGCGAGCACTTTGGTAGGGCACCAGCGCCTGAATTTTTTTGCGGGCTAATAATGTAACCGACATATTATTGCTCCTCGCCTAGGCGCATGGTAACCGCTCTGCGGTGGGCGTCTAGCCCTTCTGCGTTGGCTATAGGCACTACTGCACGGCTTAAGTCTTTTAGACCTTGCTGGCTTAACTCTTGAACTGTGAAACGTTTCATAAAGTCTAGAGTGCCAAGGCTAGAGTAGGTGCGAGTGTAGCCGTAAGTAGGCAAGGTGTGGTTGGTGCCACTGGCGTAATCGCCTACTGATTCTGGCGTCCATTCACCTAAAAATACGCTTCCCGCGTTTTCAATCTCTGGCAGTAAATCACGCGCTTGCTCGGTTTGAACAATGAGGTGCTCTGGGCCGTAAAGGTTACTTACTTGCACTGCTTGGGCTAAGTCGTTCACTACAATGGCAGTACTGTGCGACAAAGCTTGGTCGGCAATGTTATTACGACTAAGCAGCGCTAACTGTCGAGCCAATTCTTGATTAACCGCTTCGGCTTGTTGCTCTGAAGTTGTTACCAAGATTACTTGTGAATCTGGGCCGTGTTCGGCTTGCGAGAGTAAATCGGCAGCAACAAAAGCTGGATTAGCTTTATCATCTGCGATAACCAACACCTCAGAAGGGCCTGCTGGCATATCAATGGCGGCCCCAGCGTGGTCGCCGCTAACCTGCTGTTTGGCTTGCGTTACATAAGCATTACCCGGACCAAATATTTTGTCTGCCTTACTAACACTCTCGGTGCCATAGGCCATGGCTGCAATCGCTTGCGCGCCACCTGCTGCATATACTTCGTCTACACCACATAAGTTAGCGGTATAAAGGATTTCTGGCGCAATGGGTGGTGGAGAGCTTAATACCACTTTTTTACAGCCAGCAATGCGGGCAGGAATGGCTAACATTAATACCGTTGAAGGCAGTGGCGCAGTGCCACCAGGCACATATAAACCTACATTGCCAATGGCTGCGTAGTGCATTTCGCAACGCACCCCTGGTTGGGTTTCTAGGCTAATTGGCTGCGGCTTTTGCGCTTGGTGAAAAACTTCAATGTTAGCTTTGGCTTGCGCTACAGCTTGTTTAAATTCTTCACTTAAACCTTGCTCCGCTGCTTCTATCTCTTGTTGAGATATTCTTACAGCGTTAAGTTCGGTGTTATCAAACTTGGCAGCTAAAGCGATTAGGGCTTTGTCGCCTTGTTCACGAACTTGGCTTACTACATCGGCAACAATTCCGGCAATGTCGGTTGAGCTATTAACCGCAGGGCGGGACAGCACCTGTAGTTGTTGCTCTGAATTAAGTTGCTTCCAAATTACCGTTTGCATGGTGGTTATCTCAACATCTTCTCGATTGGCATCACTAGGATAGAGCTAGCACCTAAGGTTTTTAGCTTCTCCATGGTTTCCCAGAACAGGTTCTCGGTACTTACTACATGCAGAGCTACTTTATCTTCGTCGCCGGCAAGCGCTAATACTGTTGGGTGCTCGCTGCCTGGCAGTAAGTCAACGATCTGGTCAAGATGTGTTTTTGGCGCATGTAGCATGATGTATTTGCTTTCTTTTGCTTCCATGGTGCCTTGCATACGCATTAGTAAGCGATCTAACAGCTCTTGGTGCTCGTCACTAAGCTTATTTTTAGATTTAATTAAAACTGCTTGTGAGCGATAAATTACTTCTACTTCTTTAAGGCCGTTAGCTTCTAACGTTGCCCCGGTAGATACCAAGTCACAAATTGCATCAGCTAAGCCAGCGCGAGTGGCTACTTCAACCGAGCCTGCCAACATACAAGTTGAAAACGGTACGCCTTGTTCGTCTAAGTAGCGCTTTAGAATACCTGGGTAGCTAGTGGCAATGCGTTTATTAGCCAAACATTGTGGGCCGGTGTAATCAAATTCTTCTGCTACTGCTAAAGAGAAGCGGCAATCACCAAAGTCTAAGCGTTTTAGAATGTCACATTCGGTAGGTTCATTTTGCGCGGTGCGCAACATGGTTTCTTCTTCTAGTACGTTTTCGCCAACGATACCGAAATCAACCACGCCGTCCATAACTAGGCCTGGGATATCGTCATCGCGCACACGTAGTAGATCTACTGGCATGTTTTCTGAGTGGGCAATTAGGCGTTGTTGGCGGAGATTGATTTTCATTCCGCAGCTTTTTAATAGTGCCTGTGAGTCATCGCTTAGACGTCCTGATTTTTGGATGGCGATGCGTAGTCGTTTTTGCTCTGTCATGTTTATGTCCCTAATTATAATACTAAAAAACCCCCGGGAGGATTACCTTCCGGGGGTTTGCAATATTGTTATATTCTACCACCGGAAGCGTCTTACAAGCTTCCAGCAGATAACCGCCTGAAGCTTATTCTGGATGATGGTGGTGATGATGCTTCAGTTGGTTAAAAATCATGTAACGTTCCTGTCAACGTGAGTTTTGCCTTGATGGCAATAATGGGCATAAAGTTACCAAGCTAGCGCTAAATTGCAACCTTTTTTAACGCCTTTTTATGAATAGATTAAAGTTGTTTAAAATTTAACCGATAATATAGTAAAGGAAGCCATAAAAGGAGCTGTAGTTGTGAGCCAAGATGCGATACTACCTATTTTGCCTAGGGCACCTGCAAAGCCTGACGGTAAGGCGCCGCCTATTAAAACGACGAAAGTGGTTAAAAAGGGTAAAACTAGCGCGCACAATGATATACAAGTGCGGCCTAAAACTGGTCAAGACCAACAGCAAGCGCAGAAAAGAAAGCCAGATCCCGACGACCCACATAACATTGACTTGTTTGTTTAGTTTTAAGTTTGGTCTCGGCTAATTCGGCTGGTATAGTTGCGGCGACTTTTGCTTGCCGGAATTTAGATTGAAACAGCAATATTTCGCCAAAGATGGATTACTCTCCAAGGCCATTGATGGCTTCTCTCCTCGTCCTCAACAAGGTGAAATGGCCAACGCAGTAGCGCAGGCTATAGATGACCGCGGTAGTTTGCTGGTAGAAGCGGGGACCGGCACCGGTAAAACCTTTGCTTACCTTGTTCCAGCTATGGATAGCGGCAAAAAAATAGTAATCAGTACCGGTAGTAAAGCCTTGCAAGACCAGCTGTTTACTAAAGACCTACCACGCATGCAAAAAGCCCTTAAGTACAATCAATCGATTGCCTTACTAAAAGGGCGCGCTAACTATTTGTGTATTGAAAGGCTAAACAGCTTTTCGCACTACAGCAGTGGCCAAGACAGAGCTACCTTGGCGGAGCTAGTCAAAATCAAAAGTTGGGCGCAAGGTGAAGAAAGTGGTGACATTAGCGACTTAGGCCCGGTGGCTGAGCGGGCAGATGTATTCCCCCTTATAACTAGCACCAACGACAATTGCCTTGGCAGAGATTGCCCATCTTACAAAGAGTGCTATTTGGTTAAAGCGCGTAATCGCGCCATGGAAGCTGATTTGGTGGTAGTAAATCACCATTTATTTTTTGCCGACATGGTGGTTAAAGAAACAGGCTTTGGTGAACTGATTCCAGAAGCTGATGCCTTTATTTTTGATGAAGCACACCAGTTACCGGACATTGCAGCCAGCTATTTTGGCCAGCACTTCTCTAGCCGCCAGATCCTCGATTTATGTAACGATATAGAGTTGAGTTATAAAACCGACCTTCGCGATATGGCGCAATTACAAAAAGCCTCACAAAAGCTAGAGCGTCGTATTCGCCAATGCCGACTCGCTTTTGAAGGTTTGCGAGACCGAGGTGAATGGCGTCCACTTGCTAAACAAAAACGCTTTGGCGAGATGATGCAAGATTTACGTGAAGACATGGACTTTGTTTATCAAGTGCTCAAGCTGGCGCTTTCACGCAGTGAATTAGCTGACGCTTGTTTTGAACGTTTAGCTAAAATGCGCAGTTTGTTCGACAAGGTAATGGACGTAGATAAAACTGGTTTTAGTTATTGGTACGAGACTACGCGTCAGCATTTCACCTTAAACATTACGCCCTTAAATATTGCAGAGCGCTTTAATAGTGAAGTGGAAGATCGCAACGCCGCTTGGGTATTTACTTCAGCTACTTTGGCTGTTGATGGCAACTTTCAACATTTCCAAACCCAAATGGGTTTAAAAGATGCGAGCAGCATGCTGCTCGACAGCCCTTTCGATTATCAAAAACAAGCCTTACTCTGTGTGCCACGCTACTTGCCAGACACTAAGCAGCATAATGCCGAGCAGCTGATGCTAGATCAGCTTGCCCCGGTAATAGAAGCTAACGGCGGCCGTTGTTTCTTTTTGTGTACCAGTCATCGCATGATTCAAAAAGTTGCCGCTGAGCTAAGGCAACGCACTGAGTTATTGGTATTGGTGCAAGGGGAAGCTGGCAAACAAGAGCTGCTTAGCGAGTTCGTTGAAGATGGCAACGCCGTGTTAGTAGCAACAAGTACTTTCTGGGAAGGTGTAGACGTACCCGGTAAGGCCTTGTCGTGTGTCATCATCGATAAGTTACCGTTTGCTGCACCCGATGATCCCTTACTTAAAGCTAAAAGTGAAGATTGCCGTTTGCGTGGCGGAGATCCTTTTCGTCAGGTATATTTGCCGCAAGCTGTAATAAGCTTGAAGCAAGGAGTGGGGCGCTTGATTCGAACTCAGGCCGATCACGGCGTGGTGATTATTTGTGACAATCGCCTAGTAAACCGCGAATATGGTTCTTTATTTATTAGTAGCTTACCGGCTATGCCCCGCACAAGAGAGCTATCAAAAGTTCTAGAATTTGTTAAAAAAGACGCTGAGGAAACATGACAGCCAATATATTAGCTTTAGATACTTCAACCGAAAACTGCTCTGTTGCCTTGCAATGGAAGGGTGAAGTGATCAGCAAGCAAGAATACAGCCCACGCGACCACACTCAAAAGATCTTGCCGTTTGTGGAGCAAGTATTAGCGGAAGCAGGCGTAAGCTTAACTCAACTGGATGCCATTGCTTTTGGCCGCGGGCCAGGCAGTTTTACCGGTGTACGTATTGGCGTAGCTACCGCGCAAGGTTTGGCATTTGGGGCAGATAAACCGATGGTTGCAGTGTCAACGTTGCAAGCCATGGCGCAGCAAGCTTATGTTAACCATGCCACAGAGCGTTGCTTGGCTGCCATTGATGCACGCATGGGCGAAGTATACTGGGGTGAATATCACCTAGAAGATGGTTTGATGCGCTTGGTTGGCCAAGAGTTAGTGATTAAGCCTGAGCTACTCGAAGCAAGTGCCAATAAGGCCGCAGCTGTTGGCACTGGTTGGCAAACCTATAAAGAACTATTGAGTGGTCAATTTTCTGGCGTAAGCGTGCTAGATTCGGTGTTATACCCGGCGGCACGAGATATGCTTAGTTATGCTCAATATGCTTTTGAACGTGGCGACCTTGTTGCTGCCGAAAACGCAGAACCGGTGTATCTTCGAGATAAAGTCACTTGGAAAAAGCTTCCAGGTAGAGAATAGTTAAAGGATAAAAAGTTTGAAAATTCAGGGCCTTGGCCAGCCCATACCGCAACAGCCTAAAGTTAAGCAGGCAAGTAGTAGTACTGAGTTAAGTACCGCTACTCAAGCGCCAAAAGGTGTAGTGCCATGGGCGGTAATGGATGAAAAAAGTGTAGAAAAGCTCCGCTATGACCAAAATATTGGCAGTGGCGGAGAGGCTGTGTCTCACTATCAAGATGTTGCTAATCAACTTAAGCGCCAACAGGTAAATGAAATGTTCGGCATCGACTTGTTTGCCTAACTCGGCTTTCCCTTATCCATGCACAGTGAATCCTGCCTTCCCAAAAGCAAACTTGCTTACCTAGAACAAACAACTGACAGCCCATACTGTTTATTGATGTTGCATGGTTGGATGGACAACGCTGCTAGTTTCATTCCTGTTATTCACGAGCTACCTAATAGTCACTGTATTGCTTTAGACTTTCCTGGACATGGCCTTTCACCACACCGACAAGATTATTATCACTTTGTTGACTACGTAGACGATGTGTATGTTGCATTAAATGAGCTCAACCTTAGTAAACCAGTTATCTTAATTGGCCATTCTTTGGGAGCGCTTGTGGCCAGTTGCTTTGCTGCGGCATTTCCTGAGCAACTTAGTGGCTTAGTATGTATTGATGGCATTGGACCTTTAAGTTTGGCAAGCCATCAAACGTCTACGCATTTAGCTAAAGCGATTCGTCAAAGACAGCAGCTAAAACCCGCCAAAGGTTTTGCAGAGCTAGATTATGCCGTGGCCTTGCGAGCTAAAACTAACGCTATTAGCGCTGAAAATAGCCGCTTACTAGTAGAGCGCGCCACTATTCAGCGTGAAGGGTTGTGGTATTGGCGGCATGACGAAAAATTAAAACTTAGCTCACCCTTACGTTTTAGTGAAGAACAAGCCAAACAGATTTGCCAAGCAGTTGTAACACCTTGTTTATTGCTAGCAGCAAATGAGTATCCTTTACTTAAGCCAGATTACATTGCCTTGCGCCAGCAATGGTTTAACAATATTCAAACACAACTACTAAGTGGTGGGCACCACCTGCATATGCAAAATCCGCTTGCTACTGCTCAGTTACTTCGCGACTTTATTAAAACAATTGTTTGAAGCACTTCACTGTTTTTGAACTTACACTCTACGCTTAATGTTAATATATTGTTATTTTAAACGCCGTATGAAACAATCGTTTGAAATCTTAGAGCTAAAGCTCTAAGGCCAGTAATGTCGCCAAGTGCATAATAAAATTCACATTAAACTTGGTGGGCAATTTATACTTAATGTAATTGAATTGTTTAGGAGAACTGCGTGGATAAGGTTTGGCTTAATCGATACCCTAAGGATGTTCCTGCAGAGATAGACTCAGCACGTTATCAAACATTGCTTGATGTCTTCGAAGAAGGCGCAGCCAAACATGCCGACAGAGTAGCATTTATTAACATGGGCCAGGTGATGACCTATCGCCGCCTCGAAGAGCAATCTCGAGCCTTTGCTGCTTATCTTCAAAACGAATTAAAGCTAAAAGCGGGTGACCGCGTTGCCTTAATGATGCCCAATCTGCTGCAGTATCCTATCTGTTTGTTTGGTGCTTTACGTGCCGGCATGGTTGTGGTGAATGTAAACCCGCTGTATACCCCACGCGAGCTTAAACATCAGCTAAATGATAGCGGTGCAAAAGCCATTGTAATTGTCTCTAACTTTGCTCACATACTAGAAGAAATTGTTGAAGAAACCGGGGTAGAGCATGTAGTGCTAACTCGCTTAGGCGATCAGCTCTCTGCCACTAAACGTACCTTAGTTAACTTTGTAGTTAAGTATGTGAAAAAAATGGTGCCTAAGTATCATTTGCCACATGCACAATCTTTGCGTTATGTATTGTCGAAAGGTCAGCATTTACAATATGTTCGCCCAGAGATCCAAAGCGAAGATTTAGCCTTTTTACAATACACGGGTGGCACAACCGGTGTGGCTAAAGGTGCCATGTTGTCACATAAAAATATGGTGGCCAATTTACTGCAAGCTTTAGGCATTGTTGGCCCTTGTTTGCGCGAAGGCAAAGAGGTAGTGGTAACCGCGTTGCCGCTCTACCATATCTTTGCCTTAACGGCTAACTGCATGGTGTTTTTCGCAATGGGTTGTCAGAACCTTCTCATTACCAATCCTCGCGATATTCCTACATTTACTAAAGAGTTGGCTAAAACCCCATTTACCGCCATTACAGGCGTGAATACTTTGTTTAACGCGCTGCTTAATCATGAAGATTTTGCCAAGCTCGATTTCTCACGTTTACGCCTTTCATTAGGTGGTGGCATGTCGGTGCAGCGTGCAGTTGCAGAGCGTTGGCAGGAAGTCACCGGCTCTCGATTGATCGAAGGTTACGGTTTAACCGAATGTGCGCCGTTGGTAACCGTATGCCCTTATGACTTAGAAGCTTATAACGGCAGTATTGGCCTTCCGGCTCCTTCTACTGACATTAAATTAGTTGGCGAAGATGGAGAGGAAGTGGCTGATGGAGAATCAGGTGAGATCTTGGTTAAAGGCCCGCAGGTTATGCAGGGCTATTGGCAGCGCCCTGAAGCTACCGAAGAATCAATGCCAGGAGGCTGGTTTGCTACCGGTGATATTGCCACAGTAGATGAACAAGGTTTCTTCCACATTGTGGACCGTAAAAAAGACATGATTTTGGTATCGGGCTTTAACGTATTCCCTAATGAAGTGGAAGAAGTGGTGGCCAGTAATGCCAAGGTACTAGAAGTTGCAGCGGTAGGTGTTCCAAACGATGTTAGCGGCGAAACGGTAAAAGTTTTTGTGGTTAAGAAGGATGAGTCGCTTACCGAGAAACAAGTTATCGAGCATTGCCGTGAGTTTCTTACTGCTTATAAAGTACCTAAGTTGGTGGAGTTTAGAGATGAACTTCCTAAAACAAATGTGGGTAAGATCTTACGTAGAGCCTTGCGTGAAGAGGCATAAACCGTAAAATGGTGATTATTAAGATGCTTTCCACTAGGACGCCGTAATTTTGGCAGACGTAAACTTCGATATGATAGAAACAGAGGCGCAACTTGCGCCTCTGTTGCATTTTTTAAATGAGCAAGAGGCAATGGTACTCGCCATTGACACAGAGTTTGTTCGCACTCGTACTTACTACGCTCAGCTTGGTTTACTGCAAATCTTTGATGGCCAACAATGCTATTTGATTGATCCTCTAAAAGTAGAAATGGCGCCCTTGTGGGAAGCATTGGCTAAGCACCATTGGGTACTTCACGCCTTTAGTGAAGATCTCGAAATCATTCAGCGAGTGAGCGGCAAGTTTGGTCTTAGTGTATTTGATACGCAAGTTGGGGCCGCTTTTCTAGGTCACGGTATTAGCTTAGGTTATCAGCGCTTTATTGATACAGAGTTGGATATTCAATTAGATAAAGGCGAATCGCGTACCGACTGGTTAGCACGTCCCTTACGCTCTTCTCAATTAGAATATGCGGCTTTGGATGTTATTTACCTCTTACCTGCCTATTTAAAGATTCAACAACAGCTTAAAGATGAAGGGCGTTTTGATGCCGCGCTTGAAGAAAGTGCGCGTTTGGCTGCGCTTAAAAAGCGGGTGTTTAATCAAGACGAAGCCTATAAAGATATTAAGAATGCTTGGAAGCTAAACCCGCAGCAACTTGCTGTTTTGCAAGTATTAGCGCGTTGGCGCGCCCAACAAGCTGCTAGCCGAGATTTAGCCATTAACAATGTTGTTCATGGTGATAGTTTGTGGGCCTTGGCGCGTTATCAGCCAAGTACTATGGAACAACTTCAGCGCCTTGGTTTGCCACCGCAAGAATTGCGGATACATGGGCAGCGCTTATTAAAGTTAGTTAAACAAGGGCAGCAGACTAAAACTGTAGATTTTCCACAGGCCATTAGACGTATTGTTGATTACCCAGATTACAAGAAAAGTATTCAAGAGCTTAAAAAAGTAGTGGCTAAAGTTGCCGAGGAATCAGGGTTACCAGAAGATGTATTGGCGAGTAAGAAAATGCTCAATCAGTATTTGTCTTGGCTTTGGAAAGAAGACCGGCAAGCAGCGGAGCTACCTCTTTTACTTACCGGTTGGCGTCAGCCTTTATTTGCTAATCACGTTGCTCAGGAAGCGTAATATTTAGCTCAAGTACGCTTATATCTTCGCTCTTGTTGTCCAAGCTAACATTCACTTGGTCTGAGTTAATATCTACGTACTTTTTAATTACTTCTATAATGTCTTGCTTCATCGCAGGCAAGTAATCAGGCCCACTGCGTTGTCCACGTTCGTGGGCAACAATAATCTGCAGTCGTTCTTTGGCGGTTGCCGCCGTTTTAGACTGTTTTGACGTTCGAAAGTAGTCTAAAAGAGACATTGTTATCCTCCAAATATACGGCTAAATAGGCCTTTCTTTTGTTCTTCTAAAAAGCGGAAATCTACACTTTCACCAATTAAACGGCTTACCGCATCGTCGTAAGCTAAACCTGCATCGCTTTCGCTGTCTAAAATCACTGGTTCACCCGAGTTTGACGCTTTTAGCACAGCTGGAGATTCAGGAATCACTCCAAGCAAAGGAATAGCCAGAATGTCTTGCACGTCTTCAACACTTAACATATCGCCACGGTTTACCCTTTCTGGGTTGTAGCGAGTTAATAGTAGGTGTTCTTTAACCGGCTCTTTGCCTTGTTCGGCACGTTTTGATTTGCTGGCCAACATGCCCAAAATTCGGTCTGAATCTCGCACTGAAGAAACTTCTGGGTTAGTTGTTACAATCGCTTCATCGGCGAAGTACAAAGCCATGATTGCACCGGTTTCGATACCAGCTGGCGAATCACAAACAATGTAGTCGAAACCTTGTTCGGCTAAATCGTCTAATACTTTTTCCACGCCTTCTTTAGTTAACGCGTCTTTATCGCGAGTTTGCGATGCTGGCAAAATGTATAGGTTGTCGGTGCGCTTATCTTTAATCAACGATTGATTAAGATTAGATTCGCCCTTAATTACGTTAACAAAATCGTAAACGACTCGACGTTCACAACCCATAATTAAATCGAGGTTACGTAAGCCAATATCAAAATCGATGATTACTGTTTTAAAACCTTTGATGGCGAGACCAGTACCAATAGCAGCACTGGAGGTTGTTTTACCTACGCCACCTTTTCCTGAGGTTACAACGATAATCTTAGCCATTATCTTTCCTTTATAAATTCGTTAACGGGGTTAACTTAAATTACCAAATACGATTTGCTGGTCTTCTATTTGAATGCATTGCGGAGAATCGGCATGCTCGCCGATTTGCTCATGCAGCATATAAACACCAGCAATTGAAATAAGTTCTGCTTGCAAGTTTTGGCAGAAAATCTTGCTGTCTTTTCTACCACTTGCGCCAGCGATGGCTCGGCCTCTTAACGCGCCGTATATATGTATGTTGCCATCTGCGATTACTTCGGCTCCATTTCCTACGGAGCCAATCACTACTAAGTCGGTATTTTGTGCATAAATTTGTTGGCCAGAGCGAATTTGGCCGCGAACAATTTTACTGGGAACTACCGAAGGAGCAGCGGGAGGAGTGGGGGCTTTTTCTTCTGTTGGTTTGTTTGGTTTAGCAGTAGCTTGTTGCGAGCCACTGGTCATCACAGCCAAGCCGGCAGCACGAGCTGCGGTTTTTTGCTCAGCGGTTTTACAGCCAGTTACACCCACTAATACAAAGTCTTGAGCTTCAACTACTTCTTTAAGTTGGTCGAAGTCAAACGCATCATCCACTTCACTAATATTTACTACGATAGGAGCACAATTGAAGAACTGCGGGGCTTGTGCCACCTTCTCCATAAGTTTGTTATTTAATGACGTTAAATCATTTTTTCCTAAGTAAACGACTGAAAGGGTAAAGTTTGTCCCTTTAAACTCTATTTCCTGTCCGGACATGAACAGCGGATTCCTTTTTACATTTGTATACGAGCGATGACGCTACACCATATATTCTGATATAGTCTGCGTTTTAGCATAACCTGATCAGTGCCTAGGATACTAACATTTTCATGTTCTGTGCAGTCTATAAAAGTCTCAAAAAACAGCAAACTTATCTCTATATTGAGAAGAAAGACGATTTTTCGAAAGTTCCGGCCTCGTTAATTGAATTAATGGGCGCTAAGGAGCTAGTTATGTTGGTGCCTAAACGACCAACAAAAGATTTTGCTAGTGTAAAAATCGACGCCATAGAAGCCGCGTTTAAAGAACAAGGCTACTATTTACAACTACCACCACCTCCAGAGAATTATCTTAAACAGCATTTGGCCGCGCAGGCTAAAGCTAAAAATAAACAATAAGGGGACGTTAGTGAAAAAAATTATCAGTGCGGTGCTCTTCTCGGCTGCCTTCTCGTTACACGCTGAACCGGGCTTTGATAACTACGTTGAACAACTTAAATTAGAAGCGGCAGAGCAGGGGATATCTCAGCAAACCATCGATGCAGCTTTTACTAATACTAAATTTTACCAACGTGCGGTAAAGGCAGATAAGCAGCAACCAGAGTTTAAACTTACTTTAGACACATACCTGCCGCGAGCCGTTCCCGATTGGAAGGTGCAACAAGCGCGAGCTTTATACAAAAAGCATTACCCTTTGCTAAAAGAGATAGAAAAAAAGTATAAGGTGCAGCCTCGCTTTATTATTGCCTTATGGGGCGTAGAATCTAACTTTGGTAAGTTTACTGGCAACTACAATGTAGTGTCTGCGCTTTCAACTATGTCTTTTGAAGGGCGTCGCGAAGCGTTTTTCAAAAAAGAACTGATGAATGCGCTTCGTATTCTAGATGCTGGTCATATTGAGCCGAACAAAATGAAAGGCTCTTGGGCCGGGGCAATGGGCCAAGTGCAGTTTATGCCAAGCTCGTTTCTCGCTTACGCGCAAGATTTTGACGGCGATGGTAATAGCGATATTTGGAACAATACCGCTGACGCCTTAGCCTCTGCTGCAAATTATTTGGCGCAAAGCGGCTGGAGTGATGATCTAACCTGGGGTCGCCAAGTTCAGCTTCCTAAAGATTATGATGTCAGCAATTCTGGACTAAAAATCACTAAAACTTTAGCCGAATGGCAAGCTCTAGGGGTTCGCCGTTACGACGGCAGCGATTTACCTACACGGGATATTAGCGCTTCAATTGTTCAACCTGATGATGCGCAAGGCCGTGCCTATCTCGCTTATGAAAACTATCGGGTGCTAATGAAGTGGAATCGCTCACACTATTTCGTAGCAGCAGTTGGCACCTTGGCTGATCGTATTTCTTACCCACCGGTGTTTTGATATGTATCAGCATGTTGATAACGAAGGCAAAGCTATACCACTAAGGCCTAGCAAAGCCGTATGTGTTGGGCAAAATTATGTTGCGCATATGCAAGAGATGGGCGGTGCTCCGGTAAAACAAGCAGTGCTATTTAACAAGCCGCCTAGTGCCTTTGTTAGTTTTGATAATGGTGTTGCTATCCCTAAGGGTTTGGGAGCCGTGGATTATGAATTGGAGCTAGCATTGTTAATTAGCAAGCCGCTAAAAAATGCCTCTAAAGCTGAGCTAAATGATGCAGTTTGGGGTTATGCTGCCGCCTTAGATTTAACCCTTCGAGATATTCAGCTAGAGCTAAAGCAACGTGGTCACCCTTGGGAGCGAGCCAAAGCTTTCGATCGCAGCTGTGTGCTTAGCGCCTTTAAACCAATTGCTTGCTTAAGTGAATTAGATGACGTTAGCTTGCAGCTAAAACAAAATGGTGCAGTAAAACAACAGGGCAGTAGTCAACAAATGATCCGCCCTATTGAGATGTTGTTAATTGAAGCCTCTCAGTGCTTTAGTCTGCAAGCGGGTGATGTACTACTTACTGGCACTCCTGCAGGTGTTGGGCCTTTAGAAGCTGGAGATAAACTAGCATTAACCGTTGCCGGTATAGAGCTAGAAACAGAGGTTGTAATAAGTGAGTGAAGTAAGATTTTGGGAAACCAAAACCTTGGCGCAGATGAATGCCCAAGAATGGGAGTCATTGTGTGACGGCTGCGGAAAATGTTGTTTGTCGAAGTTGATAGACGAAGACACCGATGAGCTCTATTACACCAACATCGCTTGTGTATTGCTTAATAGTAAAAGCTGTCGATGCAGTGATTATGAAAACCGTTTTGCTAAAGTACCCGACTGCGTAAAAATAAGCTTAGATGATATTGATGCTTTTCATTGGCTGCCGCCAAGTTGCGCTTATAAGCGTTTGATTGAAGGTAAACCTTTGCCACAATGGCATCCACTACTTAATAAAGGCAAAGCCTCTGAGATGCATAAACGAGGTGCGTCGGTACGCGGTAAAATTGTTTGCGAAACGCAATTAACTGGTCCTTCTCAAGATTATATTGTGCGCTGGCCTTTAGATGAATGTGAGTAGTTCGGGTTATTGGCACAAATAAAAAGCCCGCTTAAAGCGGGCTTTTTAATGTGAGCTATTTTTTGCGCCATTGTAGGCCAAAGAACATCACTCCTGCTGCTAAGAACACCGCAAATATCAAGATAAGCCACTGTGGCATAGACCAACCTAAGAACATCCATGAAATTTTGTCACAGAAGCCTGTTGGGTTAAATAACCAAGGTACCCACTTATCTAATGGCGCCCATTCCGGAAAGTTTGCGAAGAAGTCACACGTCGCGAATGGGTTAGGGTTCATTTGATAATCGGTGTGAGTAATAGCCAGCTGTAAGCCACAAGCTGCGCTTACTATCCACATTCCAAATGCTGTTAAGCGAATGATGAGATTGTGCGGGGCTATCCATCCAATGAGACCAGCGAACATTAAACCAAACATGGCTACACGCTCATAAATACACATAACACAAGGGTCGAGCTTCATTACGTGTTGGAAGAATAGGGCACACAATTCTAGTGATAAGCTACCAATAAAAAGCAGAAACCAAGGTTTACGTTGGTAAGGCATGCTGCTTAAAAAGTTGAGCATAATCAGAAACTCCGATAAAAAAAGGCGATGCAAGCATCGCCGTTTTTATTTTTAATGTCCAGCAGAAACCGCCGATGCGGCTCCCGCAACGTGATGGCTGATCCAACCCATATCGTAGAAGTATTGAGTTGCAGGAATAAGCGCGTATTCCACACACAACAAACCAACACCAGCAAGTACAAAGGTATAAGGCAGCGCCATCCAAACCATGCGGCCGTATGATAAGCGTAATAATGGTGCTAACGACGACGTAAGTAAGAATAAGAAGGCCGCTTGACCGTTTGGTGTTGCGACTGAAGGCAAGTTAGTACCGGTGTTAATCGCTACCGCTAACATGTCGAACTGATCTCGGGTGATTTGTCCTTCCAACCAAGCTGTTTTCACTTCGTTGATGTAAACCGTGCCCACAAATACATTGTCACTGACCATCGATAGCAAGCCGTTTGCTATGTAGAAAGCAACTAGCTGGCCTTCGTTTTCAATCGACAATACCCAGTGAATCACTGGCTTAAATAGTTCTAAGTCAATAATTACCGCAACAATAGAGAAGAACACCGCTAACAAGGCAGTAAATGGCAGGGCCTCTTCAAAGGCTTTTCCTAGTTGATGCTCTTCGGTAATGCCAGTAAATGAAGTAGCCAGAATAATTACCGATAAACCAATTAAGCCAACAGCGGCTAAGTGCAGTGCTAGACCAATGATTAACCATACAGCAATAACTGCTTGAACAATTAGCTTAGCGCGGTCACGGTTAGTGCGTTTTTGATCTTCGTGTTTATCGTAGTCGGTAAGAATTTGGCGAACATTTACTGGTAGCTGGCTTCCGTAGCCAAACTTGCCAATTTTTTCTAACGCAAAACAGGTAATTAATCCACATACTAAAACAGGTAGAGATACCGGTGCCATTCTCAGGAAGAACTCGAAGAACTGCCAGCTAGACTGGTCTGCAATGATCAGGTTTTGCGGTTCACCTACCATGGTACATACGCCACCTAATGCGGTACCTACACCCGCATGCATCATTAAGCTACGTAAGAATGCGCGAAAGCCTTCTAAGTCATCACTGCTTAAGTCATCGCCAGTGTGGTCATGTTTTTGGTGAAAATCTTTGCCAGATGCCACTTTGTGATAAATGCTGTAGAAGCCAATCGCTACGCTAATGACTACAGCAATTACGGTTAAGGCATCTAAGAAAGCTGATAAAAAGGCGCCGGCTGCACAAAAGGCTAAAGACAAAATGGCTTTGTCTTTAATTTTGATAAGCATCTTGGTGAAAACAAACAACAGCAGTTGTTTCATGAAGAAAATACCGGCCACCATGAAGATCAATAGCAGCACTACTTCGAAGTTGGCGACCAATTCATGTTTAACGGTTTCAGAGGATGTCATGCCTATTGCTACTGCTTCTATGGCAAGCAGGCCGCCCGGCTGAAGCGGGTAACATTTTAACGCCATCGCAAGAGTAAAAATAAATTCGATAACGAGTAACCAACCTGCAGCAAACGGGTTGATATAGAAAACGATGGGGTTAATGATTAGAAATAAAACAATGGCTTTTTTATACCACAAAGGTGCATTGCCAAGAAAATTCTTAGCAAAAGCACTAGAAAGACTAGTATTCATCCTGAAATCTCATTGTTGTTCAAATGGCAGGTCGAGTTTCCCCTACGAAAACTCGTGCGCGATTGTATGTGATCTCACGTGGCTTTGGTAGTTGAACAACCGAAAATATCAAATTTATTCAAGTGTCGATAAAAATAGTCAAGAGATTTTCAAATTTGGAGGTTTGAGCTCAAACCACTTGCTTTAGCTTTAGTTAATGGTTTGTTATTATCGATACAATAAAAACGAAAATAGACTGAGTAAATAATGGTAATTAAAGCAAAAAGTCCAGCGGGATTCGCAGAACAATACATCATTGAATCTATCTGGAATAACCGTTTTGCTCCTGGCACAATTTTACCCGCCGAAAGAGAATTATCTGAGTTAATAGGTGTAACCCGCACCACCTTGCGTGAAGTGCTTCAACGATTAGCGCGAGATGGATGGTTAACTATTCAGCACGGCAAACCCACTAAGGTGAACAACTTTTGGGAAACCGCAGGGCTGAATATTTTGGAAACTTTAGCCCGTTTAGATACCGATGGTGTGCCAGAGTTGTTTGAGCAACTGCTATCAGCAAGAACCAACATTAGTGTGATTTTTATTCGTGGTGCCCTAAAAAACAATCCCGAGAAAAGTCGCCAACTTATCGAGCAATACAAACAACTTGAGCAAACTGGCGAAGCTTACGCTGAGTTTGATTATCAAGTGTTACACGGCTTATCTTTTGCGTCGGGCAATCCTTTATACGCGCTTATCTTAAATGGCTTTAGAGGCATGTATCAAAGCGTAGGTAAATACTACTTTGACGACCCTCAAGCACGCACCTTAGTTGATAATTTCTATCAAGAGCTCATCACGTTGGCCGATAGCGGCGAACATGATAAAGCGCTGCAAGTAGTGCGTAGTTACGGTATTGCTACTAGTGAAGTGTGGAAGCGCCTGCGTGAAACCATGCCAAGTGATATTATGGAAGCAGACTAAGTTTTAGCTGCTAGTAGTAAAAAGCTCCGCATTGCGGAGCTTTTTGGTTTTAGGCTACCTTGGCTTCTAGGTAGTTAATGATATCGTTAGACTCGTATAACCATTCTACTTGGTCGCCATTTTCAATGCGTAGACAAGGCACTTTTCTTGAACCACCTTGGGCCACCAACTCTTCAAGATATTCTGGCTGCGCCTTAATATCGCGTAAGCCTATACTTAAACCATTACGTTTCATCGAGCGACGTACTTTTACGCAAAATGGGCAAGCCGGCAGCTGATATAGGTGTAAACCTTGGGTTTTTTGATCAATTACCGCCTGCTCCTCAGCACTTCTTTTTACGCCCTTAGGGGAAAATACTGCGTTAAGTAACAATATAATGCGGCCTAAAATCCAACGAACTAGTTTCATTATTACAACCTTGCTAACAATTTGCGGCTGAGTTTAACACAATCAGTGCTCAGCAAAAGCCTTACTAAAACACCAACGTTGTAATGCCCAGCACCAAAAACAAAATAGCAGTAACTCGATGAATAAGAGTCATAGGCAATTTCTCTACGCCAAGCTTACCCACCAGCACTACTGGCACGTTGGCTAGGCACATTCCGATGGTAGTGCCGGTAATTACCATAAACATCGAGTCATACTTGGCTGCCAAAATCACAGTCGCAACCTGGGTTTTGTCGCCAATCTCGGCAATAAAAAACAAGATGAGCGAGGCCAAAAAGGGGCCGTATTTGAGTAGTTTGCTATCGTCTTCATCTATTTTGTCTGGCACTAATACCCAAAGCGCCATGGCAATAAATGATAAGCCAACTAGCCAACGTAAAATCTCAGGGTTTAGCCATTGCTGCACTAACGAGCCAAACCAAGCTGCGGCTGCATGGTTAAGTAGAGTTGCGATAACAATACCGGCAATAATTGGCAGAGGTTTTTTGAATTTGCAGGCGAGCAGAAGAGCAAGCAGTTGAGTTTTATCGCCTATCTCGGCAATGGCTACGGCAGTAATTGAAGTGAATAAAGCTTCCATTGGATTTCTTGTATGAGGCGAGCAGATAAACCAATGCACACAACGCAGCTCACCTCTTTATGGCGTTAATGTGCATTTGGTCTTGCTAGGCCAATAAAGGCTGCATTTACCATAGTGATGAGCACTAAGTATGTTGATAAATGCCCCATACCTTATTGATATGGGCAGCTACTCCCCAAAAGCGCGCTGAATATACCCAAAAGCCCCACTAAAGGCAATGGTTTAGCCACCGATGCGTTTAGTTTTGTAATCTTTCTGCTTAAGCCAAACCTCTAGCTTGTCGCGTTGGTCACCTTGGATCTCGATAACGTAATCTTTAACGCTGCCACCTACGCCGCAATGTTTTTTCATGTCTTTACATAAGGTTTTTAATTCTGCTTCGGCTAAACCAAAACCTGTTAAGCAGGTAACCCCTTTGCCTTTTCTGCCTTTAGTTTCTCTACGCAGCTTAATAGTACCGTCTGTTTCAGGCACTTGTTCAGCTTGCTGCTCTGGTTCAATGCGGCCTTGGTCTGTTGAGTAAACCAGTTGCGAAAGTTGGTCTTTGAATGACATCTTCAATCTACCTTATACGTAAGTTGTGCTGATGGTAGCGTATTTATTCAGACGGTTTCAAAAAATAGCGATAAATATTTCTCACAAAAATACAAAGCTATCTATAAGCGTTTGATTTAGATCAACACGGAACAGTGATGTGTGTCGCACAATGAAGCCAAATGAAAATCATTATTATTTAGACTTAGGTATGGAGGATCCATGTCATTGGATGAAATAGCCACTGGTCAAAAGGCGCAAATATTGAGCTTAAATGGCTTACCGCGAGCAATGCGCAAGAAGCTTATGTCGTTGGGTATTTTACCCAATACGACCTTAACCATTGTAAGGCGCGCTCCACTTGGGGATCCTATCCAAGTATCTGCACCTGGAATCAACCTTGCGCTAAGTAATGGCCAAGCAAAAGCGATTGAGGTGGATAGTCTATGAACAAACATATGATAGCCACCGTAGGTAATCCTAATAGCGGTAAAAGTACCTTGTTTAACGCTTTAACCGGCAGTAAACAAAAAGTAGGTAACTTTAGCGGGATAACTGTAGATAAAAAGTCTGGCTGGATCCGCCAAGCCGACTGGCAAGCAGAAGTCGTAGACTTACCCGGTGTATACAACATTGATCCGCAGCTTGATAAAAGCTCATTAGATGAACGGATCGCTTGTGAGTTTTTGCAATCTGAGCCACTAGACCTAGTAATTAATGTGATTGATGCCAGCGCAGTGGAGCGTAGCCTGTATTTAAGCATTCAGCTTAAAGAGCTTGGCCTGCCAGTGGTGTTGGTGCTAAATAAAATGGACACAGCTAAAGCTAAGCTACTTAATATTAAGGTGAAGCAGTTTAGCGAGCAGTTTAATTTGCCAGTGGTGTGCTTGTCAGCCACCTCGAAAAAGCAAGTGAATGACTTTAAGCGCAACTTGCCTAAATTAATGGAGCAAGCCCAGCAAGCTCCCGCTTTAAGCTTGGAATACCCATCGGAAATTGAAGCCTTTACAACCGAGTGGCAGCAAAAGCTTGGCTTAAACAAGGGGCAAGTTCTGCGCTTAATTGAGCATGATCCATGGCTAACCGAGCAACTAGACCCTGATTTACAGCTAGAGGTGGGCCACGCGCTAGGGCAATTTACAACAACTGACGTTGATTTAGAGCTCGCTGACAGCCGCTATAGCTTTATCTACCAACTTACCCAAAGCTGTATCAGTAAAAAAGGCCAGCTAAGCCGCGATTATTCCGAGCTACTGGACAAAGTATTGCTTAACCGTTGGGTAGGTATTCCGGCCTTTTTAGGTGTTATGTACCTAATGTTCATGTTTGCCATTAACGGTGGAGCGGTGTTTATCGATTTTTTCGATATTACAGCTGGTACTATTTTTGTTGATGGGGTGAGCGAACTGTTAGCCAGTGTTGGTGCGCCAGAATGGGCGAGCATTGTATTGGCGAGCGGAGTAGGGGTAGGCATACAAACCGTAGCAACCTTTATTCCTGTAATTGCTTGTTTGTATCTGTTTTTAGCCTTGTTAGAAAGCTCAGGTTACTTAGCGCGTGCTGCGTTTGTTGTAGACCGCGCTATGCAAATTATCGGCTTACCCGGTAAAGCATTTGTGCCAATGTTAATGGGCTTTGGTTGTACCGTGCCGGCCATTATGGCTACTCGAGTACTAGAAAAGCACCGTGAACGGGTGCTTACCTCAGCAATGAGTCCGTTTATGTCTTGTGGTGCACGTTTACCCGTATATGCCTTGTTTGTTGCTGCGTTTTTCCCCGAGCAAGGGCAGAACATGGTGTTTGCTTTGTATATTGTGGGCATTATCGCTGCGATTATTACCGGTTTGCTGCTTAAGTACACTTTGCTACCTGGCACAGCTCAAGACTCTGTATTAGAGCTGCCAGACTATCAGTTCCCAACAGTGTTTGGGGTACTATTGCTTACTTGGCAAAAAGTGCGAGGCTTTATTGTTGGCGCCGGTAAAACCATTGTTTTAGTGGTAGCGATATTAAGTGTTCTTAATCACGTTGGTACCGGCGGTGAGTTGGATGCTGAAGGTCAAGAGCACTCCATATTGGCTCGCGCTAGCCAGTTTGTTACGCCGGTATTTGGCCCCATGGGCATCGAGCAAGATAATTGGCCAGCCACCGTAGGAATTGTAACCGGCCTGTTTGCTAAAGAAGCGGTAATTGGCACCTTAAACAGTCTATATGCAGATCCTGAAGAAGAGGCTGAAGCATGGACTTACTTAGGCCGTTTCCAAGAAGCCGGTCAAAGCATTGTCGATAACTTTAACGACCTTAATTATGGCGATCCGCTGGGCATTGCTATTGAAGAAGCTGAAGATGTAGCTAGCGCTGCAGAAATCAATGAAGTAGATCTAGGCACTATGTCACAGTTGTCTCAACACTTTAGCCAAGCTTCAGCTGTATCGTTTATGTTGTTTATTTTGTTGTACATGCCTTGTGCAGCGGCGATGGGCGCTTTGGTCAAAGAGCTTGGATTAAAATGGGCAAGATTGATTGGTGTATGGTCGACCTTGTTAGCTTATTGCACCGCAACTATTTATTACCAAGCGGCAACATGGCAACAAACACCCATTTCAGCCAGTGTATTGTTATTGGCAATGGTTATTGTACTAAGTGTTTGGGTACTGTTTTTAAAGCGTCAAAAGGCTGAGCACTATGATACTACAAGCGCTTAAAAGCTATATTGAAGAGAACCCCGGTGTGTTGTTAAACCAAGTCGCTAAGCATTTTTCGCTTAGCGATGACGCGGCGCTAGCTATGCTTCAACCATGGGTTAAGCGCCATAAGTTGCGAGTTGTTAAACTCGGCTCATGTAATAAAGGCTGTGGTTGTAGCGCTAGTGAAGAGCAGTGGCAGCTTTACTGGCAAAATGACAATAGCATTGGCGTAACCTGTTAAATCTATACCCAAACTTAGACCAAAAAAGGACAACAGTAAGTTGTCCTTTTCTTTGTTCTATATATCTTAAATGTATTTAGTTTCCTAGAGCTTCAAGATGGCACCCATCTATTGTTATCATATTCATAAGCCCAGAAATCAGCTTCAAAAGACTGAACTTCAACTAATACTTCGATCCGAAGGGTAGTCCGTTCAGGTATGAATTTTGTTGCAGCCTTTTTAGCATCTTCAAACGTTGAATAGTAGAAGATGTTTTTGTCGGCATAGAGCCTGTAATTATTTATCGTCATGTTTGTAACTCTAGCCTGTGGCTTTTATCGTTAAATCTTGCCAGCCTAGCTTTAAACTATATTGCGGCTCCGATGGTAAAGGTTGAATAGTAAATACTAGTAATGGTTACCACCACTACTACGATACATAGAAGTATATTGAAAATGGTAACTCGCTTAAATACCTTCCAACTAGGCGAACAGAAGAGAAGGCTTAAGCAATAGCTACTGTAAGTCACCTTTGCGAGATAATAGAATATAGGGTAATACATATAGTTTTTATAGATATACTCTGTAAACCTAGGAAGCTCAACATCAAAGTTTCTATGTATTTTTGCGAATTCCGGAGTGATTAACATCAGCCCCGTGTATATCACATAGAAAACCGCAACAAGAACAATTCCCAGCAATAACTGGATGATTATTGTTTTTACGTTTTTAGATTTCTCAAAATCATCAACCGGAGCTGATTCACTCATCTATGTTCCTTTAAGTTGCAGGTCTACGGGTAAAAGCTTACTTTAAAACTGGTTAGAGTTAAGCAGTTTGAGTTGAGGAGCTGTAATCTACCCGCTGTTGTGAGTGCGTTGATAAGCTTCGATAAACTGCTTCACTGGCATTGGTTTGCCAAACATCCAGCCTTGACCATATTCAACACCTAAATCTTCTAATACTTTGCTCTGCATAATATTTTCTATGCCTTCGGCAATTACTTTTAAGTCAGACTTATGAGCAATATCTACCATGTGCGGTACTAGCGAAGAGCGTATAGAGCCAGCTTCTAAATCAAATACAAAGCTTTTGTCTATTTTTAAGTATTGGCAGCGAAAGTTTTTTAGTTGAGCAAGGTTAGAGTAGCCGGTACCAAAGTCGTCAATGGCAACTTCAAAACCTTGTTTAATGACTTGGTTTATATTTTGGTTTGCTACCAGGCTGTCTAGTTGCAGGTCTTCGGTTATTTCTAAGGTTATGTTGCCTGTGAAATCTTTTACCTCTTGTAAGTTTTTTAACTCGTTGATGTTGTTGTTTTCAACGTCGTTAGGGAAAATATTAAAGCTAATTTTGCAATCGCTTTGTATTACACCGCTGGCTTGCAGGTCCTTTAGCGCATTTTTAATCACCAATAAAGTAAACGGCCAAGTGAGTTTTAAGGCGCGGATCTCACCAATAAATTGGTCTGGATAAAGCTCGCCAAGCGGGTCCTTAAAGCGCGCCAATACCTCACCGCCAATCACTCGTTTTGTTTTTAAGTCCACCAAAGGTTGAATTTGGTAATAAAAATGCTTTTTACGTAAACCTCGACGAAGTCGAGCGTTGGTGCTGCTGTGACGCTTAAATAATGTTTCGGAGCAGATGCTTGCCAAAATCCCAAAGGCAAGGCTGAGCATTAACGAGAAGAATAAAAACCAAGTTTTGTTTTTAATAAGCGTGTAATTGTAAAGGCTTAGGGCGATACAAAAATCGTAGTTTTCACTACAGCTGTGAAAATAGTGATAGTTGTCGGTGACTTCCTCATAAACCAAGGTGTCGGTGTCTTTATATATACCTTGGGTGCCGGTGAGGTGAATGGCATTTTCTCTCCTGTTCGACACTAACTCCCATTGATTATCACCATATTCAAGCGGCGCAAAGGTACTGTTATCGATCACCACATTAAAGTCGCCCCTGCGAATCACCACTCCAGAGTGCAGGTAATCAAATATGATGAGCTGTGTATTAAGCCAAATATCAAAGCCTAGTGAGGTAGAAAAAGATGGAGGATCTAAAGCTACTGGCTCTTCGAGTAAGCCGCCAACACTAGTACAAAGAAGGTGATCGTCTTTTAGTAAACCCACATCGCGAATATAACTACTTAAGTATACTGTTTGGCGCATCTTAGTGAGGGAAGCTTCGCTACAATCATTTATATCTAGTTTTTCAAGGTCGTCTAAAGCTTGAAGGGAATCATAAATAACTGTTTGAGTCAGAGAAATGGTATTGTGGGCGTAGCGGCGTTGGCTTTCACTAATATCTGCTGAAAGCAGCATTAAGGCAATGTATACCATCAGAGCGCAGGTGAAAAATCCGCTGCTGATTACAACGGTTCGAGGTGAGAATATCCGCATTAACCAATCCTTTTGCATAGACCTCACAAGTAAAGCATAAAAACATCAATCATTCCTATGCTTTACAGTGTTTTAAGTTCCATTTTCTAGATTAGTTATTGGGCTATATTTGAATGCTTATTCCGGCTTTTGATTGATTAAGCGGATTAACAGGCTGCCGTCGAGTAGGGCACGCTTTACGAGTGCTAGGCCACCAATGGTCGGTTTATTTTGAAAGTGTGCTGCTTGCACTGGCAAGGCATCGGCAAAAGAGCTTAAGGCTTGATGCTGAATGCATTGCTTGATGGTGGGTAATAAAATGTCTTCAGCGGCCATTATTTCACCCGCTAATACAATTTTTTGCGGGTGAAACAGGTTAATGGCAATCGCAATGCTGCTACCCAATACTGTGGCAACACGTTGCAGTACTTGTCGGCATAACATGTCGCCTTGTTTAGCCGCAAAACATACGTCTTCAATGGTAAAGCCGGCTTCCAGAATACTTGGGCTACCTTGCTCAATTAGCGCTTGCAAACGCGCGACAATGGCGGTGTTAGATACAATGGTTTCTAGGCAACCAACATTACCACACTGGCATTTCTGACCTAATGGGTCGACTTGAATATGACCAATTTCGCCAACATCGCGGTGTTGGCTCATAAATACCTGACCATTAACAATGATGCCCGCGCTAGTACCGCTATGCACGGTAATGAGTATCGAGTCTAAACAGTCTTTGGTTGCGCCAAAGTAATGTTCGGCTAAAGCCATCGCGCGAGTATCGTTACCGATATAAGCGGGTAAACCAAAACGGCTCTCTATCATTTCACCTAATGGGCAATCGCGTAGTTGGTAATGTGGGGTATAAACCACAATGCCTTCACCGGGATTAACTAAGCCTGACAAGGTTACGGCTACCGCAATAAGCTGCTTTTGTTCACTAACATACTGTTCAATAAAGTCGGCGATTTTGTCGAGTAACTCTTGGGTTAACGGACCTTGCTCAAGTTCGTTTACTGAGAGTTTGTCGTGGGCATGAGATACACCGCTTAAATCAAACAGTGAAATATCTAAAGCTCCGCGACCCAATCGTACCGAGATAAAGTAATAACTGCCTTGCTCAGCCATTAAAGAAATAGCGCGACGACCTCCGGTGGAGGCTTGTTGGGCAACTTCTTTAATTAAGCCTGTTGCTAGCAGTTGGCGGGTAATTTTTGTCACACTGGCGGGCGCTAGTTGGCTCTGCTCCGCAATTTTCACCCGCGAGATTGGTCCTTGTTGGTCAATCATGCCATATACTGCGGCAGTATTTACCTGCTTAACTTTATCTACATTTACGATTAATTTGTCATTCATCTTTTTGATTAAAACTGAGTCAATTGGCCATCGCTAATTGCAAGGGTGACATTAAAGTCTTGATCAAATGCGGTTAAGTTTGCGGCGTAACCTGCCTTGATTCTGCCTAAGTCGTGATCCCTGTTAATTGCGGTTGCTGGGTACAAAGAAGCCATTCTTAAACTGTCTCGAAGAGATAAACCTACTGATTGTACGCAGTTTTTTACTGCTTCAATCATGGTTAAAGCAGAACCGCCGAGTGTACCATCATCGCCAAAGCAAATCCCATCTTGAACTGTGATCTTACGTCCAACAAAATCAAAGCTGCTTATATCAGCGCCAGCTGCAGCGGTTGCGTCACTAACTAAACATAGCTTGTGGCGCAATAATCGTTTTGCGATGCGCACATTGGCGTTTGACACATGGTGGCCATCTACGATGATGCCTGCGTAGAGGTTGTGGTCAAATATAGCGCCAAGTACACCTGGCTCTCGCCCGGTCATTGGGCTCATGGCATTAAACAAATGAGTGGCAAAGCCAGCCCCGGCATTAATGGCGTCGCTTGCTTGCTGGTAATTTGCGTTGGTATGACCTAAAGAGACCAATATGCCTGCTTCTTTAAGTGCGGAGATACTAGCTAGCTCAACCTGTTCAGGCGCAAGGGTGACCTTTTTAACCGCGTCATGATTGTCGAGCAAAAAGCGTAATCGTTGTTGGTTAAGTTGGCGGATCAGTTTCTCGCTATGAATGCCTTTTTTATCAACACTTAAGTAGGGGCCTTCCAAGTGAAGCCCTAGGTTAACTGTGCCGCTATTTTTGCTGTGTTCTCTAGAAACGGTAACCGCTTGCTCCATTTCCTCATCATTGGTGGTGATAAGGGTAGGCATGAAGTTAGTCGCACCACTTTTTAAATTAGTTTGATGCATACGCTCTAAGTTGGTGCTAGAGAAGTCGCCATTAAGCATTACTCCGCCACAACCGTTTAGCTGTAGGTCGATAAAACCGGGGCAAAGTACCGAGCCATTTAAGTCTATGCTGTTAATTTGTGGCGATACTTGTTGGTTAGGCACCACTGAACTGATTTTGTTGTTATCAACAAGCACCGAATAGCCGTTTAGCAATTCACAACCATCAAACACTAATGCATTGGTTAGGGCGTACATCATTCGCTTATCCTAAATATTCTTGATGTTTTCGGCTTCCAGCTCATGAAAGTAACGTACTGTTTTTACTTTCAATTCCATAGTGGAAGGTTGGTCACATACTATCATCGCTTTAGGATGAAGTTGTAGGGCAGAAATAGTCCAAAGGTGGTTAACGCTGCCTTCTACCGCGGCTTCTAGCGCTTGGGCTTTGTTGTGTCCGGTCACCAATATAAGAATTTCTTCTGAATCAAGTAGAGTTCCCACTCCTACCGTGAGCGCCAGTTTTGGCACTTGCTCTAAGCTGTCGAAGAAGCGTGAATTTACCATACGGGTATCTTCGGTAAGGGTTTTAACCCGCGTTCTAGAGGCCAAAGACGATGCCGGTTCGTTAAAAGCGATATGTCCATCAACACCTACGCCACCCATAAACAAGTTTATTTTTCCGTATTGTTTAATTTTGGCTTCGTATCTGGCGCATTCTGCTTCTAAGTCTTCGGCGTTACCGTCGAGCAAGTTAATGTTCTCTGCTGGTATGTCTATCTGCGAGAAAAAATTGTTGTGCATAAAGCTGTAGTAGCTTTCTGGATGGTCACTAGGGATCCCAACATATTCATCCATGTTAAACGTTACAACGTGCTCAAAACTTAGTTCACCTTGTTTATGCAGTTCTATTAAGTGTTGATAAGTAGCTAGCGGCGTACCTCCAGTAGGGCAACCTAATACAAATGGGCGCTCAGCTGTGGGCTTATAGGACTTAATTTTCTCCGCGATATAAAGGGCGGACCATCGTCCTACTTGGTTTTTGTCGAGTAATGGTATTAATCTCATGATCGTTCTCCACTAAATTTAGGCTTAGTTTAGCAATATAATTCTCTTTGAAAAATAAGTTTTCGATATTTTGTGATAAATAGCCTGTTTTAGTCTCTATTGTTCGTGCGTGTGTCACATTTTTGCGGTTCTTTATTTGCGTGTGAATTTTTATTATTTACACTGCGAATTAAGTTCTTGGTGGATCATTAATCAACGAAATAACCAATGATGCACCAAGCTCGAATAGGCAAACGCTACTGGAAAATTGAACTTGGTTATTAATAACCATAACGAGGGATACTATGTTTAGCTATTTACAAAAAATTGGTCGAGCCTTAATGGTGCCCGTTGCTGTGCTACCAGCAGCAGCCATTTTAATGGGAATAGGTTATTGGATTGATCCGAACGGCTGGGGCGGTAATAGCGCGCTGGCTGCATTTTTGATTAAATCTGGCGCTGCTATTATCGACAACATGTCGGTACTGTTTGCTATTGGTATTGCCTATGGTATGTCTCGTGACAAAGACGGTGCTGCCGCGCTAGCCGGTTTTGTTGGCTACATGGTAATAACCACTTTGCTTTCTCCGGGAGCCGTAGAACAAATTGGCTTGGTAACGCTAAATGATGCAAGCACACTGGCGTTTTCTAAAATCGAAAACCAATTTGTAGGTATTATAAGCGGTATTATGGCGGCCGAGCTGTATAACCGTTTTTATCAAGTTGAACTGCACAAAGCCTTGTCCTTCTTCAGTGGTAAGCGCTTAGTTCCTATTCTTACCTCGGTAGCCGGTATTGTGGTGGCCTTTGTATTAATGTACCTGTGGCCGCTAATTTTTGGTGGCCTAGTTACTTTTGGTGAGAGTATTACTGGTATGGGATCGGTAGGCGCGGGTATCTACGGCTTCTTTAACCGCTTACTTATTCCAATTGGCCTTCACCATGCACTAAATGCTGTGTTCTGGTTCGATATGGCCGGCATTAACGATTTAGGCAAGTTCTTGAGTGTTGCTTCTGATGCTGTGCCTGGAGAAACAGGCCGTTACATGGCGGGCTTCTTCCCGATTATGATGTTTGGATTACCAGGGGCGGCGCTAGCTATCTATCACACCGCTAAAGCTGAGAACAAAACTAAAGTTGCATCAATTATGATTGCCGCTGCTACAGCTTCGTTCTTTACCGGTGTAACAGAGCCGCTCGAGTTCGCCTTTATGTTTGTAGCTCCAGTACTCTACGTTGTACATGCCTTACTTACTGGTATCTCGGTGTTTATTGCTGCGTCAATGCAATGGATGGCGGGCTTTGGCTTTAGTGCTGGTTTGGTTGATATGGTGCTGTCATCACGTAATCCACTTGCTACCAACTGGTACATGCTGATTCCACAAGGCTTAGTTTTCTTTGCTGTTTACTACTTTGTTTTCAAAACAATGATCATCAAAATGAACCTAAAAACGCCGGGGCGTGAAGATGCAACTGAAGAGGAAGCTAGCTTAAGCGTAGGAGGTTCGCACAGCGATACAGCAGATTTAGTACTAACCATGTTAGGTGGTACCGACAATGTAGTGCTAGTTGATAACTGCGCAACGCGTCTTCGTTTAGAAGTGAAAGATAGTGACCAAGTAAATGTAAATGAACTTAAAAAACATGTACCTGGCGTTATTATTCCAAGTAAAACGGCGGTACAAGTGGTGATTGGTCCACACGTAGAATTTGTTGCCAATGAGTTGAAGCTATTGGCGGCCAAATAAAAGAACAAAGAAAAGAGCAAAAAAAAGCAGTCGTCCTTAACTGCTATTGTGGTGATAGTGTTTGGCCCTCATTAGAGGGCCTTTTTTTTACTACTTTATATTGATTTTGATATTGGTTACTGAGTTATAGCAGCGGGTTCGGCATAGGCTTTGGTTCCCCATAGCGGTACTGTAGACAAGCTATGTTTGTAACTGCCCGATGTTTCTTTGGTTGAGTAAGACAAATACATTAGGGTTTGTGATTCTTCATCAAAAATTCGGCGTATTTTGAGTGATTTAAACAAAATGCTTTTCGACTTTTTAAACACCACTTCACCAGATTTGCTTTTATCAATGTTAGCTAACATCGCTGGGGTGATTTCGCCAGTTTGGCGACAGGATATGGACATATCGCTAGGGTCTGCAAAGTCTAGATCGGCTTCTACATTAGCGATGTGACAGGTCACTCCGTCGATTAACGGATCCTTCAATACGCTGATTTTAATGTCTTTGGTGGTAAGTAAGCCTAAAGATACATCGGCGACTTCATTGCTATCACAAGCAGTGAGTAGGGCGCAGGCCAGAATAGTACTAAGGATCTTTTTCATAAAATCACTTCTTTTATTTATGTCTCGTTACAGTATCTTAGTACGCTACTAAGCTTGGACGCGTTTAGCAAATAACGTTAATTGCTATTAACTTACAGTAGCTGCAAAATTCATGATGTTATGCACTTTCTAGCGAAGTTAGATTTGGCAGCTTTTCAAGGAATAATTATGCCTATAAAAGTGGTCACCTTATCGGAAGCATTTAAACAACTTCGTTTTGCAAGTGACCGTCGGCCGGAGTCTACAGCACAAGACTTAGCGAGCGCATTTTCTGAGTTATCTGCATATCGCAATGGCGGCATTTACATTGGCCATTATGCTGGCAATAGCGAATGGGAGCGACATTTAGAAGGTGATGAAATTGTTCAAATTATCGAAGGCTCTACCTCGCTTATTTTGTTACAGGAAGAGGGAGAACAGCGTATCGCGCTAAGTGCAGGGCAGTTAGCGGTGGTTCCGCAAAATCAATGGCACCGTTTTGAAACCCCCGAAGCGGTAAAAGTAATGACGGTAACGCCTCAACCAACCGATCACCAAGTAACTAAGCCAACTTTCAGCCAATAAGCTTGCTTGCGAGTTCATTAATCAAGGATGCCAGCAATGGATAAGCTGCTTTTTAGTATTAGAAAAGCGATGCAACAATCGAGTGATTTGCCTTTTTCGGTTTACTCCTCGGTGTTAGAACAGCAATTGCACAATGTACCTATTAGCAAACCCTTGTTGATTGTGGTGTTAAGCGGAGACAAGCAACTTGGGGGCGACAATAAAATTAACTGTCCGGCCGACCATTTTATTTTTCTGTCGGACAGCCCAGCCATAAACATGCGAAATATTCCGAAGGCTAAGTTGTATTTCGCTTTGTTAATTGAATTTGATTACCAAGATTTTGAAGAATTGCCCATTGGAGAGCAGCCGGATAAAGAATACTTTGCAGACAAAATACCAGTCCCATTAAGGCAAAGTTTACAACAGTTTGTTGAATGCAGTAGTTGGGCAAATCAGCAGATATTGTCTTTAAGGAAGCGAGAAATTTTGGCCTTACTTTATCACCTTGGTTATCAACAAGTGGCTATGATGCGAAGCAAAAACAAAGTATCGCATCGGCTGCACGAGTTGTTTACGCAAAGTGGTTTTAAAGATCTATCAACCACAGCCATTTGCGAAAAGCTGGCGATGAGCGAATCTACATTGCGCCGTAAGCTCAAGCTTGAAGGTAGCAGTGTACAAGCAATTAAAGATCGTTCTCGTATGAGCTTGGCTCTGCATTTATTACAAACCAGTGTCGAGCCGATAGGTTTAATAGCAGAGCAGTGTGGGTACCACTCGCAATCTCGATTTACCGACAAATTTAAAGCACACTTCGGCCTAACCCCTCGAGAATTAAGAAAAACCCGAATGAACGAATAAGGCGATAACTTGACGGTTTTTGCGCTAATTATGTAATTAGGTAAGTTCTATGATGACTCCTCATTATTTATTTAAGGGATTTATTATGAGAGCGTTATCTGCCGCAACAGTTTTTTTTTTCATTAATCGGGTGCAACATAGCTATGGCTGAGAGTCTAAGCTTGTCGAGTAATGACGTTAGCCATGGAGAGCTAATGAGCAAGCAGCACGAGTTTTTTGGGTTTGGTTGTTCTGGGGGGAATATGTCACCGCAACTTTCCTGGAAAAATCCACCTAACGGCACCAAAAGCTTTGCCATTACTGCCTATGATCCAGATGCACCTACCGGAAGTGGCTGGTGGCATTGGCAGGTGGTTAATATCCCTCTAAGTACCCGTTCCTTGGCAAGTAATGCCGGTAGTGTCGAATCTGAGATAATGCCGAATGGTAGCCGTCAGATTGAGAACGACTATGGTGTTGAGGCATTTGGCGGAGCTTGCCCTCCCAAAGGACATGGTATGCATCGCTACCGATTTACCTTGCATGCCTTATCGGTTGAAAAACTAGATTTACCAACAAGAGCCTCGGGGGCCTTGGCCGGGTATATGATTAATGCCAATACCTTAGAGTCGAGCACCATTGAAGCTTTATACCAGCGTGAATAATCGAGTTTGCTTTCTGCACTGTTGCTCTTAGCGATGAATCTAAGAGCAACGATTAATGCGAACCTCGCTAACTGGCTGTAAGGCCCACAGGTTCCTCCTTAGCTTTGCTTTTGCTATAGCCAGCTAGATAAGTATTAGTAAGATAAAAGTTGCTAAATTGCTCTTCAAAATCTTGCGCAACACTAGCCTCAGCAATGCCTGTAGCTAACAAGTTGAGTTGCCAAGCTTGGACTTCGGGTAAGCCTTCTAATAAGTCGAAGCCTGTTTTTCTTTTGATAATGTCTGCGCGGTGCAGCAGCGGTAGCCAAGCGATATCAACTTTACTTACATGGTTAGACTTAAAGAACACCGTTGTTCCAGACAGCTTTTCTTCTACTTTGGTAAAGGCTTTAAATAATTTCTCACTGCGCTCTTCAAAGGTGGATTTGTCTTTGCTGCTCATTGTGCCGCACTGGGTTAAATAGTGCTTTGAGCCTAAGTAACTCCATGCTCGATCCATGGCTCGCTGCTCGTTAGTAACATTAGCTTCTAAAGAGCCAAATTCATCTTCGATGTATTCAATAATGGCGTCTGACTCAAATAACGCTGTATTGTTTTCTGTCACTAGAACGGGAACTTGCCCATTAGGTGAAATATCTAAAAACCACTGCGGTTTGTCTTGCAAACTAATGTATTCAATCTCGTAAGCTATGTTTTTAGTTTCTAAAGCAGCAGTGACGCGCTGAACAAATGGGCAAATTTTAAAGCTAACAATTTTAATCATGATGTTCTCATCGTATTGGTGAATTACTTATAAGACGAACCTGATGAGAAAAAGACGAAATTTATTCGCTATCTATTTAGGTACACCAAAAGACTAGTTTTAAACTTATGCCAGCCATTGCTGATTTTTGCTTCGAATCAACGTTTAAGAACTATAAACGAGCCATCTGCTTAACATAGTGTAAGTTTAAACCTTAATAAAATTAAGGGTTTATAGCCTATATGAGTTTGAAATAACGACTTGCTCAACAGTCTTTTTAGTTTAGTATGTCGGGCTGAAATGGAAGTCGTACCCTGTTAAATGGACCTTATATGCTGAATAGAATGAAATATACGCTACTCGTTTTTGCTGCTGTGCTTGGACTAACGCAGCAAGCCCATGCTGGGTTTATTGTTTATACCGATCGAGCTGCATTTGAAAATGCTGCTGGTGCCGAGTTAGCCTTTGAAGGATTCAATGATCCAAGTTTGCTGAACGAAGACTTAACGATTAGTGCGAACCGTTATAGAAGCACTAGTAGTTTAGTTAGTGAGGGCGCAAAAGCCCTTAGTATTTTTGAATCAAATACTTTCACCATTGATTTTGAACACGATGTGTTTGCACTTGGCTTTGATTTGAACGAACTTAACTCATCTCATTTGGATTATTTGGATAGTGCAGGCCACATTATCGATGAAGCGCTAAAGATTACCGATGTGTGGTATGAAAGTACCTTTTTCGGCTTGATTAGTGATACAGCGTTAAGATCCTTTTCATTGGTTGGATCAGGGAGTAGTTCAGCGGTTTACGGTTTTGACGCGCTTTCTTATACCGCAGCAACACCTGTACCAGCTCCGCCTACTTGGCCATTAATGTTGGTTGGTTTAAGTTTGGTGTTGTTACGTTGTTATAAACGTACTTAATTGATTGCTTCTCTCGCTTAAAATAAAAAAAGACGCTTCATAGCGTCTTTTTTATTGTTTGATGGACATACTTACTAGCGTTCTACGCGAGCCAGCGCAATGCCCATCATTACAAACAGCGAGCCAAATACACGATTTTGCAAGGCTACAAACTTCGCCTTTCCTAACCAAGGCTTTACCGCTGACGCTAAGGTGGCATAACTAAACATCACGGCGCAATCAATCATTACCACTGTAAGCCCTAAAAGCAGGTACTGGCCGGTCATATCTTGAGTTGGATTAACAAACTGCGGTAAAAATGCAGCAAGAAAAATAATTGATTTTGGGTTCATTAAATTAACGATAAACCCTTGTTTAATAAGCTGTGAACTGGTTTTAATGGCCACTTCTTTTCCAGTTAGTGCTACTGATTTCTCAAAGAATTTACTAATGCCTAAATAAAGAAGGTAGGCTGCGCCTAGATACTTTACTACGGTGAACGCTATCGCCGAAGACGCTAACAATGCGCCTAAACCAATAGACACAATCAGTAGATGAGTAACCAAAGCTAGTTGTAAGCCAGCTATGTTTTTACATGCCTGTTTAAAACCACCACTTAATGAATGGCTAATAGTGGCTACTGTGCCAGCTCCCGGTGAAATACTAAATACAATACAAGCGGCTACAAAGGTGAGCCATACACTGAGCAACATGGGGAAATCCTTGTAAAGAAGCCCTTAAACATTGCTGCAATATCGCAGAATAGCCTAAGGGCGTCTAGAGCTTGCCGTAAAATGTTTAGCTTTGGCGCTTAGAAGATAATATTGGCAAATATACCGCCAAGAAAATCAAACTCGTGATTATCCAAAGTCCAGCACTTAAATTCCAAGCTAACAAAGCATCAGCAAGGGGTAAAAAAGTGCGTATTAACGTAGCCGCTACTAAGAGGATAAACGCAATGCTAATAATAGGCTTGATGATCAATGTTCTGCCGGTATGGCCAAGCGATACACGGCTCATCATGGCAAAAATCATTAAGCCAATGGCTCCAATGGTAATGATATGCAGCGCATTGCTAAAGCTTAGTGTAGTTAGGTAATAGCTCGCGCCAAGAGCAATTAAACCCAAGGCCATAAGCAAATACGATATGTGTAGCGACCATAACAGAGGCACTTTTAGGGTGTTAATACTGCGCCAGTAAGCTAAGCGTAATAAGTGAAACAGACCAAGTAACATTAAACTTAGTGGTACAAGTTGATAGGTATTTACAAAATAGCTAGCAATAAAAGCCGCAGTGGTTGCAATTGCTAATGGACCTACCAAGCGGTTAATCCATGCAGGGCATTCGATGGGTGCAGTTTGCGCGCCGCGAACGGTAAAGAAGGGAATAACTCTGCCGCCCACTAAAGCCATCATTATAGTAAACAATAAAACCATGGCTCGGCTTAAATGCAGCGCCAGACCGCTGTTTGCTGTTAAATCACTGCCTAATATAAGCAAGTTGATTAAACCCATTACCGAAAGCAGTGCGATAAATATGTAGTTACGTCGATTTTGCGCAGCAAATACCAACTTACTATAGATGATTACAACAGCTAGCCACCATAGACCTTGTAAGATGGTAGCCAGTACCACACTTTCGGCAGTGTTTATGTAAAAGGCAATACGAGTTAAACACCAAAGTGCTACTAAAGCAGCCAGTGCTTTTCCTTTTATGCTGGGCTGGCCGGTCCAGGTTTGTACCGCAGTAAGAATGAAGCCAACTGCTACGGTAGTGCCAAAGCCAACTAGCATTTCATGAGCATGCCACACATGCGGACTTAGCCCACTATGGCCAATTAGCATGTGGCCATTTAGTAATAATATCCAAATCGCCAAGCTAAGTGCCGAGCTAAAGGCTGCTAGCAAGAAGAAAGGGCGAAAGGCTAATTCGAATATCGGATGTTGATGCCAATGTTGTGCAGTATCGTTTGTATCTGGCTCAGCAATTTTAATCACTATATAACCTCTTGACCGAGTTCGTTAAATCCTACGCAGCGTAACACGTAACCAACTTTTAATACTCCAGCAAATACAATGGTAGATATGTGTGCAGTAATTTGCATTGGAATAGAAAAAGCCTGTGCTAAGGGGTAGGAAATGATAATGGATGAAATGATCACAAGCAGTGAGACTAGCATTAACCAGTTTCCACCCACTATGCAACGCATGTATTGGCGAAAAGCACTTGGTTTGTTTGAATCTACGAATAAAGGAAAGTGTTTCATGGAATTCTCCTGATACTAGCTATTTGATATTCATTTCTCGTTTACATATGTACTTCGCAATCTTCATACCAACTATTTAAAACCGCTAAGACCAGTTAATTCGCCGACTCTTGATGTGATGTTGTCATAATGACACGTGGATATTCCATGTCATTTTGACTACTATGGGTATAAATGAGGAGTTGTAATGTCAGATATATCTTCAAAAGCCTTAATCGAGTTAGCTTTAGACTTAGCGCAAAATCTTAGTAGTAAAGATCGCTTTGACCGGTTACTGGATACCGTGCGAAAAACCATTGCTTGTGATGCAGTGGCTCTGCTTGCAGTAAGAGGTGAGCAACTCACTCCTCTTACGCTGCAAGGGCTTAGCCGAGATACTCTAGGTAGGCGTTTTTACCTGTCGGAACATCCGCGATTTCAACAAATTTGTGCCTCCAGCATGCCGGTGCGTTTTCCGGCTAACTGTGAGTTACCCGATCCCTATGATGGCTTGTTGATCGACCGAGAAGGTGATTTGCCTGTTCATGCCTGTATGGGGTTACCCTTGTATTTTGATCAAAGCTTAATTGGCGTACTTACCTTAGATAGCTTTACTCCGGAAGTATTTGATGACATTCCCAATAGAACACTTGAGGTAATTTCCGCCATGGCGGCAGCTAGCCTTAATACAGGCTTAACCTTAGACCTACTGGAACAGCAGGCTCATCATTCGCAACAAGTATTGGAAGAACTAAATCAAGCAGCTTGGCATCACAACAGTGATGAAATGGTAGGTGAAAGCCCGGTGATGAAGCGCCTCAAACAAGAAATTGCCTTGGTGGCACCATCTGATTTTACTATTCTGATCCAAGGGGAAACCGGGGTGGGTAAGGAGCTAGTCGCCCGCTCATTGCACCTTCAATCGTCTCGTTATAACGCGCCAATAGTACATGTGAACTGCGCGGCCTTACCTGACAATTTGATTGAAAGTGAACTATTTGGCCATGTTAAAGGCGCGTTTACTGGTGCCGATAAAAACCGCGCTGGCAAATTTAGCATTGCTGATGGCGGCACTATTTTCCTCGACGAAATAGGTGAGTTGCCTTTGGCTGCCCAAAGTAAGCTATTGCGAGTATTGCAAAACCAAGAGGTGCAGGCGCTTGGGCAAGACAAAATTCAAAAAGTAGATGTGCGGGTGATTGCCGCCACGAACCGGGATTTAGTAAAGGAAGTTGAGCAAGGCCGATTTCGCGCCGATTTGTATCATCGCTTATCGGTCTATCCTGTTTTGGTTCCACCTTTAAGAGAGAGAGTGGGGGATGTTCAATTATTAGCGGGCTTTTTTGTGGAGCTGGTTAAACGCAAGTTGGGGATTCCACAAATAAAACTTCAAAGTGATTTGGTGGCTTATCTAAATGCCTACGATTGGCCTGGCAATGTTCGGGAATTAGAGCATCTAATTAGCCGCGTAGCGCTAAAAGCGCGAGCTCACCAAAGTGCTAAAGCTATTGTACGAATTAGCGTTGCTGATTGCGGTGAGCTTAAATCAGCAGATATTGTAGAAGCTTCCTCGTATCAATCGACTGCACCCACAAGCATTGTTGCTGGCTTTAACTTACGCCAAGCAACAGACGCGTATCAAAAAAGCTTGGTAGCAGCGAGTTTAGAAAAACACCAAGGAAGCTGGTCTGCGGCAGCTAAAGAGCTAGGGGTTGATAGAGCCAATCTAAGCCGCTTGGCAAAACGTTTGGGTTTAAGTGTGGACAAAGTGATTAAACGCTAAACTATAGTTTGCTTGTGTACGTAGTTACTGAGACACCTAACATCAAGGACGAACTGTGAATTACATATTATCGACAGGCTTCGCGCTTTTACTACTCTCAAGCCCAGCGACTGCTGAGCAAACCAGCCAGTTTGCGTTAATTGACCGTGAAGGGGTAAAAACCTGGGTTAAACGCGATGGTGATAAGCTACTTCACTTAAATGCTTCTCCTTTAGAGGAAGGCCAAGTTAATGGTCAAACATCGGCTGAGGCATCAGCTAAGTACTTAATGCCGATAAAACCGGCTACAGTATTTGCAGTGGGTTTAAATTATCGCAGCCATGCTGGAGATGCAGGTGCCAGCAAGCCAGAAATTTTTTATAAGTCATATAGTTCTCTCAGTATTGGAGGGCCTTTGCAGCTCCCAAAGGATGCGCGAAATGTGCATTTTGAGGGAGAGCTGGTGGTTGTGATTGGTCAAAACTGCTCAAAGGTATCTAAGCAAAATGCTAGAGAATGTATATTTGGTTACACAGTAGGGAATGATCTCACCGAGCGCTCTTGGCAAGGTCGAGATTTGCAATGGTGGCGGGCTAAAGGTGCCGATGGTTTTGCACCCATTTCTCCTTGGATAACTCAAACTACAGCTGATAACCAGTTCACAGTGACCACTAAGCTAAACGGCGATATCGTTCAACAAGAATCGTCGGCGAACATGATTCACTCTGTAGAGGATATTGTTAGTTACATTAGCCAATATGTAAGCTTGCAAGCTTATGATGTGATCTTTACTGGTACACCGGGAAGAACTAAGGCACTAAAGAGTGGAGACCAAGTAGAAGTGAGTATTGAAGGTCTAGGTAAGGTGTCTACTCAAATTGAGTAAACACCCATGTTATATGGCGTTATTTTACTGGAGTTAAGCCCTTATTGCGATTGTCTACAGCGCCGTCTAGATCAAAGTCGGCAGACTTCCAAGCGCTGGCTTCTTGGTGAGTGAACTTTTTAGCGGCCCATGCAGTGGCTGAAGAAAGATCAAAGCCTGAATCTATCCAACCTCGGGCGTCAACAGCAGTGAAGGCTTGGGCCCAAGCTGTGATTTGGTTTGGGTCAGTAAAGTTTTGGTCTATAAATTCTTTAACTTGTGGTTGGCTCATACCTGCTCGTACATAGGTTTGTACTTGTTCAACATTTACCCCGATTTCTTTCCAAGATGCAATTTCAGACTCTGACATACCATCCCAGGTGGGTTGGCTAGAACACGCAACCAATAACAGGATGCTAAAAGCAACACTAAGTAGACGCATGACATATTCCCTTAATTATCAACAGTAACCATTAATCACTATAAACCATGACTACAAATTCGCCATTTCCTTAACAAAACCATAAGTAAGAAAGTTGGGGGTGAACGACTTTGATTCCAGTCTTATTGATAGAAGTTGACGCAAGGCGTTGGTTGAGTTTAGCCAAAAGGAACACAAAAAAGTTAATCAACCGAAGCTGTTTAATCGAAAGGCAGGGATGCAGAACAGATGCATAAGGCGATCTTTTCATCGCTTGTTCGATGGTTGCTTGTACTAAGGCTAAGAATCAGGGATTATACGGCTTTAATTAGCGTTTCATTATTTATAGGTAGGCTGGTATGAGTGAGGCGGAAAATCGCCCTAGCAATTTCATTCGTCACATCATTGATGAAGATCTTAAATCCGGAAAACATGACACTGTGCATACACGTTTCCCACCGGAGCCAAATGGTTATCTGCACATCGGCCATGCTAAGTCGATTTGTTTGAATTTTGGTATTGCTCAAGACTACCAGGGCGCATGTAACTTGCGCTTCGATGATACCAACCCTGAAAAAGAAGATATCGACTACGTTAACTCAATTCAGCAAGACGTAAAGTGGCTTGGTTTCGATTGGGATGGTGAGGTGTGTTACTCATCAAACTATTTTGATCAGTTATACGCTTATGCTGAAGAGTTGATTCAAAAGGGTTTGGCCTTCGTTTGTTTCTTAAATGCCGACGAAGCGCGTGAGTACCGTGGCACTTTAAGCCAACCAGGTAAAAACAGCCCTTACCGCGATACTCCTGTTGAAGAAAATTTGGCGTTATTTAGAAAAATGCGCGCGGGTGAATTTAAAGAAGGTGAGTGTTCGTTACGCGCCAAAATCGACATGAGCTCTTCGTTCATGTGTATGCGTGACCCGGTTATTTATCGAGTTCGATTTGCTCATCACCACCAAACCGGTGATAAGTGGTGCATTTACCCAATGTACGATTTTACGCATTGTATTTCGGATGCGATCGAAGGTATTACTCACTCTTTATGTACGTTGGAATTCCAAGATAACCGTCGTTTATACGATTGGGTACTGGAGAACATTACCATCGAGACAGTACCGCATCAGTACGAGTTTTCACGTTTAAACCTTGAATACACGGTAATGTCTAAGCGTAAGCTAAATACTTTAGTTACCGATGGTCATGTAAACGGTTGGAATGATCCACGCATGTTAACCATTGCTGGTTTACGTCGCCGTGGTTATACCGCTGCATCAATCGTCGAGTTTTGTAAGCGCATTGGCGTGACCAAGATGGAAAACATGGTAGAAATGCCAATGTTAGAAGCATGTATACGTGACGACTTAAATGCCAATGCACCTCGTGCAATGGCAGTGTTAGATCCAATTAAAGTGGTAATCGAAAATTACCCTGAAGACAAAGTAGAACAGCTATCTGCACCTAATCACCCTAGCGAAGATATGGGCGAACGAATTGTGCCATTTAGTCGTGAGCTGTACATTGAAGCTGAAGACTTCCGTGAAGAAGCTAACAAGAAGTTTAAGCGCTTAGTGATCGGTAAGGAAGTGCGTTTACGCAATGCTTACATGATTAAAGCTGAACGTTGTGATAAAGACGAAAACGGAAATGTTACTACCGTTTATTGTACTTATGACGACACCACCTTAGGTAAAAACCCTGAAGATGGACGTAAACCAAAAGGCGTTATCCATTGGGTGTCTGCTGAACATGCAAAGCCTGCGGAAATCCGTTTGTACGACCGTTTGTTTACCGTTGCTAACCCAGCTGCAGAAGACGATTTCACCGCAGTGCTTAACCCTGAGTCATTGGTAGTTAAGCAGGGGTTTGTTGAACCAAGCTTAGTTAAGGCAGAAGCGGAACATGCTTATCAGTTTGAACGCCAAGGTTATTTTTGTGCCGACAGCGTAGATTCAAGCCCAGAAGCTTTAGTGTTTAACCGTACCGTAGGTTTGCGTGATACGTGGGCTAAAATTGGTGGCTAGGTGCCAGTAATTAAACGTTTGCCAATAGAGATGGAGTTGTATCGATGAGCAAAACGACTTTGGTTAGCCAAGCCGATGCCTTACCAGGGCGCTTGGAGGCGATAGAGTTAGACGGAATTCATGCAGTAAACGGCAGCAATTACCTAGAGCAAGCTAACGCTGATCAGGAAACTGCCTATTTTGGTTTAGGCTGTTTCTGGGGCGCTGAGCGTCTGTTTTGGCAACAACAAGGCGTAATTACAACGGCAGTAGGTTATGCCGGCGGTTTTACACCTAACCCAAATTACGATGAAGTGTGCACTGGCTTAACTGGGCATACTGAGGTTGTTAAAGTAATTTACGACCCAAGTGTTATTAGCTATCAACAATTGTTGACCTGCTTTTTTGAGCAGCACGACCCTACTCAGGGTATGCGCCAAGGTGGGGATGTTGGAACTCAATATCGCTCGATGATATTTGCGACCAGCAGTAAACAGCTAGAGTTGGCTAAGCAAGCTCAGCAGGCTTATCAAAAAGCCCTGCAAGGTGAAGGCCTAGTTCATGCTATTAGCACTGAGATAATTAGTTTTGATACTTTCTATTATGCAGAGCTTTACCATCAGCAATATCTACACAAGAACCCCAATGGATACTGTGGTTTAGGTGGCTTAGGGGTATGTTTACCGCCTTGGCTTCAAGACTAAGTAAAAAGCAGCCTAATGGCTGCTTTTTTTAACTCTGTTAATAGTCGCTAGCTACCATCTTAATAGCATTTTCATTGGCTGGTTTGTGCTTTGTAAGCCGCACATTTCATCGTAGGCCGAGTGTTGAACTAGCCACACCTTATCGATGGTTTGGTCTTGGTAGTGTTGTTTGATGCTAGAAATACTGGAGAACCTAACAGCGGGGTGACTGTTCTCGCAAAGCGCTTGTTCAGAATTGTCTTGTTGCTCGTTAACTAGGTAGATGTCACCTTCATGAGAATTAATTATCAGATCCATATAAGCCTCCTTAGTTTGTGTATTAGATACGCAACAAACTAACGAGAAGATGACTAAGACTAAAAATTAATGGAAAGAGTTGGGGGAGGAGATCCGCCCCCACTGTCTTATAAACTAGCGACGCAGTTTTAAGATACTAATAGGGCAGGTAATGCCTAGTTTCTCTGCGGCTTGTTTAAATCCAGCCTCTAAACTTTCGAAGCTCATATTTGAAGTGAACTCCATGCAGAGCATGTCACGCTCTTTTTCGATGTTCCAAAGTACGGCTTCATCGGCGGTGGCAGATTGGACTAGCGGTAGTGCTTGTGTAATTGCTGCGCTTATTTTTGCTTTATATCTCATGAATCACCTTTAAGACAGAAAGGGTCGCAGATCTCTTACTGTCTAACTACTAGATATTTATCGTTCCAAGGTTATTAGGGCAATAGCATATTGGATTCTATGTCCAATGCGAAGCCATTACTTCTTCTCATCATCCATGACTCAATCATCTTAAAGCACTTTTGATTACAAGACTGTGTAAAAGTTCGCATATTACGATAAATATGACATTTTTTAGTTAAATATAAGTTTTAAATGCTAAATATTAGATATCAATTAAGATAAATAGCTTAATTGATAATCACTTTTAATTTCAGCTACCTATGGCCTATTGTTATTTCTGACACTAATTGATGGACCAGGTTATCTAAGGTTGAGAAGTCATCTTCAAAAAGAATTTGGTTTTTTGCTTTGCTGGAGAAAGGCAATAACTCTAACCAACGCAGCACTACCCAATATTCGTCGTCGTAAGCAAAAAAATCAGGATGTTGCTCGTAAAGCTCATGCTGAGTTAATACCTGTTGTAGTTTTTCACTTAGGTCATCTTCAACTGCGGGAGGCTCTTCAAGCTGCCAATTGGGTTTAGCTTGAGCAAAAGCGCTATAAAGCTTATCGTCGGCCTGGCTGGTATCACTTAAGTCGACGCGTTTTATGCCGCGAATAGTAATGCCCAGCATGCCGTCTTCAAGTTGCTCAAAGTCCTCTATTTGGCAATGAACGCCTATGTTGAACTCTGTATGGCCTTCCGCCAGTGGCTGGCATAATACGAAGCCCTTAGCTTCTTCGCTAGCTATAGAGACCAAGCGCAAATAACGCGGTTCGAATATGCGTAGTTTGCTCAGCCCTCCGGGCAAAACAAAAAGCTCTAATGGAAACAAGGGTAAGCGCATAGTCCACCATATCCAATCTAATTAACTTCACAAATTACTACGTGGTTTAATGCTCGGGTGATCAATTCTCTCTATATTAATTATATTAGCTCAAGGGTATTCCACTGTGAAAACGAAACACCTTATCTTGCTGAGAAATTAACTGTGCTTCTTGTTGGCCAATGTTGTTCACTCTTTGTTGGAGCTCTTGTTCATCGATGATCATATTGGCTAAGCTCAAATAGTCTTGATAGTGGCGGGCTTCAGAGCGCAATAATGATATATAGAACTGGCCAATGGCCTCCGGTAAAAGTGGTGCAAGCATAGCGAAACGCTCGCAGGAGCGCGCTTCGATATAAGCCCCAACAATCAGTTTGTCGGCTAGGGCTTGAGGCTCAAAATGACGAACTTGCGACATTAGGCCCTTGGCATAACTACCTGCAGGGAGATTTTGGTAGTGAATGTTAAACTGATGCATGATAGAAAAAACCTGTTCAAAGTGGTGCAGTTCCTCTTTAATTAGCAGCCGCATTTTTTCAATCAATGCTATTTGAAAATCAGATAGTTGCCCCTCTGATCTAGTTTCTGCTTTGGCACTTAATGTTGATGTTCTGTGTGCAGAATTATCGCTGTGGCTGCCTAAGAGCTCTTGTATCTGAGACAATAGCTTTTGGTCAAACTTGCACCGCTGCATTAAAGCCGAGGTTGTAAGAGCTGCGTTTAGTTGCTCGTTATTGGCTTTGTCTATGCCTAACGGAAAGAACCAATCAATAAATACCTGAACAGACCAGCGACCCGCCCGAAAAATAATGAACTCATAGGGAGCTAGCAATGCTTTTATTTCTTGTTGAATCAATGGCTGATTAGCGCCTGCATACTTGAGCATTAGTTTGCTTGCGGTGGCGGCCGCTTTCCACTCTGCATTTGCGTGATCGATTAATAAAACCTTTAAGTTTGCGGGCTCTTTAGCCATAACAAGCCATTGCTTAGGTGTAGAGCAGTATAAAAAATTGTTAATGGGTTCGAGCAGCGCGGAGTAAGGCATTGGCAAATTTAGTGTATTCACTTCAAGTTAATGAAGTTTCACCCATTTGGAGTCTTGTTTTCAAGTACTTGATCAGTACACTTAATGGCGGTTTTAACTGGGACAGTGAAAATGGAACAAATTAACCAGCATTTCGATAAACTATTAGACCCTTTAGCACGCTTAGATGAGCTGTGTGCCAAGCTACCTTGTGGTGATAAAAAGACTCGCCTGCTAGACCAAATTGCCGCTATTAAAGAACAAAACGAACAGGCAAAACGTGAGTTAAAGGCTTTCTTATCTAATTAGTTGTTGCGTTAGCAGCGCTAACATCGAGACTTTCTAAAAGCACTGCTCTCGGTTTCCCGTCTAAATCTACCTCTTCTATTTGTTGCTCTTCCGTTTGTTGAGCTTTAGTCGAGTTTTCTTCGATAGAATTTTTATCAGCTGTACTTTCTTCAATGACCGCTTCGTTATCAATTACGGGTGGTATTTCTATATGCTGTTGTAACAAAAACTGCTGCTGTGCTTGGTTGAGTGCTTTGGCGGAATGCTGATTGAGCAAGGCACGAATTAGCGTCAAACTCATATCAAAATCAGACTCAAGGTATTGTTGGCGAGCACTGCTTAAACGTAGCTTTTGTTTTAACTCCCATGTTTTGGCTAAGTTTTCTTGGCTTAGCGCAGGCATTGTGGGTTTTGCAGGCTTATTGCTGTTACTAATGGTTGTAGTCAGCTGTTTGCTTACTTTGTCTAATTGCTGGTTAGACTGATACCAGCCATTGGCTAGAACTACCGCCACTACGCCAAGTATCCCAACAAGCGCTGGCATTAATATCTTTTTTAATCGTTTGGTTTCTTTAATTTGTGCCTGTTTGGCAATCGCTACGCTAAGTTTTTGAATATAGAACTGTTGTTGATGAATGGTTTTTTTTAAGGCAAGGACTTGCTTGTTCGAATCATCCAAAGATTGCTCTATGGCAATCGCGCCTTCGCCTAACAACAGTTTTTGATAACTGGTTTTAATTAAAATCATCAACTGGGCAGAGCCGCCTTTGTCGGGGTGGCAGCGGCTGGCGAGTTGTTTGTAGCGAGTTTTTATTTGCTCCTCGGTAGCATTTTCCGGGAGATCAAATAATTGAAAGTGCGTGGTCATGGTTTAGTGTTACGTTTACTGTCCCTGTTAGCTGGCCTAAGCATACAAAGTTTTTTGAGTTTTGTCCTTTGAATAAAGCGACGGTTTGGCTAAAAGCCTGCATGGAAATCAGTTACACTTTGCCGATACTACAAAAGGTAAGCTGTATGACATATCAAACCGCATTTAACCAACAAGATTTTATGGCTAATTACTGGCAACAGCGCCCCTGTTTGTTAAAACAAGGCATGCTTGATTTTGTTGACCCACTTAGCCCTGAAGAACTTGCTGGCTTAGCGATGGAGGCTGATATTCAAAGCCGATTGGTAACATGTCACGAGCAGCAGTGGGAAGCTCATCTAGGACCATTCGAAGACTTTGCATTGCTGAGGGAGTCACATAGTTCGTTGTTGGTTCAAGGTGTCGACCATTGGCATAGCGAAGTGGCAAAACTAGCCGCGGCGTTTCAGTTTATCCCTAACTGGCGATTTGACGATGTGATGATTTCTTACTCTACCGTTAAGGGCGGTGTAGGACCGCATATCGATCAATATTGCGTATTCATCATCCAAGGACAAGGTAAGCGACATTGGCGTGTTGGCCAAAAGCAGATTCTTAAAGAGTTTGCCTCTCACGATAAGTTAAAACACTGCGAAGACTTTGTGGCTGAGATTGATGTGGTACTCGAAGCTGGTGATGTATTGTATATCCCACCGGGCTGCCCGCATGAAGGTTACGCGATAGAACCATCGATGAATTATTCGGTAGGCTTTAGAGCGCCAAATGCTAAAGATTTGGTAACTGGGTTTGCCGATTATCTTCTGCAACACGAAACCAGCTCACAACGTTTTGCTGATCCGCAGCGCCAAGAAACTAGCGAGTTTGGTCGCGTAGCCGAGAACGATACCTTAGCACTTAATAAACTGATGCAGTCTTTAATCAATTCTCCTCAAGCCAGTGCGCATTTTTTAGGTGAGTACCTTAGTGATTCATCACATAGTTCTGACATTGTTGTGCTAAGTGGCAGCGATCAAGAGCTAGCAATGAGTGATCTACGCCAATTGATGGAGCAGGGCGCTGAGTTAAAACGAACCGCGGGCATTAAGGCCTTGTACCTTGATGTATTGCCTTATGAGCTGTTTGTTGATGGGCAAAGTTATGCTGTGCCCAATTGTTCTTGGGCTTTAGCAAAAAACATGTGTGATAGTACCGTTTTAGACACTCACTCGTTGCGGGCATTTAACGAAGATGAACACCAGCTTGATTGGCTGTTAGAGCTACTCAATGCCGGCTATTGGTATTTTGACGAGCAATAGCTTTTAGCCAAATTATATTCGTTCTTTAGTTAAGTTTGACCAAAGCGTATCTGAGAATGAAAGTTGTTTAGAGCTCGCGAATCGCTAGCAGTTAGCGAGCTTTCTGGTAAAATCCCTCAGCAAATTAATGTTCCCCGTAAAAATCAGTGTGTAAGCCAGCTTGTTCGTTGATTTTTCGCTCTTAAATAGAGGACTGTTTACCATGAGTCTTGCTGATAAAGTATTAGCAGTGAATAACGATTTACCCATTCGCACCGACGCGCCCGTTCATAGCGGTAAAGTACGTTCGGTATATTGGCTAACCGAAGCTGATAGTAAACGACTCATTAAAGAAAAAGCTTATGATGTTGCTGCCGACACACCACTAGCAATTATGGTAATCAGCGACCGAATTTCAGCCTTTGATTGCATATGGCACGGCGAAGAGGGCCTTAAAGGTGTACCTGGTAAAGGTGCTGCACTTAACGCAATTTCTAACCATTGGTTTAAGCTTTTCAAAGAGCAAGGCTTGGCCGACAGCCACATTCTGGATATTCCTCATCCCTTTGTTTGGATTGTTCAAAAAGCACGCCCGGTAATGATTGAAGCGATTTGTCGTCAATACATTACAGGCTCTATGTGGCGTGCTTATGAGAAAGGTGAGTGTAACTTCTGTGGTATTGATTTACCGGAAGGGCTACAACGGGATCAAAAACTACCAGAGATTCTCATTACCCCGTCTACTAAAGGTATTCTTAAAGGGATCCCTGGCGTGCCAGAAGCCGACGACGTAAATGTAACGCGTAAAAATATCGAAGATAACTTCGCAGCATTTAACTTTAAATCTGCTAACGATATCGATGTTTACGAAAACCTACTTAAACAAGGTTTTGGTGTAATTAGTCAGGCATTAAGCGATATCGACCAAGTATTTGTTGATACCAAATTTGAATTTGGCTACGTGACCGATGCTCAAGGCCTGGACAAGTTGATATACATGGATGAAGTTGGCACACCTGACTCATCACGTATTTGGGATGGCCCAAGTTATCGTGAAGGTAAGGTTGTCGAGAACTCTAAAGAAGACTTCCGCCAAACCTTACTTAGCTACTTCCCAGACCCAGATATTCTGTTAAACAAAAACCGTATGCCAGAGCGTGAAGCCTTAGCGCGAGATAACGATTTGCCGGTTGAAGTATTAATGAAAATATCTGAAACCTATACAGGCATTGCCGAAAAGATCACTGGTTCGCCAATCACCATTGGCGACAATCCAAAACAAGAAGTGATTGATATTCTTCGTAAAGATTACGATTTAATCGTTGATTAGAACGATAGTGCAAATTTAGAGAGCAAGGCAATGCCTTGCTCTTTTTTATTGTCTTCTCTTAACCAAGCTGTTCTAGTGCGTTAGTTAAGGCCGTTTCATCTTGCTTAAATACTGCTTCAGAAATCTCGCTTACCTGCTGGTTTAGTTTATCCGATGCGAACTTCTCTGCTCCAAATGCGAGCTGTTGTACTTGCTCTTGTGCCTCTTTCCATCTTTGCTGCTTGGCAAACTCTACAATGAGAGAAGAGCGGTTTTTGTTTTCGATACTAAATACATTTTTTAGCGCAAGCAAGTAGGGTTCATTACCTGCTTTTGTGGGCGAAGCCACAGCTTGGTTATCCGGCTTGGGTTTTGGTTCGCTAGGGCTTAAGCCGCTAAGGCTTTCAATTAAGCGAAGGTAGCTATATTCCGATAGAGCATGAGATGACAAAAGCTGCTCATCTGCACACAAGCCTTCTAATGCCTGCCCAAAATGTTGATTTAATACCAACACATCGCGGATATCGCTTTCAGTATTGGATTCGCTTATCAAATAGTAATGTAAGCCCGCTAAATCTGTGGCATCAAAATCCTTAGCGTTGTTCATTAATAGCAGTAAGCGAAGCTCAGGTTTGTACTGTTGTATTTGTTGAATACGGATCGGCGTGAGTTCACTACTTTCGAGTAACAAGTAATCAACTGTGCCGAGATTCTTAATCTGGTTATAAGCTTCTTGCCAAGCACGATGCTGCCATTTAATGGCAATGTCACCTATGTGAGTACTTAAGTGCTCAAAAAGGTGCTTTGATTGACTAAATGAGGCAATAGAGAAGTTGCTTGGTGTGTTTGGCTCATCTTCGGCCGATGCTGCAATGGCTACTTCAGCTAGGTCTTCGATAGTTTGCTGCTCTTCTTTATCGGAATGTCGCTGGAAGAAGCTCGACATTAAAAAGCTGCACAGTTGATGCTTTAAACAAAATAGTGGCTTAGGTGAAGAGTCGACTTGCGTTGGTGAAGGCAGTTGTTCTGCTACCAGCAATACCTTTAGCTTAATGCCTAGGTCTTCTAAGTCAAGGCTTCGCTCAGGTTTGTCAGTTATCACTGTTACCTTGTGATTGGCGGCCACATCTTCGATCTGTTTGAGCTCTACAAGCTCGGCAGATAAAAGTTGCAGTTGAATGCTGATACAACGGTGGAAAAACTCATCAGCAAAATCTACTGCGAAGTATTGCACCTCATCACTAGGGCTTTCTACCAATTGGTCCGATGCTACTGTTTCATAGTTTAAGCAAATACTTAACGAGTCTTGGTTTTGTTGCTGACGGCCATTGATTTGTTTTACTAAGGCTGCGCTAAGGGCAATGATTGATTGCTGTAAAGCACTTAATTGGCCGGCGTTTTCGCTATCCACAGAAAAGACTAATTGTTGATCTTCAACCTGCAACTGAATAAGCACTTGGCTGCTGGCTGGGTACAATGAGATCAAGTAAAGTTGCAGATCTAATATCGCAGTCAAATGAGCGCGATTAAACATGTATTGCGAGCTAACCTCTGGGCTAACTACCAGTGCCCAATGTAATTCTTTAGCTTGGTAAAGCGCCGAAAACTCACCGAGCCTCTGCTCAAGTACGTCTAGTACAGACTCCGCTTTAAGCTTTATGCTGGCTTCTTGCTGCTGCCAAGGCAAGCTGCGTATCAAGGTGTTTAAGCGTAGTTGCGCGTCCAAGCGCTCTCTATCCGAATGCTCATTAGGTGCTAGAAGCGAGGCCTTGTTAAGCTGGTTTAAGGCATCTAAACACCCTGCTTTAAGTGGGCTGTATAAATCGCTGGGCGTTAAATTTTGTAAAATTTGTTTAGGGTTTTGTTTAGCCTGCTGAGCTTGATTATTTTGGCTAATGGGATTGATGCTCACTAAGTACAAGCTGTCTTCACTAAAGGGCAGGGCAAGGTGGGTAGCCGCGTAGGTTTTTCCTGTTTTGTTTGCTTTAACTAATAGGCAAAACTCTTCAGGATAAGAGACCAATAACTCCATAAACTCGCCATCTTGAGTATTATCAAGGCTTGGTACTGAGTAGTGTTTATTTAAGTTAATGTTGATGAGTTTGGCTTTGCTTACGTTTAAGTAGTTAAGCCCAATTTTGCTAGCTTCGATAACATGGTTGTGTTCATCCACGATAAATGCGGCGTTATTAGCATGTTCTAGCAACGCTTTTTTCAAACTGTTAGCGCGGTTTGATAACTCAACCAGCTGCTTCACTTTTTGCTTGTCTTTTTTGTGTTGTGCTTTAGCTGTTTGTAACTCTTTGCTTAGCTTGGCATTGGTTATTTCCACCGCTGTTTTTGAGCTAGAGATAACAGGATCTTGTTTTGCCTGTTGCTTGTTGCTAACTGGCTTATTCGATGTTGGTTTTGCAGGGGCAGTGGTAAACATTCTGCTTACAAAAACACTGAGTAAGATTTGTAGCAACAAGATCCCAGCTAATAGCCGGAATACGACTAAACGATGTGGCAGCAACCAATGGTAAACATTGGTGGGGCTGGAAAACTCTATCTCGACCCAAGCGATAGGGTTAATTTGGGTAGAAGAACGCTTTTGGTTATCAACTTTAGCAGCCAGTTTGTTGGTTTGTTTGCCATCGTTTTGTTGTTTTTTGCGTGGCGTTCCTGCTTCTGCCATTACTGTGCGACTGCTTTGGTCGGTAACTTTTACATAGTTAACGCTGGGTGATTTTAACAGTTCTTCAGCCAACTCTTTAAGCACTGCTTTATTTTGAATATTAACCGCGCGCCGGGCACTAATTTCAAACAAACTTAGCGCGGTTGTCACTTCCTTCTCGGTGTTGGCTTTTTGCTGCTGATAAAGAAACGGCAACGCTAAGGCGGTGACACTGGCTACCACCAACAAGCAGATTAGGTTGATTAGTAAAGCTGACTTTAAACGAGTACTCACGGGCTTCCTTGCAAGTAAAAGGTATTAAAACAAAAAGGCGCAACCTGCGCCTTTAGTATTAAAATGCATAACCTAAACGTAGATAAATGCTGTCGAACTCAATTTTTCTAAAGGTTTTAGCATTGTCTTGATCACGCTTATAGTAGTTGTATCCACCACCAATATCCCAGCGTTTATTAAACGCATAGTTGATGCCTAGGTCTGTCATAAGCACCTCACCGTCGCCATTATTACCGTATTCACCGGTAAATGCGAGGTTCATTTTTGGTGTGAAATTGTAGCCAAAGGTGGCGTTTGCTAAAGGGTAAAATAACCACTCTTCATCGCCTTCCAGTTCTTTGCTAAAGCTTGAGTCGCGGTAAAGTGAAGCTTGCGCATATTGAATTAATAAACCTAAACCGGCTTTACCTATCCATTGCTTACCAAGCTGTAAATCGTATTGCCAATTAACTAAGTTATCCCAAACTTGGTATTGCGCGTAAACATCACCGCCGCCTTCTACTTTGCCTTGATCACGGGCTTCATAGGGCTGGGTAAGGTAACTAAAGCTATGTTGGTCGCTAGCAAACCACGTCCATCTTGCGGCTGCAGTAGTTAGGGTATCCTCTTGGCCAAATTCTATATTCTGCTCGGAAGCAAAGCTGCCAATATCATTAGATTTTAGGCGAGTTGGTCCCAGTAAAAAATCAAATTTAAACTTAGGGTCAAACGTTGTTGGTGGTTTTTTAGAGCGCGTTCCACCTTCAAAAAAGCCATTTGATAATGAAATTTGTAAACCTTTGGCATCGCCATCAACCATTGGGCTTACTTTAATGTCTTCATCGATGGGGTTAACAAAAAACAGGTTGCTCAAAGTAGCGATACTGGCACCTGCAATTACGTCATCCCAGTAGTGTTTATCACCGTGTACTCGGCTCCAGCCGGTGTATGCGGCAAGTGCGTAAGCGGGCACGCCCCAAGCTGAGCCATAACGAGTTTGGAAGAAAGATGCACCACTAAATGCAGCAGCGGTGTGACCAGAGGGAAACGAATTGTTAGTGGTAAAGTTAGGCCGGCGTTTGTCTACGGCAAACTTAATTCCATGGGTGAATATCATAGTAGTGGCGAATGACTTGGTTAGTTGCCAGCTACCTGCGGTATCACCTTTGGCTAAACTTACACCTAGGCCACCAAGGGGCAGTAGAATCTGAGTATAGTCACCAATTTGTACATAGGTATCTTCGGCGAGTGCATTGGTACTAAATGCAGATAGAATAGCGGCCGAGATTAAGCTGGTTTTTAGCTTCATTACTTTTTCCTTGTTCAAGTTAGCGATAAATCCTTTATCGCTAATACATCTTCATTAATATCATACGCACAGGAGTGCTGTTTGGTCTACTTGTAACAACTATTTGGTTACTAATATTAAGGGACAAAATCTGTCGCTTTTAATGAATTTTGTTTATCACGCTGTTACATTAGCGTCGCGTAAATTGAGTTTAGTGGAAGTTTAATGAAATACAGCCCCAGCATAGAACAATTGATTAAGTCGCTACAGGTATTACCCGGTGTAGGCCCACGTAGTGCCCAGCGTATGGCTTTTCATTTGTTAGAGCGCAAACGTAAAGATGGCTTACAGCTTGCTGCTAGCATTAGCAATGCAATGGACGTAATTGGCCACTGCAAGGTGTGTCGCAATTTTGCTGAGGAAGAATTGTGTCCTATTTGCCAATCGCCCAAGCGGATGAGTAAAGGGGTAATCTGTGTGGTTGAAACCCCAGCCGACGTTGCTGCTATTGAGCAAACCGCACAATTTTTTGGTAGTTACTTTGTATTAATGGGCCATCTTTCACCACTCGACGGCATTGGCCCTGGCGAGCTGCACTTAGATAAACTGGAACAGCGCTTCGCCCAAGAAGAGGTAGCAGAATTGATCCTCGCAACTAATCCCACCGTAGAAGGCGAGGCTACCGCTTACTACATCGCCGATATGGCCAAACGTTATCAAATTAAAGTATCAAGAATTGCTCATGGCGTGCCACTAGGCGGTGAGCTAGATAGCGTAGACGGCACTACACTTTCTCACTCCTTGATTGGTCGCCAACAACTCGATTAATAATTCCTTTTTTTAAGCTGTTAACCTTTGGAAATGAAATGGTACTGACTTCTTCGTTAGTAAGTGATACCGTGCTGATGTTTAACCTTAATTGTAATATGGTTAGACAGCATTAAACGGAAATATTCTAACTAGAAGGAACTATGAAGATGTTAAATAAGATAATTCTTATTGCAGTAGCATTAATGTTATCAGCTTGTGGCAGCTCCCCGTATAAATACTATGTTGAACCAACCCCAATAGTAAAAGGCAACACCCGATACCACGTTGGAGAAGTCAAAGTTAAGTTAAACTTAGGCCATGGCGCGCCTGAAGAGGGGACGTCGTTTGTATCTGAAGAAGAATTGAATCTACAATTTATAGAAGCTATTAATAAGCACTTAGCTGAAAATAACTTGATAGCAAACAGTGATTCGAAGGACTCATTTAAGCTGAATATAGATATCGACTACACTCGCACTTTTAATTACGGCGGCACATCTTTGAACAAACCCCAAGTTTCTCATATGGTTCAAATTGTTGGTGAGCAAGGTCAGTTGGCAAGTTTTAGTCAATCTAAATACACAACAAACTATGGCGGTTTTAAGGATGCTGCGGTAAATCTAGAAATTACTGCCGGTAACTGGGATGCTGAAGATGAACCCAAAGACATAGATCTTGTTTCAGCCATTATTGTGGAAGATTTAGCGGGCTTAGGTGAATAGTATCTAGGAGCATTCTTCTTCGCTATAACTCTCATCAAAGCTGGCTTAAATTAGCCAGCTTTTCAATCATACCTCAAACCGAATATCGTAATTAATCGCCTCCTTGTTACTTAAGCTTTTTAGCGTGAGGTCTCATAGCTACTAGTTTCTCGCTACATCCTAGAATATTTTTTCCTCATCTGCTTGAAATCAAAATTGGCTACCCCCATATCGTTTAGCAACTAACGAAGTATGTGTAAAAGCAAGGAAACAATAAGATGACTGATGCAGCTCATGCAGAAACTCATGGCTTTCAAACTGAAGTAAAACAATTACTCCAGTTGATGATCCACTCTCTATATTCAAACAAAGAAATTTTCTTACGCGAATTAGTCTCTAATGCAGCCGATGCTGCCGACAAACTGCGTTTTAAAGCTTTAGAAAATAACGCTTTATTTGAAAACGATGGTGACTTACGTGTACGTGTAAGCTTCGACCAAGAAGCTAAAACTATTACTTTGTCGGATAACGGCATTGGTATGACCCGCGATGAAGTTGTTGAGCATCTTGGTACTATTGCTAAGTCTGGCACTAAAGAGTTTTTTGGTCAGTTAAGTGGCGACAGCGCAAAAGACTCGCAACTAATTGGTCAATTTGGTGTTGGTTTTTACTCAGCATTTATCGTAGCCGATAAAGTAACCGTTGAAACTCGTGCTGCGGGTGCAGAAGCTAGCCAAGGCGTACGTTGGGAAAGTGCTGGCGAAGGTGATTACACCGTAGCCGACATTGCTAAAGAAGGCCGCGGTACCGACATTATTCTTCACTTACGTGAAGACGAACATGAGTTCCTAGATAGCTGGAAAGTTCGCTCTATCATCACTAAGTACTCAGATCATATTTCTATCCCAGTTCAAATGTGGAAAGACGAAACGCCTGAATCTGAAGGTCCAGACGGCGAAAAAGTTGCAGCAGTGCCAGGTGAATGGGAAGCTATTAACAAAGCAACTGCTTTGTGGACACGCGGTAAAAACGACATCTCTAAAGATGAGTACAACGAGTTTTACAAGCACATTTCTCATGACTTCGCTGATCCATTAACTTGGGCGCACAACAAAGTTGAAGGTAAGCAGGATTACACCAGCTTGCTTTACATCCCAAGCAAAGCCCCATTTGATATGTGGAACCGCGAGCGTCAACATGGCTTGAAGCTGTATGTTCAACGCGTATTTATCATGGACGACGCTGATGAGTTTATGCCGGGTTACCTACGCTTTGTGAAGGGTGTGTTAGATTCAAACGACCTGCCACTAAACGTATCACGTGAGATCCTTCAAGATACTAAAACAACCGCTAACTTACGTAGCGCTTGTACTAAGCGTGTTCTTACTATGCTTGAGCGCATGGCGAAGAACGATGCTGAGAAATACCAAACGTTCTGGGCTGAATTTGGCCAAGTGCTAAAAGAAGGTCCAGCAGAAGATTTCGCTAACAAAGATCAAATCGCTAAGCTACTGCGTTTTGCTTCAACCAATAATAGCGACAGTGCTGAGCAAAATGTTTCATTCGCCGATTACATCGAGCGCATGAAAGAAGGCCAAGACAAGATTTACTACGTAACAGCCGATGGTTACGCAGCCGCTGCTAACAGCCCGCATTTAGAAATCTTCAAGCGTAAAGGCATTGAAGTATTGTTAATGCACGACCGTGTAGACGAGTGGTTAATTAGTCACTTGCCAGAAGCCGAAGGCAAAACCCTTGTTTCGGTAACTAAAGGTGATTTAGACCTTGGCGACTTAGATGACGAAGAAACTAAGAAGCAGAAAGAGCAAGACGAAAGCGAATACGCAAGCTTTGTTGAGCGCATGAAAGAAAGCTTAGGTGATAAGGTTAAAGATGTTCGTTTAACTTACCGTCTAACCGATACGCCTTCTTGTATCGTTGTTGATGACAACGACATGAGCACTCAAATGCAGAAGTTGATGCAAGCGGTTGGTCAAGATGTACCTGATCAAAAATACATCTTTGAATTGAACCCTCAGCACGCTTTAGTTAAGCGCGTTGCCGATGAGCAAGACGAAGCTAAATTTGCAGAGTGGGCGAGCTTACTATTAGATCAAGCAACCCTTGCTGAGCGTGGTAGCTTAGAAAACCCTTCTGAGTTCATTAAGCGAGTTAACCAACTTTTAGCTTAAACATACTCTAGAGAATAAAAGGCAGCACTTGGTGCTGCCTTTTTTGTTACTTGCTGATTTGGGCGTTTTACCAAAAATAAAACGATTATTCATAGACTTGATTGTGGATTTACAGGTCAGATGACTTATCAGCAATTGCAGAGGATGAGTTCACAGATAAAGCACTGAATCGTTGCTACACTAAACAAAAAAATAATAACGGAAAGGTAGCTAACATGCGCAAAGTAGTGCTGATTTTAGGCTTAATGTGTACGCTTTCTCAAGCTAACGCAAAAATCACATTGTGGAATGCCCATAATCCATCTCAATACCTCGATAATGCCATTGCTGAATTTGAAAAACAGTCCGGCGTAACCGTTGAAAAAAACAACTTCTTGTCAGAACGATTACGCGAAGAGGTGCTTAACCAAGCCCGCACTAATACCTTGCCAGACATTCTTTATGTGCCTAGCGATTTTGTTGGCATGCATGATTTGATTTCTTTAGCGCCGGTACCTAAAGACTGGATTATTCCGCAAACAGAACCGCGGGTGCTTAAAGCGGGTTTTACCGACAACGAACAATATGGTGTGCCGCTATTTCAAGGCAATCACTTGGTGCTTTACTACAACAAAGACCTAGTTAAACAACCCGTAAACTCTTGGGCCGAGTTATTAGAACAGCAATCAGCGCTTAGCCAAGGTGAGCAACAAGCTATTGTTTGGAACTACTCCGAGATGTATTGGTTCATTCCATTCTTAACCGCATTTCAAGGTTGGCCACTTAACGATGGAAAAATAACCCTAGATACCAAAGAAATGCAGCAAGCCTTAACGTTCTATAAACAGCTTAAAGATATCGGCTTGGTTGACCCCAAATGTAATCACGATTGCAGTGTAGAACGATTTAAGAACGGTCAGTCCGCTTATATGATTAACGGCGATTGGATTTATAAGGAATTGAAACAAGGTATGGATGAGCGGCTAGGCGTTAGCACCTTACCAGATATTGAGGGAAACCCAATGCTGCCGATGTTTTCTGGTTATGTGTTAGCTTTTCCTCGTCTCTCAACGTCAGATGACAATTACCAACAAATTAAGCAATTTAGTGCATTTATGCAGCAGCAAGAAGCACAAAGCATCATTTATCATCAAGGTGGTTTAATCCCTGCTAATGTTGAATTGGTTTCGAAAATAATCAGTGACAACAACCCCAACGAACAAAACATGTTGAAGCAAATGGAAGATACTAGAGCGATGCCCGGGGATGCCGAAATGACCGTGGTGTGGTTAGCTCTAGAGCGTGGCTTTAACCGATATATGGATCATAACTATTCAGTCGAACAAGCTACCCAGCTAATGCAAACCATTGCTGACAAAGAAACTCGCAAACGCGGACGCAAAAAATGACAATAAGACTTCGGTCTATCACATTTTTGTTATTGATCTTCGTAGCCATTATCCCGGTTTCGGTGCTCTCTTTTACCTTGTATAAACAGATGTACAATTTTGTTTATCAATCGGTTAATAGCCGTTTGGCGGCTTCTGCAAGCCAGATAACAGCGGAGCTTCAACATAGTAATGAGATTCTCACCAATGGCTTACGTTTACTTTCTGAGCAAGAGAGTGTAGTAAACGGTATTGATGACCTACTTTATTCGATCCACCTTCCCGATATACTGGGTAACTTTGTGCTCGATGCGCCGCTCATTGAGTCTTTGTACCTGGTAGAAGCCGATGGTTTTGTAGTGGAATCTTATGGCGGTAACATATTGGCACTTGAGCAATCCAATATTCTGCAGCAACGTTTTACCAGTCCCTTCGAAATAAAAGATCTTGAATCAAAAAGTAAGGTCTACTTGGTTGATAACTACTCCTTGGTTGGCAAAAGCGGTCAACATCATAGTTTGGTGCATGTGGTGCCTATTTACTCCGATCGTGCCATCGACCGTATCGTTGTAAAAGGCTACCTAATTGCGGTAGTGCCTATATATAAACTAGCGGAAGTTGCTGCCAATCGGCTCGATGACCAAGAAAGCCTGGCAGTGTTCTATCGCGAAGAACAGTTGCTTGGGAACCTTATCGGTGACGATGCTTATGATGTTACTCATGCCAGCCGCTTGATTATATCGGGGCGAAACTATCAAAACTCTGTTTGGATTCAAATTAAAGTCGGTCAGCGCTTAGAGAGCCTGGCTAATCAAGTTAAAGAAGCAATGGCGCCTGGCATGGCCAGTAGCATTATTGTTATTGGTCTTATTATTGTGGTGGTGATGCTGTTTGCTCATTTAGTGGCAAAAGCATTTGGGCGTTTGTACGGCCTAATTCGAGACTTTGAAAAAGGCCGAAATGCCGAAGCACTGAACAACGGAAAGCTAGTGATTCGAGAGTTTGCCGATGTAGCAAACTTGCTCACCGAAATGAAAGGTACCATTGGAGAGCAGTTAAGAACGGTGAATGAGAAAAATGTTGAGTTAGCACGTATCGACAAACTACGGGCAGGCTACCTAGAAGAAGTTCAAAACTTGAATAGCCAACTTGAGTACAAAGTAGAAGAGCGCACCCGAGACTTAGAACTGTCGATGGATAACCTGGCGCAAAGTAACTTCTTTTTTCAACAGCTTGTGCAATTTAGGCGAGTATTGGAGGCCAGTGAGGGTAACCGACAGATTGCTAATGATGCACTTCGTATATTGTCTATGTGTTTTCCAAATACAGGTTTGGTTATTCACCTACCACAATCGCGTGGTCACCGTATGGTGAACGACAGCTTGTCTGTCGAAGTAGAAAGCTTTGAACAGCTTTCTAATCGTGTGTCAGAGAAATCTCGACAGCGTTGGGACCGATTTAGTATCGAGTTTAAACAACAGTTGGTGAATGTTTTTGGTATTCGCTGCGGTGGCGGAAAAATGGGGTGGCTGCTTATTAATGAACCTAAGTTAAGTGAAGAAAACAGTAACCGAATTCTACTGTTTATCACCGAACTCAGTGCATTTTTAGAAAACCGAACGCTAAACGAAGAGTTGGACCATGTTGCCAGAACCGATTCTTTAACCGGTATTAAAAACCGCCAAGCCTTTGATGAATTGCAATTCTCATTAGAAACGCAACTAGATGCCGAAGTTGGCTTATTTATTATTGACGTAAACGGCCTAAAGCAAATGAACGATGAGAAAGGCCATGAGAAAGGTGACCAGCTGATTATTTCTGTGGCGAGGGTGCTATCTGATTGTTGCGAAGGCTTAACGGGAGACTTCTACCGTATTGGTGGTGATGAATTCGCAGCAGTATTATCTGGTGAGCAATTAGTTTCAGCTAGCGAGCTAAAAGAGCGTTTAGCGGCAAGGCAAAATAATCAAGTGGGTATTGACCTAAACAGCTTTGGCGGAGAGCCTTTGGTGAGCTTCTCTGTAGGCTACGCGTCAACCACCGACGTTGACTTTAGTGGCTTGTACAAGCTAGCAGATCAGAACATGTATAGTAACAAACAGCGTTATTATGCAGAGCTTCGTCAAACTGAACTTTAGTCGAGCTTCCCTTGTAGTTCTGGCCTCATCAGTGTAAATTCACGTCTCTTGTAAAAGCACTAAAAACTAGACCAAGGAACAGCAAATTATGCGCATTATTCTTTTAGGCGCTCCAGGTGCGGGTAAAGGTACCCAAGCACAATTTATTATGGAGCGTTACGGCATCCCTCAAATCTCTACTGGCGATATGCTTCGCGCCGCTGTAAAAGCTGGCACAGCTTTAGGCATCAAAGCAAAAGAAGTAATGGATGCAGGGCAATTAGTTTCCGATGAGTTGATTATTGGCCTAGTAAAAGAACGTATTCTTGAAGACGATTGCGAAAAAGGCTTTTTGTTAGATGGTTTCCCTCGCACCATCCCTCAAGCTGATGCAATGAAAGAAGCCGGCATTAATATTGATGCGGTATTAGAATTTGACGTAGCCGACGAAGAAATCGTTAAACGCATGAGTGGACGTCGAGTTCACCCAGGCAGCGGCCGTGTTTACCACATTGTTTACAACCCACCTAAGGTTGAAGGTAAAGACGACGTAAGTGGCGAAGACTTAGTTATTCGCCCAGACGATGAAGAAAGCATCGTACGTGACCGACTAGCTATTTACCACGAGCAAACTAAACCATTAGTAAGCTACTACGGTAAAGAAGCTGAGCTAGGCAACAGCAAATACTTCAAATTAGACGGTACTCAGTCTGTTGAAGCAATTAGCAATCAATTAGTTGAATTACTTGATTAATTGCTAATTACGATTTGCAAAAAAAAGCGGCAATTGCCGCTTTTTTTTATGCCTAAAAATGCCGTACACTGTGTTGTCCACTTTTAGGGAATAGTTCAATGTCACAACATGACAACGAGTTAAAATGTGCCGTAGTATTGGTGAACCTAGGAACACCAGATGAAGCGACACCTAACGCCGTAGCGAAGTTTCTGGGGCGTTTTTTATCAGATAAGCGAGTGGTAAATTTGCCTAAGTTATTATGGTTACCACTGTTATATTGCGTTATTTTGCCCTTGCGCTCACGACGTGTTGCCAAGCTTTACCAACAAATTTGGCTAAAGAATGGCTCGCCCCTTAAAGTTATTAGCGAACAAATTCGCAATAAAGTGTCAGCTAAACTTAGCGATAAGTACGAAGTACATTTAGCCATGACTTATAGCTCACCCGATATTAAAGAGGTGGTTAATCAGGTGCTAGATGCGGGGCATCAAAAAGTACTGTTATTGCCGATGTATCCTCAGTATTCGGTATCAACTACTGCTCCGGTTTTTGATGCTTATGCCAAAGCACTTAAAAATACTTACAACTTGCCTGAATTACGCATGGTTAAAGATTACTATGCCGAGCCAGCTTATATTCAAGCTTTAGCAAATTCGATTAAACAGCACTGGGAGTTAACCGCCCGCGGTGAAGTGTTATTGTTTTCTTTTCATGGTATTCCAGAGCGTTACGCGCGAAATGGCGACCCTTACCCGCAGCAGTGTGAAGATACTGCAGCCAAAGTGGCCGCAGTATTAGGGCTTAAGCAAAACCAGTGGCGCTTATGTTATCAGTCGCGCTTTGGTAAAGATCCATGGGTTAAACCCTATACCGACCAGTTACTACACCAACTTGCAGAGCGGGGCGTTAAATCGGTAGATGTAATTTCTCCGGCTTTTTCAGCAGATTGCTTAGAGACAATTGAAGAAGTGTCTTGTGAGTTACGTGATGAGTTTTTAGAAGCGGGCGGGGAGCAGTATCATTACATTTCAGCGTTAAATGACAATCCCGAACAAGTTGAGTTGTATTGCCAGTTAATTGAGAAACATACCCAAGGCTGGTAGTCACTCGTATAAGCGTTTAAAAAGCCCCGATAGATTAAGGCTTAATCTATCGGGGCTTTTTTTGTTAACGGCCTTTACCTAAGGCGTCTTCAAACTCGTAAGGCGACAAAATTAAGCCTTCTTCTTGTTCGTTAGGAAAAACCGCAACATACAGTTCGTCACCGGTTAGGCCTTCGGTCCAGCGGCTACGCCATTTGTTTAGCGAGATTGCTTCGGCTTTACAGTGCTGCCAATCTCCGGTGGCCCAAGCGTCGGCAAATTCTTTACTTGGCCACACGGGTACGCAGTCTTCATCTTCAGAGTTAAGCATTACGCAGCCATCGTCGTCGATTAAGATCCACAATTGATTTTGAGCTTTGCTTTCTTTAATTAAGTATTGCATGCGTGAATGGCTATCGGCTTTAGCAATGTTATTAGCATCAGACATGGTTCGTCCTCGTTACGATGATAGGTGGTTAGAATAATCCAAATAAACTAAGCCGTCATATAAAAGCGCTAAGCTAACTCTTGAGTGCTTAGTTTTACGGCGTATTAACGGAAAGTGGCTAAGCTTATGTGATCTTTGTCTTAATGTGTGCGTTGTTTGAGCAAGTTGTGGCATAATGCGCGACCAAACAATTTAGCCATCAGATTACCCAGCAAAATACTGGTGTAACGTAACCAAGCGGAATATTTACATTGCTTACTTCTTCTAATATCACCATGCAATTTGGCGCAAAGCCATTGTTCGAAAATGTCTCAGTTAAATTTGGCGAAGGTAACCGTTATGGTCTTATCGGCGCTAATGGCTGTGGTAAATCTACCTTTATGAAAATATTGGGTGGCGATTTAGAGCCAAGTGCCGGCAATGTATCTAAAGATCCAAACGAGCGCATTGGTAAGCTAAAGCAGGACCAGTTTGCTTACGAAGATAAAGCGGTTATCGATACCGTTATTATGGGTTACGAAGAACTGTGGGCGGTTAAATCTGAGCGCGACGCGATTTATGCCAACCCAGAAATGAGTGAAGAAGACGGCATTCGCGCCGCTGAGCTAGAAGCCGAGTTTGCAGAAATGGATGGTTATACCGCCGAAGCTCGCGCTGGTGAGTTATTGCTAGGTGTTGGCATTCCTATCGAGCAGCATTACGGCCCAATGAGCGAAGTAGCTCCTGGCTGGAAACTGCGTGTATTGCTAGCCCAAGTATTGTTTGGTGACCCTGATATTATGCTTTTAGATGAGCCTACCAACAACTTGGATATTAATACCATTCGTTGGTTAGAAGGGGTGCTAAACGAGCGTAACTGCACCATGATCATCATCTCGCACGACCGCCACTTCTTAAACAGTGTATGTACCCACATGGCCGATTTGGATTACGGTGAGCTGCGTACTTTCCCTGGTTCTTACGACGAGTATATGACCGCAGCTACCCAAGCACGCGAGCAAATGTTGTCGGACAACGCCAAGAAAAAAGCCCAAATTGCCGAGCTTAAAACCTTTGTTAGCCGTTTCTCTGCTAATGCTTCTAAATCTAAGCAAGCGACTTCTCGTGCTAAGCAAATTGATAAAATTCAATTGGCCGAAGTTAAACCTTCGAGCCGCCAAAACCCTTACATTCGTTTTGAAGAAGAGAAAAAGCTGCACCGCTTAGCTTTACAAATTGAAGGTTTGGAAAAGAGCTACGAAGAAACTCTATTCAAAGATTTAGACTTAATGGTTGAAGTAGGGGAGCGCATTGCGGTAATTGGCCCTAACGGTATTGGTAAAACCACCTTCCTTAAATGTTTAGTGGGCGATACTGATTTTGGTGGCAGCATTAAATGGTCAGAGAACGCCCAGCTTGGTTACTACGCACAGGATCATGCAGCCGATTTTGAAGAAGATAAAAACCTGATTGACTGGATGTGGCAATGGGGTAAAGAGGGCGACGACGAGCAAGTGATTCGTGGCACCTTAGGCCGTTTATTGTTCTCACAGCAAGACATTAACAAATCCGTTAAGGTAATCTCTGGTGGTGAACAAGGCCGTATGCTGTTTGGCAAAATGATTTTGCAAAAGCCAAACATTATGGTGATGGACGAGCCAACCAACCACCTGGATATGGAATCTATTGAGTCACTCAACTTAGCCTTAGAAAACTACCCAGGCACCTTGGTGTTTGTAAGCCATGACCGCGAGTTTGTATCAAGCCTTGCTACGCGTATCATCGAAATGACGCCACAAGGTATTGTAGACTTCCACGGCACTTACGAAGAGTACTTAAAAAGCCAAGGTTTAAACGCCTAGCAGACTAAATAGAAGTTAGTAAAAAGCAGCCATTGGCTGCTTTTTTTGTTTTAGAGTTAACGCTTGCGTAACCGGTGGCGTGTCGTGTGCGCTATCCTAGGGAGCGAAGCGACCGATTTGACGCACTTGTTAGGTATATTTCTTCAACATGTCTTTATGTTTCTTTATCAGTTTAATGCGTTCACGATTGGGCTCCCCCATTTGTAGCTTCGCTATTTCTTTTTCTAATGCGTGCTTCGTTTTGACCTTTTCGACTCTCGAATCGTCAGCCAGTTGTCGACGAAACGCGAAAATCTCAGCGTGTAAACGGTCCCAAAGCTTAGCTTTGCTTTTAGGAGGAACTTTGATAGTCGGGCCCAAGAAATACATTGGGTCGCCACAATGCTGGCATTTAGTCACAGAACTTATCTTCCCGATAGATTCCGGTCTGTCGTGAGTAACCCTGCGCCAAGTTGGTCTGCGCGTAACTACTCTGCACTTGAAGCAAACCAAGTTTCCAAAACATGCCATTGTTGATACCTAACGTTTTTGCACAGCGTCGAGCGCCGTAGGCGTGAGTCCTGAGCTGCGTTAGCAGCGGATGCTGGTGCTGTTTGTTATGTGTTTTCATTAGTTTTCTTGAAAGTATCGTACTCTTCGATAATCCAGCTTGGCGGGTTAAAACAGCGATAGTAATAAACATTGTTTTCGTATCGCTCAAGCTCTTTACTTTGCGTCGTATAAACTAAATAAGCCACCTTGGCTGACGCAAGAACGAACCGCTCTATATCGGGCGAAAACTCTGAGGCCTTGCTATAACTCAAGGATATTGCCTCACTTCTAATTTTCTTAGCGAGATCCATACCTTCTTGGCGTAATGCTTCCTTTCCTTCGGCATCAGCGGAAAGAAAGCTACTAATATATTTCTTGACTTGATCTTCCATACTCACTTACACATAACGCCTTGCTAAGAGGCGCGAAACGCTTAGTATAATTAGCGAAGGATGAGCGCAAGCCAAGCTTTTGCATCCTTTCTTGAGCAACTTGTTATGTTTCTTGTTCATTCAACCTAAAATAGACGCTAAAAGATGTTAAAAATATACCGCACCAGAAAAATAGAGCGCTGAATTTAAATATAGCCTTATCACGATACTCGTTTTTTAAATAAATGGTTGGATCACCAACTATAACTTCGCCTTTACGACCATCGACAGACACGATCGATAAGTCAAAACGACTTACCATTTTAGTTACTCCCTCTACTACGACAGACGCGGTATCTTTAGTTGAATACATAAAACGAGCTATTTCAATTTTATCTGGTTCACTTAAAGACTTACGAACCAAAGGTAGCAATTGGTTAAAGCCCTGTTCACCTTTTTCAATATAGACTTGATGTTTTACAGAGGTTCGAAAAGCAGATAGACCAGTGTAATAAGATGAAGCTAAAAACCTGTCAATTTTAGGCATGTTTTCAGATTTATCCGCAAACCATCCGAAAACACTTAAAATAATGCCAACCCAAATTAGATTTCTTTGCATAGATACTCCAGAGAAACATAGACATAATGATCCCCGGTGAAAGTGCCGACCTCCTGCGTTTATCGTGGGTTAGTCAAACTAGAGCCACACTGTTAGATGCAAAGTCTTAACAGAACAGGAGATCGACATGTCTAAATCTAGCACGTTTTTTATTGGACTAGATGTTCACAAAGAAACCACAGATGTCGCTTATTGTGTTGATAACTCGAGAGATGAGCCTGTGTTCCATGGCACCATCCCCACCAATATTCGTTCTATCAACAAACTTATCAAAAAATACAAAGGCTTGGCTACTCATATCTGTTTAGTTTATGAAGCCGGGCCGTGTGGATTTTGGCTGTATCGCCATTTAATTAAACACGGTATTGAATGCTGGGTAGTGGCTCCCGCCCTTATCCCTAAAGCGCCCGGTGATAAGGTTAAAACCGACAGACGTGATGCTATGGCTTTAGCGAGAATGGCGCGAGCTGGAGTGATTTACTCTATCCATGTACCCAATGCTGATGACGAAGCGGTCAGAGATTTAATCCGTTGTCGTGAAGACGCCATGCTCGATTGTCGCCAAGCGCGGCAGCGTTTAAAGCTGTTCTTGTTACGCAATGGTCACCCGTGTTCGGGGCGGCAAACCTGGAATGAGGCCTACAAGCGATACTTGGCTGATATTCATTTCTTAGAGCCTGCTAAAAAGCTCAGCTTTCAGCATTACATCAACATTGTTACCGAGCGTTATGATCGGCTGCAACACCTTGAGCAAGAGCTACAAGTGATTGCTCAAGACTGGTCTTGGTATCCGCTAGTTCAATACCTCACCGTGTTAAGAGGTATTCGCTTCTTATCGGCTGAACTCGGTGACATGCGCCGTTTTGCTAACCCGCGTTCGCTTATGAACTTTGTGGGTTTAACGCCCTCAGAATACTCCAGTGGCAACCGGCAAAAACAAGGCGGTATTACTAAGTGTGGCAATACTCACGCAAGGCGAATACTCATCGAAGCGGCTTGGGCTTACCGCTTTGCGCCCAAAGTATCGAGAGAGTTGCTGATACGCCAGCAAGACCAATCACTGCATTTACAGCAGCGTTCATGGGAGGCTCAGCTTCGATTATGTCGACGCTTCGCCCAACTCAAACACCGTGGCAAAGAACACAACAAAGTGGTTACGGCTGTTGCCAGAGAGCTACTAGGTTACATCTGGGATATTGCCCAACGCTTTGACCCAAAGAGCCAACATATAGGATAGAAATAGAAACAAGCTAACAGGTTAAAATAACTTGATTGAGTAAGACCGGCGGCAGCGGTGAGAGCAATCCTCGAGGGCGTTAAGCGATGTAAACTCGCGCACCTAGACTGAGGCAAGGCTCCAAAGGCGCAAACAAGTAATGCGATAACCAACTCGCGAATATCAGCAAGGTCAACCGCCGACACTTACTTGCCAAAGGTCTCTCATTCAGGTTTTCTATGCCGGTGTTAATAGGTAGGAATAGACTCGTGCGTGTTGACAGTGGGGATCATATCAACGCCCCAATAAGGGGCTAAAAATTGTTTACTAAAATGTGAAGCGAAGCGAAACTAAGCAAACTGTTTTTAGTCCCGCTTAATTGCCTTGTTATATGACGCTTTAATCAATGCTTTTATTAATGTATTAGCGCCAAAAGCTAAGCCTACAATTAACAAAAAACTTAAAGCACCTGAAATAAAACCGTAAGGCAACCACGCTAACCAATTTATTTGGTTGTTACAATGAAACTCGCATTGAGGGTTGTGTTGCCAAGTAATATACAAAATACCAGAACAGACTAACAATGAGATTAATGTGCTAATTAAGAAAATTGCTTTAGATGATTTAACCATAACTTTTTAGCCTTATAACGCCCTGTTAAGGGGCTTATAGTAGTTGGCTAAAATGTGTAGCGGAGCGAAACCTAGCCAACTATTAGAAGTCCCACTTGAACAGCTTGTTATGTTTAATTGTAAAGGACTTAGGGCAGGACCCTGGAAATAGCCAATAAGATTAACTTCCATTGTGGGTCGATATTTGCGTAAATGCCGATAGCAAATGCTATCCATCCTAGTGTTATCAGGGCGGTTTCCAACGTGCAGAAACCTCGAAATTGCTTAGCTCTATTTTTCACTGTTTTTTGAATTTTACTTCTCATAGTCTTCACCTCTCTTCTTCGCGCTTGGCTTGGTTGATTGGCTACTACTCAGTGATCCTGCTCCGCCGTTTTGTCGTCGAGCCCTAAATCCTCTACTTAGTCTTAAACATAGTAATTACTGAAGCTTAACTCCCCTATAAGTTCCTTTAAGCATTAATCGAGCTGTTTTATCACAAGTCCAATCAGCGCGTTTAATTACATCTTTTTTGGCGACTGCAACAACCTTTTTATTCATTATGATATTTCCTATTATCGCCTGATCTTTACGCACCAATATCCACATAGAAACTCCCTTTAAACATAACGCTTCAATAACCGGCGCAGCTATACTGCGTCCGGCGCCGAAGGCGTGTGGTTGATTGACTTGTTAGGTTTCATTACTCAGATTAAGCCGGATTAAATTAGGCTCTTTACAATCCACGACTATATCTTGTGTTTTCTCTTTGGCTGACGCCCCATAGCTTACACCCACGTTAATCATTACTTTTTGATCAAATAAAACTTTACCTTCTTGGGTAACGCATTCAGCAATAGCACCAATGAGAATTTCGTTTTTCGAACCATTAGAAATAACAACACTAAGATGAACCTCTCCATCCAGTTCAACGGCTTTAGTATAAGCATATACTCGACTTGAGATTTTTGAGGCTTCTGGACCGGTAAATTTTGCAGGATTAGGACTTGTTGAACAAAAGCTTGTTAGTGCACAAAAAGAATTTTTTAACTCATCGACTCCCTTCACAAGTAAAGTGAACGCACTAACAATAGCAACGATGCCAAGTACCCAATACTCGACTTTTTTAAATGGAGATTTTGTTTTTTGATCGGTTGGGTCCACAACGACTCCTTTCTCGGAAACATAACATTTGTATATTGCGCATGCGCGTTTACCTTGTTAGACCAGTAAAAACGCGCATAGCTAATTACTTGAATTTAGTTAAGAAAAAAGAGAAAGGCTCAATACGCTTTCTGGCAAAACGCGCATGCACAGTTAATAAAGCTATTATCTAATTCAACACTAAGCTAAGTGTTTGATACTACGCTTGTGTTTTTTTTAGCTCAAGGCAAAACGCGCACATTCTATCTAATTTATTCGTTCTAAAACGCTAAAAATTAATAACGCTGTATGCATAGCCAGTAAATAGCCGGCGTTACGTTGCTGGTGATTTTGCCTGTCGTTGGCCAGATAGAGGGATTTAGTTATGTGAGGCAAACAAAAAAGCCACAACATCCGTTGTGGCTTTGGGTATTAATTAAGCCTTAAGCGGGAGGCTTCAGGCAGCTGTTATTACAGCTGATCTACTAGCTTAACTGCATCACCAATGTAGTTGGCTGGGGTCATTTTCTTCAGCTCGTCTTTGGCTGATTCTGGCATGTCTAAGCCATCGATAAATTCACGCATGGCTTGTGCGTCTACACGCTTACCACGAGTAAGTTCTTTTAACTTCTCGTAAGGCTTTTCGATGCCGTAGCGGCGCATAACGGTTTGCACAGGCTCGGCCAATACTTCCCAGTTGCTATCTAAATCGCTAAGTAAGTTTTCTTCGTTTACTTGTAGCTTGCTCACACCTTTAAGGGTTGCTTGATAGGCAATTAACGAGTAACCCATGGCTACACCAAGGTTACGCAATACCGTTGAGTCGGTAAGGTCACGCTGCCAGCGAGAAACCGGTAATTTAGCCGCTAGGTGGCCAAACAAGGCGTTAGCGATACCCAAGTTACCTTCTGAGTTTTCGAAGTCGATTGGATTAACTTTGTGCGGCATAGTTGATGAGCCAATTTCACCGGCAATGGTTTTTTGCTTAAAGTGACCTAGGCAAATGTAACCCCAAATGTCGCGGTCAAAGTCTAGCAAAATGGTGTTGAAGCGAGCGATGGCATCGTATAGCTCGGCGATGTAATCGTGCGGCTCAATCTGCGTAGTGTATGGGTTCCACTGTACACCTAGGCTGGTAACAAATTCTTCTGAGAATTGGTGCCAGTCTACTTCTGGGTAAGCAGAGATGTGGGCGTTGTAGTTACCTACGGCTCCGTTAATTTTACCCAGTACTTCAACTGCTTCAATTTGCTTAAGCTGGCGACGTAAACGAGCAACTACGTTAGCCATTTCTTTGCCCATGGTGCTTGGCGAAGCCGGTTGGCCGTGGGTGCGTGAAAGTAGCGGGGTTGCACGTAGCTCTTTTGCTAGCTCGGTGATTGAATCAATAAGCTTTTGTAGGTAAGGCACTAATACTTCGTTACGCGCTTCGTTAAGCATTAACGCGTGTGAAAGGTTGTTAATGTCTTCAGAAGTACAAGCAAAGTGGATGAACTCTGATACTGCATCAAGCTCAGCATTTGCCGCTACTTTTTCTTTTAAGAAGTATTCAACCGCTTTTACGTCGTGGTTAGTGGTACGTTCAATTTCTTTAACGCGTGCAGCGTCTGCTTCGCTAAAGTTGTCGTTAATGCTATCTAGAAATGCGATAGCTTCAGGAGAGAAGCTTGGTACTTCAGCAATGTTTTGCTGTTGAGCAAGTTTTTGTAACCAACGAATTTCTACTCGTACGCGGTATTTAATTAAGCCAAACTCGCTAAAAATACTACGTAGTTCAGAAGTTTTATCCCCGTAGCGTCCGTCTATCGGGGAAATGGCTGTCAAGGCCGACAGTTCCATGGTGATCTCCTAAATTAACTAATCAATGGTGTGTAAAAGTTGTGTTGTTTGCTGCAAGTAGTTTTTACGTGAAAACAGTAGCTGGCGTCGTTGGCCGCCTAACTGGCGCCACAATACGCTGGCGCGAATACCGGCTAACAGGAGCGCGCGAACTTTGTGTTGTACTACTGGTTGCTGTAAGTAACTCACGTTTCCGGCTACTTGAATACGCGGACCAAGCGGGCTAATAATGTCGCTGTAAATGTCGGCAATTCCGCCCAGTACTTGTTGGTCGAGTAAATCAAAATGCTGTAGTTGTCTATCTAGTTGGCCAATACGTTCGCCCATCATGTTCATTAAGTCTGGGCGTTTATTTAAACGGCGCTCTAGGGCTAACAAGCTAACTAGGTAACGCGTGATTTCGGCGTTACGTTTTTCTTGTTGGTTGCTCAGTTGGCCGCTCATTACACCTAGGCCTAGCTTAAGTTGCTCTAGGGAACCAAATACCTCAACCGTTTCGTTGGGGTTGGTAATTAGAATACTACCTAAGCTGGTTTTTAAACCTGCTTCGTCGCAGTTGCTGGTTCTGGCTACGTCTTGCACCAGTTTAGCGGCTTGGCAGATCCCAGCAAAAGCGATAACGCGGTCGTTGATTGCATTGCTCATAGGCTATAGGCCAATCTTTTGTTCAATGATACCGCCGCCTAAACATACTTCGTTTAGATAAAATACTGCTGATTGTCCTGGAGTAACCGCTATTTGCGGCTCATCGAATACCACTTCAATCTCGTCGTTTTCACGCGGGATAATGGTGCAGGCAACGTCTTGCTGGCGGTAACGAATTTTAACGCTACAACGTAGTTTTTCGGTGATGGTTTTGCGGTCTACCCAATGTAATTGGCCCGCAATAAGTGCGCGTGACTTTAGGCGAGGGTGATCGTGCCCTTGGCCAACAATCAGCACGTTGCGCTCAATGTCTTTATCTACGGTGTACCAAGGCGTTTCGTCACCGTCTTTGGTGCCGCCAATGCCTAAACCTTTACGTTGGCCCAGAGTGTGGTACATCAAACCTTGGTGCTTACCAATTACTTTGCCTTCACAGGTTTCAATATCACCCGGTTGAGCTGGTAGGTATTGGGCTAGGAAGTCAGTAAACTTACGCTCGCCAATAAAGCAAATCCCGGTGGAGTCTTTTTTGTTGGCGGTGATAAGGCCTTGTTCTTCGGCAATGCGGCGCACTTCTGGCTTTTCTATTTCACCTACTGGGAAGAGTGTTTGCGCGATATGCTTTTCTTCTAGCGTATACAAGAAGTAGCTTTGATCTTTATTGCTGTCTAGGCCGCGCAGCATTTGCCAGTGTCCGTCTTGAAAACGGCGCTGCACATAGTGGCCAGTGGCGATGTAGTCGGCAGACAATTCTTCTGCGGCAAATTCCAAAAATGCCTTAAACTTAATTTCCTTGTTACACATAATGTCTGGATTAGGCGTGCGACCCGCTTTGTACTCTTCTAAGAAGTGTTCAAATACGTTATCCCAGTATTCTGCTGAGAAGTTAATGGTATGTAGCTTTATACCTAATTTGTCACACACAGCTTGAGCGTCGGCTAAATCTTCTGCCGCTGCACAGTATTCGCTGTTGTCGTCTTCTTCCCAGTTCTTCATAAAAAGACCTTCAACCTGATAGCCTTGCTGAATAAGCAAGTAGGCTGAAACGGAAGAGTCAACGCCGCCGGACATACCGACAATCACTTTTTTAGTGTTGTTTGAGTTCATGCTAACTTGTTGGGAAAAATTTGCGGCGAATTCTACCAGAAAAACTGTGACGAAAACAGCATTTCAGCATGTCGTTCTAGGAGAGGTCTTCGCCTACTAATTGTTGGTAACTGCCGTTGTCTATTCCATCTAAGGTATAGCGACCAATTTGATAGCGAACCAAGCGTAGGGTGGGGAAGCCAATAGCTGCTGTCATGCGGCGAACCTGCCTATTTCGGCCTTCTTTAATGCTAATGCTTAACCAAGTTGTTGGAATGGATTTACGCTCTCGAACTGGTGGATTGCGTGGCCATAAATTTGGTTCATCCATAAGCGCTACTTTGGCCGGTAAACAGGGGCCGTCTTTTAGCTCTATGCCTTTACGCAAGGGCTCCAAATCAGCATCCTTTGGCGCGCCTTCAACTTGCACCCAGTAGGTTTTTGCGGTTTTAGCTTTAGGGTTGGCAAGCTTATGTTGCAGTTTTCCGTCGTTTGTTAACAGCAATAAGCCTTCACTATCTCTATCTAACCGGCCGGCAGCATATACATCGGGAATGTCGACAAAGTCTTTTAAGGTAGCTCTGCCTTGTCCATCGGTAAACTGGCTAAGTACGTCGAAGGGTTTGTTGAACAGAACTAAACGGCGCGGGCCATTGAACGGTTTAACTGATTTGGTCTCAGCCTTTCGTTTAAAACGACGCGACTGTTGGGGTTTTGCAAACTTATTCATGGCGGCAATTGTAACATCTAATGGATGTACCACTAGTAAAACAATGTTAAAGCGTTTGTAAATGGTTTATTATTTTGGCCGAATTATTGGACGGTGAGTAGATAAGTAAACAAACTTTGTAGTTTTTTATTGTTTGCTAACCACCTCGCAGACTCGATCATTTGTATAAAAATGGCAGCCATTGCGAGAGCAACCACAACTTTTAGGGACCGACATGACGTCAAAGATTATTTATACCTTAACGGACGAAGCGCCAGCCTTAGCTACGTATTCACTGCTACCTATTGTACAAGCGTTTACTAATGCTGCTGGTGTTGATGTAGAAACCCGTGATATTTCTTTAGCCGGCCGAATTATTGCTAGCTTTCCTGAATGTTTAACCGAGCAACAACAGATCTCTGATGCCTTAGCTGAGCTAGGCGAATTAGCTAAGAAGCCAGAAGCTAACATTATCAAGCTGCCTAATATCAGTGCTTCGGTTCCGCAACTAAAAGCGGCCATTAAAGAGTTGCAAGCTCAAGGTTACGCGCTGCCAGATTACCCAGAAGAGCCAAGCAATGATCAAGAGCGTGACGCTAAAGCCAAATACGACAAAGTAAAAGGTAGTGCAGTAAACCCTGTATTGCGTGAAGGTAACTCTGATCGCCGTGCACCCGGTTCTGTTAAGCAATACGCGCGTAACAATCCGCATTCAATGGGAGCTTGGTCGAAAGATTCGTTAAGCCATGTTGCTAGCATGAGCCAAGGTGATTTTTACGACAGCGAAGTGTCTGCCACTATCCAAGAAGCTGGCTCTGTAGCTATTCAGTTAAAAACTGAAGCTGGTGAAACCATTACTTTAAAAGAAGCTTTTCCAGTATTAGCAGGCGAAGTAATTGATGCTGCTGCACTAAACGTTGCAGAGCTTTCTTCTTTTATTGAAGCTGAAATCGAAGATGCTAAAGCCAAAGGCATTTTGTTCTCGCTACACATGAAAGCAACCATGATGAAAGTATCAGACCCAATCATCTTTGGTCATGTTGTTAAAGTATTCTTTAAAGATGTATTTGCTAAGTACGGCGAGCTGTTTGATGAGCTAGGTGTTGATGTAAGCAATGGCTTAGGTGATGTTTATGCAAAAATTCAACAGTTAGACGCTGCTAAGCAAGAAGAAATTAAAGCCGCTATTGATGCGGTATACGCGCAGCGCCCTGGTCTAGCAATGGTTGATTCAGATAAAGGCATCACTAATTTACACGTACCAAGCGATGTAATTATTGATGCGTCGATGCCTGCAATGATCCGCGCTTCTGGCCAGATGTGGAATGCAGAAGGCAAGCAACAAGATACGAAAGCGGTTATCCCTGATCGCAGCTACGCAAGTGTTTACCAGCAAACCATCGATTTCTGTAAAGAAAATGGCGCTTTCAACCCAACGACCATGGGCTCTGTGGCTAACGTTGGTTTAATGGCGCAAAAAGCTGAAGAGTATGGTTCACACGATAAAACCTTCACTGCACCAGCTGCTGGTACCGTTGAAGTTGTTGACCAAAATGGCCAAGTTGTACTTAGCCAAGCGGTTAAGCAAGGCGACATTTTCAGAATGTGCCAAGTTAAAGATGCACCAATCCGTGATTGGGTGAAACTGGCGGTTAACCGCGCTCGCTTAACTAATACTCCAGCGGTATTTTGGTTAGACGCAAATCGTGCTCACGATGCACAGCTCATTAGTAAAGTAGAGCAGTACTTAGCTGAACACGATACTAGCGGTTTAGAAATCAAAGTACTTGCTCCAAGCGAAGCGACGCAATTCTCGTTAGAGCGAGTTAAGCAGGGCTTAGATACTATTTCTGTAACGGGTAACGTACTACGTGACTACCTAACCGATCTATTCCCAATTCTTGAGCTAGGTACTTCAGCTAAAATGTTGTCGATTGTACCGCTTATGAACGGCGGTGGTTTGTTCGAAACTGGTGCTGGCGGTTCTGCGCCTAAGCACGTGCAGCAGTTTGAAAAAGAAAACCACCTACGTTGGGATTCTTTAGGTGAGTTCTTAGCTCTATCTGCATCTTTAGAGCACCTAGGGCAAGTAACTAACAATGCTAAAGCGGCAGTGCTTGCAAGTACGCTTGATAACGCTACTGGTACTTTCTTGGATGAAAACAAATCGCCTTCACGTAAGGTGAAAGAGTTGGATAACCGTGGTAGTCATTTCTACTTATGTTTGTACTGGGCTCAGTGCTTAGCAGAGCAAAATGATGACCAAGAATTGAAAGCTATATTTGCTGAAGTAGCGCAAAAGTTAGTAAGCCAAGAAGCTGAAATTGTTGAGCAGCTAAACGCCGCTCAAGGGCCTGCAGTAGACCTAAACGGCTACTACCAGCCTGATAGCACTAAAGCGGCTGCAGCAATGCGCCCAAGTGCCTTGTTTAACGATGTTATTGATAGCTTACGTTAGGCTTAGCTTTATTTGAACAAAGCCGATGCTTAGCCATCGGCTTTTTTGTGTTTGGAAAATTTACAAACGCGCAATAAAAAACCAGTCGTTAAGACTGGTTTTTTGTTTAGCTGCTGCAGCGAGCGCTAGTTTTGACTGTCGTCGAAAACAATGCTGACTGCGTGGCTACCTTTGGGGCCTTGCTGAGTTTCAAATTGTACTGGCTGGCCAGCTTTAAGGGTGCGATACCCTTCCATTTGAATCGTCGAATAGTGAGCGAAGATATCTTCTCCACCTGTATCCGGGCAAATAAAACCAAATCCTTTTGCGTTGTTAAACCACTTAACTGTTCCGCTTGGCATACGACATATCCCTATTAAATTTATCTACCAAACTGACCGAGTTGGTCACTTTTGACGCAACTTTGAGTCAGCTGTTTAACAATTTAGTAAAATATTTACTACAGTCAAGTTTTCAGAGTACTTTTCTACTAGCCTTGTTAACTCAAAGCGGTTATGTTGAGAACAGAGACGCGTTTTTACTACTATAGTTTTTATGAGCAAATTATCTGATTGGTTAGATGTAGAAGAAATAACCAAACAAGCAAAAAGTGAGACGGCACCCCCACCAATGTATAAGGTGGTTTTAAATAATGACGACTATACTCCAATGGAGTTCGTTATTGAGGTGTTGCAGTTGTATTTTAATATGGATTTGGACAAAGCAACCCAAATAATGCTTACCATTCATTACAAAGGTAAAGGAGTTTGTGGGGTTTTCACGGCCGAAGTAGCTGAAACCAAAGCTGCACAAGTAAATAGTTATGCCAAACAAAATGACCATCCCTTGATGTGCACTATGGAGAAAGCATAGCTAAGTAGTATTGATTGTCTTTAGGGGGCCTATGCATGCTAAATAAAGAGTTGGAACAAACTTTAAACCAGGCGTTTAAAGAAGCAAGACAGCAACAACACGAATTCATGACGGTAGAGCACTTGTTGTTGGGTTTATTAGAAAACTCTGCCGCCAAGGAAGCCCTAGTCGCTTGTGGGGCTAACCTCAACCAGCTTAACCAAGAGTTAAGCAGTTTCATTGAACAAACTACCCCAGTAATTCCTGAGGACGATGGAGAGCGCGAGACGCAACCAACCCTAGGTTTTCAGCGGGTTCTCCAACGGGCCGTTTTTCATGTTCAATCTTCTGGTAATAGTGAAGTAAGTGGTGCCAATGTTTTGGTTGCCATATTTAGCGAACAAGAGAGCCAAGCCGTTTATTTCCTTAAGAAGGCCGATATTAGCCGTTTAGACGTGGTTAACTTTATCTCTCATGGCATTCGTAAAGATGAAGAACCTAGCGCTGAACAAAGCCCTGCCGATACCGAAGCTCAGTCTGAAGAAACTAAGCAGCTAGAAAGCTTTGCCAGCAACCTTAATCACTTAGTGCTTAAAGGCAAAATCGATCCACTGATTGGCCGTGATAAAGAATTATCTCGCACCATTCAAGTATTGTGTCGACGCCGTAAAAATAACCCACTATTAGTGGGGGAAGCCGGAGTAGGTAAAACCGCTATTGCAGAGGGCTTAGCTTATCGGATTGTTCACGAAGATGTGCCAGATGTAATTAAAGACGCCACTATCTATTCCTTAGATATTGGATCGCTGCTAGCCGGGACGAAATACCGTGGCGATTTTGAAAAACGTTTCAAAGCATTATTAAAGCAGCTTGAAAATGCCGAAAACGCCATTTTGTTTATCGATGAAATTCATACCATCATTGGTGCGGGTGCAGCATCGGGTGGTCAATTAGACGCAGCAAACTTAATTAAACCTTTGTTAAGCAATGGTTTATTACGTTGTGTGGGTTCAACTACGTACCAAGAATACAATCAAATTTTTGAGAAAGATCGTGCACTTGCACGCCGCTTCCAAAAAGTTGATGTAGTAGAGCCAACAATTGAAGATACCACTAAGATTTTGTTGGGCTTAAAAAGCCGTTACGAAGCTCACCACGATGTACGTTACACCAAACAAGCCATGCGCAGTGCTGCTGAACTTGCCGCTAAGTACATTAACGAACGTCATTTGCCAGATAAGGCGATTGACGTGATTGATGAAGCCGGTGCAAGCATGCGGATGTTGCCAGTTAGCCGCCGCAAGAAAACCATTGGGGCAGGGGATATTGAGGCCATTGTTGCTAAGATCGCTCGTATTCCAGAAGCAAAGGTATCTTCTTCTGATAGAGAAACACTGCGTAGCTTAAATGAAACCTTGAAGATGGTGGTGTTTGGTCAAGACCCTGCCATCGACGTGTTAGTTGATGCCATTCGCTTGAATCGTTCGGGTTTAGGGGCAGAGCAAAAACCTGTGGGTTCATTCTTGTTTGCCGGCCCTACTGGTGTAGGTAAAACGGAGGTCACTCAACAACTTGCCAAGGCCTTAGGCGTAGAGTTAATTCGTTTTGATATGTCTGAGTATATGGAGCGCCATGCGGTTTCTCGCTTGATTGGTGCGCCTCCTGGCTACGTGGGTTACGACCAAGGTGGCTTACTTACAGATGCTGTGTTAAAGCACCCACATTGTGTGGTGTTGCTGGATGAAATTGAAAAAGCGCACGAAGATGTATTTAACTTGTTATTACAAGTAATGGATCACGGTACGCTAACCGATAACAATGGTCGCCATGCTGATTTCCGCAACGTAATCTTGGTTATGACTAGTAACGCCGGGGTTAAAGAAACTCAACGCTCTGCTATTGGTTTTAAAGAGCAGGACATGAGTTTTGATGCCATGGATGAAATCAATCGCATCTTCGCTCCTGAGTTTAGAAACCGCTTAGATAACATTATTTGGTTCAATCACTTAGATGAAACCATTATCGAGCAAGTCGTGGATAAATTTATTGTTGAACTGCAAGCTCAGCTCGACGCTAACGGCGTGTCAATGGAAGTAAATGCCGAAGCACGCTTGTGGTTGTCTGAACAAGGTTACGACAAAGCTATGGGTGCAAGACCAATGTCTCGAGTTATTCGAGAACAACTTCGTAAACCATTAGCGAACGAAATATTGTTTGGGCGCTTGAATGATGGTGGGCACGTAGATGTTGGTATCAAAGACGGCAAGCTAGATTTTCAATATGAAGATGAAGTTGCTGAAGTTTAATTAGTACTGTAACTACAATCAAAAAAGCCAGCTATTAGCTGGCTTTTTAATTGTTGTATACAACAATTGCGGATTAGCGCGCGCGGAAAACAATGCGCCCTTTTGACAAGTCGTACGGTGTTAATTGAACCGTAACTTTATCTCCGGTCAAAATGCGGATGTAGTTTTTACGCATTTTTCCAGAAATGTGGGCAGTAACAACATGTCCGTTTTCTAGTTCTACACGGAACATTGTGTTAGGCAAGGTGTCTAACACTGTGCCTTGCATTTCAATATTGTCTTCTTTCGCCATTGAGTCCTCTGTTTGACACGCACTTATAAAAACGCAGGGAGGATGCCAGATTTACTGCCTTGTGTAAAGTTTATCCTCTAAATCTATTGCCATTTACTGTTAATAAATCGTTGATGTGGCAAATAGTTCCGTTTGTAGTTCATTTTTCTGCACTCATCCACCTGGTAACCTAAATATAACCAGTCTTTGCCTTGCTGTTTAGCTTGGTGAATTTGCATTAAAACCGCTAGATTCCCTAACGAGAGTTTATCTAAGTTTGGATCGAAGAATGTATAAACAGCACTTAATGCCTTTGAGAAAACATCGGTAACACACACCGCGACTAATTGTTCATCATGAAATAATTTTAGATATTGAGTGCTCGACCAATCGCATTGTAAAAATTCGAAGAAGGCTTTTTCATTTGGTGGGTACATGCTGCCTTCTTTATGCCGTGCTTCGATATAGCGGGCATAAAGTTGATAGTCATCTTGATTTAGTTGGTGGTGCCAATGAAGTGTAAGCTGCTTGGCTTTGTTTAGAATTCGTTTTTGAGATTTGCTAGGGCTAAAGTCAGCCACTTTAACTCTTAATGATTGGCATTGATTACAGGCGCTGCAAGCTGGGCGGTATATCTCATTGCCGCTGCGTCGAAAGCCGAGCTCCAACAATTGTGAGTAGTAGGCTGATTTTTGTTCATCATCACACAGTAAAAAGCACAACTGCTCTTGTTGTTCATCTAAGTAAGGGCAATTGTTTACTTGGCTCAAACCTACTGGTAGTTGCATTAAAAGATTTCCTGTTGGTGCCAGCAGTTGACATTTACCTGGTCATCTTTGTGCTTACAAAGTAAATCTAAAAAGTTTTCTCTTTCGATAGCTTGCATACCTAAACTTATCAGGTGGGGATTCTCAACTTGCCCATCGATGTATACGCCGCCATGTTGTTTAAAGTGGTGACAAAAACTGTGAAAAGCCAGTTTAGATGCGTTAGTTTCGGTATGAAACATTGACTCACCACAAAATACCTTTCCAACGAGAACGCCGTATAATCCACCCACTAACTCATCATTTTTCCAAACCTCTACTGAATGAGCTCGACCCAGTTGATGTAAGGCAATATAGGCCTTAATCATGTCTGAGTTTATCCATGTTTCATCAGTGCGTAAGGCTGCACAACCTTTAATAACCTGTGAAAAGTCACGATTCACGCTAACTTGTAACGAGGTTTTACGCATGAATTTTTGCATGCTTTTATTTACGGTATGCAAGGATAGGTCTAGGCCTATTCGAGGATTTGGGCTCCACCATAAAACGGGTTGGTCATCACTAAACCAAGGAAAAATACCGTTATCGTAGGCTGCGATTAATCTTCGTGGACTAAGATCTGCGCCAATGGCTAACAAACCATTAGGATCGTCTAAGGCATTATTTGGAGAAGGGAAGGGGCGATTTAGTTCTAGGAATACTGGTTGCACAGGCACTTATAGCTTTTACAATGTCTCTATTAAGTATATCAATATTAAAACGATTGTTGATATAAAAAAGCCGGTTTTACAACCGGCTCATTTATTACTTAGTCGTTTAGGCTGTCTAAGTATCGCTCAGCATCTAAGGCCGCCATACAACCTGCTCCAGCAGAGGTAATGGCTTGACGGTAGATGTGGTCGGCTACATCTCCAGCGGCATAAATACCAGGAATGCTGGTTTGAGTTGCATTGCCTTCGGTACCAGACTGGATAGTTAGATAACCATCTTTCATCTCTAATTGGCCTTCAAATATACCGGTGTTTGGTTGGTGACCAATAGCAATAAAGGCACCCATAACATCGATATCTTTGCTTGTGCCATCTTGTACGTTCTTAGTACGTACACCGGTCACACCCATTTCATCGCCTAACACTTCATCTAGAGTTTGGTTTAAGTGCAATACGATGTTGCCGTTAGCTACTTTATCCATTAAACGCTTAGTGAGGATTTTTTCACTGCGGAACTCTTCACGACGGTGAATTAAGTGCACTTCAGACGCAATGTTTGATAAGTACAAGGCTTCTTCAACAGCCGTGTTACCACCGCCAACAACTGCTACTTTTTGGTTACGGTAGAAGAAACCATCACAAGTAGCACAAGCGGAAACCCCTTTACCTTTAAACGCTTCTTCTGAAGGTAGGCCTAAGTATTTGGCTGATGCACCAGTTGCAATAATCAACGCATCACAAGTGTATTCACCGCTATCGCCTTTAAGCTTGTATGGCTTCTCTTTGAAATCAACTTCGTTGATATGGTCAAATACAATCTCGGTTTCAAATTTCTCAGCGTGAGCTTGCATACGCTCCATTAGGGCAGGGCCTGTTAAACCTTCTGCATCACCTGGCCAGTTTTCAACTTCAGTGGTTGTGGTCAGCTGACCGCCTTGCTGAATGCCGGTAATAAGCACTGGGTTTAAGTTGGCGCGCGCCGCATATACAGCTGCAGTGTAACCTGCTGGGCCAGAGCCTAGGATAATTAGTTTGTGGTGTTTTGCATTGCTCATGATTGCTACAATTCCTTAAAGTTCTTGCTTGATATATGAGGGTACAAAATCCGAAATCAAGCGTAATAAAGCGAAAAAAGTGCGCTTTATACAAAGTAGAAGTTTGTTGGACACAGCATAATAGGCTTCGTTATTCCTACCAAATAATAAAACTTTATATGGATATGCGTATTTATCTAGCCTTTAATTCGGCTTTTTACTTGATAGTCCGTGCATTTTGTGGAATAAATAATGCTCAGGGATAAGACAAAAGTTTAAAAAAGTCTATTGGCTTGGGTTTTAGCTCTGCATCTCGCTTGGAATGACTTATTTATGTGTGAAAGGATATTCACATAATTTATGCAATTACCTCAAGTATTAATGCATAAAAAGTCAGCACAACTAGGTGTGCTTAGGGACAACAATCGTATCACCATTAATGGAAGCAAAAGGTCGACCAATGAAGGAACTGGATCGTATTGATCGCAACATACTTAATGAGTTGCAAAAAGATGGCCGCATATCGAATGTGGAACTTTCAAAACGTGTAGGCCTTAGCCCTACACCTTGTCTAGAAAGGGTTAGACGTTTAGAGCGCCAAGGTTACATTACTGGTTACACTGCTATTCTAAACCCTCAATACTTAGACGCTTCGCTACTGGTTTTTGTTGAAATCACGTTGAATCGCGGTGCTCCTGACGTATTCGAACAATTTAATCATGCTGTGCAACAGCTTGAAGAAATTCAAGAATGTCACTTAGTGTCAGGTGATTTTGATTATCTATTAAAGACCCGCGTAGCAGATATGTCTGCTTACCGTAAGTTGTTAGGTGAAACCTTGTTGCGCCTACCTGGTGTTAACGACACCCGTACTTACGTAGTGATGGAAGAAGTGAAGCAGAGTAATCGACTAGTTATCAAAAACTAACGGAGTCGTTTCCCCCTCCAATTCATTTTTGATAAAGTTAAACAAGCGGCTATAGCCGCTTGTTTTGTTTTTAGACAAACAGAATAATTATTGGATATTTTTAGTTCAAGGGAACGCTTGTGACAGATACTACAGACAGCAAATTGTCTGGCTTTGCTCGAATTGCGGAAGTGTGTGCCATCGCAATGGGCGCTTTAGGTGTTTACCTAATGGTAGCCTTATTAAGTTTTAATCCGAGCGATCCTAGTTGGTCGCAAACTGCTGGTCAGCAAAGTATTGCTAATGCAGCGGGAAGTTCTGGTGCTTGGTTTGCCGACTTACTGTTGTTTAGTTTTGGTTTTATGGCTTATAGCATGCCGTTTATTTGTGGTTTGTTGGCTTGGGCCTTGTTTTGGCGTCCCTGTCCTGTAGCCCAAGTAAACTTCTTCACCTTAGGTCTAAGGTTAATTGGCTTTGTATTCACCTTCGTTAGCTTAACCACGCTAGCGAGCATTCATATTGATGATTTTCATTTCTTTTCTTCAGGAGGCTTAGTGGGAGATATCTTCACTCAGCTAATGATTCCAGTGTTTGGCTTGCTTGGCACTAGCATTATTTTATTAGCCGTTTTTGCCGGTGGTATTACCTTGTTTACCGGTCAGTCTTGGGTTCAGTTTGTAGAGCAACTTGGTGGAGGCCTTAACTCAGCTTACCGCGCAATAGTGAGTTTTCCTGAACGTTTACGTAATAAAAAACAGCGCGAGTTAGAGCAAGACGTTCTTATGAGGGATTTTGCTAATGAGTCTTCGTCACAAGAACCTGCTCAAAGTGATTTATCTGTAGGTGATGCTAAACTTCAACAGGATTTTGTTGAAGAGCAAAATACATATCAAGAGCCAACGCTCAAGCAAACTGTTTACTCAGAGCCAGAAACCTCTGTTGCTGTTGAGCCTAGTTTCTCCATGGACAGTGACTTTGAAGCAGAGTTATCACAGGCAAAAGAAGATATTGAATTTGCTTACGAAGACGAAGCGATTGATCCACCAAGTGTGATTATCGATGATACTGCACCTGAGCCCATGCCAGATATTCCCTTTGACGGTGAAACTGTCGCTGTGGCTAAACCGCCTGCCGCTAAACCCGCAGCGCCGGTAAAACCTGCTCAACCAAGGTTAAGCCGTTTACCTGATATGAATTTGTTGGATAGACCCGACAAAAAAGCTAACCCAATTTCACCAGAAGAATTAGAGCAAGTTTCTCGTTTGGTTGAAGCAAAGCTGCTTGATTTTAATATTCAAGCATCAGTAGTTGCCGTTCATCCTGGCCCAGTAATTACCCGTTTTGAGCTCGATTTAGCCCCAGGTGTTAAAGTTAGCAAAATTACTAACTTGTCTAAAGATTTAGCGCGCGCGTTGTCTGCTATTAGTGTGCGGGTAGTGGAAGTGATACCTGGTAAGTCGGTGATTGGATTAGAATTGCCTAACCGTTATCGTGAGATTGTTTATCTTAGCGAAGTTATTGATAGCAGTACCTTCCATCAGTCAAAGTCGCCTTTAGCTATGGTGTTAGGCAAAGATATCGCCGGTCAACCGGTGGTCGCTGATTTGGCAAAAATGCCTCACTTGTTAGTTGCAGGCACTACTGGTTCTGGTAAGTCGGTGGGCGTAAACGTAATGATTGTGAGTCTTCTGTATAAATCAACACCAGAAGATGTTCGGATGATTATGATCGACCCCAAAATGTTGGAGCTTTCAGTTTACGAGGGTATTCCTCATTTGTTGTCTGAAGTTGTTACCGACATGAAAGAAGCGGCGAATGCTTTACGTTGGTGTGTCGGCGAAATGGAAAGGCGCTACAAGTTAATGTCTGCAATGGGTGTGCGAAACCTTAAAGGCTTCAACCAAAAAGTGGTAGATGCTATTGAGTCCGGCAACCCAATTGTTGATCCATTGTGGAAGCCCGAAGACAGTATGGCTGAAACTGCGCCAACCTTAGAAAAACTACCCCATATTGTGGTCATCATTGACGAATTTGCCGACATGATGATGATTGTGGGTAAAAAAGTTGAAGAGTTAATTGCACGTATTGCACAAAAAGCCCGTGCGGCAGGTATTCATTTGGTGTTAGCTACTCAGCGACCATCGGTAGATGTTATTACCGGTCTAATTAAAGCGAATATTCCAACTCGTATGGCATTCCAAGTTTCTAGCCGTATTGATTCACGTACCATTTTAGATCAACAAGGCGCTGAAACCTTGCTAGGCATGGGAGATATGCTTTATTTGCCGGCAGGCACTGGTGTGCCAACCCGTGTTCACGGCGCTTTTGTGGACGATCACGAAGTACATGCTGTGGTATCGGCTTGGAAAGAACGTGGCGAGCCAGATTACATTGATGAAATATTAAATGGTGAGGCTGGTCCCGATGCTATGCTACCAGGTGAAGTAGCAGAGTCTGATGAAGAGTTAGATGCTTTGTTTGATCAAGCTGTTATGCACGTTACAGAAACGCGCCGTGGCTCGGTATCTGGCGTACAGCGTAAGTTTAAAATTGGTTATAACCGCGCCGCTCGAATCGTTGAGCAAATGGAAGCTCAGGGCATTGTTAGTGCACCAGGTCATAACGGTAACCGAGAAGTTATCGCGCCGCCTCCAGTGAGAATTGATTAAGAGAAAAGATGAAGAAATTATTAAGTATAAGTTTTGCGGCTTTGTTATCTGCTCAAGCATTTGCCAATGACGCCGCTAACGAGCTAAGAACGCATCTTGCCGATTTAAAAGGGTTTCAAGCGCAGTTTAAACAAACCGTGATAGATGCTGATGGCGTAAGCATCCATGAAGCCGAAGGCAAGCTAAGTTTAGCCCGTCCTGCTAAATTAAACTGGCAACAAGTGATGCCCGAGCAAGATATGATTGTGTCTGATGGCTCAACCATTTGGTATTACAGTCCGTTTGTTGAGCAAGTAACGATTATGGATGCGAGTGAAGCCATCAATCAATCACCATTCATCTTGTTGGCAGATGACCGCAGCGAAAGCTGGCAAAATTATCAGGTAGAAAAACAGCAACAAGGGTTTTTAGTTAAGTCTAAAAATGACCCACTACAAGCTGCTTTTTGGGTAAAGCTAAATGCTGATAATAGTATTTCTCGCTTTGATATTATTGAAAGTACCGGACAGCGTAGTCAATTTGATCTTCAAGGGTTTAAAGCCAACCCAAGCTTTAGTGAAAAACTGTTTAAGTTTGAGATCCCTAAAAACACTATGATTGATGATCAACGCTAATGAGCTTAGAGCTGAATTTTGAGGCCGACTTTAGGCCTCTTGCTGCGAGAATGCGGCCCAGCAAACTAGAGCATTATGTCGGCCAGCAACACATTCTGGCCGCAGACAAACCTCTGCATAAAGCAATTTCATCTGGACAGGTGCACTCGATGATTCTTTGGGGGCCTCCTGGTACAGGAAAAACCACCATTGCAGAATTAGCCGCCTTGTATGCCGATGCGGAAGTAGAAAAGATCTCAGCCGTAACCGGGGGGATAAAAGAAGTACGCGCCGCTATTGACCGCGCTCTGCAAAACAAACAGGTTAGTCGTCGCACCATTTTGTTTGTTGATGAGGTTCATCGCTTTAACAAAAGCCAACAAGATGCGTTTTTACCGTATGTTGAGAACGGCACTGTTATCTTTATTGGCGCAACTACCGAAAATCCGTCTTTCGAACTTAATAACGCCTTATTATCACGGGCCAAAACTTATGTATTACGCGCTTTAGACTGCGAGGCTATTCAACAACTGTTGAATCGGGCAATTAACGAAGATGAGTTGCTAAAGCAACACACACTAAATTTTGAAGAAGGTGTATTAGAAGCGCTTTCCACATTAGTTAGTGGGGATGCACGCCGCGCCTTAAACTTGTTAGAAATGATGAGTGAATTGGCTGAGGGCGAAGGTCAGCAGAAACAGCTAAGTTTTGCTCTTCTCAAGCAAGTTGCTGGAGAGCGTTATAGTCATATAGATAAAGGCGGCGATAAGTTCTACGATTTGATGTCAGCCCTACATAAATCTATCCGTGGTTCATCGCCCGATGCTGCATTGTTTTGGTACTGTCGAATTTTGGAAGCTAGTGGTGACCCTCTATCGGTAGCGCGACGCTGTTTAGCTATTGCCTCTGAAGACGTGGGTAATGCCGATCCCCGCGCGATGCAAATTGCTGTAAGCGCCTGGGACTGCTTTACCCGAGTAGGCGCAGCCGAAGGGGAGCGGGCGATAGCTCAAGCTGTGGTTTATTTGGCCTGTGCGCCTAAAAGTAACGCGGTGTATACCGCTTTTAAAGCAGCTAGGCTTGCAGCAATAGAGTTCGGCGATGCCGAGGTGCCTGTGCATTTGAGAAATGCGCCAACCAAGCTAATGGCGGAACTAGGTTATGGCGCAGAGTACCGCTATTCTCACGACGAACCTAATGCATATTCCGCTGGTCAACAATATCTTCCAGACCCTTTATTTGGCTATCAGTTCTACCATCCAGAGCCTCGTGGTTTAGAAAAGCAGATTGCTGAAAAGCTTGAATACCTGCGTAATTTAGACCAACAAGCGCAATAGCCAACAATAAACAACACTATTTTCAGTTTATTACTCAATCCAGCCTACAGCCCGATTGTGTCTGTAAGTAGTTGCTTTATAATAAGCGAGTTTTGGAAACCAAATAATTAGCAAAGCTTATTCTACCTTCACTACAGTAGGTTAAATAGGAGCTTTGCCTTTAATTAACGACAAGAATTGGAAGTAGGTTATTGAATGTTAGACGCTAATTTGTTGCGCGGCGAAATAGAAACCACCGCAGAGCGCTTAAAGACTCGTGGATTTGAACTAGATGTAGCACGATTGACAGAGCTAGAGAGTCGTCGTAAAGAGCTGCAAGTTCGTACCCAAGAACTACAAAATGAGCGTAATACCCGTTCCAAATCTATCGGACAAGCTAAAGGTCGTGGTGAAGATATAGCGCCACTTTTGGCAGAAGTAGGGCAGCTTGGCGAAAAGCTAGACGCTGCTAAAGCCGAACTTAATGACCTGCTAGAAGAAATTAAAGATTACGCTTTAACTTTACCTAATCTTCCTCATCCGAGTGCACCTATTGGTAAAGACGAAGAAGAAAACGTTGAATTACATACTTGGGGCGAGCTGCCAAGCTTTGATTTTGAGGTTAAAGACCACGTAGATGTAGGTAGTGACTTACAAGGGCTAGATTTTGCTAATGCAGTTAAAATTAGTGGTTCACGCTTCATTGTAATGAAAGGCAAGATTGCCAAGTTACACCGTGCAATCGCTCAGTTTATGTTAGATACGCATACCGAGGAGCATGGTTATCAAGAAATGTACGTGCCTTACTTGGTTAACTCAGACTCTTTATATGGTACTGGTCAAATGCCTAAATTTGGCAAGGATTTGTTCCATACTCAGCCAGCGACCGAAGAAGGCATTGGTATGAGCTTAATACCAACTGCTGAAGTACCGCTAACAAACATGTTACGTGACAGCATTGTGGAAGAGGCTGAATTGCCGATTCGAATGACTGCCCATACGCCGTGTTTTCGCAGTGAAGCAGGCTCTTACGGCCGTGATACCCGTGGTTTGATCCGCCAACACCAGTTCGACAAAGTGGAAATGGTGCAACTGGTTCACCCAGAGAAATCTTACGAAGCATTAGAAGAGATGCGCCAACATGCTGAAAATATCCTTCAAAAGCTTAAACTTCCTTACCGCGTTGTAACGCTGTGTACAGGTGACATGGGCTTTGGTGCAACAAAAACCTACGATTTGGAAGTGTGGGTACCGGCTCAGAACGCTTACCGTGAAATCTCTTCAGTCTCTAACTGCGAAGATTTCCAGGCTCGTCGCATGCAAGCACGTTTTCGTGCTGCTGGCGCTAAAAAGCCTGAGTTACTGCACTCACTAAATGGTTCTGGTTTGGCAGTAGGCCGTACTTTGGTGGCAATATTAGAGAACTACCAAAACGCCGATGGCAGCATCAAGGTTCCAGAAGTATTGCAGTCTTATATGGGCGGTTTAGAAACCATTACGGTTTAAGTAATCCTTAAAAGAAAAAAGCGCCTTTAGGCGCTTTTTTTATATGTAAATCAAGTGCTAAATACACTTTACTGGTTTAGGCAACCCGGCAACTTTAGTGGCTTGTTTTGCTGGGCCTTGCGGAAATAGTTTATACAAGTAACGGCTATTACCTTTTTCTGGACCAAACTTTTTGGCCATCGCTTTAACTAAGGCTCGCATGGCCGGGGAAGTATTAAACTCTAAGTAGAAGTTGCGAACAAACCTCACCACTTCCCAGTGGGCTTCGCTCATTTCTATTTCTTCTAGCTGGGCTATATGCGCTGCTAGGTCTTCCGACCAACTGTTTAAGTCGACTAAATAACCATTTTTATCGGTTTCAAATTGCTGGCCGTTAAATTCAATCATTGTGTACTTTGTGCCTTTCTTTATCTTGTGGCTAGTTTACCACTTACCATTTACCAGTAGTTGGCGAATTTTCTTTAAGTCTTTGCCGATTAATTGCAGTTGATAAGCAATCAACAGTTCGTTGCCGACTAACTGGGGAAGAAGTTGGTTAATTGCTCGGGTAAATGCATCGTTGTTTGCTTGCACTATGGGTCGATGTGGCCCCTTTAGTAACAAGTAATCATGCATCAATTGTAATTCGCTTTGAATCAATTCGCCCAAACAGGCCAAGCGCTCGGCCGCTTGATTGGATTGTAGTTCAGTGCGGTGTGTTGATAATGCAGACAAGTGCGATAACAAGTGATGGCTTAAACCAACTAGCTGATATAAGTCTGGAGATAAACGCTGCTTGTGGCTAGGTTCTGCTAGCATGTATTGCCAATGTCGAACTAGCTCTGCTTCGCTTTGATAAGCGTGGTAACGACTTAATCGAAAATTAGTGGTTTCTTCAACATCGCCATTAAAATATTGGTTAAAAATAGCGGTTTGATAATTAGCAGTGTTAGCAAACAATTGACTAATTATTTTTCTGCTTTGTTTGTGTTGCCAATCGGGCCACAGGTAACGAAGTGCTGCCATTGCCATTAAGGCACCAATTACTGTTACTAAGGTACGCACTATCAATGCTTCGTTAGCTGGGTAGCCTTGAAGATCGAGAGAGATGGCTACAAACACCGTAATCATGGCAACCGAAATGGCGTAATTAAGGTGAAAGAACAAAAAGAATAACAGCACTAAACCAGGGATTAATGATGTTAGTGCTATGTCGGGTAGGCGTAAGTAGCTCAAGGCCGCTGCGAAGCCAACTCCAACTATGGTGCCGTATACTCTTTTATCTACGCGTTTTTTAGTATCGTGATAATTAGGTTTTACCACTAGTAAACAACTAAGCATTAGCCAGTAGGCATGTTCATCGCCAGACAATTGGATTAATCCATAGGCAAGTAGCATTAGCGTGGCCATTCGCAAGGCATGGCGATTGATACTTAGGCTGATATCAGCAGCCTGAGACAGGTATTGTTTTACCGATATTCGAGTAAATGGTGAGAAGCTTTGTTCTGGTTCGGGGAAATGCTGTTCGTTAAAGCATAAGCTGATCACCTTATGCAAATTTTTCAGCATATAGGCAAAGCGGGGTGGAACGTCTTTTAGATTTGCCCGTGCTGTTTCTAAATCATCGACAGCGGATATTAATTCTTTCTCTGCGCTTGCATCGAGGTGCTTTGCGCCAATAACCCGTGCGATCTTAACTAACACTGTTCTAGTGTCGGCTAGTAAGGTTCTTGGCAATACTCGTTGTAAGCGTTGGTAGTCTAAATGTGAGGAGCTTAAGCGCTCATGCAGTAGCTGTGCTTTAAAAAATCGGTCCATTTGGCTGGAACCCACATGCTGTTTGTTACGCTGCTGGTAAACATATAATCCATGGCGAATAACGCCCAATTGCTCTGCAATGTCAGCGCTCTGAGCCGTTAGCTTTACTTGTATATCGGTGATGTTTGCTTCGCGTTGAAATAAACGGGTCTTAGTTAATTGATAAAGACTAATCTGTTTAAATATTTGGTCTAGCTGTCTGTCTAACCAGCGGGTTGGATATAGGGCATTAATAAGCAATGAGAGTAGGGCGTAACTCAAAGCACCTATCACTAGCCAAAATGGTTGCAGCCAGGGGTTTTCGTAGGTGTTGTAACCAAGCATCGTATATATAGCGATGATCAATGAACATAGGGAAATTGCACCGTACTTTTGCCCAAGCACTGGCATGCGCATGAATAGATAGCTAGAACAAAATAAGCCAATGGCAAATAGCCAGGGAAGGGGAAACAGTAAAGTAACTGAGATGCTGGCTAGGGAAAAACTCGCCATCATCAACAAGGTGCTTTGCAGGCGATGTTGATAAAAGTCTGGGCTGTCTGCAAGTCCTGCTGCAACCACGCCAAGTGTTGCAGTTAAAGCGAAGTCTAAATTAAATACCAAACCTAGGCTGAGAATAAACATGGCCAAACCAGCGGCTTTACAGGCTATGGTCCAATTAAGTTTGGAAGCATCTAGTTTAAAATTAAGTACCATAAATAAAAACGCCCTGTAAGAACAGGGCGTAATAGTCCTTTAGCTGTATAGCTTAGTCGTCGTTTAAGAAACCTAAAATGCTTAGCAAATGAACAAAAATGTTAAATACATTTAAGTACATTGAAATTGTTGCACGTATGTAGTTGGTTTCATTACCGTTTAGAATGTTGCTGGTATCATAAAGAATGAAGCCAGAAAACAACAGTACTGCTGCACCACTAATGGCTAGGCTAAGCATTGGGATTTGCAAAAACAAGTTAAGCAACATGCTAACTACAACAACGATTAGGCCTGCCATTAAGAAACCGCTCATAAAAGAGAAGTCTTTCTTAGTGGTTAGCACGTAACCAGACAAACCAAAGAAAATTAAGCCTGTCATGCCAAGGGCTTGCATTACAATAGCAGGACCTTGTGGGAATTGGAGGTAAGCACTAAGCAACGGACCTAAAGAGGCGCCCATTAATGAAGTGAATACAAAAGTCCAAACCAAACCCATAGAAGAGTTGATACTTTTAGGTAGAACGAAGAATACGATTACCATGGCGGCAACCATCATACCAATAGATGCCAGGCTACCAATTCCGGCGACTACTGCAAAGAATGCTGCAATGGCACTGGTAAACAAGGTCATCGAAAGTAAGGCGTAGGTGTTACGCAATACCTTATTTGTTTCCAGTTTCGATGCAGCGCTATAGTTTATCGTGCTCGGCTGATTCATTTTTTCACTCCGTTATGACTGAGTTAGTTCGTTAAGTTATGTAAAACGAAATTGTAGTATAACGAGTTTTTTTACAAATAAAATCAAATCCGCCATCTAAAAGTGGGCTTAGCCTCACCAAATTATCATCGAATAATTTCCTAAGACGCTCAACTACTTAACAAAATTGCTTTGATTAAGAGAAATAATCAACAAGCTTAAACCTTCCTTAGTATTGCACTCGCTATCACATAGCCCTATGATCAGCGCATTAACAGGGCAGTTTGCCTAAACCATTCAACGATTAAGAGAGACGGATAACAGATGTTAGTTTTAGGACATACTAATCCAGACTGTGACAGTATTGCCGGTGCAATATCGTTAGCAGAGTTATTAACCAAGCAAGGCACATCAGCAACTGCGATTGCTCAAGGTGAACCTAATCCTGAAGCCAAATTTCTCTTAGACAAAATTGGTTTTGCTGCGCCAGAAGTGCGCACAGAGATCGCTGGCGAAGATGTTTGGCTAATTGATTACTCTGATTGGGGGCAAGCGCCAAAAGACGCAAAAAAAGCTAACATCCGCGGTATCGTTGACCACCATAAACTTGGTGATATCACTACTGCAGAACCTTTAGAGTGTTGGATCCGCCCTGTAGGTTGTAGCTGTACTATTGTTTATAGCATGTATCAAGCCGCTAATATTACGCCTAGTAAAGAAGCCGCTACCCTAATGTTAGGCGCTATCTTAAGCGATACAGTTAAATTTAACTCTCCAACATTTACACCAGTTGATCGTGAAGCTGCAGAAGCCTTAGCTTTACTCGCTGGTGTTGAAGATATTGATGCATTTGCAGACGAGCAATTTGCAGCAAAATCTGATGTGGCGTCGGTGCCTGCGGATGAGTTAGTACTAAGAGATCAAAAAGTTTATGAGATTAATGGTAAACAATTTGCCATTGCTCAATTAGAACTTACTTCAGTAAAACCGGTACTAGCTCGTTTAGATGAACTAGAAACCGCCTTAGTTGCGCTTAAACAAGCAAACAACTACCACACAGCTCTTGTACTGTTAACCGATATCACTACCCTAAACTCTACTGGCTTAATTTGTAGTGATGAAGCTGCACTGGTTGCTTCTACCTTAGGTGGAACCATTGAAGGTTCTGTTATCGACCTTCCAGGTGTAGTTAGCCGTAAGAAACAAGTTATGCCGCCGCTACAACGTGAGTTTGATGTAGCTTAAAGGGCAAACCCTTAGCTAAAAGCCAGCGTCTATCGCTGGCTTTTTTGTAGGTAAATGTTAGATCGCTTTCTTTTGTAACTCTCGGTAGCGTTTTCAGCAACATGATGCTTTAAAATGGTTTACAAATTACGTTATTTTATTACGTTAAGATGCCTTTAAGGCAAAATTATCAAGTGATAGTGAATTTTTCTGCACTATTTGTGAGAAAAAACTCGCTTTTTTAGTCTCTTACGCATTTTTGTAAAAAAAAATCGTGTTTAATTTCAAGTCAAGTCTGAAATTCAAATTATATCTGTGGTAGCATTTCGTTTACTTTCGTGACGAATGGACTAGCTCCTGCGTTATTGAATGCTGTTGTTTTGGAGGTTTTTAGAATAATTATCTGTGAAAGGTAGTTGTTCACACATCATCGATAGATGGTGGGGCTCCTCTTTAAATGAAAATACTATTGATGTCTAAGGTCCTGTCGGTCTGAATAACATTAATATAGCAGTAAATAGGAATTACTGGATGACAAACATAACTCAACACAATAAGAGCCTTTATAGGCCAGAATTCGAACACGATAGCTGTGGTATCGGATTCGTTGCCCACTTAAAAGGGCGTAAAAGTCATGATGTGATCGAAAACGCATTAACCATGCTTACTTGCATGGAGCATCGTGGTGGTACTGGTTGTGACGTAGATAGTGGAGACGGCGCCGGTATTCTCATTCAGCTTCCTCATGAGTTTTTTAACGAAGAAGTAACAAAATTGGGCTTCAGCTTACCTAAACCAGGTGAGTACGGCGTGGGTATGGTTTACTTCCCTGCTGGTGAAGCTATTCGTCGCGAATGTCGCGAGATACTAAACCGTAACATTGAAAAACTAGGCCTAACCTTATTAGGTTACCGCGTAGTTCCAAAAGACAACTCTAGCCTAGGTCAAGCATCTCTAGATAATGAGCCGCAAATTGAACAAGTGTTCATTGCGCGTCCTGCTGACTTAGACCAGCAAGTTTTCGAACGTAAGCTATTTGTTTTACGTAAATACACCTTGCACATCGCTGATGCGACAGTTGCCGGTGTAGACGAAGACTTCTACATGGCTTCGATGTCTTCTCGTACTATTGTGTACAAGGGGCAGTTAACTACGGCTCAAGTACGCAAGTATTACTTAGACCTACAAGACTCTCGTGTGGTTTCGGCAATTGCCATGTTCCACTCGCGTTTTTCTACTAACACATTCCCAGCATGGCGCTTAGCACAGCCGTTCCGTTACATTGCACATAATGGTGAAATTAACACTGTTAAAGGTAACGTAAACTGGATGCGCGCACGTGAGTCTTTGCTTGCGAGTGTAAACTTCAGCAAAGAAGAACTGGATATGATCAATCCAGTTTGTGATATCTCTCGCTCAGACTCTGCAAACCTAGACATGTGTGTAGAGCTACTTGTATTAAGTGGTCGTCCGCTTGAACAAGTAATGATGATGGTTGTGCCAGAAGCATGGCAAACTCAAGATGACATGGACCCGGTGAAGCGTGCCTTCTACGAGTACTACTCTTGCATCATGGAACCATGGGATGGCCCAGCTTCAATTTCATTTACCGACGGTAAAGTAATTGGCGCAACACTTGACCGTAACGGCTTACGTCCTTCTCGTTACTTAGTAACCGATGATGGTTTAGTGGTAATGGGCTCTGAAACTGGTGCGTTGGTTGTAGATCAATCTAAAGTGGTTCAAAAAGGACGCTTGCAACCAGGTAAAATCTTCATTGCCGACCTAGAACAAGGCCGCATTGTTGCTGATGATGAAGTTAAACACACAGTGTGTTCTAGCCAGCCTTATGGCAAATGGGTAGAAGAAAACAAGATTGTTTTAGATGATCTTCCATTACCAGAAGGTTACGACCGTTTTGCTACGCAGCACAGCCTAGAGAAACGTCAAAAAGCATTTGGCTACAGCCAAGAAGATATTAACGCGGTATTAAAGCCGATGGTTGGTACTTCTAAAGAACCACTTGGTGCAATGGGAACAGATACGCCGCTAGCGATTTTATCTGATAAAAACCCGCACTTATCGCATTACTTTAAACAGTTGTTTGCCCAGGTAACTAACCCGCCAATCGACCCAATTCGTGAAGAAATGGTAATGTCACTACGCACATACGTAGGGGCGGACTTAAACTTACTTGAAGAAACGCCGCTGCATTGTCGTAAAGTTGAGATTAAGCAACCAGTATTAACTAACGACCAGTTAGCTAAGCTACGTAGCATTGATCACAACCACTTCCAAGCTGCGACTATTCATACTACTTTCCACGCCTCTGGTGCAGAAAATGAGTTAGAAAAAGCGCTTGAGCGTATTTGTCGTCACGCTAAAGATGCGGTAGATGATGGTTTCTCAATTCTAATCTTGAGTGACCGCAAAGTAGATAGTGACCACGCAGCAGTACCGTCAGTACTTGCTACAGCAGCAGTTCACCACTACTTAATTCGTGAAGGCATTCGTGCTCACGCAGACCTAATTGTTGAGTCTGGCGATATTCGCGAAACCCACCATTTAGCAACTGTATTAGGTTATGGCGCAGCAGCTGTTAACCCATACCTAGCAATTGAAACGCTTCTTGATATGCGCGACCAAGCAATTATCGAAAGCAGCCTAAGTAACGATGAAGTTGTTGAGCGCTACACTAAAGCAGTGAATAGCGGCTTGCTAAAAATCTTCTCGAAGATGGGTATTTCTACACTTCAGTCTTACCAAGGTGCTCAAATCTTTGAAGCGCTAGGTATTAACTCTGAAGTAGTGAAAAAATACTTCACCGGTACAGTGACCCGTATCGAAGGTTTAAGCTTAGACGGCATCGCTACAGAAGCACTAAACCGTCACCGTGAAGGTTTCCCAGCAGACGACAACCCATTCAGTGATCTAATCCTGAAAACAGGTGGTGAATACGCTTGGCGTAAAGACGGTGAACGTCACCTATTTAACCCAACAACGATTCGTTTGCTACAAAATGCTTCGTCGACTAACGACTACAAAGTGTTTAAAGAATATGCTGCAAACGTAGATAACCAAGCTAAAGAAGCGTTCACGCTACGTGGTTTACTGAAGTTTAAATCAGACCGTGAAAGTGTACCACTAAGCGAAGTTGAATCAGCAGAAACAATTCTTAAGCGTTTTGCTACTGGTGCAATGAGCTTTGGTTCTATTTCTTGGGAAGCACATACCACACTAGCAATTGCTATGAACCGCATTGGTGGTAAGAGTAACTCTGGTGAGGGCGGTGAAGACCCAATTCGCTTTAAGCCTATGGAAAATGGCGACTCAATGATCTCTAAGATCAAACAGGTTGCTTCTGGTCGCTTTGGTGTAACTAGCCATTACTTGGCAAATGCTGAAGAACTACAGATCAAGATGGCGCAGGGTGCTAAACCAGGCGAGGGTGGTCAGTTACCAGGTGATAAAGTTGATGCTTGGATCGGTAAAACTCGTGGCTCAACGCCAGGTGTTGGTCTAATTTCACCACCTCCACACCACGACATCTACTCAATCGAAGATTTAGCCCAGCTAATCTACGATTTGAAAAATGCTAACCGCGATGCACGTATTAACGTTAAGTTAGTATCAGAAGCGGGTGTAGGTACAATTGCTTCTGGTGTATGTAAAGGTTACGCCGACGTAGTACTTATTGCAGGTTATGACGGTGGTACTGGTGCTTCTCCACTTAGCTCAATTAAACACGCGGGTCTGCCGTGGGAGCTAGGTCTAGCAGAAACGCATCAAACGCTAATTCAAAATAAACTACGTAGCCGTATTACTGTACAGGCCGATGGTCAACTTAAAACACCACGTGATTTAGCCGTAGCAACTTTGCTAGGTGCTGAAGAATGGGGCGTAGCAACTGCTGCCCTAGTAGTTGAAGGTTGTACCATGATGCGTAAGTGTCACTTGAACACTTGTCCAGTGGGTATTGCTACTCAGGACCGTCGTTTGCGTGAGCGTTACGCAGGTCAAGTTGACCACGTTGTTAACTTCTTCAAGATGATGGTTGAAGGTTTACGTGAAATTATGGCTGAACTAGGCTTCCGCTCAATTAATGAGATGGTAGGTCAAAGCCAGTGTCTAACACCACGTACCGACGTTGATCACTGGAAATACAAAGGCGTGGATTTATCTCCAATCCTTTACAAAGCTGATGACAGTGGTAACGAAACACTTTACTGCAGCCAAGAGCAAAAACACTTAATTCACGACATCGTGGATCGCCAGTTAATCAAAGATGCCGCTAAGGCGCTTGAGAGCGGCGAAGAAGTATCTCTAAAATCTGAGATCATCAACACTAACCGTAGTGTTGGTACTATGTTGTCGAACGAAATATCTAAGCGTTATGGCGCTGAAGGCCTACCAGAAGACACGATTAAAGTGAAATTCAACGGTAGTGCAGGTCAAAGCTTTGGTACTTTTGCCGCTAAAGGTATTAAGTTTGAACTTGAAGGCGATGCCAACGATTACTTCGGTAAAGGCTTATCTGGCGCCAAATTAGTGGTTTACCCAGATGCAAGCGCACCGTTCGAAGCACGCAAAAACATCATTGTAGGTAACGTAGCCTTCTTTGGTGGTACTTCTGGTGAAGCTTATATTCGCGGTATAGCTGGCGAGCGTTTCTGTGTTCGTAACTCTGGTGTAACAGCCATTGTTGAAGGCGTAGGTGACCACGGTTGTGAATATATGACTGGTGGTAAAGCGGTAATTCTTGGTGAAACGGGTCGTAACTTCGCAGCTGGTATGTCTGGTGGTGTAGCGTACGTATTAGACCGTAACAAGCAATTTGCCTCACGTTGTAACATGGAAATGGTTAAGCTAGGCGGCGTTGAAGACGCAGCTGAAGCAGCCGAGCTAAAAGCATTAATCGAAAATCACCTAGAGCAAACTGGCTCTGATGTAGCAAAAGAATTGCTAGCTGATTGGGATAACGCACTTAGCATGTTTGTTCGTGTAATGCCTACCGACTACGAGCGTATGCAGAACTACATGAAAGAAGCTAAAGCTACGGGTGAGCATGAAACGGATTACGATGTAGCGGTAGCTGCATTCGATATGCACCTTGATAGCGTAGCGCAAGCGAAAAAAGCCAAGGCTGAACAAGCCAAACAAAAAGCTGAAGCGGTTTAGGAGAGAGACATGGCAAATCCAACGGGATTTATGGAAATAGACAGGAAGCTATCGACAGACCGCGACCCAGCAGAGCGTTTGATAGATTGGCTAGAAGTTAAAACGCCTATGAGCGAAGAAGCGGTTAAAGACCAAGCTTCTCGCTGTATGGATTGTGGTATTCCTTTTTGTCATTCTGGTGACTCAGACTACGCACCACGCGTAGCTGGGTGTCCAATTAACAACTTGATTCCAGAGTGGAATGACTTGGTATACCGTGGTCGCTGGAAGGATGCGATAGACCGTTTACACAAAACCAATAACTTCCCGGAGTTTACTGGGCGCGTATGTCCAGCTCCATGTGAAGACTCTTGTGTACTAGGTATTAATGCTCCACCAGTAACCATTAAGAGCCAAGAAGTTAACATTATCGAGCGTGCATTTAAGGAAGGTTGGGTTAAACCTAACATTCCAGCTAAACGCAGCGGCAAAACAGTCGCCATTGTAGGCTCTGGTCCTGCAGGTTTAGCAGCAGCTGCTCAGTTAAATTCTGCTGGTCATAAAGTAACAGTGTTTGAACGTGCTGACCGAGTTGGTGGCTTATTAATGTACGGTATTCCGAACATGAAGCTGCAAAAAGAGATCGTTGAGCGTCGTATCGAAATCATGCGTGAAGAAGGCATCGTATTTAAAACCTCAGTAGAAGTGGGTAAAGACATTTCTATTAACCGTTTGAACGAAGACTTCGATGCATTATTGCTAGCCACTGGCGCAACGGTTCCACGTGACCTGCCTGTAGAAGGTCGCCAGTTAAACGGCGTTCATTTTGCGATGGAGTTCTTAGGTAAAAATACTAAGAGCTTGCTAGATAGCAACCTAGAAGACGGCCGCTACATTAGCGCTAAAGATAAGCACGTTGTAGTTATTGGTGGTGGTGATACAGGTACTGACTGTGTGGGTACTTCACTACGTCACGGTTGTAAGAACGTAATGCAGCTTGAGATTATGCCTCAGCCTCCGCAAGAACGTGCTCAAGACAACCCTTGGCCAGAATTTAAGCGCACCTTAAAGCGTGACTACGGTCAAGATGAAGCGATTGCCATTCAAGGTGAAGATCCGCGTCGTTACCTAGTTATGACCCAGAAAATGGTGGGTGATGAGCAAGGTAACGTGACAGAAGTTCACACTACCAAGATCAACTGGACGAAAAACGCTAACGGCCAAATGATTCCTGAGCCAGTAAAAGGCAGTGAAGAAGTCATCAAAGCTGACTTAGTATTGCTAGCTATGGGCTTCATGGGTCCAGAAGCAGGTATTATTGACGAACTAGGTGTTGAAAAAGACGCTCGTTCAAATGCTAAAGCAACCTACGGTGAATACGCTACAAATGTGAAAGGTGTGTTTGCAGCTGGTGATGCGCGTCGTGGTCAAAGTTTGATTGTTTGGGCAATCAACGAAGGTCGTGGTGCAGCACAAGCCGTTGATACCTTCTTAATGGGTAAGAGCTACTTACCTAAGTAAGTTAGCGACAAACTGCTAAAAAGCCCGGCTTATGCTGGGCTTTTTTATAGCCAAAATTTGCCTAGCATTTAGTCAATTGTTAGACATTTCCAAAAAATTCAAAGATGACGGTTTACAAGCTGAAAAATGCTAGGTAATATGCGCCCCGTTGCTGCGGAGGGGTGGCAGAGTGGTCGAATGCACCGGTCTTGAAAACCGGCAAGGGTTAATAGCCCTTCGAGAGTTCAAATCTCTCCTCCTCCGCCATTATTCAGAAAAACGCCAGCATTACGCTGGCGTTTTTCGTTTCTGCACTACCTCGCATCCAATGTGGATAAATTGCCAGTTTATTGCGCAAACTGCCAATAATCTCAGTTCTACTCTAAACTTATATCGCTTAAGCCTTTAAATTATTATCCTGATGGGATATAAAGTTTGCTGCGCAGACGATGCAAGGTCTGGCAACCCGCCCAATTAGTAGATTGATGTTTTAGTTACAGCGGAGAAAACGCTTGATAAACGTATTTCTGGTTGACGATCATGAGCTAGTGCGTACAGGGATCCGTCGCATTTTAGAAGACGTTCGAGGATTTAAAGTGGTTGGTGAAGCCGAGAGCGGAGAGAAAGCCGTTCAATGGTGCAGAAGCAACCAAGCCAACGTAATCTTAATGGATATGAATATGCCTGGAATTGGTGGCTTAGAGGCTACCCGCAAGATTTTGCGTTACGATCCAGATGCTAAGATTATCGTGTTAACTATTCATACTGAAAACCCATTTCCTACCAAGGTAATGCAAGCAGGCGCATGTGGTTACTTAACCAAAAGTGCCGGCCCAGATGAAATGCTACAAGCTATTCGTGCGGTTAACGTAGGGCAGCGTTATCTGTCACCCGAGATCGCTCAGCAAATGGCTTTGAGTCAGTTTAATCCGGCAGAAGACAATCCATTTCAAAGCTTATCTGAACGAGAGTTGCAGATAATGCTAATGATTACCAAAGGCGAAAAGGTTACCGATATTTCTGACCAGCTCAGCCTAAGCCCCAAAACGGTCAATTCTTACCGTTACCGCTTGTTTAGCAAGTTGAACATTAGCGGTGATGTAGAGTTAACTCATTTAGCCATTCGCCACGGCATGATAGACACAGACAAGCTGTAATTTTGCTCGAAGATAGCGCTCCATTTGATAGTAAGGCATTTCTAAGCCAAGTCACCGAAGCTAGCGGCATATACATGATGTATAACGCCGCTAATGAAGTAATCTATGTAGGTAAAGCTAAATCGCTAAAAAAGCGTTTAAGCAGCTATTTTCGTAAAAACGTAGATAGCAATAAAACCCGCGCGCTGGTTTCAAACATCGCCAAGGTTGAGGTCACGGTTACCCACACCGAAACCGAAGCGCTGATTCTTGAACACAACCTGATCAAAAAACACCTGCCTAAATACAATGTGTTGCTGCGTGACGATAAGTCTTATCCCTACATTTTACTTAGTAAACACAAGCATCCGCGGATATCGATGCACCGCGGCGCTAAACGCAATAAAGGTGATTACTTTGGCCCTTACCCTAATGGCAATGCGGTAAGAGAAAGCCTGCATCTGATGCAGAAATTGTTTCCTATTCGCCAGTGTAGCGATAGTGAATATGCCAATCGGCAACGTCCTTGTTTGCAATATCAACTTAAGCGTTGTTCCGGCCCATGTGTGAATTTGATTAGTGATGAGGACTACCAGCAACAAGTAGACCTTGCCAGCATGTTCCTAAAAGGCAAAAGCCAACAGGTAATTAATCAACTAGCCGAAAAAATGACCAAGGCTAGCGATAGCTTAGATTTTGAAGCCGCCGCGGGTTTTAGAGACCAAATTCAAGCTTTACGTAAGGTTCAAGAGCAACAGTTTGTGAGTGGCAATACCGAGCATAGTGACGTATTGGGTTTTGCTTTTAGAAATGGCATTGCCGTTATCCATTTGCTGCTGATCCGTGATGGCCAAGTACTCGGTAGTCGTTCGTATTACCCTAAAGTGCCTAAACAGGCTGATTTACCTGAAGTACTGCGCAGCTTTGTGATGCAGTATTACCTGTCTGAACAACGTAAGGGCAACCAACCCAATGAAGTGCTGTTGCCTGATATCGAAGGCGATTGGCCAGAGATAGAAGCAGCAATCGAAAGTGAACTTGATTGCAAAGTGAAGCTTTCTCAACCTAAACGTGGAGAGAAGCTTCGGTTTGTTGCGTTAGCAAATACCAATGCAGAAAATGCCCTGTTAACCAAACTAAACCAAGAAGCCACCATTCATCATCGCGTCACTGAACTTGAAGCGCTGCTCAAACAAGAACAGCCAATTAAACGCATGGAATGTTTTGATATCAGCCATACCCAAGGCGAGCGCACGGTGGCTTCATGCGTGGTGTTTGATAGGCAAGGGCCAAACAAATCTGAGTATCGTCGCTTTAACATCGACGGCATTACCGGTGGCGATGACTATGCCGCAATGGCGCAGGCATTAACTCGTCGTTACCAAAAGGCCCAGTTAGCTGAAAAGATCCCCGATGTATTGTTTATTGATGGTGGTAAAGGGCAGCTATCTGCAGCTTTTGCTAGCATTGAGCCACTAAATCTAGATCCCATGCCTTTGTTGGTGGGAGTCGCTAAAGGCACAACCCGCAAACCAGGCTTAGAGACACTGCTGATTGGTAAAGCGATGACAGAAATTCACTTACCTAGTGATTCCGCTGCATTGCATCTTATTCAACATATTCGAGACGAAAGCCATCGCTTTGCGATAACCGGTCATCGTAATCGCCGAGACAAAGCGCGCAAGACTAGTGTGTTGGAAGATATTGATGGAGTAGGAGCAAAACGGCGTCAAGCATTACTAACGCATTTAGGTGGAATGCAACAGCTCAAAAGCGCTAGTGTTGACGAAATTAAAAAAGTTCCCGGAATTAGCCCTACTTTAGCGCAAAAAATTTATGATTCGTTGCATCACTAGGCAAGATTAGGCAACATAGCGGCAGTAGTTTTATAAATGAAAAATAATGATAAATATTCCAAATATACTAACCGCGTTTAGAATTGTATTAATTCCGTTTTTCTTAATAGCTTTTTACCTTCCCGTAGAGTGGGGCATGTTGGCCGCTGCATTTATCTTTGGCTTAGCGGCTGCTACAGATTATTTAGATGGATACTTAGCGCGACGCCTAGGGCAAACCACACCTTTTGGTGCATTTCTCGATCCAGTGGCCGATAAGGCTATGGTAGTTGCAGCCTTAGTGGTATTGGTAGAGCATTATCAGACTTTTTGGATTACTGTTCCCGCGGTTATCATGATATCCCGCGAAATTATTATTTCCGCGCTACGAGAGTGGATGGCAGAACTTGGTAAGCGTTCAAGCGTTGCGGTATCTTGGATAGGAAAATATAAAACAGCTGCTCAAATGGCAGCTATTACCGGCTTAACCGCACAAATAGACCCTTTAGTTACACAAGGCAGTTACGTACTATTTTATGTGGCAACTGTTCTTACGCTTTGGTCAATGGTGAGTTATTTAATGCTGGCATGGCCAGAATTAAAGCAAAATGATTAATAAATCGTAGCTTTAGCCTAAAAATCCAACGAACAGTAAGAAACTTATTAAAAGACAGTTGACGTAAAGATTTAGGTCGCTAAAATGCACAGCACATTCGGCGGCAACGCTGAAGTGTTAAAGGCGAGTTACTTAGGTAATAAGCAAAAAGCAGCACTAGCTCAGAGTGGATATAAAAAGTAGCGCAACCTAAGTTGTCTATTAATTCATACTAGCAAGTAAAGCAGATGAAGCGGCACTAGCTCAGTTGGTAGAGCGCAACCTTGCCAAGGTTGAGGTCATCGGTTCGAACCCGATGTGCCGCTCCAATTTAACACACATAGTATGGCGGGTTGGCAGAGTGGCTATGCAGCGGATTGCAAATCCGTGGACCTCGGTTCGACTCCGGGACCCGCCTCCATACTATAAATTTGTGTCGCCCGGGTGGTGAAATTGGTAGACACAAGGGATTTAAAATCCCTCGTCTGAAAGGACGTGCCGGTTCAAGTCCGGCCCCGGGCACCAACTCTTCTATCCATTCTATATTCCAAGCTTCCCAAGTTTTTCCTCATCTTGTCAGCTACTGTCATCGTTGCAATTAATCAGCGCATCAAATCATTTGTTTATCGATATCTGTTTTACTTTGGTCGTGTGCAAAGGCTGCTTATTTTTGCTGTGTGATTACAGGAATGGTGTGAAAAGGCAGCGCCTAGATCGCTTTTTAAGCACTTGAATCAACTCCCTTAAAAAATCCGTTGACTCATTTCTGTAATACGTTAAAGTACAACTCGTTTTCAGGGGCTAGCTCCTAGTTAACAGCAAAACGTGTCGCCCGGGTGGTGAAATTGGTAGACACAAGGGATTTAAAATCCCTCGTCTGAAAGGACGTGCCGGTTCAAGTCCGGCCCCGGGCACCAATTTGTTTAAAGAATAAAGCGGCACTAGCTCAGTGTGAGTATAAAGAGTAGCGCAACCTAGTTGTTAGCTCACTTGCACTAAATAGTGATAAAGAATAAAGCGGCACTAGCTCAGTTGGTAGAGCGCAACCTTGCCAAGGTTGAGGTCATCGGTTCGAACCCGATGTGCCGCTCCAAAATTTGTAACGCTGTTTGGCGGGTTGGCAGAGTGGCTATGCAGCGGATTGCAAATCCGTGGACCTCGGTTCGACTCCGGGACCCGCCTCCATTACAAAGAAGAGTTTTGCCCGGGTGGTGAAATTGGTAGACACAAGGGATTTAAAATCCCTCGTCTGAAAGGACGTGCCGGTTCAAGTCCGGCCCCGGGCACCAATTAAAAAAGCCAGTAGCTAACGCTACTGGCTTTTTTGTTTGAACAAAACTAATGCACTTAATTGATCAGCCATACTGCTAGAAAAATTGGCGGCATGTGAATTCACATGCCGCATTGCCTTGCTCTATTCATAGAGTTACTTAGCTTGGCTTAAAGTTGATACTTATTAACTATCTGCTGCAGCTTATCTACTTCTTGTCCAATGCTGCCACTGGCTTGGCTCGCTTCATCTGCAAGAAGCAGTGCAGCATTGGCACCATCAGATATTTGTACAATATTGAGTTCCACTTCGTCCATTACTTTACTTTGCTCTTCAATCGCGCTGGCGATGTTTGTGTTCAAATCAACAACTTCGTCTACACGTTGAGTAATATTGGTAAAAGAGCCACCGGCTTCTTCGGCTTGTTCAACACCGCTAAGTGCGCGGCTGCTAGCATTTGCCATGGCATTAACTGAACTCGACGATCCAGATTGTAAACCTTCAATCATTTTCTGAATTTCATCGGTTGAGGTTTGGGTTCTATTGGCAAGGGTTCTCACTTCATCAGCAACAACCGCAAAGCCACGACCTTGTTCTCCGGCCCGAGCCGCTTCAATAGCTGCGTTTAATGCTAAAAGATTGGTTTGTTCAGCGATGTTTCTAATGACATCGATAACTCCACCTATTGCGCTTGTTTGCTCTTGTAGCTGATTGAGTGAGGTAGAGGTGGTAAGTACTTCTTCATTTATTAAACCAATCGTTGAAATGGTTTCGCTGACAATCGTTTGACCATTAACAACTGCTTGTTGGGAGGCTAGGGTAGAGTCTGCAGCTTTATTCGCATCTTCAGCCATGTTGTTAACAGTGGCATTCATCTCAGCAACTGCAGTAGCTACTTGCTGCGTTTCTAGTTGTTGCTGATTAATTGCATCTCTCACCTCTTGCGATTTTCCATCAATTTGTTGGGTAGCAATTAACATTTCTTCGGAGCCGCTTTTAACTTGTTCTAACAACGATCGTAAGGCTTCTAAGGTGGTTTTATAGTCATGGGCAATGTCAGCAAGTTCGTCAGAACCATATACCGTTAAATCTTGGCTTAGATCGCCTTGATTAACCCTACCTGCTACATAGCGAATTTGTTTTACGGTGCGTCTAATGGATAGATAAGCACCAATCATGAAATAGCAACATACTAGTAGCACCCCGAGTAGGGCAAACAGCATCACGGCTCGTTTTTGTTCTGCACTGGCTTTACGCTTACCTAACCCTTCGCCAAAGTAGCTAAGCGAGGCAGCGGTAAAATCTTCGATTTGACTTAAGCTGTTATTCGCAAGCTGAAAAACAGTATCGGTATTGGTTTTAACTTGTTGGTCTTTAAGAATTTCATCGCGAATCAAATTAACTATTTGCTTTATGCTTTCGGTAGTTTGCTGGGCTTGTTTACCCAGTTTAGTTTCAAACTGTTTATCGTAAGATACCAGTTGTGCCAAGGCTTTATCCATATCATTAAGCACTTCGATGGCATTATCGGTTCTAAACTGAAGATCAGCATTACCCTCAGCGTCGAGAATGCCAAAGTCAGCAATGTCGCCTCCTTTATCTCTTAGCCTAGCTATGTTGCTTTGTAATATAGGTAAACGGGCGGTAGCTATGTCTATTAGGTAATAACTGCTGACTTCAGGATCTCTAGTTAATCCACTATTCGCGGCTACGCTATAGGTGATGGCTCTAATTTGTCTAAGAAAGGCTTCATGTTCTATGAGCAGCTTACCTAAAGAACTTTTACTTTCTGCTAGGGCCTGCCAGCTCTGTTGAGCTTGCTCCATCGACGTTTTATTATCGCCAGAAAGTTGCGAGCTTAGTTGTTGCAGAGTGCTATTTAAATCTTGCTGAATAGAGCTGAGTTCATCTTTGTCGTAATCTGCGCCCATCGTTCTTAGCGTGTTTAGATGCTGGTGCCTCACTACCGAGTTGGAGATACCGGGCAGTTGGTTAACAATCTCATATCCTGCTAACTCATTCCCGGTAAATGTTATTTCTTTATTCATGGTGAGGATTATTGACCCAAAACCATAAACGATTGGCATTAAAAACAAGCAAGTCCACATTATGAACTTGTATTTAAAACCTACTCTGTCACTTAAATAAACGGCAGGGGAAAAAATACTACTCATGCATAACTCCTTTTTGCTGAGTGCCAATCAAGAACGCTTAATTCATCACGCTAATGTAATTAGTTATTCGAGTATAAATATAAAAAATCAAATAGGTATAGCTAAAAGCAATAAGTGATTTACTTAAGGCTCGCTAGTTTCACTTGTTAACTTAAGTTGTTGATGAATATAAGCCTTTGAAGCATCGCGGTAGATTGCTCGTTGCTTATCTTTATATTGTAGCCACAATATTGTTTTCTTCTCACATGTCATAACACGCCCTTGTTTTATTAAGTTTTGGTGCAAAAATCACATGTTTGCACCGTTATGGTGCCTTTGGGTGGCAATTACTGGGGCTTCATTTAGTGATTTATACCTAGATAGAGGGATGCGTTAGCGTTGGCATATCCATTGCTACCTAATACTTGCGACATGAGAGATGTATGGCTCTGCCTCATCAAGAGCCGCTTAAAATTTGCAATAGACATCTAGGGTTCCGGCTGCAACGCAGTGTCTGGACCGAGAGTTGTCAACCTCATAGAGGTTACACGGAGGGATAAAAGCCCGGGAGATGACAATAAATACGTCTCTCATGTTTTTATTTTAAAGTGCATAACCACATTGAGGTGACCATGATAAATCTAATTAAATCTCCACTCCGTACCCTGGCAGTAGCAGCCACCATCGTTAGCGCAAGTGCGCTTAGTGTTGTATCTGCCCAAGCCGCCGATAAACCTACTTATAAACTCGCTTGGACTATCTATGTTGGTTGGATGCCGTGGGACTATGGTGCAGCCTCAGGCATTGTTGATAAGTGGGCCGACAAATACGATATCAATATCGAAGTAGTGCAGGTGAACGACTACATCGAGTCAATTAACCAATACACCGCCGGTGGCTTTGATGCCACAGTAATGACCAACATGGACGCACTAACTATTCCTGCAGCCAGTGGCGTGGATTCAACAGCGCTAATTGTTGGCGACTTCTCAAATGGTAACGATGGTGTAGTACTTAAAGGTGATAAAAGCCTTGCTGACATAAAAGGCGAAAAAGTTAACTTAGTAGAGTTAAGTGTTTCGCATTATTTGTTAGCTCGCGCCTTAGAGTCAGTAGACTTAAAAGAGCGTGATATCAAAGTTGAAAACACCTCCGACGCCGATCTAGTTGCTGCATTCACTACCAAAGATGTAACAGCTGTTACCACTTGGAATCCGCTACTCAGCGAGATTGTGGCAATGCCAGATACCAACATGGTGTTCGACTCATCTAAGATCCCAGGTGAGATCATCGACTTGCTAGTAGTTAATACCGATACGCTTAAGCAAGATCCTAAGCTAGGTAAAGCTTTAACTGGCGCTTGGTACGAGATTATGGCCACTATGTCGGGTGATGATGAATCAGCAATGAAAGCTCGTGCATTTATGGCTGAAGCCTCAGGTACCGATTTGGCCGGTTACGATGCGCAATTGGCGTCTACAAAAATGTTCTACCAACCTCAAGAAGCTGTTGATTTTACCAATAGCGCAACCCTAAAAAGCACCATGGCAAAAGTAGCCGAGTTTTCGCACCATCACGGTTTGTTAGGTGAAGGCGCACCTGATGCTAGCTTTATCGGCATCGAAACTCCATCAGGTGTTTATGGCGATTCAAGTAACGTAAAACTTCGCTTTACAGCCGAGTACATGGATATGGCTGCCGAAGGCAAACTATAAGGCTCTGCCTATGACTCGCATAATTAATAAAAAACCTAGCCGCTTCGTGCGGCTGATGTTGGGCCTACTACCGTTTTTGCTGCTAATTGCTTTATACATGGCTGCATCACAGGCGCGTTTAGCAGACAATCCAAACGATAAGTTATTGCCTGCTATGTCGAGTTTTGTGGAAGCAATTAACCGCATGGCGTTTGAGCCTAGCAAACGCAGCGGTGAGTACTTAATGCTGGCAGATACGCTTGCTAGCTTAACTCGCTTGGCACTTGGGGTGGGGATCAGCGCCTTAGTGGCCTTAATGGTGGGTGTTGCTAATGGCATGGTGCCATTTGTACGTGCACCTTTATCGCCATTGGTTACTGCCATCTCGCTCATTCCACCCATGGCAATTTTGCCTATCTTGTTCATTGTGTTTGGCTTGGGGGAGTTATCTAAAGTGATGCTGATCATCATTGGGATCTGCCCAATTATGATTAGAGACCTGCAGCTGCGCACCGATGCGTTGCCTAATGAACAGATCTTAAAAGCGCAAACTTTAGGTGCGTCTAGCTGGCAAACCATTATTGCAGTAGTTATTCCGCAAATTCTGCCAAAGCTAATCGAAGCGGTTCGTTTAACCTTGGGCAGTGCTTGGCTATTTTTGATTGCTGCAGAGGCAATTGCTGCCACAGAGGGCTTGGGTTATCGCATCTTCCTTATTCGCCGTTATTTGGCGATGGACGTAATTTTACCTTACGTGCTGTGGATTAGTGTATTGGCCTTTGTAATGGATTGGCTGCTGCGCAAGTTGTCGGTGCATGCTTTTTCTTGGTATCACAAAACACAAGGAGACGCATAATGAGCACTCCAATCATTCAAGCCATAGACGTTTGGAAAGAGTACGGCGACAACGTAGTGCTAGAGCGCTTAAACCTAAGTGTTGAAGAAGGCGAGTTTGTTAGCATTGTAGGCGCCTCTGGCTGCGGTAAATCTACTTTTCTCAACTTGCTATTGGGAAATGAAACTGCCAGCCGTGGCAAGCTTTTGTTAAATGGCGAACCGTTACCTAATGAACCAGGGCCAGAGCGTGGCATTGTGTTTCAAAAGTACTCCGTGTTTCCCCACTTAACGGCTGTACAAAACGTTATGCTAAGTGATGTATTTGCTAAAGCGCCAGTGCTTGCGAGTCTATTTGGTAAAGCCAAGCAACAGGCTTACAGCCAAGCAATGGCAATGTTAGATAAAGTAGGTTTAACAGAAGCCGCGCATAAATACCCGACTGAGATGTCTGGCGGTATGCAGCAACGCTTGGCAATTGCTCAAGCCTTGATGAAAAAGCCAAAGATATTGCTACTAGACGAACCCTTTGGCGCGCTTGACCCCGGCATTCGTAAAGACATGCACAAGCTAGTTCATCAGTTGTGGCAAGAGCACAAACTTACCATTTTTATGATTACCCACGATCTCTCAGAAGGTTTTAGCTTAGGCAACCGCCTATGGGTGTTTGACAAGCATCGTCATGATGCACAGCACCCCGAGCGCTTTGGCGCGCAAGTCACCTTCGATATTCCTATTAGCAAAGACAGCGATGCTGCTCGCTTTAGTGAAGAGATGAAGCCGATTATTGATAAGTCGGTGGCCTAATAAGGACAATCTATGAACTCTACTATTTCCCAAGAACCTATTTATCAAGAAGTGATAAATGGTGCCGCGCATTGGTCGGTCACTGTACCTGCAGGTAAAACCTTGCGTTTTACCAACCCAGAAGGGGCTTCTAACGTGAGCCTATTGTTTTATAACCCGAAGGATTTGTTAGAGCGTTATAACGCGCCCGATACCCTTAAATGTCAGCACACCTTTAAACTAACCAAAGGTAATTGTTTGTATTCCGATATGGGGCGAGTGTTTTGCTCGATTACCCGTGACGATACCGGCTGGATAGACAGCGTAGGTGGCTTAGCAAACAAACAAAAGGTCGCCGAGAAATGGGGCGAGCGCAGCTATCAAACTCAAGGTAACTTGTGGCTACAAAATGGCTACGACGCCATGCTGGTTGAATTAGCTAAATATGGTTTAGGCAAGCGAGATATGGCAGCTAACATTAACCTGTTTAGTAAAGTAGCCGCCGATGCAGAAGGCAATTTGCAGTTTGAGCAAAACGCCAGTAAAGCAGGAGATGTTATCGAACTGCGTTTTGAAATGGACACCTTAGTGCTGATGACAACTTGCCCACATCCAATGAACCCTGCTAGTGAATATCCCAACCATGGTGTTGAAGTTGCGATGGTGGAAGCTGATCCCGTGAGCGAAGACGACTACTGTCGAAACTTTAGACCAGAGAATGGTCGTGGCTTCGAAAATACCGAACGCTACCGCTGTGTTAGCCAAGCTAGCACTTGTTGTGAAGCTTAGTTGTAAGCGCTAAACAAGGAATAATATTCATGATCAAAGAAAGTGATTTACAAGCAGAACAAGCCAGCCAGCGAGAAGTGGTTCCAGCTGGAGACTACTACATGCAGGAGCTAAAAGCGGGTCAAACGCTGCGAATTTTGGACTTAGAAGGTAACCAAGCTGCAGACACATTGTTTTATAGTGCAGCCGATCCCAGCGAGCGATACAGTGCAATGGATACCATTCGTGAACAAGGCAATGTTTACTTAACCGCTGGCACAAAGCTGTTATCCAACCTAGGTCGCGAAATGCTCACCATTACTGCCGATACCTGTGGTCGCCACGATACCTTAGGCGGCGCCTGTGCCACCGAAAGCAACACAGTGCGTTATTCTCTGGATAAAAAATGCATGCACGCTTGTCGTGATAGTTGGTTGTTAGCGGTTGCCGAGAACGAACAGTACGGCTTAACCAAGCGCGACATTACCCACAACATTAACTTCTTTATGAACGTGCCAATTACCGCAGCCGGTGGTTTAACCTTTGAAGACGGCATTAGCGGTGCTGGAAAATATGTAGAAATGCGCGCCGAGATGGACGTGATTGTTCTAATGTCTAACTGCCCGCAGTTAAACAACCCTTGTAATGGCTACAACCCAACCCCAGTAGAAATGTTGATTTGGGATGCAGCTTAAGCACAAGTAATAACTCTTTAGATTAAGGCTAGGGACGACCCTAAACACGCCTTGTTATTAGCCGGGACGACCCGCAGCTCTCAGGTGACACTATGTTCGATAAAGTATTGATAGCCAACCGTGGCGCGATAGCTTGCCGGATCATTCGAACCCTTAACAAAATGAATATTGCCAGCGTGGCTATTTACAGCGACGCCGACGCAGACAGCCTGCACATTAGCCAAGCCAGCGAAGCCTATAGCTTGGGTGAAGGTTCAGCTAGTCAAACTTACCTAAACATCGACAAAATATTTGCTATTGCCAAACAAACTGGCGCGCAAGCCATTCATCCTGGTTATGGTTTTTTAAGTGAAAACCAAGACTTTGCCAAACGTTGTGAGCAACAAGGTTTAGTATTTTTGGGCCCAACAGCAGAGCAAATGAATGCCTTTGGCCTTAAACATTGTGCTCGTGAGTTAGCCGAACAAGCGCAAGTACCTTTATTACCGGGCAGCGGACTATTAGAAGATCAACAACAAGCATTAAGCTGCGCCGAACAACTGGGTTACCCGGTTATGCTAAAAAGCACTGCAGGTGGCGGCGGTATTGGTATGCAACGTTGCGACACCGCAGAGCAATTAAGCCAAGCTTTTGATAGCGTAAAACGCCTTAGCGAAAACAACTTTAGCAATGCGGGCTTATTCCTCGAGAAGTTTATTACCCAAGCACGCCACATCGAAGTGCAAGTATTTGGTAATGGTGCTGGTGAGGTATTAACCTTAGGCGAGCGTGATTGTTCAGCGCAGCGCCGTAATCAAAAAGTGATTGAAGAAACCCCAGCTCCCAACTTAAGCCCAGCTATTCGCCAGCAATTACAACAAACCGCTAAGCAGCTTACCGAAAGTGTCAATTACCGCAGTGCAGGTACCGTGGAGTTTGTATTTGATCAGCAAAGCCAAGCTTTTTACTTTTTAGAAGTGAATACCCGTTTACAGGTGGAACACGGCGTAACCGAGATGGTGTTTGGCGTCGATTTAGTGCAATGGATGGTAGAGCTTGGCTATGCACAGTTCTCTCAACAAACGTATCCATTGGTTGATAAAGCCAGCAATTTACAGGCTTCTGGCCACGCTATTCAAGTCCGTTTATATGCCGAAGATCCTAACAAAGATTTCCAACCAAACGCTGGCTTACTTAGCCATGTAGCATGGCCAACCGAAGCAGAACTGGGTTTGCCAACAGCTGACCAACTACGTATCGACCATTGGATAGAAAGTGGGGTAGAAGTCTCACCGTTTTTCGATCCGATGCTGGCTAAAGTGCAATACCACGCAGCAGATCGAGACTCTGCCATTGCTGGTTTAGCCAAGGCGCTGCAAGCTTGCCAAGTGTATGGTATTGAGCATAACTTAGCCTACCTTAAACAGTTGCTAACTTTACCTGCCTTAGAGCAAGGCACCTTGCTTACTTCAAGCTTAAACAGTTTTGCTTACCGCCCAAGTACTATGGATGTACTAAGCGCCGGCACACAAACTACTATTCAAGATTACCCGGCACGAAAGGGCTACTGGGATATAGGCGTTCCACCATCAGGGCCAATGGATGCGCAAAGCTTTCAGTTACTTAATCAGCTATTAGGTAATCCAAGTGATGCAGCTGGCTTAGAGATTACCCTGCAAGGGCCAACGCTCAAGTTCAATCAAGACAGCTTGGTAGCAATAGGTGGCGCAGATATAGAGATTAACTTAGATGGCCAAAGCCGCGCGATGTGGCAAGTATTTAAAGTAAGCGCCGGCCAAAGCTTGGCATTAGGCAAAGTGAGCGATGCTGGTGCTCGCGCCTATTTAGCGGTAGGTGGCGGCATTCAATGTCCTGAGTATTTAGGCAGTAAATCTACCTTCACTTTAGGTCAGTTTGGCGGCCACGCAGGGCGTGCGCTAAGAACCGGTGATGTATTGCAACTGCCAGATGCTAAGCAAGTCAAAGCCATTGACGATTTCTTACTAGGCCGAGAGTTACAGCAAAAGCCGCAAATTACTCAACAGTGGAATATTCACGTTATCTACGGCCCGCATGGTGCGCCAGACTTTTTTACCGACCAAGACATCGAGCAGTTTTTTGCAGCAACTTGGAAAGTGCATTTCAATTCTAGCCGAACCGGCGTGCGCCTTATTGGGCCAAAGCCTGAGTGGGCACGTAGTGATGGCGGCGAAGCGGGTTTGCACCCATCTAACATTCACGATAACGCTTACGCTGTAGGCAGTATCGATTTTACTGGCGATATGCCAGTTATCCTTGGCCCAGATGGCCCAAGCTTAGGCGGCTTTGTTTGCCCAGCAACCATTATTAAAGCCGACCTATGGAAAATGGGACAGCTTAAAGCGGGCGATGAAATCAACTTTATTCCTGTAAGCATTAAGCAAGCAGAGCAGGCAGAGCGAGAGCAATTAGCAAGCTTATCGCTAGGCAACGCCTACAATAGCGAAATTAGCGCAGCGCCCATTACCACGCCAATTGTAAAAACCTTAGCCAGTGATGTTTATGGTGAAAAGGTGGTATATCGCCCAGCGGGTGAAGACTATTTGCTGATTGAGTATGGTCCTCAGCGTTTAGACATTGCGCTGCGCTTTAGAGTGCATGCCTTAATGCTCAACTTGCAAGCGCAAAACATTTTCGGCGTAGAAGAGCTTACTCCTGGTATTCGTTCACTGCAGGTTCACTACAACAACCTAGAGCTGCCGCTAGATCGTTTATTGGCAATACTAGAGCAAGCAGAAGCAAGCCTTGGTGATATTGACCAACTTAGTGTACCAGCACGAGTTGTGCATCTACCGCTATCTTGGGACGACGAAGCCACTCGCTTAGCGATTCAAAAGTATAACGACGTCGTGCGTAAAGATGCGCCATGGTGCCCCGATAACATCGAGTTTATTCGCCGCATTAACGGCCTAGGCACCGTTGAACAAGTGAAAGGCATTGTGTTTAACGCTAACTATTTAGTGATGGGCTTAGGCGATGTGTACTTAGGCGCACCAGTTGCTACTCCTATCGATCCTCGCCATCGTTTAGTCACCACTAAATACAACCCAGCACGTACCTGGACACCAGAAAATGCTGTAGGCATTGGCGGCGCTTATTTATGTGTGTATGGCATGGAAGGGCCGGGTGGTTATCAGTTTGTAGGCCGCACTTTGCAGATGTGGAATCGCTACCGCAGCACAACTGAGTTTACTAAACCTTGGTTATTGCGCTTTTTTGATCAAATTAAATTTTACCCAGTGAGTGCGGATGAGCTTAAGCAAATTCGTAAAGATTTCCCACGTGGAGATTACCCGCTAAAAATTGAGCAAACCGAGTTCAGCTTAAAAGGCTATCAAGCACTGTTAGATGAGCAACAAGAGAGCATTCAAGCTTTTAAGCTTAAACAACAACAAGCCTTCGAAGCCGAGCGCCAACGCTGGGAAGAAAGCGGCCAAGCTCACTTCTCGGTAGAAGAGCAAAGCCAACAAAGCGCTAGTGAAGACGCTTTAGCAGACTCAGAACTGGCGATAGAAAGCCACGTAGCTGGCAACCTTTGGCAAGTAATGGTAGAGCCGGGGCAAAGCGTTAAATCTGGCCAGGTGGTGGCAGTGTTAGAAGCAATGAAAATGGAACTAGAAGTGACTGCGCCTTCAAACGGAGTAATAAAACAGTTGAACCAAATTCAAGGTTCCCAAGTTCACGCAGGGCAGCGCCTAATGGTTATGGAGACCGAATAACATGACAACAAGTACCTACACTATTTCGCAGTTGCGCGAAGCTTACCTAAGCAAACAGTTTAGCGCTAAGCAATATTTAGAGCAGCAGTTAGCAGCAGTGAAAAGCGACATTAACAACTGCTGGATATCTACCATAAGTGAGCAACAATTAGCCGACTATTTAGCCGCGCTAGAGCAGCAAGATATTGCTGAGTTACCTTTATATGGTGTGCCGTTTGCGATTAAAGACAATATTGATTTAGCCGCCTTGCCAACTACCGCAGGCTGTAAGGAATACAGCTACCAACCCAGTGACAGCGCCTTTGTGGTGAAACAACTTATTGCAGCTGGTGCGGTGCCTTTGGGTAAAACTAACTTAGACCAGTTTGCTACAGGTTTAGTGGGTACTCGCAGCCCTTGGGGAGCAGTTAAAAACAGCTTTGATCCAAGCATGATTTCTGGTGGCTCTAGCTCAGGCAGTGCGGTAAGTGTTGCGTTGGGCCAAGTATGTTTCTCTTTGGGGACTGACACCGCAGGCTCTGGCCGAGTGCCGGCAGCGCTTAATAATATTCTTGGCTTAAAAGCCACCAAAGGTTTGCTTAGTTGCAGCGGCGTAGTCCCAGCTTGTAAAAGCTTAGATTGTGTCACCTTGTTTGCCCATACCAGTGATGATTTAAACTTGCTGCTGGACGTAGCTGGCCAGTACGATGCCGATGATTGCTACGCAAGGCCAAACCAACAAGCTAATCAAAGCCAGAACTATCAGCCTTTGCAGGAGTTAACTTCACTCAAAATTGGTGTACCCAAAGCTAGTAACCTAGCGTTTTTTGATAACCCAGAAACAGAAAAACTGTTCGAGCAAAGCCTTAAGCAGCTAGAGCGTTTAGGCGCAGAGTTAGTAGAAATTGATTTTGAACCATTCCTATCAGCCGCTAAATTGCTTTACGAAGGCCCATGGGTGGCCGAGCGTTATGCCGCTATTCAAGAGTTTTTTGAAAACGGCCCGAGCCAATGTTTACAGGTTATTCAAACCATTATTGGCGGCGCTACAAAGCACAATGCGGTGGATGCCTTTAAGGCCTTCTATCAACTGCAAGCCTATAAAGTGGGCTGTGACGAGCTAGTTAAACAAGTAGATGCAATTGTTACCCCAACAGCGGGCAGTAGTTATAGCATTGCCCAATTACAAGAAGATCCCATTCAACTTAACTCCAATATGGGCTACTACACCAACTTTATGAACTTGCTGGACTACAGCGCGATATCGGTACCTGCCGGTTTTTACCAAAACCAGCAAGGTAATACTCAAAGCTTTGGTATAACCCTGTTTAGCGATGCTTATTGCGACAGAAAGATCCTCAGCATGGCTGCGCTTGTCCAACAAGATAATGGCTTTAACCTAGGTGCAAGCAAACAAGCGTTACCGGCACTGCAAACCCCAGAAAGCATAGAAGATGATTACATGGAGCTTGCAGTGTGTGGTGCTCACTTGTCAGGTTTACCCCTTAACTTTCAGCTTACCGAGCGGGCAGGGCAATTAGTTAAAGCTACCAAAAGCGCCAGCGTCTACAAGTTATATGCCTTGGCTGGTGGGCCACCAGCGCGCCCCGGTATGATTCGTGATGAAGAACATGGCGTAGCGATAGAAGTAGAAGTATGGCGCTTACCCAAACAACACCTTGGTAGTTTTTTGCAAGGCATTCCGCACCCTTTAGGTTTAGGCAAAATTGAGTTAGCCGATGGAAGCTGGGTAAACAGTTTTATTTGCGAAGGCTACGCAACGACCACGGCCAAAGATGTTAGCGAATTTGGCAGCTGGCGAGCGTACATGGCTAGCTTGTAATAAGCAGTAGTTAAAACGCTCAACCAACAAAAAAGCACTGGGCATTCCCCCAGTGCTTTTTACTTTCCTTCTTTCCCCAGCAGCTTGCATACTTTCGTCATGAGTTTTTTATCAATGTGTTGGCTAGTTTACTGAATTGAATAGGGTTTAGTGATAATCTTCAATCCAATAAATGTGTGATAAAAGGAAAAATTCCTTGTTTAAACAAGGAATTTTTCCTTTTAATAAGATGTTAAGTGCTTATATGGATCAAAATAGCGTTGAATTGCTACAAAAGATTTTTGAAATAATTGATTCTGACCTGTCTTCGAAAGGTTTTGATTATCTGAGATTTGAATACTCATGTTTGAGATGGGATGGTCTTGGAATGAAGGAATGCAGCTTAACTTTTCACGATGATGAAGGGCTTCATGAAGATTGCTCAATCGAGGATCATAAAATACATTTCTTATTTGATGATTTACATAGAGAAATGAAGGATCGCGGCGAAGATTGGAAGTCATGTTTCATTATATTTGAACAAGGAAAGGTGAAAACTAGATTTGGCTATGAAGAAAATCCACCACCTTGGTAAAGCACTTAACAAACACAGGTTGCGGATTCGTAACCTCACCGCAACCGAAAAACGTTAGGCACAACTATGGAGTATTTGATGGATTGGATTCCTGCAATATCAACAACAACCATTCTGGCGGGCGTTCTGTGGTTAGCGAGAAGTCTAATCACTTCGCGCCTTACTAACGCTGTTCGACATGAATATGATGAAAAGTTGGCTAATTTAAAGGCTGATTTAACCAATAAGCAAGAAGCCTTAAAAGCTGACTTGCGCTCAAAAGAACTGCAGCTGGAGTCACTTAAAACCACCGCCTTAAGTGGAATCTCGCAGCGCCAAGCTGCACTTTTTGAAAAACAAGTCCATGCAATTGAAGTTCTTTGGTCTCAAGTTATTGATTTATCAATCGCAAAAGGTGCAGCCCAAAGTATGTCAATCATAAAATTTGATAGTGCTGTCAAGGCCGCATCCGAAGATGCGAGAGCTAGAGAAATGTTTGAGATGATAGGATCAAACGTGGATCTAACCTCTGTAGATACTAAGAACTCTAATAAAGTGAGGCCATTCATATCGCCAGTTGCGTGGGCATATTTTTCCGCGTATACAGCCATCTTAGGCCACGCAGTTTTAAGGTTTCATATGCTTAAAAAAGGCCTAAATTATCCCGATTTTATCGAAAGTAAGAATCTTAAGAAGGTGATTATTGCCGCGCTACCTCACCAAAAAGAGTATGTTGAAAAAGTGTCGCCTGAAGCGTATTACTACCTGCTAGATGAATTAGAGTCTCTTATGCTTTTAGCTTTTAACAATACGCTTAAGGGCGAGCAGGAAGATCGAGCAACATTGCTAAAAGCTGCAGAAATAATTAAGGCCTCAGAAGAACTAACGAATAACGACAAGCAAGATCAGCAAAAAAATGCCTAACAAGCAAATTAAATTCGCTCACGAGTTCGCCGGATTCAGCAAGTCAGCCCGTGTTTTGCAAATGCAAAAGCGCAAAACACAGTCCAACTTGCTTCACCGCTTATTTGGGCGTTATAAGTAAGCGATGGGAAAGAAACTACCACCAGATCAACTAGAGCTTTATAAGAGAATCGATGAGATTCTCTTCTATAAATGGGACCCAATTGGTGTTTCGGGTAGTGACTGGGCAAGGGATGAGTATCAATCCTACTTACCAAGAGTTTTTGCAAATTCAATGGAATCTAAATCGCCAGAGCCAATAGCAAAGTATCTAGGGATCGTTTCAACTGAAAGCATGGGCCTGTCTGCAGCAGCGGAGCATGATATGAAAATCGCGGAGTTAATCATTGAAGTCAAAGAGAGCTTGGAGTTGTAGTAAGTGCCAAGCAAAACTCATAACAAGTCAAGGCAGTAACGCCACTTCGTGGCTGGACGCGCTAACGCGCGCCGCTGCTTGAGGCGTTACAGAACAAAGGTAGTTATCCAGATCTAACATCAATAGTGTATTTAGGCTCAAAGTATATTTCTTAACCATTTGATAGATTTGTATTTCAATGTGCATGGGGGATTGAAAATGGGAATGATAATAGGTTTGGTTATTCTGGCTGCTATAGATTGGTATCTTGTTCGTAAGACAGGATTACATATTCCCCAATTGATTACTAAGTATCTGTCGGATAAAGAAAACAATAAGTAGTATTCGCTTAAGTCATTGGCTTAACAAGGTGTTTAGCCTCTAGAGGAGTGCTTAGTGAACATTGAGTTTTGGTTTGATTATGCTAGTACATACTCCTATCCTGCGGCAATGCGTATTGAGTCTGTGGCGGCCGATAACAATGTAACTATTGTGTGGCGGCCTTTTCTGTTGGGTGCAGTCTTCAATAAGCAGGGTATGAATGATTCACCTTTTAATGTCTATCCCGCTAAAGGTGAATACATGTGGAAAGATATGGCGAGAATTTGTAGTGATTCCAATCTTCCGTTTAGCCGCCCCAAAACATTCCCGCAAAATGGTTTGCTAGCTGCCCGCGTTACAACTAGATTTTCTGATGCACCTTGGGTTCCGAAATTCGTAAGGTTAGCTTACTCTGCTAATTTTGAGCTTAACCAAGATATCTCATCTCCAAGCGTAATCGAACCTTGTCTTAGTGCTGTTGGGGCAGATGTTTCCTTAGTGATGAGGGAAGCGGTGACTGAAGAGGCTAAGTTAATGCTGAGAGAACAAACCGAAGAGGCGATTGAGTGTGGAATTTTTGGTGCGCCTTCTTTTTATGTCGGTAGCGAGCTTTTTTGGGGTAATGACCGCTTAGAAAGAGCGATTAAGTGGGCAGCTGAGGCCGATATCTAAGGTATAAGCTTTCCGTTACTTTGGGCGAAATTACAAGGTTAAAAATGAAATCTACACAAGAGCAAGACGAGCAAATAGCCAACATGGTCTTTTCAAAAATCTATCCTCTTTACCTTACCAAGGTTGAGAAGAAAGCGCGTACAAGTAACGAACTTAATCAGGTTATTAGCTGGCTTACCGGCTATAGCGAGGCTGTTCTTCAAAAGCATATTAATGGCTCTGCCACATTCAAAGCGTTCTTCGCTGACGCCACTATTAACCCAAATGCAAAGTTAATAACCGGCAAGATTTGTGGCTATAAAGTGGAAGAAATTGAAAATCCGATTACTCAACAAGTTCGCTACCTTGATAAGTTAGTTGATGAACTTGCAAAAGGGCATGAATTGAAAAAGATCTTTAGAGGTGCTTAAGCCAAACAGATAACAAGCTAAACATGCTTTTAAAGAAGCTGAAAGCGCAGTGACTAAAAGGCCAAAGCAACTTTGCTTTGGCCTTTTTGTTTCTTGGTTCTAGGCTTTAGGGTTTAAGCCTTAGTGGTTTGTTTGTCGGCAGCGATTTGCTGATTAAGTTGCTCGCCAACATGGCCTGGAGAGTGAGTTGAGCGTGCTAATAGCTGATACATTGCTGGTATCACCAGTAAGCTTACAATCGAGGCAAAGGCCATTCCGAACAACACTACCGTACCTACTGATATTCGGCTTTCTGCTCCCGCGCCAGTAGAGATAATTAAGGGGATTGCACCAGCTACCGTGGTAAAGGCTGTCATGGTAATTGGGCGTAAGCGCCTTGATGCTGCTTGCACAATTGCTTGGTTAAACTCAATACCTCGGTCACGAAGTTGGTTGGCGTACTCAACAATGAGAATGCCATTTTTGGTTACCATACCAATAAGCATGATCATGGCAATTTGGCTGTAAATATTGAGGCTTTCGCCCATTAAATACATGCCTGCTAGGCCACCAAATATTCCCATCGGCACGGTAAGCATCACCACCATTGGGTTGATAAAGCTTTCAAATTGGGCGGCAAGCACTAAATAGGCAACTAATATGGCTAAGCAGAAAATAATAAAGGTACTGCTTTGATTTTCTTTGTAGTCTTTAGATTCTCCGCTGTAGGCAATAGATATGTCGCTAGGCAGCTGCTCAATGGCGAACTGTTCTAGGTAGTCTAGTGCTTCTCCCAGAGTGTGGCCTTGATTAAGCGTACCCGAAACAGTCACCGCTCGCTGTTTGTCTAGGCGGCTTAGTCGGCTGGCAGAGGCTATTTCTTCTAGTTGGGTTACGCTATCTAGCGTTACCAAGCTACCGTTTGCTGCGCGTAGGTAAATTTTGCTTAAATCGCTGGCGCTGTTAAAGCCTTCTTCGCCTCCACGCAGGTAAACGTCGTACTCTTCGCCTCGGTCTACAAAGGTTGTTTCGCTGCGGCCTCCTAACATTACCTCTAATGTGTCGGAAATATCGCTAACACTTACGCCCAACTCGGCGGCGCGTTGGCGGTCAATTTTTACAATAAGCTCTGGGGTTTTTTCCGAATAGTTAATATCTACCGTACTAATCGCAGGGTGTGCTTCGGCGGCTTGCATAACTACTTGGCCCCAATGGTTTAGCTCTTCAAAGCTTGAACCCGCCAATACAAATTGAATAGGGTCGTTTGATTTTCCTCTAAAGCCTGGCTGCATGGGTCGAATAGAAATGTCAGCGATGTTAGACAGTGTTTTACGCAGCAGGTTAACCACGTCACCAGCGTTTTGTTCGCGTTCTGCCCAGTCTTCTAGTTGAACAATGATAAAGGCGGTATTGTCGCCGGCGCGGCCACCAAAGGCTGGCGTTTGCATGTTAAATGACTTAATCACACCATTGCCAACCAAGGGCATAATTTGCTGCTCGACTTGGTCCATGTTGGTGGTCATACGATCGTAGCTAGTACCTTCGGCACCCTTGATCATGATGAATACCACACCTCTGTCTTCAACCGGCGCTAGTTGCGAGGGTATAGCTTGCATAAATGCAACACTGCCCAGCACACACAATACAATGGCGGTAGGCCCAGCTGTGCGAGTCGCGATAATTTTGTTTAGCAGAGTTTGATAAGCAGGGATCAGTTTTGCGAACGCTGCGTCCATCATTTTGCTTATACGGCTAGGTTTAGCATTGTGGCGCAACAGTTTACTGCTGAGCACGGGGGTAAGAGTTAGTGCAATAAACGAAGAAAAAATAACGGCTACCGATAGCAATACCGAAAACTCGGTAAACATTTTACCTACCATGCCGTCCATGTAGGCAATGGGCAAAAACACCATAACCAAAACCAGAGTGGTAGCAATAACGGCAAAACCAACTTCACGGGTACCGCGATAAGCGGCTAATAAGGGCGGGGTGCCTTGTTCGATGTGGTGGTAAATATTTTCTACTACCACAATTGCATCATCCACTACTAAGCCAATAGCAAGAATAAGCGCCATTAAGGTAATTAGGTTGATGGAAAAACCGAAGCTTTGTGCGGCGATAAAGGTGGCAATTAGCGATACCGGTACGGTAATCGCAGGAATAATGGTTACTCGCGCTTGACCTAGGAAAATATATAGCACTAACACTACTAGGCCACCGGTGATCATTAAGGTTTGGTAAACCTCGTCGATGGCTTGGTCGATGAACACCGTAGCATCGTAATCTACTTTTAGCTCGGTGCCCTCGGGTACGAAACGTTGTAAACGCTCAACCTCGTTTGCAACCATGGTGGCTACATTAAGTGGGTTAGCATCCAATTGCGTAACAATGCCTAAGCTTAGGTTTAAGATGCCATCACTTTTAAAGGTGGAGTTTTCGTTTTCGGCACCAACAAATACACTGGCCACATCTTTTAGATAAACGTGAGTGCCGTCTTCACTGGTTCGAATTCGCAGGTAGTCAAAATCTTCAGGCTCGGCATAGAGTCGCTCGGTGCGTACCGACATCACCGTGGTATCGTTTCTTATTTCACCGCCGGGTAACTCGAGGTTTTCGCTTTTTAATGCAGTAACAATGTCGCTAGGAGTAACTTGTCGGCCGGCCATTAAGGTGGGGTCGAGTTTTACATACATTACTTTGTATAATGCACCGGTAAGTTCTACCGAGCTTACTCCGCTAATAAGGTTAAAACGATCTACCAATACGCGCTCTGCGTAGTCGGTTAGTTCGGTGCGATCCATCTTATTAGAGTTTAGGTTGATATAGATAGAAGCTTCGCCACTTCCGTTATCTTTAGACACAACTGGATCAGTAATATCATCGGGCAAACTACGCTTGGCTCGCTCTACGGCATCACGCACATCGCTTACACCCTCGGTTAAGGACCAACCCAGTAAAAATGTTACGGTTACCCGCGACATACCATTTCGGGACACGGAATCAATTTGATCAATACCACTAATACCCGATAATTGGTCTTCAATTACCGAGGTTATTTGGCTGTCGATTATGGTGGCAGACACGCCCTCGTAGCGGGTGCTAATGGTAACAACTGGGTTTTCTACATCTGGCATTTCTCGCACAGCCAATTGGCTAAACGAAGCAATACCAAAAACACACAGCAACAAGCTTAATACAATGGCAACAACAGGGCGTTTTACCGAAATGTCAGACAGCAGCATTAAATTGGCTCCTGAGTGGCTTTTTCATCGGCGAGTTGTTTCGACTTAGCGACTTTGGTGTCTACTTGTTTAATCCGAGCGCCGTCGCGAATATTCACCAGGCCTTGTACTACGATGTTGTCGTTTAATGCTAAACCTTGGTCGATTAGTACGTAGTTATTAATACGCGCACCTAGCTGGACTTCGGTGCGATGAGCAATATTGTTTTCTCCTACCACATATACAAACCGTTTGGTGCCAGAATATTCAATAGCCTGCACTGGGATCATTGCTTGGGTGGCTGCTGGCAAGGTGAGCTTAGCGCGCATCATCATGCCTGGTTTTAATTGTTTACTGGTGTTGTCGAAGTTAACTCGCACAGTGAGGTTAAGGGTGTTGCTGTCTACTCGCGGGTCTATGGCGTCGATGGTGCCTTCAAAGATCTGCTGCGGCCAAGCGGGGGTTGTGGCTTGTATATGCATGCCTTTGGATAATAGAGACAAATACTGGTCGGGCACATTTAGGTCGAGTTGTAGGCTTGATAGGTTGTCTAAGCTGAGTAGCGATTGATTTGCGTTAATCAGTTCACCGTTACTGATGTTGATTAAACCAGTAACCCCAGTAAAAGGCGCGGTAAGGGTGTGATCATCAAACTCTGATTGCGCTGACTGTAATCGTGCTTTAGCAATAGTTACGCTGGCCAGTTGCGCATCAAAACTGGTTTGTGAAACCGCCTTACGTTTTAACAGTTGTTCAAATTCATACAGTTTGCGTTGCTCGTCGGCCAAGTAGGCTCTTGCTTCGGCTAATGCTGCACTGGCTTTTAAGTCGTTTAGCTTAACTAATACGTCGCCTGCTTGAACTCGTTGATTAGAACGCACATTGATTTGATTAATTTTGCCGCTGACTTCTGCAGCAATAGCCACCGACTGTTCGGCATCTAAGGTGCCAATTAAGCTCAGGTTTTGAGCTAGGCTATGTTGTTGCACTTGCTCTGTTGTTACCAAAGTGGGGGCAAGGCTACGCGCTGGGTTGCCATTTGTAGACTGCTGATTGACCACTATTAGAGCGATCATGCAAATAATGAGAACTGGCGGTAAAACATAACGTAAGTACATGGGAGTCCATCGAGCTTAAAAATGAATAGCTATTTTACGTTGTTTAGGTTTCTGTTTAGGTAAACTAATGTAAAGATATGCAAAGGTTTGCCTTTCTATGTGCTGTGGAATGAGCTTGGCTTATCTATTTGTGCTTTAGTGTTGATGTAATGTAGATTTTTACGTGGCCATGTGAGCTTTAACTAGTGAGTAAGCTTAGGCGATTTGGAGGAACTACGATGAAAGCAAGCAAGATAGGTTTTAACCCAGAGTACCAAGAAGAAGCGCCTAGCAGCGAGGATTTAGCAGCATTAAGTGGATATGCAGTATTAGAGTTTGGTGCGTCTTGGTGTGGCCATTGTAAAGCCGCTGCCAGTGCGGTTGAGTCGGTGTTATCTTCAAAAAATTTGCCACACATTAAGGTGTTTGACGGCAAAGGTAAGCGCTTAGGGCGAGCATTTCAGGTTAAGTTTTGGCCAACACTTATACTGCTTGAATCGGGTAAGGAAGTGGCACGAGTAGTTAGACCGGTTGCTGTCAGCGATGTACAAGCGCTATTCGCAACACTAGAAAACTAAGCTTTTACTACAGCTTTACAGTTAACTTAAGTAAAATGCTCGAGCTAATTTTTAGCCAGGCTATTTTGTAAGCCAACACCCGATAGGCTATATTCGCCTTGGTGTTAATCCTCCTCCCAATTATTAAGTGTTGTTATGCAAGCTTTTAAAACGCAGTTTACGCTGTCACGCCAATACCTCGCCGAATGTTTTGACCAAACATCGCCCTTTGAAAAGAAGTCCACTATAAAGAAGTGGTTTCCTGCCTTACTGCTATTAGTAGGCTTAGCACTGTTGATGTTTACCGAACAACCCAAAGTTGCGGGTAGTATGCTAATTGGTTTGGCGGTATTAGAGTTAATTCATATTCGCTTTAAACGAGCGTGGTGGCTAACTCGACAAATGTGGGGGCGCAGCGCTAATAGTGAGATAAAACTTAGTATTAACAATGAAGGCATAGAGACACAAAATCCTTACACCAAAACCAGCCTAGCTTGGGACAATGTAGAGACGGTAATTGAAACAGAGCTTGGCATTATTTTGGTGGCTAAAACAGGTGGTCGACAGTATTTGTCGAAGTCTTTGTTTCCAGAAGAGCTGGTGGCAGAAATAATTGTTAAGTTTAAAGCGGTTGAAGAAGACTAGTTGTTTGTGCAAGGTAGTTAGTTTTAGTTGAGTGATTTAGTAGCGGTTTGCGAATAATAGAGAGTAAACAGCAAGATCATTCTATATCTTGGTTGCTTGGAATTTTAAGCTGATTGCAGTTTGTTTTATAAACTAAAGGGCAAAGTATGTTTAGCCACGTAATGATTGGTACCAACGATTTAGCACGTTCAAAAGCATTTTATGACCAGATTATGCAAGTGCTTGGGTATAACGAAGGTGTGATGGATGCTAAAGGTCGCTGTATGTATGCCACTGCATCGGGAGTGTTGGGCTTAACTAAGCCAATTAATGGTGAAGACGCCACTAATGGCAATGGGATGACAGTGGGGTTTTTAGCTAGCAACCCAGAGATGGTGGATACGTGGCACGCGGTGGGGCTTGCTAATGGTGGAACTGGAATCGAAGAGCCACCAGGCATAAGAGGTAAAGCGCCACGAAAACTTTATATGGCTTATTTGCGCAACCCATTTTGTGCTCGATTAGCGTTATGCACTTAACGAAATAAAAACCAGCGACTTTAGCCGCTGGTTTTTTTGTTTAGGCTGGGTTAAAAACACACTTTAGTGTATTCGCTAAATAGCGGGTTATCGCCCGACACGTAAGCACAGCCTTGCTTAGTATCAAAAATCATTGATTCAACAGTAACAAAGTCTTTGTCGTAAAGGGTAATGTTGATTGGCTTTTGCTTAAGAATGTATTTCATCCCTTGCACTGTTTTTTCTTTACTAAAGTCTACGAAGTTTTGCGCTGCTTGTTCGCGAGCAAAGCTATCGACAAAAGTTTCGTTTGCCTCTGTCATGCTCATGGTTTCAAGCATTGTTTGTTTCATTTTTGCATTGTGGTTAGCGTAGCCAATGCCACCGTCTCCACGTACTAGAACAGTAGCATCTACCGACATTTCTATAGCGCCATGGTCGCCAGAATCATCAGCAACGGTAAAGTTCATGGCTACCGGTGTGGTGTAATGCTTAAGTTTGTTAAAGGCATCTTCAACACTGGTTGATGAAGTAATCGCTGCAAACACAGCATCTATAGTTACAATATTTTTGGTGTTTATATCTGCAGTGGTGCCGCTAGGCTCGCCCATAATATTTAGCACCACGCCAACGTGTTTACCCATTCCTTGAAAATGACTCCCGTCGGTGGGTATAAAGATAGTATCGTCGGTCTTGATCACACGGGTAGGGTAGTTAAGTAAGTGGTCGATCCCTAGGTCATTGTTTTGCGCAACAATGCCGGTATCTGCAAAGGCAAGTGTTGTGCAACCGCGCATTTTAGTGGCTGCGTCAGAAAGAGTTTGCTTAGTGCTGGCCTGCATAATCGACTTGTTTACTGACCAGTCCATTTGCAATGCTGCGGCATATAACTCGTGTACTTCTACTCCTCGAATTTCTGCTTGGCGCTCCATCATAGCGGCATATTTAGGGGCTATTGCTTGGTTGTTTGCTACTGCATTTTTAGCTAGCGTGAGTACTTCGGCATCCGGCGTTAGGCGGTCAAACTTAGCGAGTGTTTGTGCTAAGGCTTCTGCGCTTTGGCCACTTAAGTCGATAAGCTCTGCGCCGTTTTGGTGGGCTGCTCGTTGTGGTTGGTAATAATCTAACTTATCGCCAGCTTTCATGTCGGCTAAAGCATGCGTTGAGAGCAACGCGAGTGTAACAACAGTTAATATAGATTTTTTCATAGTTCGCACCAAGTGGTTAAGAATGTTTGGTGAGATCAGATTATCAACTGCTGTTTCTAAAGTTTGTAACGATAAAGTACCAGTATTCCAATATTTGGAAAGCTCATGAATTGAATATCTTGGAAAATTTAGCGTCGACTAGTTATGGTCATTTACCCGTAGTCGCTTACCTTTTGCTGCTAGCGCGCAGAATACCGTACAAGCCACGCCAAACAGAGCAATTATTAAGAGTGGTAAGCTCCAAGTCCCTGTTGAGGTATGGATAAAACCTATAAGCGAAGGACCGGTGGCCGCTAAAGCATAACCAAAGCTTTGCGACATGCCCGACAGTGCGGCTGCTTGTTGAGTATTTGTTGTTTTATGGCCAATAAAACTTAGCGCTACAATAAACGTAGCGCAGTTGCTTAGGCCGAATAATCCTACCCATAATATGGCTAAACCGGGTGCTAATATCATCCCCAGCAAACTAAATACTACGCTAGATGCACACAGTGTTATTAGCAAAGTATGGTTTCTTAGCTTGGCCAAAATGGGCATAAGCACCAGGCCTGGCACCATGGTAGAAAACTGCAAAAATCCATATATATAACCAGCATCTAATTCGCTGTAGCCAACATCATTCAGTATTTTCGGTAGCCATCCAGCAAAGGCGTAAAAGGTAAAAGAGTTGATGCCAAGCGCTAAGGTAACAAACCAAGCTACCGGTAAACGCAGCAGTGAAGTAATGGACACAGATTCGCTATGTTGCTCTGCTTGGTGCTGCTGTCTCGATTTGGTTGTAAGTTTTGGTAGCCAGAATAATAGGGCGGCTAAGGGAAAGATAAGGTTAAAGGCTAGCGCAAATTGCCAACCAAATAGCTGTTCTGGCGCTTGTTGCGACAGGGGCACCATCACACTTGCCGCCAAGGTTGAACCCACCCCCATTACAAAAATGTACAGCGATGAAACCTCAGAAATACGCTCTGGGAAGAACTTTTTAACTACCGCTGGCAATAGTACATTACCAAAAGCGATGCCTGCGCCCATTACTACAGTGCCCAAATATAAGGGCGAAACTAAACCCATCGAGCGAACCGTTACACCAAGCGCCACGCAAAATAGCGAAATTACCAAAGCTTTTTCTAAGCCAAGGTTTTGCGCTAATTTAGGCGCTAAAGATGAAAAAACCGCCAAGGATATTAACGGAAGCGCAGTCACAAACCCCGCCTGAGCAGCAGACAGTGAAAGGCTTTCCATAATTTGCTCTAGCACTGGGGCTAAGCTGGTAAACGGTGCTCTTAAATTAAGGGCCACTAAAAACACGCCTAACAGCGTGAGCAGTGTAACGGGTGATAAGCGAGGCATCTTGAATACTACTAAGATAAAACTAGATTTTACATCAAATTAGCGAATTTGTATTACATATTTGAGGCTTACTAAATAGTAAAGTTTTGTTGGCGCTTAAGCTTGGCGATTGCTAAAAGCTGGGTGTAGAGTAGATAACAGATTAATAGATTACATTGTTGGTTTTAGCTAAGCTTTGGAGAGGTGTATGTCTTACGAAATATTAGTGGGTTTGCAAGTAATAGATGATGCTAAGTACGCAGAGTATCGAGCTGCAATGAAGCCAATATTGGCTGATTATCAAGGGCACTTTGTTTATGACTTTAAAGTGTCGGAGGTGCTCAAGACCGAGCAGCTAGATTCGCTTGAACAAAGTAACATTAATCGCGTTTTCACCATTAACTTTAGTAGCGAAGAAAATAAGGACAGTTTTTTTGCCGACCCAAATTATCAGCTAGTTAAAGATCAGTATTTTGTTAGTTCTGTAGCAAGCACAACGATTATCTCTGCCTACCATAAAGCTGATTAGACTTATGTAAATGTATAAAGCTCGCAGCGTGTGCGAGCTTTATATTTTTAGCACCTATTTGAAAGTGAACTGTTGATTGTCGCCGTTGTAACAAGCCCACTGCAATAGACGAGTTCCATTAGCGGTTGATTTGCCTTCTGCGTCTAGGCATTTATCACTTTTCCTTGCGATTAACTCAAAATTACCATTGTCTTTGGGGTTAATCTTCCAATGTTGATTCTGATTATTGGGCATGCACGACCATTGGTGAACCGTCGCACCATCGGACGTGGAGCCATTGTTTAAATCAACGCACTTTTCGCTGCGTTGCGACTGAATTAGGTACCAACCATCATCTGCTGGAATAAACTTAAAACGTTGATTTAGGTTGCCAGTATTACAATCCCATTGGTGATAGATCGCGCCATTTGCAGTGTTGCCATTGGCAAGATCGAAACAGCGACCGCTGTGGGCGAGTTCGAGGTTGGTCCAACTTGCCGGTACCGCATTACCGTTTTGCTTGGCATTTACCACGATGCGATGGTTAATAATGTCGTGAGCTTCACGCCATGTTTCACCTTCTGGAATTAGCATCGCTCTAAACTCATAATCGCCGCTGGGAAGATCGCCTGGTACTTCAAAGCCAAACCAGGTGTCTTGATTGCTGGCGGAATGAACCACTTTTTGCTGCTTGGCAACGGTTGTCCAGGTGGTGCGACTCACTAAATGTAGTTGTAAGTCTTGGGTGTTGGTAGCGGAGTAATTAACAGCAACTGAGACTTGCTGTCCGGCATCTATTGTAGAAGGCACGGTAATGCCACTTAGGCTGTTTTCAGTGTTAGCTTGCTGACTGGTTTTTACTAGAAATACGTCGTAGGGCTCTAGCTCAAATTGTTGAGCATGCATGTTGCCGGTGATTAGGTCTTTTACTTGGTGGGACAAATCTAAACTGAGTTTACGCTTGTCTTTACTAACATTAATGATGGATAGGATGGTATCGCCACTATCGTCGGTAAACTGCCTAACAAACACACCATAAGCCGCTTGGTTTTGCATATCTGTAATTTGAAAGTCTACCCTACGAGGTGCTGCTAAAGATTTTACATTGCTTGCCAACTCGTCGGCCATATCAAATACACCGCCTAAAGTTATGTCGGCGTAAGAAGCCATTTGGGGCTGATTACGTGGTTTACCATGTTGGTTTTTAACAAAGGAGTCTTGACGATTTACCAATATTTTCTTTGCCGCATGATCCTGCAAAGCTTTGTAGGCCCAATAGCTTAGGTAGGGAGTAGGTGGGACAACTACCACCTTATCGCTGCTTAAGGTATTTAGCTCAGAAGCAGTAATAAACCCGACGTCTACATTCAGCATTTTTAACGCTTCATAGACTTTAGTGAGTTTATCAATGTAGCCGCTATCTTGAATGGCTGAATCTTCGGAATAAAAAATGCGGAAGGTGGTATTGTAATCGACTAAATGGCTGAAGCTTTCAGCGTGGGCATTTAGTTCTTTCATGGTACGGCCGTAGGCATCCATTACTAGAGGTTGCGTGGTTGGCTCTGAAACAAAAATCGAGTTTACAGTGCTAGGATCTCCGTTTTCTTTACGTCCCCACACCCAAGCGGTGTTCATTTTCATACCGTGGGTATGCCCTAACCACAGGCCTGCACGTACGTAGTTTGGGTCCATATCAAAGTGTTGCCATTCGGCAGATAAACCATGCCATTCGGAGTCGTAAAAGGGCTTGTTAGGCGCAATGCTACGGTAGAAATCTAAGCCTCTCGACTGTTCTACCCATTCGATGCTGTAACGCTCTCTAAATTCAAACTCTTTATTTCTAAAGTTGACTAAATCTCGAGGGCCCATACTAAAGTCAGACCCCATGACATCTTGTAACTTAGCCAATGCTTCAATATCGATGCCGTGATCACGCCACTCAGAGCTCATAATCCAACCCAACAATTTAATGGTTACTTTGGCTTGTGGATCGTGTTGTTGAACGTTGCGTTTTAAAAAACTAAACCATTCGGTAACACGTGCCATGTTGAATTTGCACCAGTCGTACCAAATGGGTCCACCTTGTAACGATTTGGCAATAGGGATAGTTAAGCCATCTTTAGCTTGGGCAAAATTACTATACTGGGTGCCGTATGCTTGGTTTAAATCGCTAATATTGTTGTATTGCTGTTGTAACCAGTTTTGGTATTTTTGTTTAGTGCTATTTGATACCCCCTTGTCTGCATACCAACCGCCTTCGCGTGTTGCAAAATGTGGTTCGTTAGCCAGTAAGTGGATTCTTTCGCCTTCACCAGCATGTCCCTTAGTAGCAGGAATATAGTGCTGCATGAGTTGTTGGTACCAACTGCGGATACTGCTGTTGTCGATATCAAAGGGAACAAAATAGCGGCCGGTTTCAAAAGCTTCTGGTGCTGCTTCTTTCTGCCAAGCGCTCGTATTGTATCCAAGGAAAAATACCTTAGGATCCATGTATTTGGCATTTTGCGACTGTAAGCTCTCTACAGCACTGTTTACTGCCCAGTTATGTAAACCGCCACTTTCTTTAAGTTCTGATACTGGGTAATAGTCACCGCCAATTCTGCCAAAAGCATCGATGTAGTTGTTCTCGCTAGGTAACCAATTAAAGCTACTGGGATAAACAACTTGGTTGTTAATGGTAAATTTATCGCCACTAAGCTTAACGGGGCCGCTGCTAAAGTCGGTAGGAGCTTGCAATACTAAACTGCCATTCATTTGAGCTTGTAGTTCTTGTACGGCACGCTCTGCAACGGTAATGCTGTCTTTTAGTTCTTCAAAGGGAATATTTTGCGAGTAGTTACTCGGTATATATTCGTTCCACCATATGGCATCTACTTTGGCTTGAATGATTTGTGGATTTTGTCGGTCAAACTCAGCGTATTTTAGGAACAGATCTACTACCGCCTTAGACACCTTGGCATAGTCGGTGTTGTGGCCTTGTTGCTCTGCTTGGGCAATGGTTTGAATAAGCTGATTTCGAGCAGTTTGTGCCTGAGACTTTAAGTTTTGGTAGGTGGTGTTATCGGTGGCGTCACCCCATTGCCACGCGTGGGCTAATGGCATATTTAGGCTAAGTGCCAGCAAACTCGTATAACCCAGTTTAACGAGTGCGGAATTGCAGCTGTTTAGGCGTAAAGCGTTCATGAGATATCCTTATATTTTTATTGTAAGCGCTAATCTAATAAAGAGAAATAAGTACTTTGGCTGTGTAAATAACGATTTAAAAAAAGCGCCACTCAGGGGAAGTGGCGCTTTTGCTTACGGTCTTGGTGCTAGGGCCAAGAAATTGCTAAGGCATTAGCGTTGTGGCGGGGCGGAGAAGTCCCAAACCACTATGCTGGCAACCGTTAGCTCACCGTTATGTTTGAAATCAACATCTACGGTGTTGTTGGTAGAGAGGTACTCTACCGGTACAGGAATTTCTAACGTTGCAAAGTAACGGTCAGAAGAGTACTTAGCTGGGCCGCGCCAATCGATAGGTGTAGTTACGTCGTTACCATTAACCGTTAGTGAGTTAATAGTAAGCAATCCGCCTTCTTTATCATCTTGGTCTGGGAACAAGGCTACAGTTAACCGTAGCATTGCTTCTGCAGCGCCATTAGGTACTACAAGGTTGTTAACCTTAACGGTTTTAGCACCACCATTTACGCTTATGCGATGTGGTACCGAGCCGCCACTAACACTTTCGCCAAAGTATTTGTGTTCAGTTACTTTTTGGTTAACGGCAACGTTGTTGCTTAAGGTGTAGCGTAGAACTGCGGTTCCATCAGCTGCTAAGGTTAGGCTAGAAGGAAGCTGTTTCTTATGGCGGCGTTCAAGCTTGGTATGCTCTACACCGTCAAAGTACATTTGACGTAGTTCAACATTGCTAACATTTAGGCCAGTTAAACCTGCAACGTTTAGGTTAACGGTCGTGTCGTAATCTTCTAGGTTGTTGATGATTACAAACAACTCTTTTCCGTCTACATAAGCATTAACTTGAACATCAGGATCGCTTGAGTGAGCGTCAACACGTGTTCCATCTACGTCTGCCCAAAGTTCAAAGAACTTAATGTAAGAAGACCACTGCCAATCACCGTTGTTTAGCTCTGACTCCATTATCATTGAGTAGTGGTAAGGTGCTGTACAGTTAACTGTTGCATCGTAACCACAACCCGCAGGCTTGTAGCCCCACAATGGTTTCGCTGGCGTAAACGGCATAGACTTAATCACGTAGTCTGGACGTTGTAAGAACTGCATTAACATGCCGTTAAAGGCTTTTAAGTTCTCGATGTCGTAACGTTCTTCGTGAGGAAGTTCGTCCCAAGCACCTTGTACAGCGCCGTACTCAGACATAACAATTGGTTTACGGTTTTCTAAACCACCAAGGTTAACGTCAGACCACTCCATCATGTCTAACATGGCTTGCACATGGCCGCCACGGCGAACCGTACCTGCTTGTCCATTTAGGTCTTTACTTGGCCAGTCGTAGATATGTACAGCGTAGAAGTCCATATCTGCACCCGCTTCTTCCATAAAGCCACGCCACATAACATCCCACTGATACCAATCGCTTTCGCGAGTATCGTCTACTGTGGTTTGCATTGCTTCGGTGAACATTGCACAGGCTTCTTCGTCTACCCAAGCACATAGGTAGTCGTCTTGGTGACGGGAGATACCATCACGGCGATAGAAGTCGTGTTGACCCCAGGTCATACCGCCAATCATCGGTGCTTCGTCACCCAGTGCTTGTCTGATTTCTTGAGCAACCAAAGAGTGGTAGCGCCAAATGTCTTCTTGGTTGGTAACCATGAACTGACCGGTTTTCATCAACATGTCGGGTTCGTTAATTACTTCCCAGAACTTAGGCATCGGCTCACCAACGTTTCCGTTTTGAGAGTTAGCGTAGTAGTTGGCTAGGTAATGACCCATCCATTTTGCTGAGGTCTCAATAGTTTTTGGCTGCCAACCGGTAGACGTCATACCGTTGTCGTACCAGCTTAAGGTGGGGTAGGTAGGGTGCGGGTTAGTACCTGCAATTAACTCGGTTTTTTCTGGTGAGAAACGCTTGTAGAACTCGTTGTTAGCGTAATCTTCGCGCAGTACTTTACCGCGATTAACCATCCAGTCCATATCTGGCGTATTAGCTACATTTGGATCTTGAGCGGTTTCTTTGAAGCGCCAAGTTGCTGTTCCGTTGTCACGGCCCATGTATACGTCTAGCGTATTTAGGATGTAGTTCAAACGGTCACTGTGGCCATTCCAATCTTGCTCAAAGATGGTACTGTGCATTGTCATATGGCGGCTACGGCCAAAGTCAGATACACCGTTCACTTCATGCATGATATTGGCGTTTACACTTACTGATACAGTTTCGCCGTTGCTTAGTTGCGAACTTGAGCAACCTTCTGCGTTAGCAAACTCGTCGATAGGTGTATTGGGGCAAATATCCACACTGTCGGCTACGCCATCTTCGTCGGCATCACTGCCTGCAACGGGACAACCTGTTGGTGTTACATTTTGACCAAATGGTGTGTTTGGACATTGATCAATGGTGTTTGGTACTCCATCAAAATCATCGTCGTCACCGCCAGTGCTAGTACAGCCAATGTCATCTACAAAGGCGCCTGGTGGTGTGTTAGGGCATTGATCTATGCGATCATTGATGCCGTCTTCGTCGCTGTCTTTTTGTGATGGCGTACAACCGTTTGCATCTGCAACTTCGTCACTAGGGCTGCTAGCACAAAGGTCATCTACGTCGGGAACACCGTCATTGTCACCGTCGATAGCTAGGTCAACATTGCCTACACGGCTAAAGCTAATACTATCGATGTTGAACTGAAAGTCAGCTGAACCAGCGCCGTAAATACGGATAGTGTTAGTGCCACTAAAGATGTTGAATCTACCATTGCCTGGTTGGGTGTAGAACACGTCCCAGTCGCCGCCAACACTATTAACGGTTGTTACATTTTTAACTGCTAATTGGCCATTGTGATCAGTAAGCATTAGGCCCACCGCTGTATCACTTAAAGTGCCTGTGGCAACTCGGTAACTGGCGTTGTATAAACCACCGGTTTCAAGTTTGACGTAAAACTCTAAGTAATCGCCAGAGTTAAAGTAATTAACGGCTTTACCGTTATCGATATCATAAATACCTACTTCGCCACCTACTGCTTGGTAGTTTTCTGCTTCTAAGGTAAAGCTGCCTTCTACTTCAACAGGGTCGGTGCCATTGCCTGGTGGTATCACTACAGGCGGATCGGTTGGGTCTGTAGGATCGGTTGGGTCCGTGGGATCAGTTGGGTCCGTTGGATCGGTTGGGTCTGTAGGGTCAGTTGGCTCCGTATAATCACCTTCACGTAATAAGGCGAAGCTGGCTAGGTTCCACTGCCAGTCATTGGTTCCTGAAGCATTTAAGCGCAATTGCACTGAACCACTAGGAATCGACAATAAATAACTTGGTTTGAGAGACTGGAAATTGTCCCAGCCACCTGCAGCTACCGAAGACTTACCTACAGACGCCCAACCGTTACCGATATTTAGCAATACTTCAATTTCTACGCCTGCATCTAGCGCTGTAGCAATTAAGTATTCAATGCTGTAATCACCAGACTCTGCAATGTTTAGGTCGTAATCTACGTAGTCGCCCTTGTTAATGTAATTAATCGCACTTACACCATTAGCTGTATAAGTACTTACAGGAGAAGGTTGACCATCGGCAAAAGTACCACCACTACCAGTAAAGCTGGTGGCTTGGGTAATCAGTGCTGCTGGTGGCAACACCACTGGCGGTTCAGGATCTACCGGTTCATCGCCAACTTTTTGCAGCGTGAAGTAGTCTAAGTTCCATTGCCAGTCATTGGCGCCAGAGGCAGCTATTCGAATATCCACCTGGCCACTAGGTAGCTGTACCGTATGAGTAGGGGCGAGTAATTGAAAATTGTCCCAGCCAGCTGCTGGCACAGTCGTTCTTCCTTGAGAAACCCAAGCGGCACCACTTTTTACTAATACTTCAATTTCTGCACCGTTTGCTATATCGGTGCCAATTAAGTATTCGATGTTGTAGGTACCGGCTTCAGCGATATTTACCTGATAGTCTAGGTAGTCGCCTTTGTTTACAAAGTTTATTGCAGTCGCACCATTTACTGTATAGGTGCTTACTGCTGCAATTTGGCCGTCATCGAAGGTTCCGCCAATCATCACGAAATCTTCGGCCTCTACGCGTATTGCTTCGCCAGCTGCTGCTGAACATACACCTATGCTCAGTATTGAACTGACAGCAAAGCAGAGCGGAGCCATTTTCTTTGCCTTGATAGTCATAAAACTTCCTATGTTTATATCCTAGTTATTTATTTGCGTTTGTTACTTCTCGATTATCTAAACGCGATATGCTCAAAATTTGGTATACCAATTTTGGTTCCCTTAATAAGTTGTTCTGTGCTTAAACGAATGAAGTGGTTTACTTGGTAGTACTTGATAGCAGCCAAGTACTTAAGCTGTTGAGCTTAAATAATATGATTGCGCTATTTTTGATACTGACCACTTGTTGCCACTCCCTTGGTTAAGCGATTCAAGAAATACCGTCCTCCTTGTGGTTAATTGGTTTCCCTAAATAACGCCAATAGGTTGACCAATAATCGGGTTGGTAGGCAAATAAATAGCATTATTGGTTATCCAAAATTTAGAGGTTGATCACAATTGGTTGATCAATATTTATTTCGAGAGGATGAATAAATACTTGCTTTGGTGATTTGTGCGGCAGCTCAAAAATTGTACTGATGTTGTTTCATGGCAGGATTTAACTAAAAGTCGTGCGCTATACTGGTCGGATTTGTCATTCTTTTAACTCATTGTTTCATATTATTTAAATGCATCTTATTGATAGTGGTGGCGATAAAGCCAACAGTGTATCCACTAATGGCTGAGTGATTTTATTGTTCGATATTTATACTACCTGCCATTGTTGATTCATTTGAAAATATGCAGTTGGTTTGCATGGGAAGTTTGATATTTAACCAGTGTTTTTAAAGGCTTATCAACAAGCTTGTTAATGATTTAAACTATGCTGCGGCGACACTGCATAGGTGTAAGGTAGAGAAAAAGGAGAGAAGTAGGGTGACTATTGTATTTCGAGTGGTTTTGGCCACGTTTCTCTTGGTAAGCCTATTTTCTTGCTCAAATCGCGCTGCGCAATACCCTAATCAAACGATGCAGGGTTACTGGGTATACGGCTTCGAAACTTCTTTGTTCGAAAGCTGCCAAGGTGAACTGTTTTGGATGTGGTCTAGTGCTGATGTACAAGGCCAATACCAGCTCGAAGGTTACCGAAATCCAGTAGTTGTTCAGGGCCACGTTTTACCACCCAGCCCAGAGCAAAACATGCAGTCCTATTTACCGGAATTTAAGGTAGTTAAAATGCAGTTGCTCGAGCAGGTTTGCGATTGGCTCTGTTTAACTATTTTTGCCAGTGAAGCGGATTTTTTCAGCTTGGATTAACGCATCATGGAAGCCTTTAGTGGTAAAGCTAGCATTGTTAAAGCTCACTGTTTTTAAGCGGTTAAACGAGGAGTTAACAATCGCTTTATCTTTAATCTTTTTAGGGATTAATGAACAGTGCTTATTGTGTTGCTTTAACTCAAAAGTGACCAATTTACCGGCCACATGATGTTGCTGTTGGGTGCTGGTGCAACTGCCATTAATGGTGCTAGATATAATGACGCCGCCATCAGCGAAACTAAACTCTGCGATGTAACCTTGATCTTGGCTTAATACAGCGGCGTTGTTGTTGCTAGCTACTTGCCAATGTTCAGCTAAGTTTTCAATGTTGGCAAAAGCGCTGGTTGATACTAGCAGGCCAATAATGGCTAATTGATATCTGTTCATCTTAATCACGCTCGCAGTTAAAGATTTTGCCTGTATCCGTATCTTGTAGGCACTCATATTCAATACCATCTTTGTAGATGTCGATTTCTACGATATGTGCACTAGCAGTTTGGCTAAGCATTAAGGTGCAAATAAACGCAGATAGTAAGGCTGTTTTATAAGTTTTCATGGTGATTGTCTCGCTGCTAATAGGTAGTGAGACAATTTTGCGGTGAAGTCTAAAATATAGCCAATTAGCACCTTTAAGTTTACCTAATAGCAAACGCAATACGGTTGTGTGATGTCGAAAATCTTCAATAATTGGAAGCAAGGTTTAATTAAGCTGGCTTTTCATTATTGAAGAGAGGTTAAGCATGACTAAAGTTAATTACTTTGCAGAAGCACCAAAGGCTATGCAGATTTTGTTCGAGCAAGAAGAGTATCTAAAAAGCCAGTTTTCAGAGCAGCAGGCGCTTGGCATGAAGCTATTAGAGCTGGTTAAGTTGCGGGTATCACAAATTAACCAATGCGCATTTTGTATTGATATGCATAGTAAAGATGCTGAGAGTGCAGGCGAAAGTTGGCAGCGTTTAATTAGCTTAAGTGCATGGCGAGAAGCCCCGTATTACTCGGTAAATGAACGGCTGGCTTTAGAATGTGCCGAACGCTTAACGGCATGTACAGGCTTAGACGATGAGCTTTACCAAAAAGCGCTAGACGCCTTTGGCGCAAAGGCATTGGTGGATTTAAGCATTGCAATTAATGCCATCAACAGTTGGAATAGAATTGCAATCACCTTTAAACCCGAGGTAGGCAGTTATAAACCCAGCTAAGCAAATTATCCACCAGCTAGAGCAGCAGTTTCTGTTTAGTTTATTTAAGCCAAAAGGACAGCTAGCTCAAGCCATACAAGGCCTGTGGTCTGCTTCCGTTGAGGCGCAGCAGCGAGCACCGCTTACCCGTTGGCTGCATGCCGACGGCTGTAGCGGGGTGCTGTTTAACTTAGGCCCACCAATAAGGCTTGAAGGTAAGTCTTATTCTTCTGGGGTGATTGTGTTACCAGTGAACATCACTGCGCGAAGCATCACCTTGTCAGCGGATACCCAGCTAGCGGGCTTTCGCTTTAATCCTGGTGTAAGTGTTGGGTTCTTTGGCAAACTAGTTAAACGTGACGCCGAGGATATCGACGCTTCATTGCTGAAAAAATTGCAGCAACTACATCAAAGCTTAATGACAACTAGCGGCCATAATGCACGGATAGTATTAATGTATAAGTGGTTACAACAGCATCTAGGCATACATAATTGCCCACCACAATTGTTTAAAGACGCCATTGAGTTGGTAGAACATGCTCAAGAGATAGGTTTGGTGTCTGATGAATTAGCGCTTAGCCAGCGGCAACTAGAACGCCAGTTTAAAGCGTTAACCGGCATGACGCCTAAACAATGGCAGCGAACCATGAGAGTAAAAAATACTTTTATGGCCTTAAAAACGCAGCCAGATATAGAGCTGGCTGCGCTTGCTGTTAATCAGGGCTTTTCCGACCAAGCTCATATGACACGAGAGTGTAAAACCATTGGCAAAATCACTCCAAAACAGTACCTAAAACTGTTGTAAAAAATGCTTATTAAGGAGTAATGATCCCACGCTCTTCAAAAACTTGTTTTGCGACTAACATGCCGTTAATAGCAGCTGGAAACCCTGCATATACTGCCATTTGCAAAATCACTTCAGTCACCTCTTTTGGGCTACAGCCTACATTAAGTGCGCCGTGAATATGTACCGCCAATTGGGGGGCACAATTGCCCATTGCGGTTAGTGCTGATACCGTTGCTATCTCTCGTGATTTAAGATCTAGATCCTCGCGGCTGTATATGTCGCCAAAGGGAAACTCTATGATGAATTTGGCCAGATCTGGGCAAATACTGGCGAGGCTATTGATCACATTGTGGCCTGCTTCGCCGTCTATTTCGCTTAGCTTATCAAAGCCACGTTGGTATCTTGTTTGTTCCATTGATCACTCCATTAATCTAAGGCTAAGTCACAAGCCTAGACCTTGGAGCTAGCTCCAAGTCAAGCCGTAACTTACAAGTTTAATCGAGGTTTAATAAAATCAATGAACGCGGTGATACGTCGGGCGACTTTAGATGAACGGTAGTACACAGCATTAATTTGTCGCTGATTAGTTTCTTCCATCAACAAGGCCGGGAACAAACTCATTAGCGTTCCTTGTTCGATATCGTGTTTAACCATAAATCCCGACAAACACGCAATGCCGTTGCCACTTAACGCTAATTGGCGAATGGTTTCTCCGCTACTAGCAGTAATAGCAGGTTTCATCGATTTAAACCCTTTTAATGGCCAATGGTTTAGCACCTTAGCTCCGCTAAAGCCGATTAACTCATGTTCGTGTAATTGCGCAACGTGCAGGGGCGCGCCACGTTTTTCGAGATAAGCTGGAGAGGCGACAATATACAAATTACTCACGCCGATGGGCCGAGCGTGCAGGGTGGAGTCTGCTAATGTACCTATGCGGATCGCTAAATCGGTTTTCTTCTCCAGTAAGTCTACAAAGCCGTCGTTGGTATTTAGCTCTAGTTCTATATTAGGGAAGGCGAGTTTAAAATCATTTATTAGGGGAACCAGTTGATGAATGACAAACGGGCTTGCCGCATCAACTCGCAGCCTACCTTGAGGCAATTCACCCTTACTAATAATATCTTCTTCAGCTTGTTGAATTTGGCTTAATCCAATTCGTACTGCTTCTATAAACTGACGGCCTTCGTCGGTTTGTACCACCCGTCTGGTGGTTCGGTTAAGAATAGTAATGCCTAGTTGCTTTTCTATTTTGCTAACCGCTCTAGATACCTTAGCGACTTGTATATCTAAGGCATCTGCGGCAGCTGAGAAGCCTCCGCTATCAACTACAGCCAACAAAATTTCAAGATCATCAGAACGATTTTTTAGGTTAAACATCAGCAACTCTTTGCGAAGAAATCAACAAAAGTGAATGCTTAATACTAGTGTTTATTACAAAAGTTTTCTTAGATTTATCGCTTTTTTACTTACATTTTCTACAAAAGTATTTTGTTGATACTGCCATTTTTGACAAAAGCTAATTAACTAATAATGCTTGCCATCAACTGTTGCACGGCGCAACAACCTAATCGATGACGAGAGATTACTGTTATGCCTTTAGCTTTATTTGCACTTACTTTAAGTGCCTTTGCCATTGGAACCACCGAGTTTGTGATAGTGGGGTTGATTCCTACTATGGCCCAAGACTTAGCGGTTTCTTTACCTTCTGCTGGATTGTTAGTGAGCTTGTATGCCTTAGGTGTTGCGGTTGGTGCCCCTGTGTTAACCGCATTAACTGGCAAGTGGCCACGCAAACAAGTGCTGCTTGCGGTGATGAGTTTATTTGTCGCGGGCAATTTATTAGCTTGGCAGGCTCCGAGTTATGAAACCCTAGTGGGTGCGCGAATTCTTACAGGTTTAGCCCATGGCGTGTTCTTTTCTATAGGTTCGACCATCGCAACGGGTTTAGTAGCAAAACAAAAAGCCGCTAGCGCTATAGCCATTATGTTTACCGGTCTAACGGTAGCGCTTGTTACTGGTGTGCCTTTGGGTACCTACATTGGCCAACATTTTGGTTGGGAAACCACATTTTTGGTAGTAGCGATTTTGGGCTTAATTGCACTTATTGGCAGCGCTGTTTTGGTGCCTAGTAATTTGAAGCAAGCGCCTGCCACCAAAATATCAGAGCAGGTCAAAGTATTAACAGAGCCTCGATTGCTGTTGGTATATGCAATAACAGCTATAGGTTACGGTGGTTCGTTTACTGCGTTTACCTTTTTAGCGTCTATCTTGCAGGACGTAAGTGGATTTAACGCCAGCGCTATTAGCTTGATTATGTTGGTGTATGGAGTGTCGGTCGCTTTTGGTAACATTTGGGGTGGAAAAATGGCTGACCGTTTAGGCCCAACTAAAGCACTAAGCTGGATATTCTTAGGTTTAGCCTCAGTACTGTTGGTATTCAACTTTACCGCGGTTAACCCTATTACCGCTGTTTTAACCATTCTAGTGTGGGGGGCTTTTGCCTTTGGCAATGTGCCAGGCTTACAGGTTTATGTGGTGAAGTTAGCCGAGCAATATACGCCCAATGCGGTGGATGTAGCCTCCGGTTTAAACATTGCCGCGTTTAACGTAGGCATTGCTATAGGCGCTTGGGGCGGCGGAATGATAGTTGCCAATGCTGGGGTAGAACATACTCCTTGGGCTGGAGCATTGATTGTTGTTGGCGCCTTATTGCTAACCCGTTTAAGTGCAGCCTTGGATAACAAACAAAAGCAATCTGCTAAATCTGAGCTTTGCCAAGCGGCATAAACCATTTTTGAATCCTAAGGAGCCTATTGGCTCCTTTTTTTGTTGTTTCACGCGGTGGTATTGACTGGCCATTGGTTAGGGAAAAAGCTTTAAGCAAAACTAATAGGTGCTAATTCTAGTTGTTAACGATAGCGGTTTACCATAAGCAAACAAGGATGACTAACCAATTGCAAAAACGCTAAGGACAAAACAACGAATAAGGGCAAAACATGAAAATAAGACTAGTTAGTTTGTTATTGGCCAGTGTATTTATCAGTGCTTGCGAAACATCTAACACATCAGACGCTAAGCCAAGTCAAACCACTGCTACTGTCGCCGTAGATCTCGCCAGCGCTGCTCAACAGCAACTTACCTTTGAAGAAGTGTACACAACCACAGTATTGGCAAATGAAGAAGTGAGGGTGATATCCAGAGTTACCTCAACCTTACTTGATAAGCATTTTCAAGCTGGGGATTTTGTCGAACAAGGCCAATTATTATTTAGTCTAGACCCTCTGGAATTTGAGCTTAACCTAGCCAGTTTGCAAGCTAATTTGGTTAACGTTTCGGCCAAATACAATTCTGCACTTAAAAGCCTACAACGCGCTAAGCAACTAGGCGATGCCATCTCCAAGCAGGAACTAGAAGATATCGAAACCAAGTTTTTGGTTAATCAAGCCAGCCTTAAAGCCATTGCTAAGCAAGTAGACGATGCAGAGCTTTTGTTAAGCAGAACCGAGATTAAAGCTACGCGTTCTGGGCGTATTAGCCAAACTCAATTTAGCCCGGGTGATACGGTTGGGGTAGGCCAGGTGTTAGCTTCTATCGTTGATGACAGTAACTTTAAAGTCACTGTGAGTATTGATGAGAAAACAGTTCTAAAAGCTATTCAGCAATACCGCGATGGTAGCTCCCAGTTTGAAGTGTTGGCGAGATTTTTAGATGGCAGCAAATACCCATTATCTGGTGAACTTGATTTTATCGACAATCAAATTAACCCGGCTACTGGCGCACTAGCAGTAGGTTTTAAATTTGCCAATGACGACAGTGTATTTGTTGGCCAATTTGTAGAAGTGGTATTGCGTGAAGTGAAACAAGCGATTGTGATCCCCAGCAGAGCATTAGTGCAAACCGCTAATGGGCCTGCTGTCTATAAGGTAAGCGGAGGCAAGGCAAAATTACAGCCAGTAGAGTTGGGCGTTCAGTTGGGTAATCAAACTGAAGTATTAACGGGCTTAGAAGATGGCAATGTTGTGGTCTCTAGAGGCCAGCAAAAGCTAAGTGATGGCAGCCTAGTAAGACAGCGAGGTTAGTATGGTTAAGTTCTTTATTTCGCGCCCTAAAACCGCCATCGTTCTATCGGTGATCATGAGCGTGTTAGGCGCCTTAGCGGCTTACACTATGCCGGTAGGGCAGTATCCCGATGTTGCACCGCCTATGATCAACGTATTCACCCAATACAACGGCGCTAATTCTAGTGTTGTGAACGATACCGTTGCCTCGGTAATAGAGAAAGAAGTGAACGGGGTTGAAGGAATGATTTACATGAAATCAACTTCTTCCAATGACGGTTCATACAACTTGAACGTAACCTTTGAGACTGGTTTTGACGCAGACAGAGCGGCTACCTTGGTACAAAATCGGGTAAATGCGGCTCAGCCCTTACTACCCGATGAGGTTAAGCGCAGTGGTATTTATGTAGAAAAGCTGAGCCCTTCGATGCTAATGATTGCAAGCCTAAACTCTCAGACCGGTGCTCACGACACCTTGGAGTTAAGCTATTACTTAACTGGCATTGTGCGAGAAACTTTATCCAGAATTAAAGGCGTAAGTAAAGTAACGCCCCTAGGTGAAAAAGAATATGCCATGCGAGTATGGCTTGAGCCAGAGCGTTTACAGGCCTTAGATTTAACTGTTAATGACATCTCTGCTGCTATTGCCGATCAAAATGCTGTGCGTGGCGCGGGTAGTGTAGGCGCCGAGCCGGTAACCGGAAATAATGATTGGCAATATACTGTGCAAGTTCGAGGACGATTAGCCAACGAGCAGGCCTTTGGTAACATTCGAGTTAAAGCCTATCCCGATGGCACTTTAGTACGCTTAAAAGATGTTGCTCGTATTGAGCTGGGCGCGCAAAAGTATTTGGTCGATACCTATCTAAACAACCAAGAGTCGGTTGCTATGATGATCTACCAAGATCCAACTGCCAACGCCATGCAAGTAGCCGAGGATGTACGAGCCGCAATGGCTAAACTTGAGCAAAGTTTGCCAAATGGCATGGTGTTTTCCTTGCCTTATGATGCTACCGAATTTATCGATGTTTCCATCTATAACGTACAAGAAACACTGGTTATTGCATTAATCTTAGTTACCTTGGTGACCTATTTATTCTTGCAAACTTGGCAAGCTACATTAATTCCTGCGATTGCCATTCCCGTTTCTCTTATAGCAACGTTTGCAGTGATGAAAGCATTTGGTTCAACCATTAATACCATTAGCTTATTTGGTTTAGTGTTAGCGATAGGTGTGGTGGTTGACGCTGCCATCGTGGTGATTGAAAACGTGGAGCGCTTGCTGCACGAAACCACAAAACCAGTGAAAGAGTGTGTAGAAATAGCCATGAAGGAAGTGATTGGTCCATGTATTGCTGCAGCTGCTGTGCTGTTAGCGGTGTTTGGTCCAACGCTTGTGATGCCAGGCATGGTGGGGATTATTTATGCTGAGTTTGGCATCGCCATTTCAGTTTCTGTAGTTATCTCCACCTTGGTTGCGATGACCTTAACGCCAGCACTATGCGTGATGTTAATGAATCGAGACCTTAAACCAAACCGTTTCTTTCAAGCATTTAACCGCGGCTTTGAACGTTTTACCGATATGTTTGGTAAAGGCGTAGCCGTGTTGTGTCGTCGAGTAGGTATTGCGGTGTTGTTGTTCTCGGTGTTTTTGGGGGCTAGCGCTTATTTAGGTGCTAGTTTACCCGGTGGCTTCTTACCCGATGAAGACCAAGGAACCTTTTTTGCGGTGGTTGATTTGCCGGAAGGGGCTGCGCTTAATCGCACGCGCGACATGACTAAGTTATTGGTGGAGTCATTAGCAGATGATCCCGATATTGAGATGGCGTTTTCTGCCGCTGGTTACAACTTATTAAACGAGTCGAGTAACTCAAACTCTGCTTTGTTGGTGTTCAGTCTAAAACACTGGGACCAGCGTTCAGATAAGCAACAACATCAAGATCTGGTTATTGCACGAGTACAAGCTGCCATTGATGCTTTACCGGAAGGTGTGGGTTTTGCATTTGGCTTACCGGCCATTCCTGCGCTAGGTATGGTAAATGGTTTTGAATTTGTGCTTAAAGATGAAATGGGCAAGGGCCCAGAAAAAACTGCTGAGGTACTCGAACAGTTACTCGAAAAAGCTAATCAGCGTGAAGAGATTGCCTCGGCCTTTTCTACTTTTAGCATCAGTATGCCTAATTTGTACCTCGATATTAACGAAGAGCGGGCTGCTGCTATGGGTGTTGCGTTTGGTGACATAGTAAATACCCTTAACGTGCAATACGGTGGAAGTTACATTAACGACTTTACTAAAGGTGGAAGAAACTACCGAGTAATGCTGCAGGCCGAAGCAGACTCTAGACAACAAATCGATGATTTATCGAATCTTTATGTTCGCTCTAGCCAAGGCGAGATGGTGCGATTAAGCAACTTGGTATCGGTTCGTACGGTGCTTAACCCTAGTTCTTTGGTTCGCTACAACGTATCAGGCAGCACCACAATTAATGGTATTACCATGCCAGGGTACAGCTCAGGTCAAGCCATTGCGGCAATGGAACAGCTTGCTATTGAGGTTTTACCTACAGGGTTTAGTTATGAATGGACCGGTTTAACCTTACAAGAACAGCAAGCAGGTAACGCTAGCCTCATTGCGTTTGCTTTTGCCATGTTATTCACTTACTTGTTTTTGGTTGCTCAGTATGAATCTTGGTTAACGCCATTAGCTATTTTGCTAGCAGTGCCCACTGCGGTATTTGGTGTTTTGTCAGCGGTTTTACTTAGCGGCACAACCATCAACCTGTACTCGCAAATCGCCATTATGCTGCTTATAGGTATGGCAAGCCGTAACGCTATTCTTATTGTGGAGTTTGCTAAGCAATTACGAGAACAAAAAGGTTATAGCATTGTAGAAGCTGGCGTTGCAGCAGCTAAATTGCGTTTTCGTGCAGTGTTGATGACAGCATTCTCCTTCATACTAGGAGTAGTGCCGTTAATGCTAGCATCTTCAGCTGGGGCTGCGGCGATGCAAGCAATTGGTATGGCGTCGTTTGGTGGAATGCTGGCAGCTACGGTGCTTGGCTGTTTGTTTGTTCCAGCGTTTTTTGTGTTGTTCCAAACTTTACGCGAGCGTTTTTCTAGCAAGAAACAACCAGAGCCTGAGTTATTAATTGCTACTTTCCCAGCAAGCAATGACTAGTTAAAACTGCTGAATGATATATACATTTGCCCAACTATTGAAAAATAGTTGGGCTTTGCTGAAATGGAAGCTAGTGAAGGTAGGTCTCTGATTGGCAAGAATAAGCACTAAGGTGCTTAATTCGACTACGCTTAAACAAGATCCTAAATCATGGAGTTAGCTTTGAAAAAGCACATCCCACTCATTCTATCTATTTACGTCGCCTTTGTATTTTTACAATCCCTGTTCTTTAAGTTTGCTGGTTGGTTTGGCAGCCCAGCAGATATTACGGTGTACATATTTGATACCGTTGGACAGTGGTTACGAGATGGTTTAGGACTTAATCTTATTGGCGATCTGTTTGGCCAATACGGTGAAACAGTGATTGGATTAGCAGAGTTAGTGGCCAGCATTTTAATTTTGCGTAAAGCTACTCGTTTCTATGGCGCATTGATTGGCTTAGGGGTTATGTCTGGCGCGATATTCTTTCACATTTTTACCCCGCTTGGGCTATTTCCTTACACCGATTTAAGCTGCTTACAGGATGGTTGTCCCAGAGAGTACCCACTGTTCTTTATGGCTATAGGAGTGTGGTTAAGTTGCGCTTATTTGTTGTATAGAGACAGAAGCAAAATACTTGGCTAAACGGAATAATATCCAGTTATAAAAAAGGCACCTAGTAAGGTGCCCTTTTTGTTAACGGGTGTAACCGTTAAATTCTTTTTCGTGCCCAATGCTCGACATGGGACCATGTCCAGGTAAAAACTGATAGGCATCATCCAGCGTATAAAGCTGAGTTTTGATGGCGTTGATCAGAGTAGGGTGATCGCCTTTGGGGAAATCTGTTCGTCCAATCGAACCGTTAAACAATACGTCTCCCACAATAGCCAATTGATTGTCGTGATCGACAAACACCACGTGACCAGGCGTATGGCCAGGGCAATGGCGTACTTCTAACTTTAATTCACCAATTTCAATCACATCACCATGCTCTAACCATCGGTCAGGGGTAAAGCTGGCAACCTCAGGAAAGCCGAACATTTGGCATTGCATTGCCATTTTGCTGATCCAGAAATCATCATCTTTATGTGGACCAATCAGCGGTACTTGGTAGCGCTGCTGAATAATGCTGCTAGCGCCTACGTGGTCTAGGTGGCCATGGGTGAGTAAGATTTTGGTGACCTCCACGCCAGCTTTCTCTACCGCTGCTTGAATCAATTGAGGATCACCGCCCGGATCGACAATCGCAGCTTGTTTGCTTTTATCACACCAGATAAGGGTGCAATTTTGTTGAAATGGAGTAACGGGAATTATTTGGTAAGCCATCTTAGTTAACTCTTATTGATTACAAGCCTAGTGTACGGATGTAGATGAAATTTTCTATAGTTTGTAATAACTAAGCCACCAATTAAAGTGGCTTATGTTTATAATGGAATTAAGCCCAACAGATTGGAGAATCACTTGAATATCAAAGATATTATGCAAACTCGAGTTGTTACCGTAGGCATGGATCAGCGGCTATTCGATATAAAAGACATTTTTGATAATGTGAGTTTTCATCACTTAGTGGTACTTGATGATGAAGACGCTGTGGTTGGCGTTCTTACTGAATCAGATTTGTTAGCCTCACTCAGCCCTTATTTGGGAAAAGCAGCTGAAAGCCAACGTGACGTGCATACCTTAACCCAGCGAGTTCATCATGTTATGACTCGCCAGCCTTTGTGTTGTGACGCCAATACCAGCATTAGCGATGCCGGTCGTAACTTAGTGGATAAAGGCATTAGCTGTTTGCCGGTGATTGATGAGCACAATAAGTTGCTGGGCCTTGTGACTTGGCGCGATGTATTAGCCTGTTTGCTAGTGAACAACGATAACTAATGCAAAACACTACCAAGAACCAATCTCCAATCATGTTTATGGGCTGCACCAGCGATGCGGGTAAATCCTTGGTATGCGCACTGGTTTGTCGCCATTTAACCAACCTTGGTAGCAACGTTGCGCCGTTTAAAGCACAAAATATGAGTAACAATGCCGCGGTGACTCAAGAAGGCGGAGAAATTGGCCGCGCCCAATATCTACAGGCGATAGCTGCAAAGCAAACACCTAGCATAGATATGAACCCGGTGTTGTTAAAACCACATAGCGAAAAAGGCGCTCAGGTGGTGGTGAATGGTGAGGTAAGCCATGAGCTGTTAGCAAAAGATTGGCACCAACGAAAATCTGTACTTTGGCCTGCCGTAACCGCGAGCTTGGCTCGCTTGCAACAGGGTTTTTCTCAACTTGTTATTGAAGGAGCTGGAAGTCCTGCTGAAGTTAACTTGCGTAAAAGTGATATCGTAAATATGGAAGTAGCCTTGCATTGTAAGGCATCGGTTTATCTTATTGCTGATATCGACCGGGGCGGAGCTTACGCACATCTACTAGGAACATGGATGTGTTTAAGTGCAGAAGAGCAGAGCCTTGTTAAAGGGTTTGTGCTAAACAAGTTTCGAGGTGAACAGGCTTTATTACACGATGCCAATGTGTGGTTAGAAGAAAAAACCGGCATACCGATAGTGGCAGTGATCCCATGGACTGAGCATCAATTACCTGAAGAAGACAACTTTTTTCATCGAAGCGTTTGGCAAGCCAATTGTTTGAACATTGCCTTAATTGTTTATCCCTATGCCAGCAACCTAGATGAGTTTGACCCTTTGGTGTATCAACCCGGGGTTAATGTTGTGCCAATGCGTGACAACCAGGACCTAAGCCATTTTGACGCCATTATCTTACCTGGTTCTAAACACGTTGCAGCTAGCCGAAAGCATTTAGCAAAAACAGGTTTAGACAAACAAATTATTAAGGCGGCTAAACAAGGCGTTCGGGTAACGGGCATTTGTGGTGGTTTACAGATTTTGGGTGAACGAAACCTAGATCCAAGTTCTGTAGAAGGTGAAACGTTTGATGGATTAGCATTACTGCCACTAACCACTGTTTATTCAAATGTAAAAACGACAATTCAACGAAACATTAACTACTGCGATGAAACAATAGCTTGTTATGAAATTCATCATGGGCAAACCCAGTGTTCAGTTCAGCTAGATAGCTTTGTTGAACAAGCAACGGGGTGGCAGCTAAATAATGTTCAAGGCTCTTATCTGCATGATTTGTTTACTAATAGAAAGGTGTGCCAAGACTGGCTAGAAAGCCTTGGTTGGCAAGGTCAATGCGAAGACTGGAATCAGGTCGTAGACAATGAATTAGATAGGCTATGTGACAAGTTGGACTTGCCACTTAGCCAGATATCGGAGCATGCTGGGATAACTAAGGCTTAGTTTACCCAACCTTGTTCACGATAATAACGTAGCGCGCCAGGGTGAAGTGGTGCACTTAAGTTGGTATTGATCATTTGCTCTACGTTCAGCTCCGAAAGAGCCGGGTGCAGAGAGCGCAGGGTATTCAAGTTTTCAAATATAGCTGCAACAAAGTTATATACCGTTTGCTCCGAGAGTTGTTTATCGGCCACTAGCGTTGCACTTACGCCAATTGACGATACATCGTTTGGATTTCCGTGGTAGGTACCACCTTTAATGGTAACTGGGGAGAAGTATTCGTACTTTTCTGCCAGCGCCATAATGGTCTTTTTCGACAAACTCAATAAGTTTGACTCACACATAGTGGTAGCACGGGTAATCGAGGTATTTGGGTGGCCAACAACATAAATAATGGCATCGGTTTTCTTCCCACAAAGAGCGCGACTTTGCTCGTCTGGTTTAAGGTTGGTAATTTTAGAGAAGTCAGACTCTTGCCAGTTTAACTGCTGCATAACCACCTGCATGGTGGAATATTGACCAGAACCCACCGGACCAAGGTTTAGCGCATGGCCTTTAAGCTCATCAATTTGGCTAACATTTAGATCGGCGTTAACCAATACAGTTAAGGCTTCTGAGTAGAGTGAGAGCAGTGAGCGTAATTCACTATAAGCACCTTGTTCAGTGAATTCACCAGCACCTTGGTAGGCTTGCCAATGAACGTCTGATTGAACAATGGCTAAATCAATGTCGCCGGCTTTTAACGCTTCTATGTTATCACTAGAACCACCCGAGCTTTCGGCAGTACAACTTAATTTTCGGTGTTCGTTGCTTTGTTCAAGAAGTCGGCATAATGCATTGCCAGTTGGGTAGTAAACACCACTTACGTTGCCAGTGCCTACAAATAAGTATTCATTGCTATGCGCCAAATTTGCGTTGATCGCTAGTGCAGCAGTCAACAAATATAGAGAAAATCGTGTCATTGTTTCACCCGAAAATGTCTTCTTTCCTTAGAATAACTTAGCCAATATACACAGTTATTTAGTAAAACGCTTGTTTGGGCGACTAAGTTGTGAGCTGGAAAACCTTCGATTTTTCTTGTTGTTAATCTATTCAGGGGCAAAAGTGACTGGCGTTAGAGTAAAAGCACAGTTATTTTGGCTGATTATTTTTGATCTAGTTAAACAAAGCGCCGTTTATGTTTCGCATAGTGACTCGTTGCTAAACAATAATCCGTTATAATCAAGCTAGTATTTTTTTAAGTGGTTAGCTGTTTGGTTTCTTCAGACTTTTCTGGTTATACGCTGGAAATTTGTTGTTATAGTGAAAATGACATTATTAGTGCCATCAAAGGTGGTGCTACGCGCATAGAGTTATGCGCAGGGCAGCGTGATGGAGGTACTACACCGAGTTACGGCACACTGCTGCAAGCCCGCCGATATCTGCCAAAAATTGACATTGTGGTAATGATTCGCCCACGTGGTGGAGACTTTTGTTATAGCCACAGTGAACTACAACAAATGGTCGAAGACATTAAGTTAGTAAAGCAGCTAGGGTTTAATGGCGTGGTGTTTGGTGCGTTAACTCACCAAGCAACGGTTGATCTTGATGCCTGCAAGCGACTTATTGCAGCCTCTACTAATTTAGCTAGCACTTTTCATCGCGCTTTTGATTGCACCGCTAATCCTACAGTTGCAGCAACGCAACTTAGCGAATTAGGCATAAATAGGGTGTTGAGTTCAGGACAACAGAATTACATCGAGCAGGGATTATCATTGCTAATAGCCTTACAGCAACAACATCAAAATATCGAATGGATAGTGGCTGGGGGCGTTCGTGCTCACAACTTAGCTATGCTAAAAAAGCAGGGAATTAAGCATTTTCATAGTGCCGCCTCGGAGCCTTTGTTAAGCCAGTTTGATACTCGTTATGCTTTAGCAATGGCTGCTGATAAGGATCCACAATTAGAACTGCAACGTGCCCAAGTTTCTCAACGAGAAGTGAGCTCCATGGCCTTAGCTCTAGAGCGTAATTAATATGTTGCCAAACTTATTGCATCGTATTCGCCATTTTGTTTATTACTTAGCTTGCTCATTAAAAAATCGCGGCATAGCCATGTTTGGGGCTTATCTATTAGTGCAAGCTAGCTGGCTCGCCATATTTGCGCCTTTGTCGATAGTGGTGAGTGAAGCGTTGATGTCTTGGTATGGGCTAAAGGGAGTTGCCAATCAAGAACTATTGGCTTTCTTCTTATCGCCCAGCGGCTACTTGTTCGCTATATGGCTAGTCGCGATGGCCTTATTCAACTTCTTCTTGCAGCAGGGGGCTTTAACCTTGTTGCTTGCGCAGCACGAAGTGAACAAACGTTCGGTGTCGCAGGCTATTCGTTTACTGGTTAATCGTGCTTGGACAATCGCTAGGTTAGCGTTCTTGCAATCTGCCTTGCTGATTAGCATCAGCTGTACGCTTTTGTTTATTGGCCGTTGGTTGTTTGGCTTAATGTTAGCCGACTGGGACATTAACTATTATCTAGACCAGCAACGAAATCAGCTTTGGTTTTATTTTGCCGCCTTAAGTATCGGCGGCTTACCCTTGGCTGTTTGGCTTGGTGCTAAATGGCTTAACTGGTGGTTTGCCTTGCCATTTTGCATGTTGCAGAAAAAGCCGCTGCTTGCTCAACTCAAGGATTCCACCCAATTAAGCATTGGCCAACGCAAGTTAATTTTGTGTTTGAACCTTGCTTGGTTTGCATTACGAACCTCTGTATTTATTGCGGTGATCGCTGGCTTTATTTGGTTACTTCGCATTAGTTTAAATTGGTGGGCGCCTGAAGACGTCACTCCCTTAGTATTATTTCTTTTCAGTGCAACAGTGCTGGCGGGTGGCTCTGTTCTTAGCTTTTTAGACACTTGGCTGTACGCAAGTATTCAGTTCTACCTATTTAAGGTATTGCTAAAACAACACAAAGAAAGCGTAAGCAAACAGCACCAAAAGGTTCTTAATGAAAATCACCGCGTTCACTTAGGCTTGCGGCTGATGTTTATTGCTGTTTTGTTGTTGGGCGCTAGTGAAATGAAAGAGGAAATTGGCGCCTTTAGTCAGCGTTTTAGCGAGCCAAGCTCAATGCTGGTGATGGGGCATCGGGCTGGAGGCTGGTTGGCTTTAGAAAACAGTTTAGAAGGTTTACAAAAGTCGATAAACCTGGAACTGCCGGTGACCGAGATTGATGTGCAGTTAACCGCTGATGGTCAAATTGCTGTGGTTCACGATCGCGATTTACGCCGTTTAACGGGAAGTAATTTGGTGGTGCCAGAAAGCTCATTTGCACAAATTCAACAGGCCTTTGTGGACGCAGGGTTTAGCCAACCGCAGGCCTTACCTTACTGGTTAGAAAAGAGCGCCAACAAGATTACCTTAAACATTGAACTTAAACGCTACAACAATTCTTTAGCCTTGGTTCCGGCGCTATTAGAGTCTTTAAAAGAATATCCATACCCGGTCATCATAAGTAGTTTAGACATTGAGCTGCTTGAAGAACTAAAGCTGCAAATAAGCGGTACCGAGTTGGCAAATAGGATTAGCACTGCCTTTATTGCTGCAGCCAGTTTTGGTGAGTCGGCGGTTCAACAAAATGTTGATATGTTGATTGTGAACCAGCAATGGGTGAACGCTTGGCGACTTTTTAGCGCCCAGCAGCGTGGCCAAGAAGTACATGTTTGGACAGTTAACAATGCTGCAGACGTTGAGCGACTTTATTATTTACGGGTAAATGGGGTGGTTACTGACTCGCCAATAATGGCTTTAGAAACCTTAGAACGGCTTAACGGTTTAAGCGACGTTGATCATATAGTAAATAGTTTGCGCTATTGGTTAGCACTCTAACTTCTGCTTACTTAGGTGCTAGTCCTAGTTCGTCTAGCTTGAACAAAATCTCAGTTTTATGCTGTTGTTTAATCTCTTGCCAATGGCGATCTTCTCTTGCGCCAATTATCGCGTAGATAGAGTTTAAACCAGTGCCTTTTACTTGGGCTTTTAAACGCCCGTAGAGTTGGTAGGGATCGATGGCCATAAAGTCTTCGACGGAGTGAATATCTACCTCTGCCAATATTTCTTCGCTGCGTGGACCAAAGCCTTTTAAGTCCCTTAGTCGCTTAGGTTTAGCTGGTGAACTGCTCATAATGGATTTAGCCTCTTAGCCTCTTAGCCTCTTAGCTGGCTTAGTTGAAGAAGTTTTCAAAGGCTAGCCAGCGCTGTCGTTGTTCCTCAGCACTGCTTAAGTAAAAGCTTATGCTTTGCTTTGGATGCCGCTGATTTAAAGCAAACAAGTCTAGCCGAGAGACACAACCCAGTTTGGGGTAACCACCAATGGTTTGCCTATCAACAGACAGAATTATCGGCAAGCCATTGGGTGGGATTTGCACAGCGCCTAAAGCTATTGCCTCTGATTCTTTAGCTTGAGGAGCATTGTCTATAGCTATGCCTTTTAATCTCACCCCCATGCGGTCGCTTAACTCGCTGAGTTGATATTCCTGTTGCAAAATTTGCTGCCGTTGTTGCGGACTAAATGCGTGGAATTGATAACCTGGAATAAGCGCGAGTTTTAAGTGTTCTTTATAGTTTGGAATAAACTGATACGGTGTTTGTTGCACTGGAGTGGAGGCAAGCTGTTTAGCACTTTTTATAGGATAAGGGAGTTTGTCATTTTGCTTTAAAGCCCCCCCGTTAAAGGGGCCTAAGGCTTGCTTCGGTGAACTGCTTACACTATTTAGCTCGCTGTCGAGTAAAAAGCCACCTTGTATTGCCAAATATGCTCTAAGTCCTGAGCGACTAGGACCTATGTGTAAAGTTTGACCGGCTTCCACATGAATACTTTGCCAGGTGGCAATTGGTTTGTTGTTTGCTTGATTTATCTCCACGCTAAGCGGTACTGCTGCGCCACATACCGCAATCTTACAGGCTTGCTCAAAATGTAGCTTAGCGCCACCAAAAGTGATTTCTAGGGCAGGGCTATTAACGGGATTTGCTAACAAGCGGTTAGCCCAGTTAAAGGCATGCTTGTCTGCTGGACCACCTGGGCTAACGCCAATGTGCTGAAAGCAAATACGCCCTTGATCAACAACTAACATCTGCGGACCGCTACGAAGTACCGTGAGTGAGGCTGCTTTAGTCACTGCTGTCTCCGTAGCTGAGAAATTCTTCATAACTGAGCTCTATAAAACGCACTTGATCACCTACCGTTAACGGGCACATAGGATCGAGGTGTTTATCAAATAGCTTTATGGGGCTTTGGCCAATGATGTGCCAGCCACCAGGGCTATCGCTGGGATATACTGCGCTCATCTCTTCGGCAATTGCTAGGCTGCCAGCTGGTACTTTGCTTACGGGAGTGGACTTGCGAGGCAGTTTTAGTTGCGGGTTTAGTCCGCTTAAGTAAGTAAAGCCAGGCATAAAGCCAATCATCTTTACTTTATAAACACTTTGTTTATGCAGCTCAATAACTTGATTAACACTGAGCTGTAGTTGCTGAGCGACTGCTGTTAAATCGGGCGCTAACTGTTCTGCATAGCAAACTGGAATATCAAATACTTGGTGACTAGTACGTTTACTTAATTGCACTTCAAACTGCTGAACTGCAATGCTTATCGATTCGAACTGCGTTTGGCTATTGCCGATGCAAAGTAAAGTATCGCTGGCCACGATAATATCAGTGATGTTAGTAAGCTGGTGTTTCAGAAAATTTGCTAAATCAGGCAGTGCTTGGCAGTGGACTGCTGATTGGCTGCTTACTAGTACACTATCCTCGTTAACATAGTCGATGCAGTACATACTGACTAGTCTTTCTTTGAGCGTTGGATTTGCTGCTTGATGGCTTGCACCAGCTTAACGGCTGCTTGATTGTCGCCATGAACACACAGGGTATCGGCCTCTACACCCAATAAGCTGCCGTCAGCGCAGCGTAAGCTTTGTTGCGTGAGTAACAAATCTACTTGTTCTAATATGTGCTCTTTAGTGGAGAGTACCGCTCCAGTTTGACTGCGTGCTTGTAAACTCCCATCACTTAAGTAGCGTCTATCACAAAAGGCTTCTTTAATTAGCGATAGTTGGTATTTTTCTGCTAGTTCGCTGATAAAGCCATGGCATTGGGTGGCATGTACCATTAGCTGAGGAGCCTTATTGAGGCCGGCTAGCGCTTTGCATACTGCTTCGAATATTGCCGGCTGTTTATGCATGTCGTTATATAAAGCGCCATGTGGTTTTACATAACTTAAGTTAAGCTCATGAAACTGGCATAAAGCATCTAAAGCGCCTATTTGCGTGAGCAGTAGGTGGGTGAGCTCATCAGCTTGATATGGAATAGAACGCCGGCCAAAGCCAGCTATGTCTGCGTAACTTGGATGCGCGCCTATTGTGACAGCATGTTGCTTGGCTAGCGCTAAGGTACGACTCATTACATTGGGATCAGAAGCATGCCCACCACAAGCAATATTAGCGAGATCAATATGGGGCATGAGCTGCTCATCAACCCCCATTTCCCATACGCCGAAACTTTCTCCCATATCGCAATTTAGTAACATCTACCTTCCTTAACGTAGCGTTTTACAATGTTGAATCAGCAGCTTTGAAAAATGCTGGCCGGCTGGGCCTAGCAGTTCTGGGCGTGGCACTACTAGGTAGGTAACCAATGACTTGGCCGCACCGCCACTTACATTAAGTTCAACCAGACTGTCATCTTCGAAATGCGGTTGAGCGATATGTAGCGGCAGCCATGCAAAGCCTAAACCCTGCTTAAGTACTTCTACTACGCGATGAAAACTACTAAATGTCCAGCGCTGTTCGGCGCGTAACCAACCTCTATCTTGTTGAGGGTTTTTACCTGTATCACGGATCACTAGTTGGACGTGTTGTATCACTTCGTCTATCGAGACAGGCTGTGGCATTTTAGCCAAAGGATGATTGCGATGAACAACTGGAACTAAGGTGACAACACCGAGGCGTTCACCCAAAACACCCTTAGGCAAGTGAGCTGTGATCACCAAGTCAAATTCACCTTCAGCTATTGCATCATCAGCGCCACTTACTACGGTATCAATAACTTCGACTCGAGTGCCTCTGCTTTCCGGTAAAAAGGCTTTAAGTGCTTTAATAACAGGAGCCTGAGGCTGAATGATTTCACAAGCTAAGCTTAATTGTGGTTCCCAACCTTGCTCTAGACTTGCAGCGAGTAATTCTAGCTCTTGGATATTTTGGCTAAGCAATTTACTGCGTCTTAGCATTACTTCGCCCATTGGGGTTAAGTAGGCTTTGCGACCTTTCACTTCAAGCAGCTGAATGCCAAGTAAATTTTGTAACTTACTGACAGCGTGGTTCAGTGAGGATTGGCTTTTGTTTAACTGACTGGCGGCTTGTGCGTAGCCACCATAATCCACAACGGCCTGAAAAATTCGCCACTGCTCTAAGGTGCTTTTGGCGCGAAATGGCTTGCTCATCGTTCGCTATCCTAACTAGTTACTTAGGTTGCGCATCTAAGCTAGTGCCTGTTACCCCAATGCTAGCGTCACTCATTAGGTATAAGTAATTAGGCATAATATCGAGCGGGGTTTTTAGTGTTTTTGGATCTTCGCCGGGGTAGGCTGTTGCGCGCATTAAAGTACGGGTTGCACCTGGATTTATACAATTACTGCGTAAACCGGTTTTATCAAATTCGTCTGAAATGACCTGCGACATACCTTCTATCGCAAATTTAGATACCGAATAACCACCCCAATAAGCGCGGCCTTTTTTACCGACACTTGAAGAAGTAAAAACTAATGAGGCATGGTCACTTTTAAGCATTAACGGAACTAAAGCTTGGCTAAGTAAGAACTGTGATTTTACATTTACCTGCATAAGTTGATCCCAAAGATCTTCTTCTATTTGCACGTATTGGCTTAACACCCCCAAATGCGCCGCATTAAGAAGGGCGCCATCTAATCTGCCAAATTGGTTTTCGATGGTGGCCGCCATATCAAGATAGTTTTGTTGAGTCGCACCTTTTAAATCAAGGGGAATAATGGCTGGTTGTGGTGCGCCCAAGGCTTCAATTTCATCATATACAGCTTCAAGCTTTTTAACTGTTCTTCCTAGCAAGATCACTGTTGCACCGCATTGTGCAAAGGATAGAGCGGCTTGGCGGCCAATGCCGTCGCCCGCACCGGTTACTAAGATGACCTTGTTTTGTAGCTCGTCACTGGCTGCTTGGAAGTGTTGAGGAGAGGTTTCCGTGCTCATTTTTCGTTCCTGTAGATGTGCGTTGGTGCACAAATATTTGATTAACAATTAAACAAGTGTTTAACGCCTGGTTAGACCTGTTGCAAAAATGTAAACAAATGTTTAAGGTTTCTTTGAAGAAACATACTATAAAAAAAGGAATTAGCTAATATGCGTCTGTCCCGAATAGCTACAGCAGTCACTCTATTTGCATCAGTTACTATAGCGGGTTGTGGTAGTAGCAACTCGCCATTTGATTTTGGTAATGATATCACGCCAAATGAGCCAAACTCAGTAAAAATTCGCTTCAATCCTCTTACTGGTGATGTATCTACACCAAATAACTTGTTGTTTAACGGTAGCTTAGACGGGACGATTAACCTACCAAGTGAAGCCGCTATTGCGCTTACTCAGCAGTATCAAGATATCACCAACGTATTAGGAGCCTTAGACGGTTGGCAAACCAGTGTGCCGTTTTCAATTCCTTTAGCCTACGGCGATGATGACGCTGAATACAATGAAGAAATTGATACAAAGTTAGATGCAAGTTCTTTCCCAGCTGGCGTGTTGTTATACAAAGTACGCGCTTCCGGTTTTACAGATACTTGTGCTGACGTTACCGAAAATGGTGGCAGTTTTGTGGCAGGGCAAACTTGCCGCGTTGATGAGCAGCTTGTTTACGGTGAAGACTACATTGCTACCTTTAGTGATGGCAGCTTAATTGTAACTCCTTTAGTACCGTTTGCTCCTGCTACGTCTTATATGGTGGCAATAACCGATCAACTATTAGATGAAAATGGTCGAGGTGTTGCCGCCGGTGAGGCCTACCAGTTATTGAGTTCTCCAATCACTGCTGACGATGATGCTACGTTGCAAAGCCTGAAAGGCTTAACAGCGTTTAATAATGGCTTGTTGGCCGCTGAAGGCGTAACTGCAAATGTAAGTTATTCAGCAGTGTTTACCACTCAATCGGTAGGAAGTGTGTTAACGACTCTGCAACAGATTTATGGTGGTATGGCACTAAACAACCTATTGCCAATGAGTGCTCTTGTTGATACGGGCACTACAGCGCAAGACGTAGCCAATGCTGCTCTTGGTACTAGCCAACCAGGCTTTGTGGCAGCTAAATACTTTAAGTCTACCTTGGCAGTGCCTTACTATTTATCAGACCTTGATAATCCTGATCTTACTGGTGCGGATGTAAATAAATGGGCACAAGCTAAGACAGATAGCCCGGTAGCTATTTTGCAATTGCTGCAAACCAATGCGGATTTTGCTGATCAAGGCAGTGCAACAAGTTTTTGGGCCCAGGCCGGCGCAAAAGGTTTTGACGTTGCTACATTTGGTGGTTTAGTGGCAGGCGGTGATACAACAACCGCTGGTCAAATGCTTGCTCAGGCAGATTTAGCTGGACTTACCTATATGCAAGACGGTGAAGCGATGCCAGTTGACTCACATCGCCATCTTACGGCTTATAACCCTGTTCCAGAAACTAAAAGCACCGCGTTTTTAGACTTAGATATTTATTTACCTGACGAAACCTTAACTGGCAATGCCATGCCAGCCGAAGGCTGGCCAGTAGTGATCTTCCAACATGGTATTGGGTCGGTTAAAGAAACCGCAGCGGCTATTGCTGCTAGCTATGCAGCCCAAGGTTACGCAGTTTTGGCTATGGATTTGCCTTATCACGGTAGTCGAGGTTTGGATTTGACCGGTGATGGTAATGCGGAAATCAGTGCCAATGACGATCCTCAAGTATTCGCTAACTTGGGTAGCTTTTTAAGCATTCGAGAAAACCTACGTCAATCAACAGCCGATTTACTCGCGGTGCGAGCTGCCTTACAAGCTGCTGGCGCGCCTGCTGAACTTGACGGCAGTAAAGTACATTATGCTGGTCAGTCACTAGGTGCAATTGTAGGTGTTGGTCCAGCATCGGTAGCTGATACAGTAAACGTAAGCGGTTTTGACATTGATTACAGCCTACAAAGTGTTTCGCTTAGCGCACCTGCTGGCGGTTTAGCTGGAGTGTTCCAGTACTCACCTAGTTTTGGTCCTATCGTAGAAGCAGGTTTAAAATCTAATCCTGGTTACTTAGCGCTGGTTGCTGCTGGCCTTGGCTTTGAAGACAATGACACAGCAACAGCCTTAGAGCAGTTTGCGGTATATCAAGCCACTTACCCAGAAGCAGCACAGCTGGTGATCGACTCTAATTATCCTGCATTTGCGTCAATTTTTGGGTCGTTAGCGCAAACAGTGGTAGATGGAGTAGATCCACTTAACTACGCGCAATCTGGTTTTGCTATGCCAGTACTAGTGCATGAGATTGTGGGTGACGGTAGTGAAGGTAGCAGAGATCAAGTTATTCCAAATAGCCTTGCAACGTTGCCCTTAGTTGGCACCGAGCCGCTGATTGCTTCAATGGGTCTAGAGGGTACCGAAGTTACCTCAGCAGGTAGTTATGCGGTGCGCTTTAGCCAGGGTTCTCATAGCTCACTGATTTCGCCTGCGGCTAGTTTGGCTGCTACGGTTGAAATGCAAACCCAGTTTGTTAGTTATGCAGTAAGTGCTGATGCTGGAAATGCTAGTGTTGTGGTGAGTGATAGTTCGGTTATCGCCCCGGCTCAATAAGCACTAAGTTATCGGTTCTAAGGCCTGCATCGCGCAGGCCTTTTTTGTTACTTGGTTCGGTGTGCAAGCTATGGTACTAATAGCAGCTCGAAAATATGAGGGCAGAAGTTTGGATTTTTTGATTGAGTTTGGATTGTTTTTTGCGAAGGCCTTAACGATTGTTATCGCTATTATTGCTGTAGTTGTGGTTGTGATTGCCGCTTCTTCTAAGACTAAACACAAAAGTGGCGAGCTTGAAGTCACTGATTTAAGTGAGCAACACAACGAGGTTGAGGAAAAGCTTAATCATAACCTCATGAGCAAAGAGCAACTTAAACAGCATAAGAAGCAACTAAAGCAACAACAAAAAGAAGAGAAGAAAAAAGGCGAAGAACAAACTAAACCACGATTGTTTGTTATCGACTTTAAAGGCAGCATCGACGCTAAAGAAGTAGCCAGTTTACGTGAAGAAGTTTCTGCGGTACTTATCGCTGCGAAGCCAGAAGATGAAGTATTAGTTCGTTTAGAAAGCGGCGGCGGCATGGTTCACGGATATGGTTTAGCGGCTTCTCAGTTAAAACGGATTAAAGCAAAAGGCATCACACTTACTATCGCAGTTGATAAAGTTGCCGCAAGTGGTGGTTATATGATGGCTTGTATCGCTGATAAGATTATCGCAGCGCCGTTTTCCATCGTTGGTTCAATTGGCGTGATTGCGCAGTTGCCAAACTTTAATAAAGTATTAAAGAAAAACGACATCGATTTTGAACAGGTAACTGCCGGTGAGTTTAAACGCACTCTGACTATGTTTGGCGAAAACACCGATGAAGCACGCAAGAAGTTTCAATCTGAGCTAGAAGAGACTCACGTTCTATTTAAAGAGTTTGTTCAAGAGTTTCGACCGCAATTGGATATTGCAAAAGTAGCCACTGGTGAGCATTGGTACGGCACTCAAGCATTTGCTTTGGAATTGGTTGATGAAGTATCTACCAGTGACGATTACTTGATGCAGCAGTTTGATGAAAAACAAGTTATCCAGTTCAAATACCATACCAAGAAGAAATTAGCCGAAAAGCTCAGCCAAGCGGCAAGCATTGGAGTAGAGCGTGGCGTAATGAAAATTATGCAGTCTCAATCTTGGGATTGGACCAAGTAATATCAAACTAACAAACAGCAATGGAAAAGCCTGACCTTAGTCAGGCTTTTTTTATCTGCTCAGTTAAGCTTGTTGGAAAGGGTAAACAGAACCTAAGTGTAAGATTTGGGTTAGCTCATCCAATGCGGTATTCACTTCGGTGATTAGCTGAGGGTCACGTAAATCATCAAAAACCAAGCTATCTCTGTAGTGCTTATCAACCCACTGGTTTAGCGTGCTAAATAGTTGTTCATTCATGATAGTGTGCTGGTTTACTGCAGCTAATTCCATGTCGTTTAGCGCCACTCGTAAGCGCAAGCAAGCTGGGCCACCACCGTTGCTCATACTCTGCTTAACATCAAAGTAATGCACTTGCTTAATCGGAGTATTTCGGCTTACTAAGTCTTCTAAATAAGTACTCACTTGGGCCGATTCTTGACAGTTTGTTGGCGCAATAATTGCCATTTCACCTGGTGCAGTGGTAACGATCTGGGTATTAAATAAATAGGTTTTAACTGCTTCTGAAACACTCACCTCATTGTCGCCAACTTCTATGAAATGTAGCTTATTATCGCCGAAACGCTGCTGAATATGCTGAAGTTGTTGCTGAGTGTTTAAAAAAGCTTGTTGATGATAAAACAGCACATTTTGGTTGCCCACCGCAATCACATCGTTATGGAAAACCCCTTGGTCAATTACTCCAGGGTTTTGCTGGATGAAAATCGCGGTATCTTGGTCTAAACCATGTAAGCGAGCTACGGCTTGGCTTGCTTCTAGAGTTTGCCTTGCAGGAAACTTTTTAGGAGCAATTACACTGGCATCTGCAGCTGAGCGGCCATAAACAAATAGTTCTAAGCCAGCTTCGCCGTAATTTGAACACAATCGGGTATGGTTAGCCGCACCTTCGTCGCCATAGTAGTCGTTTTCTGGCAAATGTTGATGGTGTTCAAAATATTTACTATCGGAAAATACCGCCTTCAAAATATTACCGGTAACTTGTGGCTCAATAGAGCGATGCAGCTTATTAGTTAAGTTTGCTGGGGTGAAATGTACTTTGCCATTTTCGGTGTCTGCGCTAGGCGATACGGTGGCTGCATTAGCAGTCCACATGCTTGATGCCGAATAACTAGCGAGTAGGGCATCTGGCGCATTTTTTGCCGCTTGTTGTAAAACTTGACTATCGTTACCGGTAAAACCGATACGACGAAGAAGATTGAGATCGGGACGTTGTTGTGGAGCCAACACGCCTTGAGTAAGCCCTAGGTCGTGCAAGGCTTTCATTTTTAATAAGCCTTGTTTGGCGGCTTCTTTGGGATTTGAGGCATTTTGGGCATTGGATAAAGAGGCAACGTTGCCAAATGAAAGACCCGCATAATTGTGGGTTGGGCCAACTAAGCCGTCGAAGTTGACTTCAAAATGTTTCATAGTCTTCCTTTTACTACGCTCACTTAAAAAATGAGTTATCTTTTATTGAAAAATTTGACACCAATGGTTATTTATATTGGCAGAAAAAGAAAATCAAGCGTATAACACTACGCTTTACTGGGATTTTCAGATGTTATCAGTTTGTATCTTGGTGGTCGAGTGCTTAATTATTCGCCCAATAAACCAAAGATGCAAAAAAGTTATTGACCTATGCTAAGTCTCGAGCAATATAAAAAAGAACGAATATCTATTACTTTCCGTCAATAGGCCAAGTTGGTGGACACAATGGTAAAAAGAAAAATATGAGCAAATCTCTGGTAATTGTAGAGTCACCAGCTAAAGCAAAAACGATTAACAAGTACTTGGGTCGCCAATATGTGGTGAAATCAAGTGTCGGTCATATTCGTGATCTGCCTAGCAGTGGAAGTGCAACCAATAAAAAGAAAGCTGCGCCTGTTTCAACCAAAGGATTAAGCGCAGAAGAAAAAGCCAAAATAAAAAAGGCTAAAGACAAAAAAGCGCTAGTAGCTCGAATGGGTGTGGATCCCGAGAAAGATTGGAAAGCCAATTACCAAATTCTGCCTGGCAAAGAGAAAGTAGTAAACGAGCTTAAAACGCTTGCCGAAAATGCCGACACCATCTATCTCGCAACCGATTTGGACCGCGAAGGAGAGGCCATTGCTTGGCACTTAAAAGAAATTATTGGCGGCGATGACAGTCGTTTTAAGCGAGTAGTATTTAACGAGATTACTAAGTCAGCAATTAAAGACGCGTTCTCGCAGCCAAGCGAATTAAACATGGCGCGAGTGAATGCTCAGCAAGCTCGTCGATTCTTAGACCGAGTTGTGGGTTACATGGTATCGCCACTGCTTTGGAAAAAAATTGCTCGTGGATTGTCTGCTGGACGAGTTCAATCGGTAGCGGTTCGTCTGGTCGTAGAAAAAGAGCGTGAAATTAAAGCCTTTGTACCAGAAGAGTACTGGGATATTCATGCTGATCTAGCCACACAATTAGGCGAAGGCTTTCGCTTAGAAGTTGCTAAAGAAAATGGTCAGGCCTTTAAACCGGTTAATAAGCAACAATCAGAAGCGGCAGTTGCGACTTTAAAAAGCGCCGATTATCAAGTTGTCAAACGTGAAGATAAACCGACACGCTCAAAGCCAAAAGCACCTTATATTACCTCTACGTTGCAGCAAGCAGCTAGCACCCGTTTAAGTTTTGGCGTTAAACGCACCATGATGTTAGCTCAAAGGCTCTATGAAGCAGGCTACATCACCTATATGCGTACTGACTCAACAAACTTGAGTAACGACGCTGTAGAGGCTGCTAGAGGCTATATCGGCGATAATTTTGGTGATAAGTATCTACCAGACAACCCTTTACGTTATTCAAGTAAAGAAGGTGCCCAAGAAGCGCACGAAGCAATTCGACCTTCGGATGTGAATGTAACCAGTACTCAATTGGCCGGTGTAGATGCTGATGCTGCTAGGTTATACGATTTGATTTGGCGTCAATTTGTAGCCTGTCAAATGACTGATGCGCAATACGATGCTACCACCGTTACAGTGAGTGCTGCTCAATTCGAATTACGTGCTAAAGGCAAGATTTTGCGTTTCGATGGTTGGACAAAGGTTCAGCCGGTAGGCAAGGCCAGTAAAGCCGATGATGGTGTGTTACCAGCGGTGAGCCAAGGTGACAAACTCAACTTGGTTGAGCTTGATCCTAAGCAACACTTTACTAAGCCACCAGCGCGTTTCAACGAAGCATCATTAGTTAGAGAGCTAGAGAAGCGCGGCATTGGTCGCCCGTCGACCTATGCGTCAATTATTTCAACCATTCAAGATCGTGGATATGTACGCACCGAAGGTCGTCGTTTTTACGCTGAAAAAATGGGTGAGATTGTTGCCGAACGCTTAACTGAAAGCTTCCAAGATTTAATGAATTACGACTTCACAGCAGAGATGGAAGAACGTCTTGATGAAGTTGCTGATGGCAGTATTGAGTGGAAACAAACACTTAACGAGTTCTATAAAAACTTTAAGAAGCAACTAACCGTTGCCGACGATGACGAAAAGGGGATGCGCAGCAATACTCCTGTTCTAACTAATATTGAGTGTCCCGATTGTGGTCGTCCTATGGGCATCCGCACCGCCAGCACCGGTGTATTCTTAGGTTGTTCTGGTTATGCATTGCCACCAAAAGAGCGTTGTAAGTGCACTATCAACCTTATTCCTGGTGAGGAAGCGGTTGCCGCTGATGCAGAAGAGCAAGAAACAGAGGCTCTTCGAGCTAAAGAGCGTTGCCCAGTTTGTGGTACTGCCATGGACAGTTACCTTATTGATGAGACCCGTAAGCTACACGTGTGTGGTAACAACCCAGATTGTGAAGGTTATGTGGTTGAGCAAGGTAGCTTTAAGATTAAAGGCTACGACGGGCCTATCGTTGAGTGTGAAAAATGTGGCAGCGACATGCAGTTACGCACTGGACGATTTGGCAAGTACATGGCTTGTACAGGTGAAGATTGTAGCAATACCCGTAAGATTTTGAAAAACGGTGAAGTGGCTCCACCACGTGAAGATCCCGTTCATTTGCCTGAACTACCCTGTGTAAATAGTGATGCCTACTTTGTATTACGCGATGGCGCATCCGGTATCTTTATGGCCGCAAGTAACTTCCCACGCTCACGAGAGACACGTGCGCCATTAGTGGAAGAATTGAAGCGCTTTAGAGATAGATTGCCAGAGAAGTTTTACTATTTAGCTGATGGACCAACAGAAGATCCAGATGGGGTTAAATCTTTGGTTCGATACAGCCGTAAGACTAAAGAGCAATACTTAAGCACTGAAGTCGACGGTAAACCTACTGGTTGGAGAGCGTACTTTAGCGATGGTAAATGGACCATTGAAGATAAGCGCAAAAAGCCTAAAGCCAAGAAAAAGGCGTAAGTAGATAGAACCAAAAAAAGGAAGCGAAAGCTTCCTTTTTTATTGGCTATTTTTCGATGATTAGCTGTTTAATTGCAACTGAGCCAGCTTTTTGTCCATGGTGGCTTTTAGTAGCTTATACAGCAAAATAGCGGCATCAATTTCTTCTTTACGGTTGGTAAGGCTTTCTATGTTTAGCCCTAAGGGGATCCCAAGCGGTAAAACGGCTTCTAGTATCTGCACTAAGTTGTTGTAACAAATTAGGATTGATTCTTTTAGCGGTTTGTCAGCATTGAGAATACGCAGACTGGTTGCTTCAGGTACCGATATTCCCAACCATTCAATAAACTCTAGGGTTTTAGCACTACCACAGGGTGAAAAGGTAAGAATGATCCGCTGTGGCTTTTGCTGGTTCGCTGCACACTCATGGGCATAACGGGTTAGCATATCGATAGTAGCTTGAGCGTTATATACCGCCTGAGTCACAAAGTACTGGCAGCCTTGGTGTGTTTTATGGATTAACCTAGCATGTTCATCACCTTTCTTGGCGTGCCGCTCAGCGATGGTTACTCCACCTAAATAAAACTCTGGTGCATGACTTGCGATTGCTTTGTAGGCATCGGCCAAACTTAATTGAATATCATTGGTTGCCGCAGGGCTGCCTACTAACACCAAGTCGCGAATTTCAAACTGGTGCCATGCTTCTTTTAACCAATTTACAAAATCTTGTTCGTTTCGTTGAGAGACACTTTTGTAAGTAATTACCGAGCGTTCACTTTTATGCATTAGCAGTTGCGCGTACATACGCGGATCATGTGTTTGCATGAAAGGAAATGGGCGAGGCTTGTCGATGCGGCTGCTTTCATCTTGAATGTCGTAAACAATTAGGCCGTCATACTCAATTTCATCTAAACGAGACAGCAATTTATCTGCAATGTCGCTGACTTTTTCGATATCGGTATTTTGTTTAGGGGGAGTGGTACCTATGAAGTAAACCCCATGGAAAGGGTCACTAGAAATCTGCTCAAGTGTTTTACGCATGTTGTGTTTGCTTTATTTATTTAGTTAGCGATATTTTCGCATAGCTTTGAGCTGCAGGTCTAACTTTCTGAGTTAGGCTGCTAATTCAAAGCGATTACGATGAGGTGGGGAAGTATTACCACTTTTTCTTGGGTTGAAACAATACATCTAACTCGTCAGTTTCTTTTTCTGCTAAGTTTTCTGCTTCTTGTTTGCTGTCGGATTTAAGCTTGTCGCTCATTTCTTGGTTCATCCGGCGCATGTCTTGTAGTTTTTGTTCTAGGTAGGCATCGCGGTCAGAAATATTGCTCAAGGCTGATATTCCTTTATTAAGCAATTGGCGAGCCGTGCCCCATTGGCGCAGCGCTTGGGCTTCTACAGCGCGTTTAAGGGCGTTTTCGATGTTCACTTTTAGCTGCATTAGCTCTAAGCGTCGGTCTTCTAGTACAAACACTTGAGTGTTTAAACGACCTTTTGCATGTTCTGAGCGTACTACCGCACGAATTTTTTTAATGATCTGCAGCATTTGCAGAGCATCTTTATCAGTATCAGGGGCTCTAAAAGCACTGTCACTGATGTCGCCTGCATTTTTTATTTGGCTTAGTTGACCTTTGGTTGCGCGAATACGGTTATTTAAGCCTTTAACGCTAGGATCAGTGGTTCTAATTTGATTGAGGGCTTCTAACATACGTTTATGCAGCAGCTCTACCAATTCTTTGCTGTAAGGCAAAATAGAGGAATGCAGTAGCAACTCTTCCGTTTCGTTAATAATTGCCTTTTGCTTGGCAATTGCTAAACGGCGTTCGGTTTCTTGCTTCTGTTTAAATTGTTGAACCATGTTGTAGGCGATGACTAAAAACAACAACGCGCCTATGCCAAGCAATACTAAGGTAAATACCATACTTAAACCGAAAAAATATCCTAAGTGTTTGTGCTACGGGAGATATAAACTAAAACGGCTACCACCTAAAGAACTGCCATTTTCTAGTTTTATTTTACCTTCCTTGCCCGAATTTATATGTGCTTTAGCGATCAATTTTGCGAAAAATAAACCTAAACCGCTACGATTTTTAACAAAATTTATTTGCGAAGCTACTTCTATATTTGCCAAGTCGATAATGTCCTGGGGAAATCCATCACCATCATCATCAATTTGGATGCATAAATAGTTATCGGCTTGTTTTGCAGATATTTTAATTTGTTTTTTTGAATAGCGAAGTGCATTCACCACAATATCATTAAGTAGGTAGTCCACCAGTACGCCATCAAAGTACCAACTTAGTGAAGGTTCCACATCTATTTCAACCTTCATTTCTGCTTGTTCGATGAAGGTTTGGTTCTTGTAATAAATATCGTTGAGTAAGTCTTCTAGGTACTGCTCTTCAATGGTCATTGGCATTTGTTCTTTTTCGAAACGATAAAGCGCCAATAACTGCATCAAGCTTCCGTTTAAGCGTGACACTTCGTAATGCAAGCGCGACAGTTCTTCACTGTCTTCTCTGCCCATTTGTTTAGAGCGTAAGGCGATGGATTCTGTTGACTGAGTCAGCATACACAGCGAATTTTTCATATCGTGAACTGCAGTGGCTAAAACTGATGAAAAATCTAGCTTGTCGTTTACTGGCATGTGAAGTCCTTATAAGCACGTTGTTGCAGTGTAACCGAAGCCCAGCTTTGTCGCAAAATCAACTACTTCCAAAATACTATTAAGATTACATAGCGAGCTAGTAATAAACCTGTCATGGCATTTTGCTAGATGTAACTTGCCAATTATAGCAAGCGAGGACGCGATGCAAGGCCAGAGTGAATTCCCGGAGATGGATCAGCTGCTTAACATTCTTCAGCTGTTTCCAAATAAGCTTAAAGTAGAGTTACTGTGTGAAGTTAACGGCACCCCTAATGATTCTTATCCTGTTCATGCAATTAGCCTGGGTAATGCCTCTATTGATAAACCTGGAGTATTGTTTGTAGGTGGGGTTCACGGTGTTGAACGTATTGGTAGTCAAGTAGTGCTGTCTTTTTTAGCCAGCCTGCTAAACCGGCTTGATTGGGACACACAACTTCAGCACCTCCTCAATAACTGCTACCTTGGTTTTGTGCCTATCGTAAACCCTAGTGGCATGGTTATGCAGCGAAGAGCTAACGCTAATGGCGTAGATTTAATGCGAAACTCGCCAAGTATTGCTACTGACGGCGCTAGCTTTATGGTTGGTGGGCAGCGAATCAGTCCACATTTACCATGGTTTAGAGGCAAAAGCGGCCAAGCAATGGAAATGGAAAATCAGGCCTTAGTTAAATTCGCTCAAACCAACTTGTTCCCTCGGCCTTTTAGTTTGGTACTAGATTGTCATAGCGGCTTTGGCCACAGTGACCGGATTTGGTTTCCCTATGCAAACTCGGTATCACAGCCTATTGATGATCTTGGTGTGGTTTATCGGCTTCGAAAAGCCTTTTTTAGTGGCTTTCCGCATCAAAACTACCTGTTTGAACCACAAACTAAACATTATGTTTGTCAAGGTGATCTTTGGGATTATTGCTACGAACAGTCCTTAGCTTATCCGGGTACGTTTATTCCTCTTACCTTGGAGATGGGTTCTTGGCGTTGGTTAAAGAAAAATCCACTTCAGCTGTTTAACAGTTTAGGTTTGTATCACCCCATGAAGCCACACCGAGTAGAGCGAGTGCTAAGACGGCATCTAATATTAATGGAGTTTTTAATGGATGCCTGCCATTCATGGCAAAGCTTCCTTAATGATCCTCAATTAGACTTAGACAAGAAAGCAGCAATAAAGAAGTGGTATTCATGACTAATAGTCAACGACCAATTGTTTTGGTTAGAGGGTTAATACGAGAGAAACGCCATTGGGGACAATTTCGAGAACTCCTGCAGCAGGCCTTTCCTGAGCGTACAATTGTTAGTTTTAACGTCCCCGGTAATGGCCACTTATATCGCTTAAAAAGCGCAGACAGCATTAGCCAAATGCGGCAAAGTTTGCGAATTCAACTTCGACTACAAAATGTAGACATTGATTGTGTAGATATCGTTGCCATTTCACTAGGGGGAATGTTGGCTGTAGATTGGGCAAATAAATTTAGTCATGAAGTTAACTCGCTGATTTTAATTAACTCTTCTAACGCAGCGTTTTCACCGTTTTATCGTCGTTTAAATTGGCGTATTTATCCCTCTTTGCTAAGCGCTATTCTCACTCAGTCTACGGTTTCTCGACAACGTAAAATCATGAGCTTAACCACTAACTTCCAGCAACAGCACCAGCAAGTTTTGTGCGCTTGGGTTAGCTGGGCAAAGCAGTATCCGGTAAGCCTAAAAAATGCTTTTTTGCAACTTAAAGCGGCTGCAGCTTTTAAAGCGCCTAATAAGCCTAACCAAGCAATGCTGATCCTAAATAGCCGTAGAGATAAATTAGTTGATTGCAGTTGCAGTGAACAACTCGCTAAGCGCTGGCAAGCAGATTTTAAACAGCATCCTACCGCAGGGCATGATCTACCCTTAGATGCACCGCTATGGACAGTGAAGCAGATTCAGCAATGGCTTAATGCATTAAGCTGCTAATCTTAAAGTCGATGAACTATCGCTTGGATAAGTTAAGGAATGGTAGTTATGGGTAAGTGGTTATTTTGTTTAGGCTTGTTTTCATACTCAGCTATAGCTAATCAGCTAGCGATAGAAGTGATAGAAGGGACTTACCCCAAGCTTACTTTTCGAGTAGAAGCGGCCAAACAACTTGAACTTATGCCAATAACAAAGGCAAGTGTTAATGAGCAAGCTGATGCCTTGCAAATAAGTCTACCTGCAAGCAATGCCTGTGTTTACGATAACCTTCAACTATTAAGAGGGCGACTAATAACTTTAGAGCTTGCTTGGAACGCCAGCATACAGCAACAAATCAATGTGTTAAGCCAAGACAAACTATGGAAAGACTTAGCTTATCGCGTGTTAGTGCCCAGCTCTAGCGCGAATTGTAAGGTGAAAGACCTTGAATTGCATTTTTCCAGCCTTTCCGCGTTTAGCGGGGGATGGGGAAGGCTAGAGTTAAATGATACAACAGGCGTAATTGCACACAATTTTTTTGTGGTTCAGCAAGTTGGCAATGTTTATATCTTTAACAAGGTAGTTCCTAACCACGTTAAGGCTCAGCAATATTGGTTAAAGTTCTACGCACAATAGCGGTGTTGGTGCTGTTTCATTAAAGTGTCATATTAAATTGTGAACACTATGTTTCAATATACAACCAAAACGCCTTAGGTAGCTTTGTTTGAACCAACCGCTAATTCAAGAACCCATCGCTAAGTTAAAAAAACTAAAACGTTACCAATACGAACGTTATGCGGTGCTTTGTCGATTGGCTTATCCGTCGGCTATGCAAGGCATGACTGAGCAGCTTGATAAGTATTTGTATCAAGACGTGTTTGATCGCTGGGGTCGGTCAACAACCCGGGTATTATGGAAAGAGAACAAAGATGAAGTGATTGTTGTTTTTCGAGGGTCAATGAACATATTTGATTGGCTGGTTAACCTTGCTTTTGTTCCACGCAAATATCAAGCAGGAGAGAGCCATTATCATGTTCATTGGGGCTATTTGCAGCTGTTGGAACAGTTAAGTTGCGATCCTAATCGGAGCAAAAACCAGTACACCGTATACCAGCGTCTTGAGGCAATATTATTGCCACTGATGGCACAAGGAAAGCGCATATCGCTTACGGGGCATTCCTCTGGTGGTTGTATGGCAGTATTGGTGGCGGATAGATTAGAGCGGCAATATCCCAAAAAGGTAAAACGGGTCGTAACCTTTGGCCAACCAGCAACAGGCTTATGGAACTTTAAGAAGCACTACAAATTGCATCGTAAAACTTACCGAATTTGCTGTGACTTAGACATAGTAACCTTTTTGCCCCCCTTGCCATTTGTCTATTGGCATGTAGGTAGAATGCTATGGTTACACGATGAAAGAATTTATGAGAATACGCCAACCTGGTATCGGTTAAGTAAGTCTTTGGTGAGTTGGTTGCTATTACCGTTTACTTATCACTACATGCGTAAATACATTCGCAATAAAGACTATTTTGATGAGCACTAAAGTGCTGTAAACAAAGCGGAGTAAATTAGGAGCCTGCCGCACTGCGGTAAGATTGCACCGCGCGGATCCCTTTCTTACTCACATTCACTACTTCAGTTCTTGGCCATCGTCCACAGAGTAAGGTAATAAACTGCTCATCTTCTTTGTAGTAAACGTAGCGTTGACCTTGGCCTAAGCTACAACAAACGGGTTTGTCATCTAAATAGCTAATGCTAACAAAACCATCTTCAGAATTAACACTTGGGCACCAATCCTGCGTCGTACCGCCATGGTGGTTGGGTTGCTGGGCTCGCAATACCGACAATACGTCTACGGTGTTAGCTGGATGAGTTGAAAACCAGTTTAGGTAATCGGAAAAGCTCAATTCTTTGTCGTAAAACTTTGCCAAAGTTACTTTTTGCATTTGCAATATTGCTAATATCATCACCAACAACGCGATGATGAACGGAAAAAGTATTCTATAGAACAAAGTTTGAAACATTGTGCCTGCCGTAAGTATTGTGACCGCGGACGATTCTAACAAAAATGTGATGTATGTCTAATTATTATTCGCCTCAACAATCATTCTTTATAAGCAGCAGCGCTAGCTTATAGACAAACTGAATTTGCAGAAGCACAAATGTTGGTTACAGTTTTGCCAACTGGAGGGTGCTGATGTTACGTAAAATTTTGTTAGCGATTATTGTTCTAAGTCTACTTATTGCTTGGTTTAGTAATGATTTGATCCGAGCAGTATTCGAAGCTACCGCCTTTTTGGCGGTACTGGTAATGCTAGGTACATCGTTAGTGGGCAAACAGCGTAAATCTAACCATTAGCATTGCTCATGCAGGTTTAGCTTGCCGGTTAGTAGAAAAGTTTAATGATAGCTAGTGAGCTAACTGCTATACAGGTCCATAGGCCTAATCCAAGCAATAATGGTTTACTGCCTGCTTGTTGTAAGTTTTTTGCCGTTAAGCCATAGCCGATTAAAAATAAACACACTCCCAACAACTGTTTAGACATCTCAAATAAGCCTTTGTAGACAGCCTCAAACATCGGTACATAGTTGCTGATAAGCATTGCCAAAATATAGAAAAAAATGAAGTAGGGAATTGAAACCTTACCGTCTTTTTCTTTGAATATTATCGAGCTCATTAAGGCTACAGGGATTATCCATAACGCTCTGGCTAGTTTAACCGTAGTGGCAACGCTAAGGGCTTCATCGCCGTACGCTGCAGCAGCGCCTACAACAGACGAAGTATCGTGAATAGCAATGGCTGCCCAATAACCAAATTGGTTTTGGCTTAACTCTAATACGTGGCCCAGCAATGGGAATAAGAACAAACCACAAGCATTCAAAATGAACACGGTCGCTAAGGCTAAGGAGATTTGTTTACTATTTGCCTTAATCGCAGGTGCTACTGCGGCAATAGCGCTGCCGCCGCAAATTGCAGTTCCCACCGAGATTAAATAGCCGGTCTTTTTCTCCATACCCACTAATTTAGCGGCAACTAAGCCAACAAATAGGGTAAAAGCGATAGAGCCTACAATTAAACCAAAACCGTGTTGCGTGTATTCAATAGCTTGGGTAATAGAAATACCAAAACCTAAACCGACCACCGAGATAGCTAATAGACGCTTGGTTAAAATAGCAATATCAATGGTTTTAGGTATTAATCCAAAACTTGCGAAACAAGCTCCAATAACTAGAGCGCCAGGACCGTTTATGAGAGGCGTAAGGATTACTAAGCAGGTAACTAGGCATAGTACATCTGCTTTACTGAGCGGTTTTAGTTTTTCTAACATATTAAATCCTCAACATCAGGCTTAAGTATACGCCGAGCAAGGATTGCATGCATGTGGATTTAGTTGCGAGATAAATTCACAAAACTATTTTAATTCATTGATCTAATGAGATTATCTGGTTTCATATCAATAATAATGATTATTTTAATTGATATTATTCATCGAGCTTAAAAGCTAATTTAGCGATAAAATAACTCTTCCTCGATTTGTGGTCGCATCAGTTCTGTCACTCGTTTGCCTTCGGCAATAGCTTCTTCGGCACGGTGGAAATCCATGATGCCAATATCCCCTAATTTCGGAGACAGCAATATATCTGGTGGATCGCCTGCCATACGGGTGCGGGTTAACCGCTCCTGCATAATATTAATCGAGGTAGACATTACGCCTATCATGCCGGGGGAGCGATTATTGTTTGGCTGCTTGAGGTTACTTAACATGGAATTAAGAAAATCTTTGCCGCCACCTAACAAGCGCCAAAATGGTTGCTCGTTAGCATTGTTGTTTTGCTCGTTTATTTCTAAGGGATGGTCGGTTAGCGCAATTCGAGATTTATCATTATTAAGATTTACCGCAATAACGATGTCGGCGCCCAAAGCTCGGCACAACGATACTGGAACTGGATTAACCACTGCACCATCTACCAGCCATTGATCTTTTAAACGATAGGGGGCCATTAATCCCGGCATGGCACATGATGCGCGAACAGCGTCTCGTACACTGCCTTTTTGCAACCAAACTTCCTTGCCGGTCTCAAGCTCAGTTGCCACTGCGCCAAATGGAATCGTTAATTGCTCTATGCTGTCGCTACCAATGTATTTTTCTGCAGCGTTAAATACCTTTTCCCCGGTGAGCAATCCGCCACGGTAAAGTGAGAAGTCCATCAAATTGAAAACTTGCCAGCTAGAAAGGCTTAAGGCCCACTCGTTGAGTTTGTCTATTCGTTGGCAAGCATATGCTGCTCCGACTAAGGCACCGATTGAGCAACCAGATACAATATGTGGGCGGATCCCCATATCTTGCAAGGCCATTATTACCCCTAGGTGAGACCAGCCTCTTGCTGCTCCGCTACCCAAGGCTAAGCCAATCTTCAACTCGCCGCTAACAGCCATGATAACTCCATTCAAGCCAACTATTTCGTAAGCCTCATTGTTGCTTAAAAATGCTTAAGTTCATAGTTACTTATGTTCTAGATGCGAGTTAGCTATAGCCAAATATGGTACTGATATTTATCTAATATTTTGCAGGGGCCAGATGAACAGTAATAAGCCTTTAACTGTGCGAATTAAAGGAAATTCATTGAAAGTAAAGATGCGAAGAATTTTACTTGGCGCAGAACGCGCGTTTATGTTTTATTATTTATTCTACACATGATGAATAAACCAATAAGCCATGACTAAAAAGAATCCTGTAGGGCGACCTAAAGGTGATAGCCACGCTAGGAAAAAATTATTAGAGGCTGCCACTCAGCTGTTTGTAAAACACGACTACGACAAAGTATCGATACGCATGGTGGCAAACCAAGCCGAAGTAGACGCGGCACTTATTAGGTATTACTTCGGCTCTAAAGCGCAGCTTTTTGGTGAAATGCTAAAGAATGTATCTGACCCTGTATTTAGTACCCTTAAGCATGGGAAACAACACACCGAAGTCAGTGACTTAGCTAAGGTGATGCGCGCTTATTACACCACCATGGTGGACAATCCTTACTTCCCGAAGCTGATATACAAATTGTCCGGCTTACCTAAAGAACACGAAAGCGCTCAGCAACTAAACCTGATGATTGGCAGTTTGGGGCGTTTTAAAAGCAGGGAGTTATTCCAGAAATTGTTAAAAAATAAGTCACTTTTAGATGGTGTAGACCCTGAGATGGCACAGATTAGTTTTTTGAGTTTAATGGTGTTTCCATTTTTGATGCCTGAGCGTTTATTGGAAGCCAATCAAATTGAATTGTCGAAACAAAAATTTTTAAAACTTGCAGATCATAACGTTCAGTTGCTTGAGCGTGGATTGTTTAAACCTAAGGAACATAGTAATGCAACTCAATAAACCTTGGTTGATTTTTCCTGGCATTGCCATTGGGGTATTTTTTCTGGTCTTGGCTATTGCTACAAAGGAAGTTGCACCGGTAAACGCTCAGCACCAGTCTTCCCGTTTAGTTGAGGTGGTGGGTTTAGAGCAGCAAGCTGCTGCTCCTATAGCGGTGGCTTACGGAAGAGTAGAGCCTAAAACCAGCTGGGAAGCCGTAGCGGAAGTAACCGGCAGTTTGGTTTATCGTCATCCCTTGTTAGAAGAGGGGCGGTTTCTTCCTAAAGGAACCTTGTTGCTTAAAATTGACCCGCTTGAATACAGCCTAAAACTGGTTCAAGCAGAGGCCAACTTAAACGCCAGTAAAACTCAATTGGCTCGACTAAACCAAGAAGAAACCAATCTTAAAGTGAGCTTAGATATCGAACGTCAGCGAGCTTTGTTGGTGGATGAAGAGTATAAACGTAAGCAAAAGCTTAAAGCGCAAAATCTTATTTCCAGCTCAGAGTTAGAAAATCAAAAACAAAACGTACTCATTCAAAACAACGTGGTTCAAGAGCTTGAGAATGCCCTACAGCTTATCCCCGATGATAGACGCGTTGCCGAGGCACAACTCGCGGTGGAAGAGGCCAAACTAGAAGATGCACAACGGCAACTGAGTAAAACAGAAATCGTGCTACCTTTCGATGCCAAAATTGCAGAAGTAAATATTGAAACTGAGCAAGTTGTTAACTTGCAATCGGTAATGGTAGTGGCGCAGAAACTGGATGTAATGGTAGCCGATGTGCAGCTGTCGTTAAACGACATGCGTCATTTGGTTAGCAGCGTTCAGCACTATCAAAATGCTTTGGGTTTACCTTCAATTGATGAGTTGGAGTTTGAAGCATCTGTGAGTTTGGTGGCATCTGGTATTGAGTATCGTTGGCCCGCTACGGTCACTCGTGTTGCTGAGTCGGTGAGTGTAGAGCAAGCCACAGTTGGTATGTTTTTAGAAGTTGCACAAAATATTGCAGAAATGGATTTAGCCCAGCAAATCCCGCTTACTAAAGGTATGTATGTGCAAGCAACCATTAAGGGTTATCCGCAACAGCACTATGTGGTGCCTGAACGTGCTTTGCATGGCAGCAGTATTTACCTCATGGATGATCAAGAGAAACTTCGCATAATCCCTATTACTGTGTTGTTTAGAACTGAACAAGGAGTGGCTATCAGTGGTGAGATTAGCAGTGGACAGAAGCTAATTCTTAATGACCTGATCCCTGCCGTAGAGGGAATGAGTTTGCGATTAGAGGACGCGACGAATGCTTAATTATTTTATTCGCCATCCCACTCTAGCAAACCTTGTAATGGTGAGTTTTATACTTCTCGGCTTAACTAGTCTTAGTACCTTAAAGCGTGAAACCTTTCCCGAGTTTACCAATCCCTTCATTATTGCAACGGTGGTGTACCCTGGTGCGTCACCTAGTGAAGTGGAAGAAAGTTTATGTATGCGAATGGAAGACGCAGTTGATGGTTTATCAAGTATTGAAGAAACCCGCTGTGAAGCTGTTGAAGGCCTTGGCTCGTTAGTTGTAAAGCTTGATGGTAATGCCGATGTAGGGCGAATGCTGGTTGATATTCAAACCGAAATAAATGCAATTAAGGATTTCCCAGAGCAAATTGAACCGCCCGTAGTAAAAGAAATGGATTGGGCCGAGCCAGTCGTCGATATCGCAATAAGTGCGCCAGCATCTTGGCCTGATTTAAAAGCTTACGCAGAAGAGCTTAAACATATCCTAAAGGTTGATTACGGCGTGGCGATGGTAAGCGTGAGTGGATTTTCGGATCATCAGCTACGCGTTGAGCTAGACCATACTGCGCTGCGCAGGTTAAACCTTAGCGTGAATGATGTAGCTAGTACCATTAGCCAGCAAAACATAAATTTGCCGGCCGGCACTATTGAGCTTACCGATAAAAACTTGTTAATTCGTTTTGACCAGCGTAAACGAGACCCTGTAGCGCTGGCTAAAACTGTGATCGCCTCAGATAACAATGGCAGCGTGGTGTACCTTGGTGATATTGCCACTATTAGTGATAGATTTGAGTTAGACGAAGAAAAAATCCTCTTTAACAACCTTCCATCAGCGGTACTTAAAATCAGCAAAAACAAAGCAGATGATGCTTTGAGAATTAAGCAGTCTGTTCAGCAGTTTGTTGATGACCAGCGGCTTGTTACGCCGGAAGGAGTGAGCTTAACCCTTACCAATGATATGTCTTCTCTATTGAGCGATCGTTTAAACATGATGCTCAAAAACGGATGGCAAGGGATTATCTTGGTCTTTTTAAGCATGTGGTTGTTTTTCTCGCTGCGTTACTCATTTTGGATTGCAGCAGGCTTACCGGTAGCCTTTATGGGCGGGTTGTTTTTAATGTCGGTGTTTGGACTGTCAATCAACATCATGACGCTAGTGGGCTTGCTTATGGCCATTGGTATCATGATGGATGATGCGATTGTTATTGCCGAATCCATTGCCGCGCATTTAGAGCGTGGATTAAGTGCTGACCAAGCAGTAGTAAAAGGCGTTAAAAAAGCCGCACCCGGGGTTATCTCGTCGTTCTTCACCACCATTTTTGTACTGGGAAGCTTGATGTGGTTAGACGGTCAAATGGGGGCCGTGTTAAGCGTGGTTCCCATGGCCTTATTATTGGTGCTATGCATTAGTTTGGTAGAAGCATTTTTAATTTTGCCTAATCACCTTCGTCATACTTTGCAGCACAAAGGAATTGAACGGCCTACTAGCGGGTTTAAAGCACAATTTTTAAATGCTTTCGAAAACTTCCGGCTTAATAAGCTAGTTCCGGCAGTCGCCTATGTAGTTAAATGGCGTTACGTTTCGCTTGGAGCAACGTTTGGTTTATTGCTGTTATCTTTTTCATTGGTGATTAGTGGTCTAGTTAAATTTACCGCCTTTCCCGAGTTGGATGGCGATATTGCAGAGGCAAGAATCATCCTTCCTCCTGGGTCGAGTTTGAGCCAAACGGAGGCGTTAGTTACTGAAATCGTAAATGCAGCGCAACAAGTTGGAGAACGGTTCACCCAAGATAACAACGAACCTCAGACGCTTATTCACGATATAACCGCGCAATATAACTTTAATGCCGATGCTGGCGAGTCGGGCCCGCATGTAGCTACAGTGCGCCTTGATTTACTCTCTGCAGAAGTTCGCAATAGTTATATCGAAGATTTTATTGCGGCTTGGCGCGAGCAAGTTGGCGAGCAAGCTTTACCTTTAGCGTTGGCGTTTACTCAACCGACAATGGGTCCGGCAGGGCGGGCGATTGAAGTTCGTTTGCAGCACTCTAATCTAGATACATTAAAATCAGCTTCTGTTGAACTACAAGCTTATTTGGGCAAGTTTCAGGGTGTGAATAGCATTTTAGATGATATGCGACCTGGCAAAGAAGAAGTGGTTATATCTCTTCGAGGTGGTGCAGAGTCATTTATGGTGAATGGCCAAATGGTTGCTGAGCAGTTGCGCGCTTCATACCAAGGAGTCATTGCTGACGAGTTTCAAATTGGCCCAGAAAATATGCAAATAGACGTAAGGCTTAACAAGCAACAGTCCGGAAGCTTGCAAGCCTTAGCGAATTTTCCAATTGTGTTAGCCGATGGACAGCAAGTGCCGTTATCGTCTATTGCAAACATTGAATACCAGCGCGCTTATGTACGCATTCAACGAATTAACAGTTTACGCACCGTGACAGTAATGGCAGATGTTGATACCCGAGTCGCCAATACCAACGAGGTGATGCAACTAGTACAAAAAAGCTTTTTGCCTGAGCTTCAAAAACAATTCCCAGGCTTACGGGTAGATTTTGAAGGTGAAGCTAAAGAAAGCGCGAAAGTAGGGGCTTCCTTAAGCAAAAGCTTCGCTATTGGCATATTTGGTGTGTTCGCTATTTTAAGTTTTCAGTTCAGAAGTTACTTAGAACCGGTAGTGGTACTTACGGTGATTCCTATGGCCCTAATTGGGGTATTGTGGGGGCATTTTTTATTGGGGCACAACCTAAGCATGCCCTCAATACTAGGGTTTATCTCCCTAGCGGGTATTGTAACTAATGATTCAATATTGCTGGTGCAGTATATCCGTTATCATTTAGATGAGGGCGACGATGTTTATCAAGCAGTAGTGAATGCAAGTAAAGAGCGCTTTAGGGCAGTGTTTTTAACCTCTTTAACTACAGCTGCGGGTTTGTTGCCTTTATTGTTAGAAACCAGCTTACAAGCTCAAGTTGTGCAACCAATTGTGGTGTCGATAGTATTTGGCATTATTGCGTCCACTATGATGGTGTTATTTATTATTCCGGCAGCTTATGCGGTATTAGCCGATTGGAACTTGGTGCATAAACACAAATCACTGCAACATGAATAAGGCTTAATACTGAAGACGAGAACCTAGCAGGGCTTAGTTGGTGCTACGTAAACTTTTAACTCAAAGACTGGATATATATCCAGTCTTTGAGTTAAGCTAAGCGCAGTTAGTTTAGGAGTTTATGCAGTGATCGCTACCATTAAAGGTATCTTAGAAGAAAAAGTCCCCCCCTTTGTTTTAATTGATGTGGCTGGAGTAGGCTACGAAATTCAACTACCTATGAATTGCTTTTATCAGCTACCTGAGCTGGGCGAGTCGGTACGCTTGTTGACTCACTTCATCGTACGAGAAGATGCGCAACTGCTTTATGGCTTTCATGATAAAGCTTCACGCTCTTTGTTTAGAGAGTTGATAAAAGTAAATGGCATTGGCCCTAAAGTAGCATTAGCTATTTTATCTGGTCTAAGTTGTGAGCAGTTCGTGTTTGCAGTTAAACATGAAGACCTATCAAGCCTTGTGAAAGTGCCGGGCATTGGTAAAAAGACCGCAGAGCGTTTATTGGTAGAAATGAAAGACCGCTTGAAAAACTGGAATGTAGAACTTCCAGAAACGCCAATTAGTGATAGCCTAAGCAGCCATGGCGATTTACCTTTACAAGCAAGCGTAGATCCAAGAGATGAAGCAATCGCTGCACTAGAGTCTTTGGGTTATAAAGGTAATCAAGCCGACAAGTTGGTTAAACAAGTATGGACCAGCGGCATGAGTAGTGAAGAGCTGATTAGAGAAGCCTTAAAAGCGGCACTGTAACAAAGGTAATTTAGATGATTGAAGCTGACCGTTTGGTAGCAGCCACACCAGTAACTGAAGAAGAGAGTGTGGATCGAGCGATTCGACCCAAAAAGCTAGAGGATTACACCGGTCAAGACGCGGTTGTAGAGCAGTTAGAAATTTTCATTGAAGCTGCTCGTCGTCGCGATGATGCTTTAGATCATTTGCTCATTTTCGGCCCGCCTGGTTTAGGTAAAACCACCTTGGCTAATATTGTGGCTAACGAGTTAGAGGTAAATATCAAAACTACCTCTGGCCCGGTGTTAGAAAAAGCCGGTGACTTAGCGGCGCTGTTAACCAACTTAGAGCCTGGCGACGTATTATTCATCGACGAAATTCACCGCTTAAGTGCTGTAGTTGAAGAAGTGTTATATCCAGCAATGGAAGATTATCAGCTGGATATTATGATCGGCGAAGGACCAGCAGCGCGTTCGATTAAGTTGGACTTACCGCCTTTTACCTTGATTGGTGCAACCACTCGAGCAGGAATGCTAACCTCTCCTCTGCGAGACAGGTTTGGAATCGTACAGCGTCTAGAGTTTTACAATACTAAAGACTTATCCGATATCGTTAAACGAAGTGCTCATTATCTCAACTTAGACTTAGATGGCGAAGGGGCGTGGGAAGTAGCTAAACGTTCTCGAGGAACGCCTCGAATTGCAAATCGCTTATTACGCCGAGTTCGTGATTATGCCGATGTTAAATTTGATGGCAAAGTCACTCAACAAGTTGCTGCACAAGCACTCGATTTACTTAGCGTAGACAGTGCTGGCTTCGATTACATGGATACCAAGCTACTTAAAGCCATTACCGAAACTTTTGCTGGTGGCCCGGTGGGTTTAGACAACCTAGCAGCTGCAATAGGTGAAGATAAAGAAACCATAGAAGATGTATTAGAACCTTTCTTGATTCAACAAGGCTTTTTGCAACGTACTCCTCGTGGGCGCATTGCCAGTGATAAAGCCTATTTACACCTCGGTTTAGACCTTCCTAAACGATAAAAATGCTGTCGTTTAATAACGACAGCATAGCCAAAAAATGAGCTTAAAGTGTTTAATTTTAAGCCGTTATTCCAATTTTCTTTGTCAATTATCTAAATTAAGTGTTTAGAGTCTTAACCTTGGGCACTAGCCTGTGTATAGTAATTTGTAATTATATATTTGGGATAGGTGTAATGTCGGTTTTAGCTGTTCGGGTTTATTACGAAGATACCGATGCTGGCGGGGTGGTTTATCACGCCAACCATATTAAGTACTTCGAACGAGGCCGCACAGAATGGTTGCGCGAGCTTGGCTATGATCAAGATGTATTAATGAAACAAGATTTGTGTTTTGTTGTGCGTTCGCTAAATATCGATTACAAACTTCCTGCTTTATTCAACCAAATGCTCTCGGTAGAAACCACCATCAATAAAATGAAAAGAGCCAGTTTGGTATTTGAACAAACCATTAGAAATGCTGATCAACAAGTCATCGCCCAGGGAATGGTTACTGTAGCTTGTGTCACATTGTCATCAATGAAGGCCACGGCCATTCCTGAAACGTTAAAAGAGGATTTACTCGGTGCACTCTGATATGTCATTTATCGGCTTGTTTTGGCAGGCGAGCCTATTAGTTAAGTTTGTAATGCTGTTGTTAGTGAGTATGTCTGTTTATTCATGGGCCATGATTATTAACCGTAATCGCGTATTAAAAGCGGCCAAAACAGCCAGCGACGCTTTTGAACAAAAATTCTGGTCGGGTGTAGATCTTAATAAGCTTTACCAAGAGAGTAACGCCCGAGCTGACCACCTGCAGGGAATGGAACAAATCTTTCACTCTGGTTTTCGCGAGTATGTGCGCCTACATAAAACCAGTGGTCGCAGCGCCGATGCAGTAATGGATGGTACTTATCGTAGCATGCGGGTATCGTTATCGCGTGAGGTTGAATCACTAGAAAATCAGTTGCCCATGCTCGCAACCATTGGTTCGATTAGCCCATATATCGGCCTATTTGGTACGGTGTGGGGTATTATGAATGCCTTTATCGCACTGGGTGAAGTTCAACAAGCAAGTTTGAACATGGTAGCTCCAGGTATTGCAGAAGCACTTATCGCGACAGCAATGGGCTTATTTGCAGCTATTCCGGCAGTTATTGCCTTTAACCGTTTTTCTACGGGCGTAGCTAAACTTGAACACGGCTACGCTAACTTCATGGAAGAGTTCTCTAGCATTTTACATCGCCAAACACACAGCGGTAGTAATTAAGAGGAGCTAGCGTGAATCATTATCAACGTCCTAAACGACGTTTAGTTGCCGAAATTAACGTTGTACCTTACATCGATGTGATGTTGGTATTGCTGATTATTTTTATGGTAACAGCGCCGCTAATAACCCAAGGTGTGAAGGTCGATCTTCCACAGGCCAGTGCTGAAGCAATGCCAGAAGACAGTAAGCCGCCTTTAGTTGCTACGGTAACCGAAAGTGGCCAGTACTTCCTCGATACCGGTGAAGATGATGGCTCTGCAAACCAGTCTCTTTCTGGAGATGATCTACAAGCTGTTGTGATGGCTCATTTACAATTAGACCCTAATTTACCCGTGGTGGTGCGTGGTGATAAAAATGTTCGCTATGAGCAAGTAATTAACCTGATGGTGTTGCTGCAAAGTGCTGGCGTACCGTCTGTGGGTTTAATGACTCAGCCAGACGAAAGTTAAAATAGGAATAGCATTGAAGTCGCCTTTTAGCTTATCTATCGTTATTTCAATACTGTTGCATGCAGTGCTATTTGTAGCCCTGGTGTGGTCGGTAGATTTTGAGCGCGTAAAGTTAACACCCACCCCTAGTGCTCCAATTATCAACGCCACTGCAGTAGATATTAATCAGGTTAGCCAGCAAGTTGAGCGGATTAAGCAACAACAAAAAGATAAAGCAGACCAAGAAAAACAGCGAATAGAAAGAGTTGAAAAAGAAGCTGAGCAGGCGCGTAAAAAACGTTTAGCCGAAGAAAAGCGCATTAAGCAACTTGAACTTGAAAAACGCCAAAAAGAAGATGCGAAGCGCAAAGCCGATGAACAAGCTCGTCGGGCGCAAGAAAAACAAAAGCTAGAGCAGCAAAAAGCGGCTAAAGCCGAAGCTGAAAGGAAAAAGAAAGAAGAACAACGTAAAGTCGCTGAAGCTGCAGCAGTAGCTGCAGAAGCAGAGCGAGTACGTAAGCTTGAAGAGCAACGTAAAGCAGAAGAAGCGGCTAAGAAAGCCGAAGAGGCTGCACGCAAAGCTGAAGAAACACGTAAGCGTAAAGAAGAAGAAGCCCGTATCGCCAAAGAAAAAGCCGCTAAGGCTGAAGCGGAACGGAAGCGACAGGCGGAAGTTGCTCGCCAAGAAGCTGAGTTTGAGCGCTTAATGCAAGCCGAAATGGCCGCTGAAGCTAATGCACGTCACCAACGACAAGTACTGGGTGAAGTAGATAAATATCGCGCGTTGATTATGTCGACTATTCAACGAAATTGGTTAATAGAACCAAGTATGCTTGGTAAACAGTGTCAAATACAATTAACCTTGGCTTCAAGCGGTTTTGTTACCAGTATTGGCGATGGTAAAGGGGATGCTGCTGTTTGTGAGTCTGCACGTAGAGCAATCAAAAAAGCAGTATCATTACCTGTTTCAAAAGATCCTGATGTATTTGAAAAAATGAAAAATATTACTTTAACTCTTAAACCGGAATAGCTGTGATGATGAAAAAATTCTTAGTGAGTGTGGGCTTTTTGTTTGCATTTATGAATGTTGCTCAAGCTAACCTAGAAATTGTAATCACGGAAGGCGTAGACAGTGCAAGGCCAGTGGGCGTTGTACCGTTTGTTTGGAAGGGACATGGAAACGTTCCGCTAGATTTAGCTAAAGTAGTGGCAGATGATTTGCGCCGTTCAGGGAAATTTAACCCTGTTGCGATTAGCGAAATGCCGCAAACCCCTCAAACTGCAGAGCAAGTAGATTATGAAGCTTGGGCTGCTTTAGGGGTTGAGGCTGTGTTGCTTGGCAATGTAGAAGCTTTAGAAGGCGGTAAATATAAAGTTAGCTATTCGCTTGTTGATGTATTACGTGGACAAGTCACTGCCGGTAATAAACAAGAGCTTAAAGATGGTCAGTTAGTTACTAGCCAAGACCATATTCTTTTAGATCGTTTTAAAAGCGTTGCAAAAGCTCAGCTTCGACAAATGGCGCACTTAATCTCTGACGGTGTTTATCAAGCTTTAACTGGCGAGCGTGGCGCATTTTTAACCCGTATCGCTTATGTAGTGGTTAATAACGAAGCCAATTATCCTTATCAATTAAGAATTGCAGACTACGATGGGCATAATGAAAAAACCTTGCTGCGTTCGCAAGAGCCACTAATGTCGCCTTCTTGGTCACCAGATGGTCGTCAGTTAGCATACGTAAGTTTTGAAAATCGCACCGCAGAGATTTACATACAAGATATCTATACGTCGCAACGAACTAAGTTAACTTCGTTTACTGGGATTAACGGCGCTCCAGAGTGGTCTCCAGACGGCAAGCGCATCGCTTTAGTATTGTCTAAAGATGGCCAGCCTGATATTTACGTTATAGATGTAGAAACTAAAAAGTTACAACGCATTACCAAAAATCGCCGTATTGATACCGAGCCAACGTGGTTGCCAAATGGTAACAGTGAGCTGTTATTCTCTTCGGAGCGCGGTGGTAAACCACAAATTTACAAAGTGAATATCGATACCAATAAAGTTAACCGAGTAACCTGGGAAGGCGAAATGAACTTAGGTGGCTCAGTCACTCCCGATGGTTCGGCCTTGGTGATGGTTAGCAGAGTTAATGGGCAATACCGAATTGCTCGACAAGATTTTGATACTGGCTACGTGCAAGTATTGACTAGGACTCAACTGGACGAGTCTCCTACTATTGCACCCAATGGCAGTATGATTATGTACAGCACGGTAGCAGGTGGGCGCCAAGTTTTAGCATTGGTATCCATGGATGGAAGATTTAAAGCGACTTTACCAGCTAAAGAGGGCAGTGTAAGAGCCCCTGCTTGGTCACCCTTCTTAAACTAACAAAAACTATGTGATCATAAGGAATCCATAATGCAATTCGAAAGAGTAGTAAAAACCGTATTTTTAGGACTAGCGTTTGCAGGCTTAGCCGCTTGTAGTTCAAACAACACCAGCGATAGTGATGTGAGCGAGCAAGATAAAGCAGGCGGTGTTGTTATTGAAGATAGCACCACTGGCGAAGGCCAAACAAATAGCGGTGTTGAAGTGGGTGCAGTAGACCCAGTACTAAGTGCTGAAGAAGAAGAGCGCCAGAAAGCCGCTGAGCTTCGTCAAAGCCAAGTGGTTTACTTCGAATTCGACCGTTCAGACATTCGTGATGAGTTTGCAGAAATTTTAGAAGCGCATGCGAGTTACTTACGTGACAACCCATCAGTTACGGTACTTATCGAAGGCCATACCGATGAAAAAGGCACGCCTGAGTACAACATCGCTTTGGGTGAGCGTCGTGGTAAAGCTGTATCAAAGTACCTTCAAAGTTTAGGTGTGTTGGCGTCGCAGATTTCTATTGTTAGCTACGGTGAAGAAAAGCCAGTAGATAACTCTCATACCGACGCAGCTATGGCTAAGAATCGTCGCGCTGTGTTAGTTTATTAATACGCTTGATTGTGTAGAGTAATTTATGAAACTTAATATGATTACGGCTACTTCTGTAGCCGTTTTATTTTCAGCCCAAATCCACGCCGCTGCGCCAGTAGAAGAAGCGGGTGCAAGCTCCGCTAACACCGTTGCAAACAACTCTGTGGCTCTGTCTTCAAGTAATCTTACTATGGAGCAGCGCATAGAGCGTTTAGAACGTATGTTACAGGCGCGTAACCAGGTTCAATTAGACTTACAAAACCAGGTTGAAGATATGTCGGATAGCATGTCGACAATGGTAGGGCAGTTAGAACAAAGTAATTATCAGATAGAGCAGCTGATCGAACGTCAGCGTGAAATATATCAAGAGTTAGATCGTCGCTTTGCCCAACTGCAAGCTTCACCAATTACTGCTAAAGCTGCCACTGAGGCCGCTCCTGTTGCAGCGGGTGAAGACCAAGCCTACGATGCGGCTGTTGCATTAGTGATGCAAGATAAAGACTACGATGCAGCTATTCCTGCATTTCAGAGCTTCATCAAGGATTATCCAAAATCTAGTTACGCACCAAATGCGCATTATTGGCTAGGCCAGCTACAATATACTCGTGGACAGCGAGATCAGGCGTCTGAACAGTTTAATAAAGTTGTTAACGATTATCCCGATTCTAATAAGGTGGCTGAGTCATTGTTAAAATTAGGTATCATTGCCCAGTTTCAAAATAACAATGCTGAAGCAAAATCGCTGTTTACTCGGGTAGTTAAAGAGCATCCAAACACAGCAGCTGCGGGTTTGGCGCAAACGCGTTTAGCTAAGTTGTAGCCTAAGTTTTAGCAAATAAAGTTCAGTAAATTCAAAATTCTGTACAAACAAGAAGCTGGTTGCTTATTTGCTGAACGCTTAGAAAAAAAGATTCAAATTACTGTTGCACAACAGTCTTAAATCCGTATCATAGGCCGCCGTTGAGTCAGGCCAATTGCACAAGCAAATTGAAGCGGATTTAACAGAAGTTCAGAGCGGGTTGTTAGCTCAGTTGGTAGAGCAGTTGACTTTTAATCAATTGGTCGAAGGTTCAAATCCTTCACAACCCACCACTTTGATACTTCGCTGTAATAGAATTTATGGGTTGTTAGCTCAGTTGGTAGAGCAGTTGACTTTTAATCAATTGGTCGAAGGTTCAAATCCTTCACGACCCACCACTATTTTGAAAAGTTACGGGTTGTTAGCTCAGTTGGTAGAGCAGTTGACTTTTAATCAATTGGTCGAAGGTTCAAATCCTTCACAACCCACCACTTTGATACTTCGCTGTAATAGAATTTATGGGTTGTTAGCTCAGTTGGTAGAGCAGTTGACTTTTAATCAATTGGTCGAAGGTTCAAATCCTTCACAACCCACCACTTCTATTACCACTTTTAGTGGGTCGTTAGCTCAGTTGGTAGAGCAGTTGACTTTTAATCAATTGGTCGAAGGTTCAAATCCTTCACGACCCACCACTATTTTGAAACGTTATGGGTTGTTAGCTCAGTTGGTAGAGCAGTTGACTTTTAATCAATTGGTCGAAGGTTCAAATCCTTCACAACCCACCATTTCTTCGTTTCAAAATATGCATTAACAGTAACGGGTTGTTAGCTCAGTTGGTAGAGCAGTTGACTTTTAATCAATTGGTCGAAGGGTCAAATCCTTCACAACCCACCATTTCTTCGTTTCAAAATATGCATTAACAGTTACGGGTTGTTAGCTCAGTTGGTAGAGCAGTTGACTTTTAATCAAGTGGTCGAAGGTTCAAATCCTTCACAACCCACCATTGCTGTTGTTGCTACTACTATCTAAGGGTTGTTAGCTCAGTTGGTAGAGCAGTTGACTTTTAATCAATTGGTCGAAGGTTCAAATCCTTCACAACCCACCACTTCTTAAGGTTTATCTCCAAGAACTAGACTAATTCTTTAGTCCAATAGCTGCCATTAGCTAACATCGCCGTGTATAATACTCGGACTATTTTTATCTCAGATGTAGTTATGCAACAGCTCGAATATTTTAACGAATCAATTTACCCATTTCCTCCTAAGCCTGTTCCACTTAATGCTGAGCAGCGCGCAGCGCACAAAGAACGCATTAAGCAATTGCTTATAGAGCAGGACGCGGTGTTGGTTGCTCATTATTATACAGACCCTGAGATCCAAGCCTTGGCTGAAGAAACTGGCGGCTGTGTTGCCGATTCTTTAGAGATGGCTCGTTTTGGTAATAATCACCCAGCTAAAACATTGTTAGTGGCTGGCGTGCGCTTTATGGGTGAAACGGCCAAGATCCTAACACCAGAAAAAAAAGTCATTATGCCAACTCTAGAGGCGACATGTTCACTGGATTTAGGTTGCCCAGAAAAAGAGTTTGCTGAGTTTTGTGATGCTCATCCAGATCATACTGTAGTGGTATACGCCAATACCTCTGCTGCTGTTAAGGCGCGTGCCGATTGGGTGGTTACCTCTAGCATTGCGGTAGATGTGGTTGAGCACTTAGATGCTGAAGGGCACAAAATTATTTGGGCTCCGGATAAACACTTAGGTGGTTATGTTGCCAAACAAACAGGCGCTGATATGTTGTTGTGGCAGGGCGCTTGTATCGTGCATGATGAGTTCAAAGCAAAAGCCTTAAAGCAACTTAAGCAGCAATACCCTGATGCAGCAGTGTTGGTTCACCCAGAGTCACCAGAAAGCGTTGTAGATATTGCAGATGCTGTTGGTTCAACCAGCCAGCTTATTGCCGCAGCCAAAACGTTGCCAAACCAGAAGCTTATTGTTGCTACCGATAAAGGTATCTTCTATAAGATGCAGCAAGCTTGTCCGGATAAAGAAATGATCGAAGCGCCAACAGGTGGTAACGGTGCCACTTGTCGCTCTTGTGCACATTGCCCATGGATGGCCATGAACGGCTTGAAGGCAATAGAAGAGGCACTAATTGATGCTAGTGGCAAAGAAGTATTTGTTGATGAAGCCTTAATCGATAAGGCTTTAGTGCCGCTAAATCGAATGCTAGGTTTTGCCAAGACTAACCAAATAAAGGTTAAGGGTAACGCCTAACAGCTTATCTCCAAAAAAGCCTGCACAAGTTGCAGGCTTTTTTGTATCTAAACTTTGCGCACAAAAGGCGTATTAATGTTTTTATCATCAATAAAGATTTGCTATACTTTTTGGGTTTTGTGCCTAATAACTAGCAGAGAAGTAGATGAGAGTTGAAACAGATATAAAGCTGGGTTTTAAAGACGTTTTAATCAAACCCAAGCGCTCTACCTTAAAGAGCCGTTCTCAGGTTGTACTAGATCGGAAGTTTACCTTTAAACATACTGGTAGTCAATGGGGAGGTGTGCCTGTTATTGCTGCTAATATGGATACAGTTGGGACATTTGGTTTAGCAAAAGCATTGGCCGAGCACCGAATGATGACAGCAGTTCATAAACACTACACTATCGAACAGTGGTCGCAGTTTTTAGCCAGCATGTCAGCCGATAAAATTAAGTATCTGATGGTGAGCTGTGGTACTTCAGACGCAGATTTTGAAAAAACCAAGCAGATTTTAGCGCTGAATAGTAACTTACAATTTATTTGTGTAGATGTTGCTAATGGTTACTCAGAACACTTTGTTGGTTATGTGCGTAAAATGCGCGAAACTTTTTCTGATAAAGTTATTGTGGCTGGTAATGTAGTTACCGGTGAAATGGTTGAAGAACTAATTCTTAGTGGTGCGGACATTGTAAAAGTAGGCATCGGCCCTGGCAGTGTTTGTACAACGCGCGTTAAAACTGGGGTAGGTTACCCACAACTATCTGCCATTATCGAATGTGCAGACGCCGCACATGGTCTTGGTGGTCAAATTGTCGGTGATGGCGGTTGTACGCAGGCTGGTGATGTAGCTAAAGCATTTGGCGGTGGAGCTGACTTTGTTATGCTCGGTGGCATGTTAGCAGCGCACGAAGAAAATGGCGGCGAAGTTGTAGAAGAAAATGGCAATAAGTTCATGAAATTCTATGGAATGAGCTCTCAAACAGCTATGGACAAACACACTGGTGGTGTAGCCGAATATCGTGCTTCTGAAGGCAAAACGGTGCTGCTACCTTATAAAGGCAGTGTACAACTTACCGTTCAGGATATTCTTGGTGGTGTTCGTTCAGCATGTACTTACGTTGGCGCGTCTGAGCTTAAAGAGCTGACTAAACGCACCACTTTCATCCGTGTGCAAGAGCAAGAGAACCAAGTGTTTGGCATTACTAAAGTGTAATTCTTAACGGTTTGAAACTAAAAGCTCTAGGTGTAATGCCTAGGGCTTTTTTGTTAAGAAATAATCTGTTGTAAGCAGTGAGATTGCTTAGGCGCTAAACAGACTGGGGATTGAGTGATAGCCGTTTCAACACAGATAAACTGGCGATAGTCGCTAACATCATCCATTTGGTTAGCTAATTGCTCACCTGGATTCCAAACAACTACGCTGTCATTACCGCTGTGATGAATGGTTAATGAACGCTCACCATTACTGATTAAATTGCTATCTGCTGACTGCAAATAAATACGATCCGTCTCTTCACTAAGTTTAAAACCAGCTGATTCAACTGCAACTTTTTGGGTTAAGGCATCAAAATATTGGGCGCCAAGTGATCCGATGTGTAGTTTTTTTACATCTGTAATGAAATAACTGTGCAAGGCCCCTGTGAACTCAAAATTATCGTCACTGTTGTTCTCGGTGATTAAGTCTAAACAAAGATTATCTGTAAAGGTAAACAAGCAAGTTAATGCAATGCCTGGAGTAGCGCTTTGATTTAGGCTCAAACGAATTGAGCAGCTATCCTCGCTGGTATTGGTTTCATCTAAAGACCAAAGGCTTGTTCTAGCAAAGCCGTGTTTCGGAAGGCTGTCATCACCTAGGTTGCCAAAGCGTGGCCAACAGATAGGGACTCCGCCTCTAATGGCTTTCTCTCGGGTAAACAGACTATCATCGCTTAACCAAAGGGTTTCTTCACCTGGGTTAGGGCGGTAAGAGACAAGATGAGCGCCTTGCTGAGCGATGAGTGCTTTCGCTTTGGGGTGATCAATCCAATAAAATACCATGCCTTCGGCATTGCTTACTTCAAACACCGCGTTATCAATTTGCTTAACAACTTTTAGTTTAAGCTTTTCTAAGATCATGATTTTTACCTATAAAAAAAGCGACCCAAAGGTCGCTTTATTATTCTAGCTAAAAGCTACATATCTTATTTAGAGATGTGAGCGATTAGGTCTAGAACTTTGTTTGAGTAACCGATTTCGTTGTCGTACCAAGATACAACTTTAACGAATTTGTCAGTTAGAGCTACACCAGCTTTTGCATCGAATACAGAAGTTTGAGTTTCGCCGATGAAGTCTTGAGAAACAACTTGATCTTCAGTGTAACCAAGTACGCCAGCCATTTCGCCTGCAGAAGCAGCTTTCATAGCAGCACAGATTTCTTCGTAGCTAGCAGCTTCTTTTAGGTTAACTGTTAGGTCAACTACAGAAACGTTAGCAGTAGGTACGCGGAAAGCCATACCAGTTAGTTTGCCGTTTAGCTCAGGAAGTACAACACCTACAGCTTTAGCAGCACCAGTTGAAGAAGGGATGATGTTTTGAGAAGCACCACGACCACCGCGCCAGTCTTTAGCAGAAGGACCGTCAACAGTTTTCTGAGTAGCAGTAGTAGCGTGAACAGTAGTCATAAGACCAGATTCAATGCCCCACTTATCGTTTAGTACTTTAGCGATAGGCGCTAAACAGTTAGTAGTACAAGAAGCGTTAGAAACGATGTCTTGACCAGCGTAAGACTCTTGGTTTACGCCCATTACGAACATAGGAGTAGCGTCTTTAGAAGGACCAGTTAAAACTACTTTTTTCGCGCCAGCAGTGATGTGCTTACGAGCAGTCTCGTCAGTTAGGAAGATACCAGTTGCTTCAGCAACTACATCTACACTAATTGCGTCCCACTTAAGGTCTTCTGGGTTACGCTCAGCAGTAACGCGTACAACGTTACCGTTTACTACCAAGTTACCGTCAACTACTTCTACGCTGCCGTTGAAGCGACCGTGAGTTGAGTCATACTTAAGCATGTAAGCCATGTATTCAACGTCGATTAAGTCGTTGATGCCTACTACTTCAATGTCGCTGCGCTCAACAGAAGCACGGAATACGAAACGTCCAATACGGCCAAAACCGTTAATACCAACTTTAATTGTCATAGTGATACCTAATGTTCCAAGTGTTAACAGATGTAGAAATTGGTTGTAAACTTACAACATTTTTAAAATTGGTCAAGTTCAATCGCCAATTAATTTGCGCGATATCAATTAATGGTTTAAAAATGAGCAAGCTAACATTTGCAGGAAGAAGTATTAGCTTAGAAGTAAAAAAAAACAATCAATATCACTCAATCTCAGATAAAATTAATTTAGCGAAATTTGTGCTAGATCGATAAATCGAGCGTTAGGATGAGTACAATACACGCGCTAAAAAAACAATAATTAGTTAGATAAAAGCAATAACTCGGGAAATGTTATGTCAGATCAAATCATTGAACAGTTGGTAAAGCTTCGCGGCATTGAAACCAGCTACGTAGATGCTTGGGGAAATCCGGCGCAAGTCGTACCTGAAAGCAAATCGAAACTGCTAAGAGCGTTAGGTTACCCTGTAGACGATGCAGAGCAACTAGCACAGCGCTATGAAGAAGATGTACTAAATTACTGGCAAAAAGTTATGCCAGTAGTAAAGGTAGTACGTGTAGCTTCTGAATATCCATTAGAGATCCGTGTTCCTATCGAGTTAGCTAATAAAGCATTCACTTGGAAGTTGAAAACAGAGCAGGGTGAAGAATTCAAAGGGCAGATTACGCCTGTAGATGGCGAGTTAATCGAAGCTCACGCTATTAATGATGTTGAGTACCAAGCTTACATCGTTAACTTAAGCCTAGAGTTACCTATTGGTTACCACACTTTAAGCATTTCAGTTAAAGGCGGCCGTAAAGTTTTAGCTGAAACGCGCTACATCGTTGCACCTAAAGCTGCTTACATTCAGCCACAAATTGCTAACGGCAAAAAAGTATGGGGCCCAAGTGTACAGCTTTACTGCCTGCGTACAGAAACTAACTGGGGTATCGGCGACTTCTCAGACTTACAGGTTTTAGTTAAAAACATTGCCGAGCGCGGTGGCGATTTTGTTGGTCTAAATCCGATTCACTCGCTATACCCGGCTAACCCAGAAGCAGCTAGCCCATATAGCCCTTCTTCACGCCGTTGGTTAAACGTTGTTTATATTGACGTTGAAGCTATCAACGAATTTGCTGAGTCAGATGCTGCAGCCTTGGTTGCTAGCGCTGCTTTCCAAAACCGTTTGGAGCAATTACGCAGCAGCGAGTGGGTAGACTACACCGGTGTAACTGAAGCAAAACTTGAAGCTCTTAAACTGGTATTCAAGCAGTTCCAAACTATTCAGAAAGGTCGCACCAAGCGCGCGAACGCTTTCCGTACATTTATAAAAGAAGGCGGCGAAAGCTTACAAGCTCAAGCTACTTACGATGCACTACAAGCTCACTTGTACGATAGCATTGGTAACGCCTGGGGCTGGCCGGCATGGCCTGACGAGTACAAAGAGTACCACCTACCAGCGGTTGCTGAATGGGTAAAAGCTAACCAAGAAGCTGTAGATTTCTACTTATGGTTGCAGTGGATTGCCGACGAGCAATTAGCAGCAGTAGATGCAGTGGCTAAAGAATCGGGTATGGCTATGGGCCTTTACCGAGATTTAGCTGTAGGTGTAAGTGAAGGTAGTGTTGAAATTTGGGCAAATGGCGATTTGTATTCTCTAGATGCAAGTGTTGGCGCTCCACCAGATATTCTTGGCCCACTTGGTCAAAAATGGGGCTTGCCTCCAATGGACCCGGCAGTGCTAGAAGAACAGCAATACCAGCCAATGGTTGACTTATTCCGTTCTAACATGCGCTCATGTGGTTCTTTACGTATCGATCACGCAATGGCTCTATTGCGCTTATGGCTAGTTCCTGTTGAAGATTCAGCGGATAAAGGTGCTTACCTTTACTACCCAATTCAAGATTTGCTAGGAATTTTGGCACTTGAAAGTCACCGTAACCAGTGTTTAATCATTGGTGAAGACTTAGGTACTGTTCCAGACGGCATCTTTGAAGTTCTGCAAGAAAACGGTGTTCACTCTTACCGTATTTTCTTCTTCGAGCAAGCTGAAGATGGTGGCTTTATTTCACCTGCGCATTACCCTGAGCAGGCAATGTCTGCGGTAACCACTCACGATATGCCAACCTTACGCGGTTTCTGGCATTGTGATGATTTGGCACTAGGTCGTGAGCTAGGCATTTATCCAGACGAGGAAGTGCTACAAAGCCTTTACCAAGATCGTCATGAGAACAAACAAAAGCTGTTAGATACCTTGCACGGTCACCAAAGTATTCCAGATTACATCTCTCGTGATGTTAACTGGGTAGGCATGGATAAAGGCCTTAACTACGGTATCCAAGTACACATGGCAAAAGGTAGCTGTAACTTGTTATCTGTTCAGTTAGAAGACTGGATGGAAATGGACAAGCCAGTTAACGTACCTGGTACTTCAAGCGAATATCCAAACTGGCGTCGTAAGTTAACTTGGAACCTAAGTGACTTGTTTAACAACCACGATGTACAGCACTTAATGTATTCATTAACAGACGCTCGTAACAAAGCTAGCAAGTAAATTTGATGCATTTATAAACAAGCGCTCTTCGGAGCGCTTTTTTTTGCCTATGAAAATGTTTTCTATCTCACTTTACTACTGATTAATTGAGAAAAGCTCGAAGAGTTGCGCTAACCTAAGCATTAATGACCAAATCCCCTTATTCTCAGGACGTTAAGGTAAGTACATAATGAAACAATCTTTGTCTTCTCAGGTTTCTAAATTAGTTCAACAATTGTCCAGCGTGCGTTTAAGTGAGCCATTTAATGCTCTGGGTTTAAACGCAAAAGCCAAAGGTAAAGGCTTGGTGTTAAGGGCTTGGCAACCTGATGCAAAAGCGATAACTGTGATGTCGCTAAATGGCGAAGTTTTGGGAACTATGGGCCAGTTATCTCCTCAAGGCCTTTTCGAATTAGTGTTTGATGCTGAAGAGCACTTTGCTTACCAGTTAGAAGTTGAATATACAGACAGCAAACTAACCGTAGTAGACCCTTATCAATTTACCGACCTAGCTTATGATGGCTTAGCCACAATGACTCACGCGCCGCAAAACCTTTACCAGGTGTTAGGTGCACAAGTTAAAACCATTGAAGTGGACGGCGTTCAAGTAAAGGGGGTTCGTTTTGGTGTGTATGCGCCTAGTGCTTCAAGTGTGAGTTTAATTGGCGATTTTAACCATTGGGATGGTCGTCGCCTGCCTATGCAGCGTTCACTAGATGGCCATTGGGTGCTGTTTGTTCCAGGATTAGATTCTGGTACCAAGTACAAGTACGAATTAAAAGATCGTCATGGTCACTCGCTGCCACATAAAACTGATCCTGTAGGTTTTAGCTCTGAGCAGTACCCGTCATTTGCCTCTGTGGTTTGGGACCATGACCAATATCAGTGGAATGACGAAGAGTGGATACGCTCTCAAAATAACGATAAGCGTCACCAACCAATGAGCATATATGAAGTGCATCTTGGTTCTTGGCGCCGCAAAGTTGAGGCCACCGGCAACAACTATTTGAGCTATCGTGAACTAGCTGTTGAGTTGGTCCAGTACGTCAAAGAGATGGGTTACACTCACATTGAAGTATTGCCTATTTCCGAGTTCCCATTCGATGGTTCTTGGGGTTACCAGCCTATCGGTTTGTTCGCTCCAACGAGCAGATTTGGCAATCCGGATGACTTTAAATTCTTAGTCGACCAATGCCACCAAAATGGTATTGGTGTTATTGTTGATTGGGTTCCTGCGCACTTCCCAAGTGACTCTCACGGATTAGCCCAATTTGATGGCACGCATTTATACGAATATGAAGACCCACGCCGTGGTTGGCACAACGATTGGAATTCATACATCTATGACTTTGGCCGCGATACCGTACGCCAATTCTTAGTTGCCAGTGCTCTAATCTGGTTAGATAAATTCCATGTAGATGGTTTGCGAGTAGATGCAGTAGCATCAATGCTTTACTGGGATTACTCACGAGAAGAAGGCGAGTGGGTACCAAATGTAGATGGTGGGAATCATAATTACGAAGCTATTAGCTTACTAAAATGGTTCAACGAAGAAGTTTATCGCCAGTACCCACATGCTATGACCATAGCAGAAGAATCAACGGCATTTGCGGGTGTTTCTCGCCCTACATTTACCGGCGGCTTAGGCTTTGGATTTAAGTGGAATATGGGTTGGATGCATGACTCTTTAACTTATATGCAAAAAGATCCTGCATTTAGAAAGTATCACCACAACGAAATTACCTTCGCCATGGTTTATAACTATGACGAGAACTTTGTATTGCCTATTTCACATGATGAAGTCGTTCACGGTAAGGGCTCATTGCTAGGGAAAATGCCGGGTGATGAATGGCAACAAGCCGCTAACCTGCGTGCTTACACTGCATTTATGTATGCGCATCCGGGTAAAAAACTAAACTTTATGGGTAACGAGATTGCACAAGCTAGCGAGTGGAATCACGATTCAAGCCTTGAGTGGAATGTACTGGAATATCCTAAACACAAAGGGCAGCAAGAGTTAGTTAAACAGCTAAACAAAGTGTATCGCGAGCACCCAGCGATGTTTGAAGGTGATTATGACAATCAAGGTTTTGAGTGGATTGATCACGACGATTGGGAAAAAAGTGTGTTGGTATTCCAGCGTAATGCCTTAAATAGTCAACAAAAAGTAATTGTTGTGAGTAACTTTACCCCAGTTCCTCGTGATAACTACCGTTTGGCTGTGCCAGAGCAAGGTCGTTACCGCATCATTTTGAACTCAGATTCAGAAATGTACTGGGGCGGCAACTACGATGCAGGAATTGAATTCCAATCTGAATCCGTTGCTAGCCACGGTCGCGAAAATTCTGTGATTTTAAACTTGCCACCGCTATCAACATTGTATTTAATCAAAGTAGATTAAATACATTGTTTATACCCCCTCGCTGGAGCGAGGGGGTAATAAGGTTTGCATGTCTACAAGAAGTCAATTAAAGCCTTTACCTTTTAGCCTGAGTCATTTTCAGGTTTCCCCTGGAAGGGACTATCCTCTCGGCGCTACTCTCGACGAAAATGGTTGTAATTTTGCCATTCATGCCGGCGATGCGAAGCATATCGAGCTGTGCTTATTCGACGAACATGAAAATGAAGTTGCGCGCCTAGTCTTACCTGGTAAGCAAGGCGGTATCCGTTTTGGTTATGTGAAGGGTATCAAGGCCAATCAATATTACGGCTATCGTGTTTTTGGTGCTTATCAACCCGAGCACGGCAATTGGTTCGATCCTAGAAAACTCATTTTAGACCCTTACGCAAAAGCCATTTCTCGTCCACTAATATGGGATAGCAAAGCTTACCAAGAAGATAATGCAGACTTAATACCTAAGTGTATTGTTTGTGATGATCTATTTGATTGGCAAGGTGTGACTAAACCTAATGTAGATCGCCAAGATATGGTGTTATACGAAACTCATGTTAGAGGGTTTAGTAAGTTAAATACCCAAGTCACAGAGCAACACCGTGGTAGCTATTTAGGTGTATCTGATAGCGCTAGTATTAAGCACCTAAAAGATTTAGGTATTACCTCTGTTCAGTTGTTACCTACAGCTGCGTTTATGTCTGAACCCAGATTAAAAGGCTTAGGTTTAAGTAACTATTGGGGGTATAACCCAATATTATTTATGGCGCCAGAGCCGCGTTATGCTAAATCAAATGCCTTGATTGAGTTCAAAACCATGGTGCGTGAGCTGCATAGAAATGGGATTGAGGTGATTTTGGATGTGGTGTTTAACCACACTGCAGAGTCTGGTGATGATGGCCCAACCTTGTGTTACAGAGGTTTAGATAACAAACATTACTACCTATTTGAACAGATTGGAGATAGCCCAGACTATAGCCGTTACGCCAACAATACCGGTTGTGGTAACAGCGTTAGTTTAGATCACCCGGTTAGTTTGAGACTAGTGCTTGATAGCTTGCGCTATTGGGTTGATGAGATGCAGGTAGACGGCTTTCGTTTCGATTTAGCAGTTAGCCTTGGCCGCGAGAATAACCATTACACCAGTCAAGCTGCATTTTTTAAAGCGGTGGCTCAAGATCCTATATTGTCTCAGGCGAAGATGATCGCAGAACCTTGGGACATCGGCCCTAATGGTTATCAATTAGGTCACTTCCCTGAACGCTGGATGGAGTGTAATGATCGATTTAGGGATACCAGCCGTGGCTTCTGGAAAGGTGAGCATGGCTTATTGGGCGAAATGGCGACTCGTATTATGGGGTCGCGTGATCTGTTTTTAGCCAGCCGCAGAAGTATTCATACTAGCGTTAACTATATTTGTTATCACGATGGTTTCACTTTAGAAGACTTAGTTAGCTATGAGCAACGTCATAACCATGCAAATGGTGAAGAGAACCGCGATGGCCACGGCCATAATATTTCAGCCAACTATGGTGAAGAAGGGCGAACTAAAGACAAAAAGGTTTTGGCCTTACGTCGTAAACAAAAGCGCAATTTACTCGCAACGCTAATGTTATCTCAAGGTGTACCGCATTTTCTTGGTGGTGATGAACTTAGCCGAACTCAGCAAGGCAATAACAACGCGTACTGTCAAAACAATGAAATAAGCTGGTTTGATTGGAGTTTGGACCGTGATCAACAACAGTTCCTAAACTTTTGTCAGCAACTTATGGCACTGCGCAAACGTTCTCGTGTTTTTCATTATTTGCAGCTGGAAAATGACAGTTACGAGAAATGCCATTCACAATTACATGGAGTGCGTTGGTATCGTCACGATGGTGAAAATATGCACCAAGAAGACTGGCATCAATCGCACGGTTGGGCTGTGGCAGTTGAAGTAAGAAACCTTCGAGAATCCAAAGAGCGTTGGTTATGGATTATAAATGCCAGTTCTCATGAAATTGACTTTGTGATCCCAACAGCCGAGGGTAAATCAATTTGGTGTCAGCAAATGGATACCGCAAATGAGCAAGCCATATTCGAAAAGAAACTTCGGGGCGTAAGTAGTGTCAAACTTAAAGCAAAATCAATGTTATTGTTGGAACAAGTAAAATCGTGAGTAAGATTGTAAAAGACGAGCAAGAATGGCATGCCTTGTTAGGTGAAATGGCTTACCAAGTAACTCGAAAGGGAGCCACAGAACGTCCATTTTCTGGGACTTTGCTACACAATAAACAGCAAGGTGTCTATCATTGTATTTGCTGCAATCAGGCGCTATTTAACTCTGAATCAAAGTTTGATTCAGGTTGTGGCTGGCCGAGTTTTGATAAGATTGCAGAGAGTAGAGTCGTTACTTTTGTAAGAGACCAAAGTCAGAATATGGAGCGGATCGAAGTGCGCTGTAGCCAGTGTGATGCGCATTTGGGCCATGTATTTAACGATGGCCCTACCGAGACAGGAGAGCGCTACTGTATTAATTCAGTCGCTCTAGATTTTACTGCTGAGTAAACTCGCAACTATAAACGGTATTGTCTTTTTTCTATTTGCTTAAAGATGATACCGGCTTCTTCCTTCAATACTTTCTGCTGTTCTTCTGAAAGCTTTAACTTGTGGTTAAGACCGGAGTAGTCTTGCTTGCTATGATCTTCGAATAAGGCCGCAACTTGAGCCCACAAATAGGCATGTCGGTAATCTTTTAGGGTCATGTATTGGGAGGTAATCGCTTCTGCATATTTGGCAGGTATTGTTTCTTCCTCACCAAACAACTTAAAGGAATTTTGCAGGATGTTGATAGTCTTTTTAGCGTCTTTGCCACTGTAGTAAATAGCTAATGTCCACTGTAAATCGGGGTGATTAAGTTGATCTGTTCCCTCAAGCGCAAGAAAGCGTTCTCCAGCTGCTTGATCGCGAAACTGTGTCCAGTGATACATAGACAAAAATGGGTAGTTAGACTCTTTAGTTTCTGCTTCTAGGCGCTCGAGCTCTTCAAGTGAAGTTAGTAGGCCGATTACTCGTTGAGTTTTACGAGACTTGTCGTATTTAGGTTCAATGCTGGCTGCTAGCTCTATGCAAAAATTATAGTCTCGGTAGTTTTTAATGAGCTGGTATTGGTTTATTTCACTCGCTTCATTCATTTCATTGAAGCGGCTAATGATTACCCCATTGCGCTCTTTTTTACACCAGCCATCGCGATTTAAGTCTTCGCACAATTCTGGGTTATTTTTACAAATACTTTTAACAGAGCGGCTACCAAAGCCGAATAAATCAAATCCCGAATCGCAACCACTTAGTACTAGAGGTAGTGCTAAAAAAAAGCTATAGCCAAATGGCTTTACTAAAGACAAATCATTTCCCTGAATTCAATTTAAACAATGCTTTATTGGGGTAAGATTACCACAAATATTTTCCATATAGCTTCTCCTAATTTGCCCAGTTAAGTTAAGTGGTCAGAATATAGCTTGGCAGTGTTGTGTCGGTTTGTTAGTGTTCCCATAACATTATAGGAGTGATAAATGGATGTAGATAAATTGTTAGCTGCAATTAGCCCTGAGATTTACCAGAATATGCTAACGGCGGTTGAAACTGGTCGCTGGCCTGATGGCAAGCCAGTAACTGATGAGCAACGAGATCATACCCAGCAAATGGTTATCTTGTATCAGTCTAAACATAACCATCAGCCCCAACATTTTACCGTGGGAACTGATGGTGGGTTAGTCATGAAATCCAAACAAGAGTTGAAACGTCAGTACAAAGAGGACCAAACTATTATTAGTGTTCCTCAGAATGACAGTTAAATAGAGATTTCGCCTCGAATGTCTTGGCAAAGTAACTCACGAATTCGCTGGCTAGGTAGGTTCTTACTTAGCAAGTAATGTAATTTGGCCAGTGCTGCTTCGGTAGTCATATCGCCACCACTTACCACTCCAGCTTTCGCTAACGCATTGCCAGTAGCATAACCGCCCATGTTTACTTTACCGGTTAAACATTGGCTAAGGTTAATAACAATAATGCCTCTATCGCTGGCTTCTTGTAATTGCTCTAACATGGATTGATGTTGTGGAGCATTACCTACACCGTAACTTAGCAGTATTAACGCCTTAACAGGTTGAAGTAGCAAATTGCCAATAACTTCAGTTGAGATGCCAGGGTAAAGGCTAACCACTCCTATAGGCTGCGGCACAATGGGACTTATTTGCAGAGCGCTAATCCCTGTTGGTCGAACTTGCCCTGTGATAACTTCAATATCAATCCCAGCCTTTAACAACGGCGGGAAATTAGGCGACATAAAGGCATCGAAACCGTCCGCATGCGCTTTAGTGCTTCTGTTTCCCCTTAACAGCTTGTTGTTAAAGAATAAGCATACTTCATGAACTGGGTAATACGCCGCTAGGTATAAGGCATTTAGTAAGTTGGTTTGCCCATCTGAACGCAATTCACTAAGTGGAATTTGCGAACCAGTAACAATTACCGGTTTGCTTAAGTTCTCCAGCATAAAGGATAGGGCTGATGCTGTGTAAGCCATAGTGTCGGTGCCGTGCAGCACTACAAAGCCATCGTATTTTTCGTAGTTGGCTTGTATATCCTCAGCAATTAATTGCCAATGCTGCGGATCCATATCTGCGGAATCTATTAGGGGAGAAAACTCATGTACCGTGAATTCGGGCATTTCATCGCGTTTGAACTCTGGCATCGCCTCTAGGCAATCGCGCATGAAACCGGCAACAGGCACGTAGCCTCTTTCGCTACGTTGCATGCCTATGGTACCGCCAGTATAAGCAATATATATTGATTTTCGATTCATCAGACTATAATTCAAAGAATTTGTGAAATTATAGTCTGATGTTTGTCTAAAGTAATTAGCCGTTTTTGTTTATTTAGTTTGGCTTAAAATTGTTCACATACCGCACAGAAGCTGTATTGACCAAGTGGGTCGCTAAACTTGTCTATTGCAGGCGCTTGTTCAGCAACTTGGTTAAACAACTGCCAATTAGGAACAGCATTAGCTAGCGCGGCACTGATTTGACTGTCAAAGAATTGGGCAATTAAGCGCTCTCTTGGATTAAGCGGAGGGGTTAAAGTTTCTACTTGGTAAGAATCCAACTCGTTTATACTCGCTGCGTAATCAATTGCGTCGTTTAAATCCCCTAGTTGGTCAACTAAGCCGTTGTTTAGCGCGTCTTGGCCAGTCCAAATTCGTCCTTCGGCGATCTTTTCCATGTCAGATAATGGAATGTCTCGTCCTGCAGACACTAGCGATAAAAAGTCGTGATATCCATGTTCAACATTAAGTTGAATAATCTCGGCCAACTCTTTTGGTAAGGGCTGGAACGGGCTAATCTCAGCCAGTGGGCTGGTTGCATAACCATCGCTGCTTATGCCTAGTTTGGCTAAGGCATTTTCTAAGGTGGCAAACATACCAAAAATACCTATAGAACCAGTAATGGTTGTGGGGCTAGCAAAAATTTGATCCGCAGTTGATGATATCCAATAGCCACCACTAGCTGCTACGCTGCCCATGGAAACAACTACAGGAATTCCCTGTTCTTGGATTTGCTGTAATTTTTCACGGATAAGCTCTGAGGCAAATGCGCTTCCACCAGGGCTATCTACGCGCATCACTACTGCTTTGATCTGCTCATCATCCAATACTTGATTGAGCTGGGCTAATACGGTGTCGGCTGCAATTACCTTTTCTTGTCCGCGGCCTCCAACAATGGCGCCTTGGGCAACTATGAGGGCGATTTTGTTTTCACTAGAAGGTTCATCTGCAACGTTTTGCAGATATTCTGCATAATGGCGAGCTTGATAGCTATCACCTTCGTCATTTTCACCAAAAGTATCCACTAATATTTGTTTAGCCTGAGCGCGGGTAGTTAACTGGTCAACTAAACCAAATTTTTCAGCATATCTTGCCCCGTTGCCATCTACTGTTTTTAATCGCGCTAGCAAAGCCGATGGTTCAGGCAGAAGGTGATTGACCGATAGTTGACGGTTGTTAGCAACGGTAGTTAGATAAGCTGACCACAATTGGTCCATCCAACGCGCTAAATCTTGTTTTGCTTCATCAGACATATCGTTGCGTAGGTAAGGCTCAACAAACGATTTGTGGGTTCCTACACGAAACACGTGGGTGGTGATATCTAACTTGTCGATGGCATCTTTAAAAAACAAACGACGTGAGTTCATACCACGCATCAACACAGCGCCTTTTGGATTCAGTAATAACTGATCTGCAAAACTGGCTAAATAGTATTGGTGCTGGTCATAGTAGTCGGCATAAGCAATGATGGGTTTGTCGCTGTCTTTAAATCTTTTTAAGGCTTTGCCAATAATTGCTAATTTAGTTTGGCTGGTATTTGGCATTGCACCAAGCTCTAACACTAATCCGGTAATGTTGCTATCAATCCTGGCTTCATCAATAGCTTTAACCACATTGTGCAGGTCAATCTCTTTTTCTGTGTTATTACCTAATAATTCGTTACTTAGCTCGGCCATCGGGTTAACACGTTGGCGCTGTTCTACTATCTGCCCATCTAACACAATCCTTAGAGGTGCAGCACTCGGCGGTTCAACGGGTTCTTGAGTAACACTGCTTAATGCAATGATGACCATCACAACCATAAACAACAGAAACAAATTAACTAATAGAGAGCGTATGAAGTTTAAGGTTCGCCAGAAAAAGCGAAATATGTTCTTAATTAATTTAAACACTGTGGGTCACTTAATAATCTCAACAATAACTAAACGTTACCATAGTCATATAAAACAGGCACCTGCAAATATTTAAACAAATGTTTGAAACAAAGGTTTGGTTTGTATACTCTATTAACAGTTTCATAACATTAACCATGGATTGAGGTTACACAGATGACCAAGTACCCCCATTTACTAGCGCCATTAGACTTAGGTTTTACACAATTGCAAAGCCGGGTTTTAATGGGGTCTATGCATACTGGTTTAGAAGAAGAGAAGGGTGGTTTCGAAAAACTTGCCGCCTTTTATGCACTAAGAGCAAAAGGTGGAGTAGGTTTAATTGTTACCGGTGGCATCGCCCCTAATTTTAGAGGTCGCTTAGCGCCAAACGGCTGCCAGTTAAGTTTTCCTTGGCAAGTAAAAAAGCATCGCACTATTACCGACGCGGTGCATAAAGAGGGCGGAAAAATCGCCCTGCAAATATTGCATGCTGGTCGATACGGCTACCATCCATTTAATGTTAGTGCTAGTAAGTTTAAAGCGCCCATTTCCCCCTTTAAACCTAAAGCTATGAGCGAGCGGCAAATAAAAAACACCATTAAAGATTTTGCCAACAGCGCAAAATTGGCTAAAAAAGCCGGTTACGATGGTGTCGAAATTATGGGCTCTGAAGGGTACCTAATTAATCAGTTTATTTGCTCACGCACTAACCAGCGTAGTGATGGTTGGGGAGGCAGTTACCAAAATCGTATTAAATTTCCCTTAGAAATTGTTAAGAAAACACGCGCTGCCGTTGGAGACGATTTTATCATTGTATTTCGTCTGTCGATGTTAGATTTGGTTGAAAAAGGCAGCACTTATGACGAAGTTGTCACCCTAGCTAAAGCACTTGAACAAGCCGGGGTAACTATTCTAAATACTGGTATTGGTTGGCACGAAGCGCGTGTACCAACCATTGCCACCAGTGTGCCACGAGCAGCCTTTGCTTGGGTAACAGAAAAGATAAAGCAACACGTTAGTATCCCCATGGTTGCAGTAAACCGAATTAATACACCCGATGTAGCAGAGAACATATTGCGGTCAGGGCAAGCTGATATGGTTTCCATGGCAAGGCCATTGTTAGCTGATCCCATGTTTGTAGAAAAAGCCAAAAATAATCAAGCGGCTCTAATAAATACCTGTATTGGCTGTAACCAAGCTTGTTTGGATCATGTCTTTAAACAACAGCGAGCGAGTTGCTTAGTTAATCCGCAAGCCTGTTATGAAACAGAGCTTACCTTCGAAAAAGACTCAAGCAGTAAAACTATCGCTGTTGTGGGAGCAGGGCCTGCCGGACTGGCATTTTCTTGTTATGCTGCGGAGCGTGGTCATTCCGTTACCATCTACGATCAAGGTTCTCAGATAGGTGGCCAATTTAACTATGCCAAGCAGATTCCTGGCAAGGAAGAGTTCTACGAAACCTTACGCTATTTTGCCAATAGAATTAAACAGCTAAACATTAAGGTTGAATTAGAAACTAAGGTTGATGCGCCAATGTTAGCAGGCTTAAACGCCGATGAAGTCGTAATAGCTACCGGTATTTCTCCAAGAACCCCTCCGATAGAGGGCATTGAGCACGATAAAGTTTATAACTACTTGGATGTATTAAGAGACCATAAAGAAGTAGGAGAGCGAGTCGCGATTATTGGCGCAGGCGGAATAGGCTTCGATGTTGCCGAGTTTTTGGTTGAGCAGAAGCCTTCGCTATCAACCAATGTTGGACGTTGGCTTGATAATTGGGGAATAGATAGCAGCATGGCAGAAGCCGGCGGATTAAAAGAGCACAACAATCATCCTGCTTTACGTAAGGTGTATTTATGTCAACGTAAAGCCAGTAAAGTGGGTAAAAACTTGGGTAAAACTACCGGCTGGATCCATCGAGAAACCTTGAAGAAAAATCAAGTAGAGATGCTAGCAGGCGTTGAGTACAAAAAAGTAGATGATCAAGGCCTACATATTTCTGTCAACGGTGAAGACTCGATTCTTGAAGTTGACCATGTGGTGGTTTGCGCTGGACAAGAGCCCTTAAGAACCTTGCATGATGATTTAACAGCGTTGGGTGTTAACTCTCACCTTATCGGTGGAGCAGATGTAGCAGCAGAGCTTGATGCCAAGCGTGCTATTCGCCAAGGTGCTGAACTAGCGGCGCTTATTTAACTTAAGCCAATGCTGAACGAGAGCAGCTGTTTGCTTGGGGTTTTGTTTTACCCAATCTTGCAACTGCTTGAGTTGCTGTTGACGTATTTTGTTTAAATGTTGATGCCGCTCTAAAACCATTTCAAAAGCGCCTAAACCTGCGGGTACTTGGCTTTACTTTTAGCATAATTCGCGCACAATGGCGCTATATTTAAGTGGTTAAGGAAAACAATGAAAGCCTTAGATTTATTACTAAATCGTCACTCTTGCGCGCGTTTAGCTGCACCAGCACCAGAAGGTGCAGAGCTGGAAACCATTTGGAACGCTGGCCTTAGAGCTCCTGACCATGGAGGCTTAAGTCCTTGGCGTTTTATTCATGTTAGTGGTGAAGGCCTATCAAAGCTTGCGGGAATTTTTGAACAAGCAGCACTAGCAGAAGAGGGCGATGCAGAAAAAGCGAAAACCATGCCGTTTCGTGCTCCGTTAATAACTATTGTCATTGCCTCACCCAAAACCCATTCAAAGGTACCTGAGATTGAACAAGTACTGTCGGCCGGTTGTGCTGTGCATGCCATGCAAATGGCAGCCTATGCCCAAGGGTATAATGGTATTTGGCGAACTGGGCCTATGGCGTATAGCTCAATTGTAAATCATGAACTTGGTTTAGCCGAACATGAATCAATTGTTGGTTTTCTCTATCTAGGTAGCCCACAAACTAAGGTAGCGAAGCCAAGGGAATTACCATTCAAAGACTATGTCACGTGGTTGTAAATACTTATGGCTAAAAACCGACTGTATTACGTTCATGACCCTATGTGCTCTTGGTGCTGGGGTTATAAGCCAACATTGCTAGAACTTGAGCAGATATTGCCTAGCAATATCGAGTTGGTGTATTTACTCGGTGGTTTAGCGCCCGACTCAGATCTTGAAATGCCTACAGAGATGCAGGCTTTTTTGCAGCAAACTTGGCGGAAAATTGCCAATCAATTGGGGACTCAATTCAATTACCAGTTTTGGGAACTAAATACCCCAAGGCGTTCTACATATCCAGCCAATCGAGCAGTTCTTGCCGCAAAACAACAGGGTGCTGAGAGAGCAATGATAATTGCTATTCAGCAGGCTTATTATTTAGACGCAAAAAATCCTTCAGATCTATCTGTATTAATTAATTTAGCTGAAGGAATAAACATAGAAATAGAGAGCTTTAAGGCTGATATTAGCAGTGAAAAACTCAATGCCAATTTACTCGAAGAAATTGAGTTTGCTCGAAGCTTGCCTATTCAAGGTTTCCCATCTTTAGTGCTAGAGAAGGATAATCACTTTCATTCAGTAGGTTTAAATTATAAAGATGCCCAAGCAAGCCTTGAGCATATTCAACAGTTACTGGCTTAAATACCTAGCTCGTCAAGTAAGTCTTGATCAATGGTTTGTGCTACGTCTTTTGGCTCTTGCTCTGCTTTCTTCTGTGTAGCGGCTTGCTCGATAAGATCATCTGGATCAACATCATCTTCTGTTTCAAACTCATGAAGTTTAATGAACTCAGTTTTGTCCATGGCTAGTTCAAGATAGAAGATGTTGTTCTTAGCGGTAGTGAAGGTTACTCGTCTAGCTTGAGGCCGGTCCAAGTTAGTATCAATTGAGATTAAAACTTGCTTGTTTAAAGCCAGCATTTTGGGTTGGTTTTGAGTGAGAGAGGTTTGCAATTCTTTACCGATAACGCCCGTAAAGTAACCCACCATTTGATTCATTAATTCACCCATCACATTGCCCACTTCGTCGGCAGTATGTTGTTGTGCGAGTTCCGATTCTGGGATCCCCATGTGAAGCATGTAATTGCGATAAATCTCCATGGCCGCATCGGCCGTAAAGTTAATAACCACTAAACCAGAGAAACCGCCATCAAACAGAACAAAACAGCCAATATCAGGCTTTAAACAAGTCTTGTTTATCTTTTGCACCATGGCTGAATATTTAATTTCACTGGTGGTAGCCTTGCTTAATACATTGGTTACCGAGTTACACAAGGTAAGTAATACGTCTTCAGTGGTTACAACTTTTAATTTTTTCATGTAAATCCTTTTTAACTACTTCCCGGCCGCGCCGTGGTAATGGGCTTAAGTATGGATGATGAATACAAAGCTGTATAGCTTTGATTGCTAAGCTATATGCAGCAAAGAGTTCGAGTGTGAGGATGATCTAGAAATAAAAAAGCCTCAAATAGATTGAGGCTTTTAGCGATATTTAGTGATTAACTAAATATTAGTATTCGGCATTTTTAGGTGCGCGAGGGAACGGTATTACGTCACGAATATTGCTTACGCCAGTTACGTAAGATACTAAGCGCTCGAAACCTAAACCAAAGCCTGAGTGCGGTACAGTGCCGTAACGACGCAGGTCGCGGTACCAAGAGTAGTCATCTTTATTAAGGTCTAGCTCTAGTAAACGGGCGTCTAGCACGTCTAAACGCTCTTCACGTTGGCTACCGCCAATGATTTCGCCAATGCCTGGTGCTAGAACGTCCATCGCTGCTACAGTTTTACCGTCGTCATTCTGGCGCATGTAAAACGCCTTAATGTCTTTAGGGTAGTTTTTAACTACCACTGGCGCTTTAAAGTGTTCTTCTGCCAAGTAACGCTCGTGCTCTGAAGACATATCGATGCCCCATTCTACGTCGTACTCAAACTTCTTGCCGCTATCCTTAAGGATTTGAATTGCATCGGTATAGTCTACCTGTGCAAAATCGGCACTTACAAAGTTCTCTAAACGGCTAATAGCTTCTTTGTTGATACGTTGGGCAAAGAAGTTCATGTCGTCCATACGCTCATCAAGAACCGCTTTGAATACATACTTCAACATGTCTTCTGCCAATTTTGCTACGTCTTCTAAGTCAGCAAAGGCCACTTCAGGTTCAACCATCCAAAACTCAGCCAAGTGACGGCTAGTGTTTGAGTTTTCGGCGCGGAAAGTTGGACCAAAGGTATACACTTTAGACAAGGCACAAGCGTAGGTTTCAGCATTCAACTGACCAGATACTGTTAAGAAGGTTTCTTTACCAAAAAAGTCTTGTTGATAGTCAATATCGCCTTTATCACTTAGCGGTAGGTTGTTCATGTCTAGTGTAGATACACGGAACATTTCACCAGCGCCTTCGGTATCACTACCGGTAATAATTGGCGTGCTTACCCAAACATAACCTTGTTCGTGGTAAAAGCGGTGAATAGCTTGTGATAAACAGTTACGTACACGGGTTACCGCGCCAATTACATTTGTACGAGGGCGTAAGTGAGCGTGTTCACGTAAGTACTCGATGCTGTGGCGTTTTGCCGACATTGGGTAGCTGTCTGGATTTTCTACCCAACCAAGCACTTCAACTTCTGTAGCTTGAATTTCAAATGATTGGCCTTTACCCGGTGATTCAACAACTTCACCAGTTACTACAACCGAACAGCCGGCAGTTAGTTTAACGACATCATTCTCATAATTGGCTAGGGTATTAGGTGCCACAGCTTGAACGGCGTCGAAACATGAACCGTCGTGAATGGCTAAGAAAGAAAGACCTGCTTTTGAATCACGACGAGTGCGGATCCAACCCTTAATTGTTACTTGTTGACCAACGCTGAACTTTCCGCCCAAAACGTCTGTCACTGAAGAATGCGTCATAGCAAACAACTGCTCCGATTTGATAGTGCTAATATTGTAAGGTGACCAATGTTACTTCTTAGGGCTAAAGACTCAAGTAAAAATTGATAAAACTCCGGAAATCGATAACTTATGTTAAGGAAATACGCTTGTTGGAATAAAGGTGAGTGGGTAAATGCGGCAAAATAGAAAAGAACGTCGAAAAGGGCCGGATGGTCTTCAAAAGCTATTTGTGATTATTTCATTGTTAGCGTGGACAATGTTTATTGGTTCTTTGGTGGTTTATCATTATGCAAGACCAGAGATAGCTTACAGCGCTTTTCAAACCACCGACGGGCAAGGATATAGAGACCACTGGATAGAAGATTTAAGGCAAGTATTTGTGTTTTTGCTGTGGGGCTGCTGTGGCATTACCTTAGCGGGCATTTTTGTTAACTGGAGTCGCTCTCGCCGCAAAACAGACTATTTCAAAATGAACATGGGTCTGTTAGCGGTGATTGTTATCGCTATTTTGTTGTTCTATTACCTTAAGCTTTTTAGAGGCTAGTCAGCACCTTATAAATAGCATCAGTTAACTTTTGAAGCTGGCTTGCTGAAATGGTATAGGGCGGCATGATGTAAATTAGTTTTCCAAAGGGTCTTATCCATACACCAAGTTCCACAAACTTCGCTTGAATGTCTGCTAGATTCACCGCCTGCTTTGTCTCAACCACCCCAATGGCCCCTAATACCCTAACATCTATTACGGATTCTAAGCTCAGGCACTGTTTAAGTTGTGTCTTAAGTGATTGTTCAATCGTCGCAACCTTAGTTTGCCAGCCTGATGCAATAAGCAGGTCAATGCTGGCATTTGCCACCGCGCATGCTAGTGGGTTACCCATAAACGTTGGACCATGCATGAATACGCCAGCCTCTCCACTACAAATAGTATTAGCAATAGATTTGCTGGTGATGGTCGCGGCAAGGCTCATGTAGCCGCCCGTTAAGCCTTTGCCTAGGCAAAGTATGTCTGGCTCTATCTCTGCGTGTTCACAGGCGAATAATTTACCGGTGCGACCAAAACCAGTAGCTATTTCATCGGCAATTAATAATAGCTGATATTGGTCACACAGCTTTCGTAGTTCTTTAAGGTATTGAGGGTGGTAAATACGCATACCGCCAGCACCTTGAACTACCGGTTCTAAAATCACAGCCGCTATAGACTGATGATGTTGCTCGAGCATCTTCTGCATTGGTTTGATGTCTGCTGGATCCCACGTTTCCTCAAAACGGGTTTGCGGCGCTTCGCAAAACAGATGCTCGGGTAAGAACCCTTGATAGAGTTGGTGCATACCGCCATCTGGGTCACATACCGACATAGCGCCAAAGGTGTCGCCGTGGTAGCCGTTTCTTATAGTGGCAAACTTGGCACGTTTTTCACCTTTTGCGTGCCAGAATTGCAGCGCCATTTTTAATGCAACTTCAACGGCAACAGAGCCTGAATCACTAATAAACACTTGCTCTAAACTTGGTGGTGTTAGCGCCACTAGCTTTTTAGCCAGCTCTACTGCTGGCTTGTGAGTGAGCCCGCCAAACATTACGTGAGACATGTTGCCGAGTTGGCGAGCGGCTGCCTGGTCTAGCTCAGCCACTTTATAACCATGAATACATGCCCACCAAGAAGCCATGCCATCAACGAGTCGGGTACCATCTTCTAAAACAATCTCGCAACCATCAGCTGAGCTCACTGGATAACAGGGCAGTGGTTTAATAGAAGACGTATAAGGGTGCCATAAATGTTGTTGGTCGTAATCTAAATCTATGTTCATTTTTTAACCATTGGTAAAGTTATTGGTTTTTTAAAGTTGACAGCGGCTTGGCTGTCGCTAGACTAGCGGATTATTATTTCTAAAGAAAGCCTCTCAAATGACTCAAGCACTCCGCCACGATTGGACCGTACAGGAAGTAAACGATTTGTTTGCTTTGCCATTTAACGATTTATTGTTTCAGGCTCAATGTGCGCATCGCGCCAATTTTGATCCAAACCAAGTACAAGTTTCTACCTTGTTATCGATAAAAACTGGCGCGTGTCCTGAGGATTGTAAGTACTGCCCACAAAGTGCTCACCATAAAACTGACCTTAAAACAGAACGTCTATTAGAAGTTGAACATGTACTGAGCGAGGCCAAAAAAGCCAAAGCAAACGGTTCAACTCGCTTTTGTATGGGCGCAGCATGGAAAAACCCTAAGCAGCGCGATATGCCGTACTTAGTGAAAATGGTGGAAGGCGTGAAAGAAATGGGCATGGAAACTTGTATGACCCTAGGCATGCTAGAGAAGCAGCAAGCTGAAGAACTGGCCGACGCAGGTTTAGATTATTACAACCATAACCTTGATACTTCACGCGAGTATTACCAAGAGATTATTACCACCCGTACTTACGACCAACGTTTAGATACACTAGATAACGTGCGCTCAGCAGGTATGAAAGTGTGCTCGGGCGGTATTATGGGCATGGGCGAGACAGCTACAGACAGAAGTGGTTTATTGGTTCAATTGGCTAATCTACCTCGCCATCCAGAAAGTGTTCCCATTAACATGCTGGTAAAAGTGAAGGGTACTTTACTTGAAGATGTTGATGATATGGATCAGTTTGAGTTTATTCGCTGCATAGCGGTTGCTCGTATCATGATGCCTCGCTCGCATGTGCGTTTATCGGCAGGACGTGAAGAAATGAACGAACAGGTTCAAACTCTCTGTTTTATGGCTGGCGCTAACTCTATTTTTTACGGGTGTAAGTTGCTTACTACGCCAAATCCTGATGAAAACCAGGACATGCAGTTGTTTAAAAAGCTAGGTATTCGCCCCGAGCCAGCAGCGCTAAAAAATGGTACTGAAGAGCAAGAAGAAGATCTTTACAAAACCTTGGTGAAACAGCAGCAGAAAAACAGCCCTTCACAATTTTACGACGCCTCGTAAATGGCATTTGAGTTTGTAAAACAGCAAGTAGAAAAGCGCAAACAGCAACAGTTGTTTCGCCAGCGCCGATGTCAATCCAGCGCCCAAGGGCGTTTGATTGACATTGATAACCAACAGTTTGTGAATTTCTCAAGTAATGACTATCTCGGTTTATCTCACCACCCAAGAGTAATTGATGCTTGGATAAAAGGTGCCGAGAGTTATGGTGTGGGAAGTGGTGGTTCACCGTTGGTAACCGGTTTTCAAAAAGCGCACTACCAATTGGAAGAAACACTTTGTGAATGGCAGGGGCGTGAAAGTGCATTGCTATTTAACAGCGGTTTTTCCGCTAACCAGAGTGTTATTAAAGCACTACTCAAAAAAAACGATGTGCTGATCCAAGATAAACTTAACCATGCCTCCTTGATGGAAGCTGGCGTATTGTGTGACGCAAACTTTAGCCGTTTTCAACATAACTCAGTAAGTCAGCTTGCTAAAAGGTTAGAAAGTCAACAAGGAGAAAACTGTTTAGTGATCACCGAAGGCGTTTTTAGCATGGACGGTGATCAAGCACCTTTAAAGCCCATCAGTGATTTATGTAAACAACACAATGCATGGTTAATGGTTGATGATGCCCACGGTGTGGGATGCCTAGGTGATCAAGGAAGAGGTTCTGCAGACCAACAAAAACTGACACCTAGCGATGTACAAATTCAAATGCTAACTTTTGGCAAAGCATTAGGTGTTTCTGGTGCGACTATTTTATGTGACCAAGCGCTTAAAGAATATTTGGTTAATTTTGACAAGAGCTATGTCTACTCAACAGCGATGCCAGCAGCCCAAGCTTGCGCAGTAACCGAAGCTATTAGGGTGCTGCAAACGCAGCCAGAATTGCAGCAACAGTTAGCTGATAATATTGCACTGTTTAGATCGTTAGCAATCGAAAACAATATTGCAGTTGCTGATTCAAATACTGCTATTCAACCGATTATTATCGGTGAGGCCGACAAAGCATTAGCGATGGCCGAGTCGCTGCAAGGCAAAGGGTTTTGGGTCTCTGCAATTCGTCCTCCTACGGTGCCGGTAAACACCGCTAGGCTGCGGGTAACCTTAAGTAGTCATCACCAAGCACAAGATATTGTTGATCTTATAAATGCGATTCATGAAGTAAGTAAAGAAAACTATGGTCATCGATAAACAGCAGGTTGCTCGTCATTTCTCCAAAGCCGCTGATACCTATAATGATTATGCCGAGTTGCAACGCAATATTGGCGAAACCTTATTAAGTTACTTACCTAATAAGCTTTATCCTCTAGCGATAGATTTAGGCTGTGGCACTGGCTATTTTTCTCGTTCTCTAAAGGCTCATTCATCTCATGTTGTAGCCTTAGATTTGTCTTTAGCAATGGCTACTAAAGCAAAGCGCTATGCTCAGCCATGTGCAGCGTTGGTTAGTGATGCGGAACACTTAGGCTTAGCCGACGATAGTGTAGATTTAGTATTTTCAAGCTTAGCCTTGCAGTGGTGCAATGATCTTGCAGTTGCATTAAAAGAAATTAGAAGAGTACTTAAGCCAAATGGCGTTTTGTTATTTTCTACCCTCAGCCAAGGTACTTTATTGGAGCTTGAACAAGCGTGGTCTAGCATCGACTCCCACCGTCATGTAAACCGATTCCTAACTCAGGATGATATTGTACAAGCGGCTAGCGAAGCCGGTTTTAGCAATGCCAAGTTTCATCATGAGCAACGAACTCTTTGGTACGAGCATGCCTTTTTGTTGTTGGCCGATTTAAAAGGTATCGGCGCAAACTATGTGGTTGGGGGAGAGCCAAATTCAACAAATCGCGGTCAACTAAAGGCTATGGCTAGAAACTATAAGGAAATGTTCGGCCAAGCAACCAACAACATGCAAATTAGTGCCACCTATAAAGTGAGTTATGGAGTATTGACTAATGACTAAGTCTGTTTTTATCACCGGCACCGATACGGAAGTAGGTAAAACCGTAGTAAGTTGTGGCTTGGTAAAAGCGCTACAAAACAAGTTCTCAATTGTTAATGGTTTTAAGCCCATTGCAGCTGGAACTGAAATGTTTGATTCAGGAGAAGGCAATGAAGATGCGCTGGCATTAATGAAGGTAAACTCCAGTGAACTCGACTATGCAGAAGTAAATCCAGTAATGCTAAAACATGCTATAGCCCCCCATATCGCCGCAAAGCTTGAGAAAAAGCCAGTTGATAGCGCGTTAATGGCCAGTGGGTTACAGCGTTTAGTTTGTAAATCAGATTTTGTTGTGGTTGAAGGAGCAGGGGGTTGGCATGTGCCACTTAATGAACAAGGGCTGATGATGTCTGATTGGGTAGCTGAGCAGGGTTTACCTGTAGTGTTAGTTGTTGGAGTGAAGCTTGGATGTTTAAACCATGCCTTGCTAAGCGCTGAAGCGATAAACGCCAGTGGTTGTAATGTGGTGGCTTGGGTGGCTAATAATTTAAGTGAGCCTTCAGATATATCAAAATTGAATATCAGCTATTTACAAGGTGCCATAGATGCTCCTTGTATTGCTGAACTTCCTTATAACACCAGCCTTAACGCTAACTTAGCAGCGGAATGCTTTGATATAGATGCTCTGGTCAGCCAAATCTAAACGTATTTACCCTATTTAAGCCATTGAAAAGTGTGAGTTAAACCCCATATATTATGGTAATTGGGTAATTCCATCATAATCGAGGAAGACGATGAAACGTATATTGTTGTTTTTAGGCACTAACTTAGCTGTTGTTCTAGTGCTAGGCATTGTAATGAACATAGTGTTTTCTGCTCTGGGGATCTCTACCCAAAGCATGGGCGGCTTGTTGATTTTCTGTGCCATTTTTGGCTTCGGCGGCTCTATCATTTCTTTGCTTATTTCCAAGTGGATGGCAAAGCGTTCTACCGGAGCTCAGGTTATTACAACGCCGAGAAACCAAACCGAAGCATGGTTGGTTGATACCGTGGCAAGGCAGGCAAAAGCAGCAGGTATTGGTATGCCAGAAGTTGCTATCTACAATGCTCCAGATATGAACGCATTTGCTACTGGCGCTAAGCGAGATGATGCCTTAGTGGCTGTGAGCACAGGTTTGTTAGACAACATGACTCGCGATGAGGTTGAAGCTGTTCTAGCCCACGAAGTTAGTCATATTGCTAATGGCGACATGGTTACCCTTACTCTAATTCAAGGTGTAGTAAATACCTTTGTAATGTTCTTAGCGCGAATCATCGCTAACGTTATTAGCTCTGCTATGAGTAACAATAATGAGAACGGACAAGGCATGGGCACCTTTGCTTATATCGGAACTGTGTTTGTGCTTGAAATGGTGTTTGGTATTTTGGCCAGCATTATTGTTATGTGGTTTTCGCGTCAACGCGAGTACCGCGCTGATGAAGGCTCTGCCAAGTTAGTTGGTAAAGACAAAATGATTAATGCATTACAGCGATTAGGTGGAAGTAGAGAGCCAGAAATGGAAGGCTCTATGATGGCCTTTGGTATTAATGGTAAACGCGCAATGAGCGAGCTGTTTTTAAGCCACCCACCTTTAGAAAAACGCATTGCCGCATTACGAGCACGTTAAGCTCGGTCAATCGACCAAAAACTTTAATGAAAGTGCCGCTTTGTCGGCACTTTTTTGATCTTGCGCTTAATTTTTGAGCGTAAACTTTTAAGTTTGTAATATCCTCATAATTTTTTAAACTGTTTGCTTTCTTTTTGCGTCTGGCGCAAGCAGAATGGATGGCTAGTTTTAGTTGTATGCTCAGGAAGAGTTAAGAACTATCAGGGATATGAAATTTACCTTTTTATCAATCAACGCAAGTAAGATTGGAATACTACTTTTTTTTAGTAGTGTCTTACTCGCATGTCAAAGCCAAACCCAAGCTCTACGTGTAGCCGTGTCTCCTTGGCTGGGCTTTGAACCTATATTCCTGTCTAAGCAGCTTTCTTTCGAAGGCTCTAATGCATATATCGTAAATGAACTAACAACTCCCAGCCATGTCATGCACGCTCTTAAAAGTGGGCAGGTGGATGCTGGTTTCTTAAGTCTAACCGAAACAATTAGTTTATTATCCGAGCGAGTAGATTTAACTGTAGTTGCGATTATCGATAGAAGTGTCGGTGGAGATGCATTAGTCACACGCCAAGATATTAAGAATATCGAACAACTAAAAGGCGAACGCATAGGCTACGAGAGCCTATCGGTAGCCTCTTTAGTTATGGATGACTGGTTACAAGACACCAAGGTTAACGCCGATGATTTTGTCTTGGTAGAAGCTAAACTTGATGAGCAATTGGCACTATTTCGCAAAGGTGAAATAAGTGCAGTGATGACCTCAGGTCCAATTCAAAGCCGTTTGGTAGATAATCTATCTGCCAACGTTTTATATAAAAGCGCTGCACAAGGCCAACCGTATTATCGCGTAATGGTGGTAAGAACTGAGGTCTTACAGAAAAAGCGAAACGGTATTTCAAATTTATTGAAAAACTTCTATAAAGCCAACACTTGGTTAGAGGAGCATTCAAGAGAAGGCTACAAGTTAATCGCTAAGCGAACCCAGCTTTACAGTAAAGAAGTTCGCCAAGCTTACGGAAATATTCAAATGCTTAATGCTCAGCAAAGCATTGCACTTTTCTCTGGTAATTTTATTTTGGGGCTTGCGCAGGAAAAAGCGCAACGTATGGCTGAGTTGGAATTGATCCACCGAGCACCTGATTTATCGCGTAGTTTTACCAGCGAGTGGTTATTGGAGTTGAACGGTGTATAGGTTTAAACGGATTTCATTGAGTGTAGTAATACCTATTTTGGCCTTGGTATTATTAGTTATTGCTCAAAGTTTATTATTGTTAGGTACGCTGCATGAGCAACGTAATAAAATGGCTGAACATGCTAGCCAGCGTTTGTTGCATATTGGCTATCAGCTTCAGCAAAGCCTTTCAGACAGCTTATCTCGTCATCAATGGGATATTGCTGAGCGACAGCTAACCCTTGTAGCTTTAAATCAACAATTGGACTCACTGCAGGTTATTGATCCGCAAGGTCTGGTTCAAATATCTAATAAACGTGCAGAAAAGAGCCTGTTTGCTGCAGACAATGCTAATTATTTCAATACCGAACTATTTAATCAGGTAAAGAACAAGCGCTCACCAGTATCGCAAGTATTACCTGAACATTGGCAAGTAAACTTGTATCTACCATTAGATATGGGACCACGAGAAGACAGCCTGCGAAGAGCTGAGCAGGGCGCAATATTTGTAAGTTATAACTTGCAAAATACTTGGTTAGTAAAGCGTGAGATGATTATCGATGAAGCGATTAAAACCTTCATCTACATGTCGGTGGCTATGCTGCTGTTGGTATTAATGCTTAACCGACTATTAGTTGCACCTATTAACAAATTGGTGGGGCGCACTAAGCAAATTCAAACTCATCGAAATGCCAATATTGCGGCCAAAAGCCAAGGTGAAATCGGTGCTTTAGAGCATGCAATTGGTAAAATGGCCAATGGTATTCATAGCAGCTTTGCCCAACTGCAACGTAGTGAACAGCGCTGGCAATTTGCGCTAAGTGGCTCTGGTGACGGCATTTGGGACTGGAATTTAATCACTAACTCTGTGTATTACTCGCCACAGTGGAAAGCGATGTTGGGTTACCAAGATAGCGAAATAGGTGAAAAGATTGAGGAGTGGGAATCTAGGATCCACCCGGAAGACTTGGACAAAACCCTTAATGAATTGCGCAAGCATTTGAAAAAGAAAAACAAAGTGTATGAGTCAATGCACCGGGTTAAGCATAAAGACGGTCACTATTTGTGGGTATTATCTCGAGGCATGGTCGTCGAGCGTAGCGAACGCGGTCTACCTTCACGAGTTATTAGTACTCAGACAAACATTTCCGAAGTACGTTCAGCTCAAGAGTTAGTGCGTTTTCAGTCTTCTCATGACGACATTACTCGATTGTCTAATCGCCGTAAGCTTCTTGAAAACTTGGACCTCGAAATCGAAAGAGGGCGTAAATCTAACAAAGTTGGCGCGTTGATTTACCTCGACATTGACCACTTTAAAAACGTAAATGACATGTTAGGTCATGCTGCAGGTGATTTACTGCTTCGTTTGATCGCTCACCGTTTGCGTGAGGGGCGCACCAGTACCGAAACTGTAGCCCGCCTTGGCGGTGATGAATTCGCTTTATTAGTGCCAAATTTATCTACCGATCGCGAAGAAGCGAAGCAGCTTGCTAGCAACATGGCAGAGCATTTAGGACGGGTTATTCACAAAGAGTTTGTGATTAAAGGTAACCAAATATCGCTAAACTTAACCACAGGTGTAGCCTTGTTCCCTAATCACGATAGTAATGCTACCGAGATTTTACGCCAGGCAGACATTGCACTTTATCATGGTAAAGATAACGAACGATCTAGTGTTCATGTGTTCTCTGATCAAATGGCAGACGAAATTCAAGAGCGTCACCAGTTAACTAAAATGATGAGAGAAGCGCTAGAAAACGAAGATATGGTGGCATATTTTCAGCCTCGCTATAACGCTAATTTTGAGATGGTTGGCGCCGAAACACTGCTTCGTTGGTTCGACACCAAATTAGGGTGGATTTCTCCTGGACGGTTTATTCCTCTTGCCGAGGAAACAGGCTTAATTGTCACCCTAGGACAATGGGTTATGCGCAGTGCCTGTGAAACCCTGAAGACTTGGGAAGATCGAGGTTTACCAGAAAACTTTAAAACCTTATCAATAAACGTTAGCCCCAATCAGTTCCACCGCAATACCTTTGTGCAAGAAACGCTAGCGATTATTCAAGAAGCTGGCTGTGACCCTAAACTTATTGAGTTAGAGATTACAGAAGGTGTATTGGTAGATAACGTGCAAGACACGGTAGAGAAAATTCAAGCGCTGCGTGATATTGGGGTACGTTTCTCGGTAGATGATTTTGGTACCGGCTATTCGTCACTGGCGTATTTGAACAAGTTGCCAATTAACTGTTTAAAAATTGATAAATCCTTTGTGAGCGAATTACAAAGTGGTGGCAGTGAATGTGCCATTATTACCACCATTATCTCAATGGCTGAGAACTTAGACTTAGAAGTTATTGCAGAAGGTGTGGAGACTGAGTATCAATTAGAGTTCTTAAAGTACCGTCGTTGTACGGTTTACCAAGGGTTCTATTTTAGTGAAGCACTTGAGCCTGAAATCTTTGAGGAACGTTTGTTTATTGGTCAGGCTGAAATAGCCTGACCAATAAGATTAGTTACGCTTTTCTCGTCCAAGTGTGGAACTTCTCAAGATAGGATAGGATTTTCTCGGGAGCGTGATTACGCTTCCATTCACCCGCTACATACTTGTTTGCTTCCATCATGGTTGGGTAGGCATGTATTGTTCCTAAGATTTTGTTTAAACCTAAGCCATGCTTCATTGCTAAGGTGAACTCTGCTAATAATTCTCCAGCATGCTCACCAACAATGGTTGCACCAAGTATTTTGTCTTTTCCTGGTACGGTAAGCACTTTAATGAAGCCTTTAGTTGCGCCTTCAGCAATTGCGCGGTCTAGTTCTTCTAGCTCAAACTTAGTCACTTCGTAACCAATATCCTGTTGCTTAGCTTCTTGCTCGTTTAAACCTACACGAGCAACTTCGGGATAGGTGTAGGTTGCTGCTGGAATTACCGAGTAATCGGCTTTAAATTTTTTGAATCGACCAAATAGCGCGTTTACTGCGGCATACCAAGCTTGATGAGCTGCAAAGTGGGTGAATTGATAAGGCCCAGCCACATCGCCAACAGCATAAATATTGGGGAAATTGGTTTGCAAATGTTCATTCACCGCAATGGTGCCGCGCTCTGAGTTTTCAATACCAAGCTCTTCTAATCCAAAGCCCTTAGTATTTGCAACACGGCCTAATGCGAGTATCACTTTGTCAAAAACAACTTCTTTTTCTTGCTCGCCTTTAATCAGTTTTACACTTTGCTGGCCGTTTTGATAATGAAAGCTAACCGCTTTCCAACCCAATAATAGATTGATGCCTTCGTGGGTAAACTGTTCTTCTAATAACTTACTAACTTCTAGGTCTTCTCGAATTAATAGGTGGTCGGCCATTTCTATTTGGGTCACTTCAGCACCTAATCGGGCAAAACTTTGGGTTAATTCACAGCCAATTGGACCACCACCTAACACGAGTAGCTTCTCTGGGAGTTGTTTAAGCTGCCAAAGCGTATCAGAGGTTAAATATTCGACCTCTTGCAAACCGGGGATGCCCGGGACTAGTGGTCGAGCACCAGTAGCAACTACAATGTTTTGGGTAGTCACTGATTTACCGTCTATTTCTACTTCCCAAGGGCTAATGATTTTTGCGGTGCCTTGAACGCAGTTAACTCCTAATTTGGTATAACGCTCTACCGAGTCATGTGGTTCAACTTGTTGAATAACATCATGTACTCGTTGCATTACCTTGGCAAAATTTGCTTGTGCATCAACTTTCTCATAACCAAATTTTTCTGCATTACTCGCTTCATAGGCGAACTTAGCGCTGCGTATTAATGCTTTAGAGGGTACGCAACCAGTGTTTAAACAGTCGCCGCCCATTAAGTGCTTTTCAACTAAGGTGACTTTTGCTTTAACAGCCGCAGCGATGTATGAACTCACTAAGCCACCAGCACCGGCTCCAATAACCAACATGTTGTTATCAAATGAACTTGGCTTTTGGTAGGGGGCGTAGACTTTGCGTTGTTTAATGCCATTTAAGATTGCCTTGCTTATGTAAGGAAGAATACCCAATAGGGTGAAGGCGATAAGTAGAGATGGTGACAATATTCCCGATAGGCTATCTAACTTTGCTAACTCGGTGCCTGCGTTTACATACACTACGGTTGCGGGGAACATGCCTATTTGGCTTACCCAATAAAAGGTTTTAAGAGGCAGTTTGGTTAATGCCATTACAAGGTTGATTAAAAAGAAAGGAAAGACTGGTATTAGCCTTAAACTTAAAAGATAAAAAGCACCTTCTTTTTCTATACCTTTGTTAATGCTCTTTAGTTTGTCGGCATAGCGCTGTTCTAAGCTATCTCTAACTAAGTAGCGAGCTACTATAAACGCTAAGCTCGCGCCGATAGTACTGGCAAAAGAAACCATTATTACGCCGTTCACTACACCAAATAATGCGCCGGCCAGCAAAGTAAGAAGGGCTGCGCCTGGTATCGAAAATGCGGTTACAAAAACATATAAAAAGAAATAAGCAACAATAGACACTAAGAAGTGATTTTCTACAGTGCTTTGTAAATCAGCTTGGCTTTGCTTAATGGTTTCGAAGTTAAGCCATTGGCCTAAGTCGAACCATAGGATAAGACCGACAATAACAGCAAGCACTGCTACAACAATCAGTTTATTTGGTTTCATATTTTATTCTCTAAACAGTAGTGATAGTTTATAGACCGATAAGCTTATGATTCTATTTCACAATTTTTACGTTGTTAGTATAGGCTAATATGAAATCACTGATTAGCTTAGGCTTATTTAAATCTAACAAAGGTAAGTCTGTATTAAGATTATCGGGGCTAGCCACAGCGATGACGTGCTTGTCATTTGGGAACAGCAAAGGCTTACCAAGATCGCTTCGATGAATTTCTATTTTTGCCACTTCGCTATGTCTATAGCCTTCAACGATCACTAAATCGCATAGTTGCCAGTTTATCCAAGACAACTGTTCGTTTAAGTCGTCATGTTGCTGCTGAAGACTAAAGTGGTACCGTTTATGAGGGCAGGAAAGTATCACCTGTTCGGCGCCAGCCTCTGCAAACTTATGGCTGTCTTTACCCGGTTTATCTAACTCTATTGCGTGATGGCTATGTTTTATAACAGCAACACTTAAACCCCGTGCCTTTAGCAAAGGAATAAGTTGGCTTAGTAAGGTGGTTTTTCCGCTGCCACTATAGCCAGCCAAGGCGATGATTGGTTTTGGCCAGTTTCTAGTCATTTTATCTCCAAGTTAGTTATTTTTTACCAATTTAACAAAGCCTAAGCAGATAATTGGTTTTAAACTTACAAAAAAACATTAAACTGAGCGCTTAAAGGATTTTCTAAGGATTAGTGCATTTGTTTTTTCGCTTGTGGCCGGTGTTGCTTGTTTTGTTTACCACTTCGGTAGCAGCGATAGATTTTGATTACCAAGGCATTTCTGGGGAGTCAAAAGATAATGTAAAGGTCTACCTAGAAGCACAAACCTTTCCTGATAACAGTAGTGCCCGCCGTATTATCAGCGCCAGTAGTGAACAAACCAAACGCGCTCTACGTGCCCTTGGCTATTACCAAAGCGAAATTACCATAACAGAAACCGCAGAAAAAAAGTTCCTGGTAGATGTAGAGCTAGGTGAGCGGCTGCGGGTAAACAAGTTTGAACTGGATTTTGTTGGCGCAGCAACTAAAGACAGTCGTTATACCGGCGCTATAGCTCGCAGTGGCTTAGCAGAAGGACAAGTTTTTACCCATGCAGCCTACGACAGCCTTAAATCAGAATTCGACCGCCTAGCTTCTCGATATGGCTACTTCGATGCGGTTTACCATAAAGCAGAAGTTCAGATCAGTATTGTAAATAATACCGCCGACATTTATTTAAGTTATGACTCTGGCGAGCGTTACCGTTTTGGCGACATCGTGTTTACAAATCCAGAATTACCACAAACCATGTTTGCTAATTTGGCTGAGTTTAATAAGCAAGATCGTTACGATTCACAAAAGGTAGGCGAGTTTAACCAACGACTGGGTGAAACGGACTACTTCCAAGTGATTTCTGTACGACCGGATATTGGCAATCGACATGACGGTGAAATTGATTTACTGGTTGGTTTGCAATTAAAGCCGCGCGATACCTTTGAGGTGGGTGGTGGTATCACAACCGATATTGGCCCTAGAGTTAGGTTAAAATGGACCCGACCGTGGGTGAACGAAAATGGCCATAGTATTACTTTTGAGATTGAAGCCGCAGAGCCAAAGCAAAGCGCTCAGTTTGTTTACCGGATCCCCATAGATAATCCAGTTGACGATTACGTGGATATTCAAACCGGTTATATTCGAGAAAAAACCAATGACACCGAAAGTGAAAAGACTATTTTGTCTACCACCCGTCAATGGCGTTTAGATAACGAATGGAAGCCTTCTTTGTTTTTAAAGTGGCAACACGAAGAATACCGCCAGGCTGATCAGTATTCGGTATCTGATTTGGTGCTACCCGGTGCTAACTTTGCTCGTTTGCGTACCCGTGGTGGTTTAGACCCATATTGGGGTGATAACTTACAAGCTAGCTTAGAAGTGGGTCATCCTTATTGGGGTTCAGATGTAGAAATGTTGCGCTTAGCGGGTTTGGGTAAATGGTTACGCTCTTACCAAAATCATCGCATCTTACTTAGAGCCGATCTTGGTGGCATTCTAGTTGATGATATTACCGATGTACCTGCATCTATGCGTTTCTTTGCTGGTGGTGACCAAAGTATTCGAGGATATGATTATAAAACCATTAGCCCAAAAAATGACGACGGCCAATTGATTGGTGGTAAATATCTCACCGTGGGCAGTGTGGAGTATAACTATCAATTTGCTGAAAAGTGGCGCTGGGCTACCTTCGTAGATGCCGGTACCGCAACTAATGATTTTTCTGAGCCCGTTTCTGTTGGTGTTGGTATGGGTATTCGTTGGCTAACGCTAATTGGCCCTCTACGTTTAGATGTTGCGAAGGGCTTACAAAATGAGTCAGATCCGTGGCGTATTCACTTTTCTCTAGGGCCTGATTTATGATTTTTCGGGCTGTTAAATACACGCTAATTTCTATAAGCGCTTTGCTATTTTGTTTGATACTTGCGTTATCGTTTACGCCAAGTACCCAATGGATATTAACTAAGCTTAGTGACTTAGTTGATGGTCTAAGCATCATTGAGCCCGATGGTAATTTGTATAAGGGCATAAAGGCGCAACAGCTGAGCTGGCAGCAAGCTGGCTTGTTGGTTGAGTTAAATGATTTAGAACTTGCTTTAGACTGGGTGTGTATTAGCCAAACTAAACTGTGTGTCGAAAAGCTGGTTAGCTCAACGCTTACTGTTGAGATAGATACGCAAGCCTTGGCCCAAGCTTCAACAAGCGAGCCAGAACCCCTTGAGCCAGATGAAAACACCGGCCCTTGGCAGCCTCCATTTCCATTTGTGGTTAATCTACTTGATGTGAGTAACGCTTCTATCATCATTGATGGGATAGATATTTCTTGGCAGAAAGTGCTTATTCAAGCCCATTGGGCAGAAGACAGTATTCGAGTAGAGCAGTTGCATTTAAACAACTGGCAAGTTGCGCTACCAGCAGGTAGTGAGCAAGAAGAGCAAGCCAAGACAAGCAGTGAAGAATCTAAGCCACTATTGCCACTGCTCATCGAAGTACCACAGATCACCATGCCATATCGGGTAGATGTTGGCGATCTTCAATTAACTGAAGGTAAGCTAAAGCTTGATACTCAAGAGCTAGAATTTCCTGTAGCTAAACTACGTGGTGTCTTGGGTTTTGCAGAACTAGAGTTAGCGAACTTATACGTAGAAAGCCCATGGGGTAATCTGCAACTTCGTGGTAAGCAGGCATTTCAAAACCGGTATGCATCTCTGCTAGAAGGCGCTTGGGAGATGCCACTGGCTGACCAACAATTGCGCACCAACTTTCGCTTAAATGGCGATGGTGACGAGCTAAATGCTGAAATTACCACATCCGGATTGATTGAAAGCCAATTAGATAGCCAAATTGCTTGGCTACAAACAAACCTGCCTTTTGAATTAAGAGCTGACCTAAACAAAGCGTTTACCTTGGTTGATGAACAGCTCACGTTGACCAGTCTAAGTCTTAACACCAGTGGTGACCTAAGTGGTTATCAATTACAACTGCAAAGTGACTTAACCGGTGTTCAAGATCTTTGGTTAAACGCACAATTACAAGGTGACTTGAATGAGCTACAAGCATTTGACATTCAAGGTGAATTACTTGAGAAACTAGTCATAGATGAAAGCAGCGAAGATCAATTACTCGATCAGAAAAAGATAAATGGTACTGAGTTTAATGAGGCAACCCGCAAGGTGGTTGGCGGATTTCAGTTTAGCGGCGCTGCCGCTTGGGCGCCTACCTTAAGTGCCCAATTAATTGCAGACATAGATAATTTGCAGCTTAGTCATTGGCTAGATCTCGGCGAAGATATGGCTTTGCCGGACTTAGAAGGAAAACTTGTTGCTAGCATCGAAGACCAAGTGTGGTCGCTAGAAAACGCCGATATTACAGGTGAGTGGTTAAAGCTTCCTTTGAGTATTCAGGCATCAGCAAGTGGAGACTTAGCAAAACAAACTAATCAAGTTGATGCATTAATCGCTCTAGCAAATACTCAAATTGATAGCAGTGTGCAGTTAAACGAACAAACCATTTCAGTAAATGCCAATTTAACAGCAACTCAATTAGCAGAGTTACCTTGGTTAGAAAGTGGGGCAGCAACAGCGCAAGTTAAAGTAACGGGCGAGCTCAATCAGCCCACAGTCAATTGGCAAATTAAAGCCGAGCAGATTGCAAACAAGCAAATAGCACTTGATGCCGTAACCAGTAAAGGAAACCTGAGCTTAGACGAAAGCTTTTCTGGTCAGCTTAATCTTGCTCTAGCCAATCTTAAAGTCGCTGGTGAAACAGTAAACGAAGCAACGCTTAAGTATGTGAGTAAAAATCAAAATCAAACGCTTAATCTGGCGGTTGAACAATCTACTCGTAATCTACATTTGGATTTAACAGGTGGAGGCACCTTATCTTCTTGGCAAGGTCAGTTGTTAAAAGCTGATTTAACTGCAGAATTGGGCACTTGGTTCTTATCAAATCCAATCGATCTTGCTTATCAAGACTCGGTCGCAAGTGTTGGGGAGCACTGCTGGTCTCGCGACGACAGTGAGTTGTGTTTGTTATCGCCATTTTCTACTGACGGCAATAGTAAGATGGACTTGCGGGTAAAAGACTTTGATTTTCTGGTATTAAATCACCTACTGCCAGAAGGAACCGAGTTGCAGGGGCAAGCATCCGCAGAAGTTAACGCGCAGTTTAGTCAATGGGTTCCAGAAACAGCAAAAATAAACTTACATCTAAATCCTGGTTCAGTTATTCAAAAAACCGAACTCAATGAAGTAACCTTAAGTTATCAAGTATTAAGCCTAGACGCTGATCTGGAAGGCGAGACATTGCAGTGGCAAGCCTTATTTAAGTCAGAAGAGTTAGGTGCTTTACGTTCATCAGGAGTAACTTCAATTGATAAAGAAGGACAAATAGACGGCAAATTAGATATCGACAACATTCGTCTCTCACCTTTGCTTCCATTTGTAACTGTTCTCGATAACCTAGAGGGTCGAATAGACGGTGAAGTTGTGGTTAAAGGGCAGGTAATTTCACCTAAGTTAGATGGAGAAATTAATCTAACTGAAGGATATGTATCTGGTCCCGATGTCCCCTTGAGTATTGAGCAACTAGAAACGCAAATCTTGCTAGACAACCAGCAAGCCAATATCTCCGGTAAATTTAATAGTGAAGGAAGAACTGCTCAATGGCAGGGCGAATTTGCGTGGCCCAATAATAACTTAGAGGGTGAGTTGGATATAAATGCCAAGTTGCTTCCAGTTATTGTTGATCCTTATGCTACCTTAGCTGTTTCGCCTGATATTAAAATTAAGTTAATCGATGACCTTATCGACATTGGCGGCACGGTAGCAGTAGAAGAGGGCGCAATAAAAGTTAAGTCTTTGCCAGAGTCAGCAGTCTCAGAGTCTTCGGATGCGATTGTCATTGAAGAGCAAAGCGAAGCTGTTGCTTCTCAGCGTACAAAGATTGATGTAACAGTGACTTTAGCCGAGGAGATTACCCTAGAGGCCTTAGGCTTGAATACTAACTTAAAAGGTCATTTAAACTTAAAACAACAACCTAGCGAGCCCTTGCTAGCAGATGGACGTATTGAGTTGGTCGATGGCCGCTTTAGAGCTTACGGGCAAAATCTACTTATCGAAAAAGGTTGGATCATGTTTACTGGTCCTTTAGAGCAACCTTATCTTGATATTCAAGCAGTACGTAATCCAGATACCATTTCTGATGATGTCACCGTTGGGGTGCAAGTTGTTGGTTTAGCCGATGCACCTCAGGTTAGTTTGTTTTCCGAGCCATCGATGTCGCAAAATGAAATGTTATCTTACCTACTACGGGGGCGGGCATTAAGTGATAGCGAGCAAGATGACAATGCCTTGTCTTCTATGTTACTTAGTGCTGGTCTCGGCAGAGCAGAAGGGCTAGTGGGTAATGTAGGTAATACTCTTGGCTTAAATGATTTGTCACTAAGTACCGCTGGTTCTGGTAGCTCCACTCAAGTAGAAGTGAGTGCCTATGTATTACCTGGGGTCCAAGTAAGATATGGCATGGGAGTTTTTGACCCAGTTAACGAACTAACCATTAAATATGAGATCTTGCCCAAATTGTTTATTGAGGCATTCTCTGGCTTAAATAGCGCACTAGATGTTTATTACGAGTTTTACCTAGAATAAACCATGTGTTTGGTTTGCAATGTATAGATAAGGATCATCATGAATAAACAAATCATGGCAAGAGCTATAGTTGTTGCTGTCATCGTTGGTTCGATCTTAAACCTAATAAACCAATGGGATATTGTTAACGGTGCGAGCCCTAAGTGGGGCGCGCTATTATTCACCTACTGTGTTCCGTTTTTAGTATCTTATTTTAGTGGTGCGATGGCTAACGGCAATAAGTCAGCTAGCAATAGCAATGATGAGTTAATCGAACAGCTTAACCAAGAGGTACTAAATCTAGAATCAACACTAGAACCACTCACTCCATTGCCTTCAAGCACTAAACAAAGCCTGGTTAGCATTAAATCGCTGTTAAAAACTAACGTTTAATTGTCTACAAATAGCCCACTAAGTTTGATTGTTGTTTAACATTTCACTAATTCCAATTGTTACAAAATTACGTTTTAGTATTTAGTTATATATGTTGCTTATGAGCTGTGTCGCATATGATGGATATCGTAAATAAGGTTAACTATAAAATAATAGCCTGGATAAACTTGTTGAACCAAAATTGTTTCCGAAAAATATAAGATGATTTCGGAGATCAAATGAGCACAATTAACCTAACGGTTAAGGAAAAAGTAGCCTACGGTTTGGGCGACATGGGATGTAATTTTGTTTGGCAAACGGTGATGCTTTTCTTAGCTTACTATTACACCGACGTATATGGCCTATCCCCGGTACACATGGGTACCATGTTTTTGTTAGTTCGTTTTATCGATGCGATAACCGACCCAATAATGGGCTCGTTAGTAGACAGAACACGGACTAAGCATGGTCAATTTAGACCTTATATTTTATGGATGGCCATTCCGTTTGGCATCGCCTGTATGGTGACATTCTATACTCCCGATTTGGGTTCTACTGGCAAGGTTATTTATGCCTATGCTTCATACATTCTGCTAACACTAATGTATACCGCCATTAACGTGCCTTATTGTGCGATGGCAAATGCCATGACCAATGATCCTAAACAACGTGTGTCCTTGCAATCTTATCGTTTTGCTTTAAGCACCGCAGGGGGGTTAGTGGTAGCTCTGGTAGCTCTTCCCTTGGTTCAATACATCGGACAAGGTGATGAGCAAAAAGGCTATCTTGGTGCGATGGTTGTGATGGGTATTGGCGCAATGTTGTTGTTCTTTTATTGTTTCGCAAATACCAAAGAGCACCATAATGCTGAGCTGAGCCCAAGCAAAAAAGGTTCTACCTTTAGTGATGTGAAGTTACTTTGGAAAAACACCCAGTGGCGGGTTTTGTTTATCCTAAATATTGTTTTGCTCACTGGCGTTGTTTTAAAAGCAGCTTCGACCATGTACTACGTAAACACAGTGATGGGGCGCGCCGATCTAGCCACTATGATGATGGTGGCAGGAATGCTGGCTAATATTGTTGGTGCAATGGCGTCTTCGCCAGTGCTTGGCCGTTTTGACAAGATTAAAACCTATAAAGTGCTGATTGGCATTTCTGGAATACTCTCAGCTGCAATGTTCTTTATCGATCCTAGCAATGTGATGTTAGTGTTTGTTGTAATGATAGTGCTAAGCGTTGTGCAAATGAGCACTACACCGTTGCTATGGAGCATGATGAGCGATGTGGTTGATTATGAAAAATCACGCAGCGGTCGTTCGTTAAGCGGCATGGTGTTTTCTACCAATCTGTTTGCAATTAAAGCTGGCATCGCTATTGGTGGCGCCATGGTGGGGTGGATTTTAGCTGGTGCAGGCTATGTTGGTGGTGCTGAGCTCCAATCAACTCAGGCAACTACGTGGATTAACCTACTGTACACCTTTATCCCTGGCGTGTTTTTCATCTCCTTGGTATTTGTAATGCATTTCTATCGCTTAGATGCGAATACCTTAGAGCTGGCAAAACAACAAAGCCCAGAGCAAGCTAACAAGTTAGCTGTCGATGCAGTGTAAGCCAAATAGCACTTAATAAAAAAGCCAACATCAGCGATGTTGGCTTTTTTGCATTAGGCTTTAGCTTTACTGCTAGTACAAAAGGCTGAAGTACTTTCTGCGGTACTGAGATGATAAAGGGTCGCCATTTAGTGTGGCTAACATATCCAAGAAGTTCTTTTTAATTTGTCCGTCTAGGCATTCTAAGTCTTTTTGAAGTATCGCTAGCAGCAGTTCAAGAGCTTCTTGATTACGACCTGCTTGAGAATATTGAATGGCTAAGCTTAAGCGCAGCTCAGCGCTATCGTCAGCTGTGTTCAGTTTGCTTTCAAGCGCTTTAATTTCTGGGCTTTCGGCTGCTGCTTTTAACAGCTCAAGCTGGCTTTTTAACTCATGAAAATCGGCTTGTTGGTCTTCAAGTGGCAAGCCGTTTAACAGTGTTTCGGCCTCGTCAGCGATTTGGTTATTAAGCAGGGCTCTAATCAATACCAAGATAATGTCGTTACGTTGAGGGGCTAGGTTATGAGCTTCACGTATCACGTTTAATGCTTCTACCGATTGGTCTTCTGCTAGTAGCTCTTTAGCTTTAGTTAACAGTTGCTCCTCGGGTGCAGGTAAATGACGAACAATGGTTTCTGTAACTTGCTCTGGAGAAGGAATGTCGGCAAAACCATCAACTGGGCGACCTTCTTTTAGGATTACTACAGCTGGGGCTTGTGCAACACCAAGTTGCTGAGCAAGCGGTGCTAACTCATCCATATTAACCCGAGCTAAAGTAAAGCTTCCGCCAGTTTGTTGATGGATTTGTTGTAGTAAAGAAAACAGTGGCTCGCACTGAGGGCTAGAAGGCGACCAAAAATGCACCACTACTGGCAGGTTCATTGAACCTTCAATTAACACTTGTTGGGCGTTCTCAAAACTAATATCGATAACAGACGTTGTGGGCTGCATAGCGTTTTCCGTTGGTTGTTTAGCCTTAATTTGGTGACTAAAAGCATGTTTTTCAAGTAAGAATGCTAGATTAGCAAATTAGCGATAAAAATGGATAGCTTAAAGCTGTACTATGGACATTCCTATTGTTAGTGAAACAGGATGTTATGGATACACTGTCGTTAGCTGATCTTACGATCTTATTAGTAGAACCTTCAAATATGCAACGCAACATCATTCGTACGCGATTGCATGAAGCGGGTATTGATAATTTTTTAATGGCAGAGAACTGTCAACAGGCCCTGGACCTCGCAATTAAAACTGCACCAGATTTGGTGGTTAGCTCTATGTATTTCAGCGACGGTACTGCTACCGATTTAGTGCAACAGTTACGAGCTAATGATTTAAGCCGTGATGTGGCCTTTATGCTGATTTCTAGTGAAGCCTGTCACCACACCTTAGATGCAATTAAGCAAGCGGGTGTTATTGCTATTTTGCCTAAGCCTTTCGAATTCACACACCTATTGTCTGCGCTGCAAGCAACCATTAGTTATATAGAGCCAGATAGTGAAGTTATCGATAACTTAGATTTTTCTGATAAAACGGTACTGGTTGTAGATGACAGCCAAACGGCTCGCCGTCATATTTCAAAAGTATTAGAAAACATTGGTTTAACTAAACTGATTTTGGCAGAAAATGGTCAGGAAGCTTTATCGTTGATGGTGAACAACCAAGTAGATTTGGTGATTACTGATTACAACATGCCGATAATGGATGGGGCGGCATTAATTGAAGCGTTGCGCCAACATCCAACCTTTTGTGAGATCCCAGCTCTAATGGTGACGTCTGAAAATAATTGCGCCAAGCTTGATGGTGTAAGGCAAAGCGGCGTATCAGCTTTAGTCGACAAACCGTTTGATATTGACGCGGTAAAACAGGTGCTAACCCGGTTGTTTGATTAGCACCGCTGTTGCTTAATCGAAAATTTGATCACCCATTTGATCAATAAACGTTTTACATTTGTGCATGGCTAGTTCGGCGGCGTCGTCTGAGCTAGCGCATGTATCAGAGCGGATAAACATGTGCTCTTTCAATTCACCATTTACAGTTTTACTGATTTGAGCCGCCACACGGTATTGCCCATTTGCAGATTGTGGCTGAGGGGCAATGGTGAACTCATTGTAAACTTCCGCTGGATAGCTTTTGGGGGTAACTGGCGCAGCTTGGAACATTTTCTTTAAAGCTGAAAAGATACTCATCTTAATGATTTTCCTAAATTTAAGCTAAAACATGTACTACAGCTTTAAGATTGGCGAGCTGCATACTGTATGATGCATGATAACGAGCAATTCAACATAATCGCAATGGATTTACTGTGAACTTAGAGACTATTTTTTCTCAATTTAACCAAATGAGTGCTGCTATTACTTTTTCCTTACTTTTTTTGCTAATTGTAAGCCTGTTGGTAAATAGCATAAAAGGTAGAGCTTTTTCCAAAAAAAGCGATGAGTTTGCGCTGGTAAAACAACAACTAGAAATTGAATTACTAGAGCAAAACCAAGCTAATCAAGAATTACTGAAGCAAGACCACGACAAAGACATCTCACTAGCCGAGTTACATACCGAACTGCAACATCTGCGAGAGCTAAAACAAGACTTAGATACCTGCCAGCAATTGTTACAACGTGAACAGCAACGCTGTGCTTTATTGCAACAAAAAGACATTGCGCTACAAGAACGAATCAGCTATTTAGAAAAAAGCGAAGAGCGAGTCAACAACCAGTTTGAGCTGTTAGCAAATCGAATATTTTCGGAGAAGGGCTTAGAACTACAACAACAAAGTAAACAGAGTATTGAGTCGGTATTACAGCCTTTAAAACAGCAACTGGATGGTTTTAAGCAGCAGGTCCAACAAAGCTACGAAAACGAAGCCAAGCAGCGCCATTCTTTAAAAGACCAAATTGTTACTTTGCAATCACTTAATCAGCAGATTAGTGAAGACGCAGTGCGCTTAACTAAAGCGTTAAAAGGCGATAATAAACAACAAGGTGATTGGGGAGAGCTGATACTAGAGCAAATTTTACAGTCTTCCGGTCTTAGAGCAGGGCACGAATATCAAACTCAGGTAGTAGGGGTTAACCAACATGGTCAAACCATTAAACCCGATGTTGTAGTGAAACTGCCGGACAATAAGTCAGTTATTGTTGACTCAAAAGTAAACCTAGTTGCTTATGAGCGTTATTACAACAGCGAAGATAGTGAAGCTCAGCAAGCTGCGTTAAAAGAGCATGCTAAAAGCTTACGCCAGCAAATTATTGGTTTATCCAAAAAGGATTACCATACTTTGTATCAACTACCATCCTTAGATTATGTATTGTTATTCATCCCAATTGAAGGCGCTTACCTTAGCGCCTTAGAACAAGATCCTTCGCTAATTAACTTTGCGCTAGAGTCCAATATATTACTGGTAAGTCCAAGTAGTTTGATGGTGGCGCTTAGAACAATTCAGAACTTATGGAAAACTGAGCACCAACAACAAAATGCCCAAGTGATCGCACAACGGGCAGGCAAGTTATTCGATAAGTTTGTTGCCTTCACGGAAGATTTAAAGAGTCATGGCCAGCAACTACAACGGTCAAACGATAGCTATCAAAATGCCATGAATAAACTCAGCACTGGTAAAGGAAACTTGGTAAGGCAAGCTCAGCAACTAAAAGACTTGCAAGTAAACGCTAGCAAGTCTTTAGATGCGAAATTACTGACAGATAGCCAGTATGAGGAATAAGCCTATTGGCTAATTAATACCATGGAAGATTGAGCAGCTAGTGAAAGCGCCAATTTTCCATCTGAATCGGCGACCAACTCTTCGCTGCTATCAAATACTTTGTAAGGAACCTTGTCTTGTAGGTGGGCAAGGTTTAACTCTAGCTCTTGAGACTCTCCTCGGTTAATCACCACAATACTATGTTGCTCTGGAAGCCAACGCATAAACACCCATACGTCGTCACTCTCAAGCAGGCTTATAAGGTCACCTTGCTGTAACTCACTACGCTGTTTGCGCAGCGAAATTAGTTGCTGGTAATGCTTAAGCAAAGCGTATTTCCATTGCTTCTCATCCCAAGGGAAACAACGGCGACAGTCTGGATCATTAGCGCCAGTTAGGCCTACTTCATCACCGTAGTAAATTGATGGCACACCGATATATGTAAGCAGCATGGTAGCTGCAATTTTTGCAAGCTCTTCACTTTCGTTCACTAAGTGAGAAAAACGCGGCGTGTCATGGCTATCCAACAGGTTGTATTGTGCTAACTGATTGGCGAAGGGGATAGAACCGCGCGCTTCGGCCAGCCAGGTGGCTAAATCCGCTGCGTTAAGTTTAAGAGGCACGTAGCGTGGAACATCAACTCCCGCCAAGAACGCGACTATGGGTTGGTTAAAACCGTAGTAGTTCATGGCTGCGTCTTCTTGGTCACCTTGCAGCCATTGAGTCGCTTCTGCAAAGTGTTCTCCTATCATGTAGGCTTCGCTGTTTGTTTGCTTGATAGACTCTCTAAACTTAGCTACGTAATGGGCATTGTTTTGTGCGCTATTATGTTCACCAAGCATGTGAATGACATCAAAGCGCCAAGCGTCAATAGAGAAGGGCGGTTTTAACCAGTGTTTTAGTACGGATTGCTCGCCTTCATAGATAGCTTGTTGCACCTCAACGTTGGCAAAGTTTAGCTTGGGCAAGGTTTCAACGCCTTTCCATGACCAATAGTTGCCGCTTTCATCAAAGTGATACCAATCTTTAAACAGTGAATCTTGGTTATGGTAGGCGCCGCCTTGATGCTGCTGATAGTAATCCATCCAGTGATGTTGATTAGACGTATGGTTAACTACCGCATCTAGCATTAGCTTCATACCACGGCTTTTCATATTTTCTGATAGGCTTATTAAAGCCTCGTCTCCACCGAAGTGGGGTTCAACCTTAAAGTAGTTGGTACAGTCGTACTTATGGTTACTTGGAGAACAAAAAATGGGGTTAAGGTAGAGCGCGGTTATACCCAGCTCTTGCAGGTAATCTAGCTTCTGTTCAATACCAATTAAATCGCCGCCATAAAACTCTGTAGCGCCGGTACCTGAATGAGATTTAGCGACCGGCTCTCCCCATTGTTTTTGAACAATTTTTCTACCGTCTTCTTGGTAACTGTAATTGTCTTTGTTTGGCGTTAGGCTTGGGTTGCCATTAGCAAAGCGTTCCGGGAATATCTGATAAAAAACTTGCTGCTTCGCCCACTCTGGTGGTTTAGCTTGGCTGTTAATCCTAAAGTGAAAATGTTTTTGCGGTAGACGAGAAGATTCACCCGCTGCATGCAAATAGCATTGGTTATCTTTGCTTAAAAACTTAAAGCAATAAAGTGTTAGCGGAGAGTGCGGGCTAACAGGAATGTTGATTTGCCACTTAAGCCAATTACCTTCAATGCTCGGCTTAGTCATTTCCATTAACCATTCTTCGTGGTCTGGTTCTACTCGCACAAACACTTTGTGGTAGTTGTGATTAATGGCGGTATAGAGAGTAATTAAATAGCTGTCTTGCTGCTGTATAACCTGACTTTGTGGATGAAAGCGAAAATCAGTCATGTATTTACCTTTTTGTTTTTTGCTAAGTATCCTAGCAGCAGGGCAAGCATTCAAGTATGAATATTGAATTTCACATTATTTGATTTAGCCTTTGCTTTTTTAACTTTAACAGCAGTTTTAAAGAGCAAAAACGCTTCAGTTGTTTAATAATAGTTTGTATCTAAATAGATTTTAAAGTGCGCAATTGAATTCACGTTTTCTTAAAAACAACATTTCTTGGCAAAAAAAGGCAGGCTTTTGGGCGCTGTTGGTCACCTTATTGTTCGCTGCGGTGCTTTCTCACCGCTACCAAACCATAAAGCATCAAATAGTTGAAGAAGTTGAATTGTCTTTTGGTGGTTTTAAGACAGCTAACAAGCATTTAATAAGCCTGTTGTCGCAACGACTGTCTCTGTTGACCCGAACGCTAGGCCTACTTAACTACGTTAATGATGAATCTGAGTTAACACTGGTCACACTCGCTACCGAGTGGCAGCGAATTGCTCGCGATGTGAATTTGGAGGGCAACTTTTACTACGTTCACCGTGATGGGCGCGTAGACCTAGCTCTAAACCAAAGTAAAGAGGGTCACACTTTAGAGTGGAGCTCTGGTATTAACCCAATCATTAAAAACTATTTTAAAGGCCTCTCATGGAGAGACGAGGGAGTTATATCTACCAAGGTTATCTACGACAAATCTAACCAACAAACTTACTATGTTTTGTATATACCGGTATTTGATAAGTGGTCAAAACTGGTGGGTTGGATGGTTAATGAGTACGATCAGCAGGCGATAAATCAAACTGTACACTTCGTTGGTCGCCCGATGTTAGTGGAGCGCGCAGTTATTGTAACTAGCGACGATATCGTTATAGAAGGCGACTTTAGCCAAGATACCTCCAAAAAATTACTGAATTTGGTTGGCAAACTAGATTACTCGTCACTTAGTGACTATTTCGATGACAAGCCTTATCGAGACGCGGCTTCGCCCTATGACGTTGGCAGCGGTTTAATGTTTACCTCAGTACTTGATGAATACGAAGATTCGAACCCTAACACCGCCTTCTTGTATATCTCTTATAAAGACTTAGCCACAGACAGCCGACACTGGTTAATATTCATCGCAATTGTCTACTTGGTATCAATTGTTGGATGCTTCTTTGCCGCTTATTTAACCGAGATGATTCGCCGTGAAAAAGCAGTTGTTGAAGAACTAAACGCGCTGCGAGAAGCTGCTTTTGAAGGAGAGTTTTCACAAGTTATTATTAACCCAACGGGGAAGGTAATGCAGGTGAATCAATACTTAGCAAAAAAAGTAGGTGTAGATGCGGAACAAATGATTGGCACTAAGCTTACGGATTTTGGCCAATCTGATCCTGGATTTGATGAAGTACTTCAAATTGCTGCTGAAGAAGGCAGTTGGTTAGGAGAGGTTTCTATACTTGGTAATAATGGCCTCAATACTATTCAACAAATGACCGTAACGGCTGTTTATTGGCAAGGTAAACTGCATAACTTTGTTTGCTCTAGTATTGATATTAGCGCGCAAAAAACGCTTGAAGACAAGCTTATGCAGCTGGCCAATACTGATCCTTTAACCGGTGCGGCAAATCGTCGACATTTTGAAGACAGCGTATTCCTAGAGCAGAGCCGTAGTGATCGCAATGGTTCTCGGTTTTCAATATTAATGATTGATGTGGACCACTTCAAACAGCTCAATGATCAATATGGCCACGATACCGGTGATTTGTGTTTGATTCGTTTAGTTGAAACGATTACTAAGTTAAAACGAGAAACTGACTTACTCGCCCGTTGGGGTGGAGAAGAGTTTATTATGTTGCTGCCCGAAACCGACCTTACACAGGCAATAAATTTGGCTGAACGACTGCGGCTGGCCTTCGATCAAGATAAAGCTGTGCCTAGTTTTACTTGTAGTTTTGGTATTACTCAAAGCGAAAAAGACAGTAGCTTTGCTAAACTATACAAGCAGGCAGATAAGGCCCTATACACGGCTAAGAATAACGGGCGTAACCAGGTTGTTGAGTATGCATCTATGATGGAAACGGATTAGTTGAAGCTCGCTATTTCTGTTTCAGCTAGCTCTCGATACTCACCAGCTTGTAATTCATTATCTAGCATTACGTCACCAATTTTCTCCCGGTGTAAGGCGATAACTTTGTTGCCTATCGCGGCGCACATTCGCTTAACCTGATGGTAACGCCCTTCACTAATACTCAGAATGAATTGCTTTTCATTGATACGTTTAGTTACGGCGGGGAGAGTAGGTTTATCTTCACCTCGCAGCAAAAGGCCTTTTGCAAGTAGCTGAAGGTCATTGTCGCTAACCGCATCGGCAAGACTAACTCTGTAATCCTTAAACTTTTTGCTGTTAGGGCTTGTGACTTTATGTGACCATTGGCCATCACTGGTCAAAAGCAATAAACCTGATGTGTCTACATCCAAGCGTCCGGCAGCATGTATTTTAAGTGGAGAGTCTATTAAGGACATGGCGCTGGGGTGGTTAGCTTCAGCTTCAGTGCTCAAATAGCCTATTGGTTTATTTAACATGAAATACTGATGTTCGATTAGCTTTAATTCTTTGCTATCTAAACCAACCTTGTCACTTTCACCAATAGCAAATTGTGCATTTGTTTGAATTTGACTATTCACTGTCACACGTTTGTTTTTGATATACTTTTTAGCATCGCTTCGTGATATGTGCCCGGCTTTAGATAGGAATTTGTCTAATCGGCAAGGGTATTTCATAATGGCGTTCTGTTGCTACTTTGCTGTGGCACAAGTTTACTAAACAATGCCGTTAAAGGCTTTAAGTGGAGAAAAGTTTTTGCAAGTAATCTGTCGCTCATCGGTAGAGATTCTAGGCAACGTTGTGTCTAAGGACATTACCCTACGCTACTTTAGTGATGGCACTGCCATTACCCAGTTTGAAGTGTTGTTCAAGCGAAAGCCTAAAGGAAGTGGCAAGGAGCAAGTAGAAGTATTTCAGCTTAATGCTCGAGGAGAGCAGGCAGAAAGAATTAAACAGTATGCAAAAGCGGGCGATGGTGTGGTGATCAATGGGCACCTAAAGAACCAAAAAGACAGTAAAGGAGCTATCTCTAGTGCCATTGAGGTTGAACAAGTGAGCTTTGTTGGCGCACCTTCTCAACTCTATTGGAATAAAGTTACTTTGGTTGGTGAAATTGTTGGAAAGTCTTCTTTGCGAAAGAGTATAAACAATCAAAGCTATTTAAAGTTGCAACTTTCTACTGATCAATCAGATCAACAACATGTAGTTAATTGCAATCTGTGGGCTTATCCCGCAGAACTAATTGATAAACAGGCAAATATAGGTGACAAGTTAGTCCTTGAGGGGGCGCTTAAAAAGGCTTTTGCCGAAGATAAAGCCATTTCTCCGATCTTAGTAGACGGTCATACTTGTCTTCATTTAAAAGCCTGATTTTTAGCTTTCAAATTGTTCAGTAAAGCGAACTTAGTACTTTTCTAATGCGCTGGTGGAGTAGTTGTTGGCATCGATGTTTAGATTAAACTGTGCTGCTTGCTGCTCAAGTTTGTTCTCAGAAATGGTTAACTCGTTGAGCATAAGGGTATTGTCGTCTAACTCCCAAATTTGACGACTCCCCAAATACGAAAACTTAACGATCTCAAAAGCCGTTCCATCCCCTTTATTCATGGCTTTGACTAAAGCTGCCATTTTGCGATTAATTTTGTTGAGTTCTTGTTTTAAGCGCCAAACATACATGACCTCATAAAACCATTCTCTGTCTTTCAGCGTTAATACCACTGGGACAATACTAACAACTGCTGCTACCACGCCCAATAGGTTGAGATAGAAATTATCGGGCCCCTTGGAAAACAGCGCGATAAATAGGCTTGACCAAAACAAGGTGAACAAAATCAACAAACCAGAAATACCGATATAGGTATAGCGAGAACGTTGTTGATAAATGGTTTTGTCAATCTTTTGAAACTGCATGTTTAAGCCAAAGAGTTTAGTTTGGTTTAGATGGTATCAAAATCAGGCTTTTTCAGGAAATGGAAAGCAACTCTGAGCATAAAGTAAGCTGTTGTTTAATATTTAGAAAAATGTTGGTTAAAAGTAAGTACTTTAGTTTTCATGCTTCCACATTAGGACTATGATTAGTTATGGTTTACTCGGTACACAAAAATATACAAGGAATGTTTATGAACCGCACACCTGTTGTAGCTCGTGTGGCAAAGGCTTTGGGCCTAACACTTGCCTCACTTTCGTTTTTAAGTGCGTGTGACACAGCACCACCACCTCCCCCAGCTGTTAAAGCCAATGTGAAAGTTCTTGAAGTTGCAATGAAAGAAGTAACACCAAGTAATGATTTTGTTGGCAGAACTGAAGCAACCCAAGATATCACTATCAAATCTAAAGTGCGTGGTAATTTGTTAAAAACCAACTTCGAAGAAGGTAGCATTGTAGAGGAGGGCGCTTTATTGTTTGAAATAGACCCTGCGCAATATGATGCTGCAGTTAAGGCTTCTAAAGCCCTAGTTGCACAAGCAAAAGCTGCCTACGATACAGCTGTTTTAAACTTTAAGCGTGGTGAAGGCCTTATTAAGGATAACTTCATTAGCCAGTCTGATTATGACAACTTACTATCTCGTAAATTGCAAACTGCAGCATCCTTGCAAAGCGCGAATGCCGAATTAGATAACGCAAAACTTGAGCTTGGCTACACTAAAATTTATGCGCCGTTTACCGGCCGTATTAGCCGTGCGGCTGTTTTTACTGGTGATTTGATTTCACCTGATCAAACCGAGCTAGCTGATCTTGTTCAAATGGAGCCTGTTTGGGTTAACTTCCAATTGCCGGAAAAAGTGCTTATTGAGGCACAACGTGCTCATAAGTCTGTTACGACTCCCTTTAAACTTAGCGATTTCCCTGTAAAAATTAAATTCCCTGACGGCACCATGTTTGATGAAGTCGGCAAAATGGATTTTGTTGATAACCGAGTTGATGCCACCACAGGTACCTTAGCTATTCGTGCCGAATTCCCGAACAAAGAACACATCATCGTTCCTGGCTTATATGTCACCGTAATTATCGAATCGCCAGAGATGCAAGAGGTGATGTTAATCCCTCAACGTGCGGTGCAAGAAGACCAACAAGGTCGTTATGTGCTAACGGTTGATAAAAAGAACATGGTCGGTCGTCGAAATGTTGAACTTGGCCAGCGCTATGGTATCGACTGGGAAGTAGAGAAAGGCTTAGAAAAAGGCGATTTGGTTATCACTGAAGGTTTACAAAAAGCCCGAGTTGGCGCCGAAGTAGACCACGAAATGGATACTGTTCAACCATTCTCTGATACCCAATCTTAAGGAGTCGGTGATGATTAGTAAGTTTTTTATTCATCGACCCAAGTTTGCCTTTGTTATTTCAATTGTTTTAACCTTGGCTGGCTTTTTGTCGATACCGGTATTGCCGGTAGCAGAGTTTCCGAATATTTCTCCGCCCATGGTCTCGGTAACCACTAGTTACCCAGGGGCCAGTGCAGAGGTCGTTGCAGATACCGTAGCTAAGGTTATTGAAGCCGAAGTAAACGGTGTAGAAAACATGATCTACATGGAATCAAAAGGTGCGAATGATGGTAGTTATAGCCTCAACGTAACTTTTGAAGTGGGCAGTAATGTTGATATGGCACAGGTAAACGTACAAAACCGTGTCCAACAAGCAATGCCTCGCCTCCCTTCCGAAGTTCAACGAAATGGTGTGAAAGTAGAGAAACAAGATCCAAGTATTCTAATGATGCTTAACCTTGTTTCTCCTAATGAGTCTCTAGATAACCTGTTCTTAAATAACTACATGGGGATCAATATTAAAGATAACCTTGCTAGGGTTAACGGAGTATCTAAAGTAAGCATTATCGGTGGTATGGACTATTCGATGCGTATTTGGTTAAACCCAGACCGCATGGCCAGTTTAGGTGTTACCGTTGATGATGCTATTGCATCGATTCAAGAACAAAACATCCAAGTTGCGGCAGGTCGAATTGGTGCTGCACCAGTTCCGCGCGACCAACAATTCCAGTACACCTTGTCTACAAAAGGCCGTTTAAGTCACCCTGAAGAGTTTGAAGAAATCATTGTTCGTTCAAACCCTGATGGCAGTGCGGTATATCTAAAGGACATTTCACGAATAGAGCTTGGTGCTGCGAGTTATGACGCAGAAGCGATGTTAGATAACAAAGCCTCAGCGCTATTGTTTATCTATCAAGCGAGTGGCGCAAATGCGTTAGAAGTAGCAAAAGGTGTTCGTGAGGAGTTGTCTCGTTTAGAAGAACAATTCCCAGAAGATATGGACTACAAAGTGTTGTACGACACTACTGAGTTCGTTGAAACTTCTATTGACGAAATGCTTGAAACACTGCTTATCGCAATCGCTCTGGTAATCTTTGTTGTTTACATCTTCTTGCAAGATGTAAGGCAAACCTTGATTCCTGCTATTGCTATACCGGTATCTTTAGTTGGTACTTTTGCTTTCTTGCTTGCAACCGGCATGAGCATTAACACCGTATCTTTATTCGCATTGATTCTTGCGATTGGTATTGTGGTCGATGATGCCATTGTTGTGGTAGAAAACACCACGCGATTAATGCAAGACGAAGGGTTAAATGCTGTTGAAGCGACCACTAAATCTATGCAAGAGGTTACTGGGCCAGTTGTTGCCACGACCTTGGTGCTGCTAGCTGTATTTGCACCAACCGCCGTAATGCCTGGTATTACTGGTCAAATGTATGCTCAGTTCTCTATCACCATTTGTATTTCGGTGCTTATCTCGTCAATTAACGCACTAACCTTAAGTCCTGCTTTATGTGCTTCTTTATTGAAGAAACCTAAAGTACACGAAAAAGGTTTTCATGCCTTTTTTAACAAACACTTTGATAAAGCCACCGGCAAATACACTGGTTTTGTTACCGGCATGGTAAGAAAGCTATCTATTGTTGGCATCGTTTATGTGTTGCTAATTGGTGCTACCGGTTACTTGGCTACCTCACTTCCTTCCGGCTTTGTGCCAACCGAAGATAAAAAAGCCTTCTTTATTGATGTGCAGCTACCAAATGGTGCATCTATTAACCGTACTAAAGAAGTTGTTTCAAGGATGGTCGATGAGCTAAATGAACTGGAAGGAGTAACTAACGTTATTTCAGCTAGTGGCTATTCGATTATCTCTGGCGCTGTTTCTTCAAATGCAGGCTTAATGGTAGTGATTCTATCTCACTGGGATGAACGTAAAGACCCAGCTTTAGTCGAATCTAATATCGTTCAGCGAGCCAATGGCGTGTTAGCCAGCTACAACGAAGCCCAAGCTGTTGGCTTCTCGCTACCTGCGCTCCCCGGGGTTGGTACGGTTGCGGGTGTAGAGTTCTTTATTCAAGACACGCTAGGTCGCACCCCTGCTAGTCTAGCAAGCGTGATGCGTGCTACAGCTGTTGAAGCGGGTAGTGCACCTGAATTAGCTGCCGCATTTAGTACTTATCGTGCAGATGTACCGCAATTGTTCGTAGACGTTGATCGACAGAAAGCTAAGGTTCAAGGAGTGCAGTTAAGCAGCATTTTCATGACCTTACAGACTATGTTAGGTTCAATGTATGTGAATGACTTCAACCGCTTTGGTAAAGTTTTCCGGGTAAACATGCAAGCCGAAACTGAATTTCGAAATTCAGAGCAAGACATTGCTCGTTTCTATATTCGAAACAAGTTTGATGAAATGGTTCCTCTCAACACTTTAGTTCAAGTTGAGCCAAAGTTAGGGCCTGAGTATATCAATCAGTTCAACTTGTATGGCGCCGTTAAGATGAACGCTTTCCCTGCACCAGGGTTTAGTTCTGGCCAGGCCATTGATGCGGTGAAACGAATTGCTGAAACCACCTTCCCAGCAGGTTATACCTATGAGTGGTCGGGTCAAACTTACCAAGAACTTAAAGCAGGTAACTTAGCGCCATTTATTTTTAGTTTGGCCCTAATATTTACCTACTTGTTCTTAGTTGCTCAGTATGAAAGCTGGACGGTTCCTATTTCCGTAATGCTGGCGGTTCCAATCGCTATCTTAGGTGCATTTGTATACATTTGGATCATGGGTTCAGATGTAAACTTGTATACCCAAATAGGCTTAGTATTGTTGATAGGCTTGGCGTGTAAGAACGCGATCCTTATTGTGGAGTTTGCTAAGCAATTACGTGAAGGCGGAATGAGCATTCGAGACGCTGCTGTTAAAGCTGCACGCTTACGCTTCCGAGCAGTATTGATGACTGCGTTCTCTTTCATTCTTGGCGTTATTCCTCTTGTGATTGCGACTGGTGCTGGTGCAGCTAGCCGTATTTCTCTAGGTTACGCCGTAATGGGGGGGATGATAGCTGCAACTATTGTTGGTACCTGTTTAGTGCCTGTTTTCTATGTAATGCTGCAAGGCTTACGAGAAAAAGTAAAAGGCGTTAAGGATGCTGAAGACCAATAGTTAACAACCGTTTAAATGCAAAAAAAGCCCGAAATATCGGGCTTTTTTATTGCTTAGAATTGATGAAGTTTTACTGTTCAGGGTCGAAAAAGTAACAACAGCGTAGTTTAGGATCAAAGTTTTTTACTAAGCTTGCCGGCACATCTTCCCATCTAACGGTTTTGTTAATCTTCAGTTCTTCTTTAGTCAAATCCATAATATTTGCGTTTGCAAAGTTTTTACCTTTCTCTAGTAGCAATACTCTTGGTTTTAACTTCTCTTTTGGATTACTAGACATCACCATTGCGAAGCCGTTATTCGATAAACTCACTATTGAGCCAGGCGGATAAATACCCAATGTATTCATCAGTTGCTCTAAGTAGAGCTTGTTGTATTTTGTTTCGGCATTCTTGTAGAGAGAAGCGAAGGCTTCTTGGGGAGTCATACGCTTTTGATTGGGCAAGGGGGCACACAAATGTTCAAACGCATCCACAATCGCTAAAAGTTGGGTGGCTTTGCTTAGTTCCTTAGCTTTTAAACCCTGAGGGTAGCCTGAACCATCAAGGCGCTCATGGTGATTAACGACTATTGGCAATACTTCTTCAGGAAAAGAACCGGCCTTTTTTATAAGCTCGGCGCTAAATTTGGGGTGAGTTTGATAGAAGTTTTGCTCTGCTTGAGTCCATTCGTTTGGTTTTCTACGAATCTGTTGAGGTACTTTCAACTCACCGATATCGTGAATCATTGCTGCAATACACAAATGTTGGCATTCTTTTTCGGTAAACCCAAGATTTTTGGCAACTAAGATAGAGAGCACAGCAACATTTACGCTATGAAAGAAAATGTCTTCATCGCTACTAGGCTCCAAGCTTACATAAACACTATGAGCTGACGATGATTTGAACATCATTTGTAATGTAATGTTCACTTGTTCAAAGATACTGTAATAAGCCTCTTCGGGTTTGCTGGTAAACTTAGTTAAGGCTAAACGGAAGTTTTCTGCATTTTGTAAGTAGGCTTTGTTTGCCCGTTTTTGTCCATCCCTAAGCTCATCTAGCCAAGCTTGATCTGGGTCTACTTCTGCTACTTCTGCTTTATCCTCTTCCAGAGCATCATTTAGGTTAACTTCAGGAGTCGCTATTTTAGACTTACTAGGAACTACTTCTATGAGGTCTAACCCTAAGGATTTTACAACTGTTAGCTGCTCATCATTTTTGATGAGAAAGTTGTTACGCATGAATGGATGCGCTGTCCAGCCTAGAGGAAGGCTGATGTAATGTCCGACTTGTAAGGACTGAGTGGGTATTTCCGTTTTAGACATAGGCCTAGATTTATTAATCCTTTGAGTAATTGTAGTAAATAGTCACAGATTTATAAATGCTTGATTGTTCATAACAAGTCGCTTAGCACACTTATTACCGCTACAATCATCTTTAAGTATGTTTGCTAGGTTAAACAATTTGATTTCTCGAATGAGTTACAGTTTTCAATAACGAGATAATCATCATTAAAATCATGAATAATAAAGAGATTACTTTAGCTATCACTGGCGCTTCAGGCGCGCCTTATGCGCTGTGTTTATTAGAACAACTGTTAAAAAAGCAGTTTACTATTCACCTGTTAGTTTCTAGTGCTGCAAAAGTAGTGTTAGCTACCGAAGTAGATGAACAGTGGCCGAGTAGTCCAGAGAAAGCACAAGCATTCTTGCAAGAGAGGTTTAGTGCTAAGCCCGGACAAATTGTTGTACCAGGTAAAAATGATTGGTTTTCACCAGTTGCTTCTGGATCTGCTGCTCCAAAAACAATGGTTGTGTGCCCTTGTAGTATGGGGACGTTAGCCTCTATTGCTATGGGGCTTTCAGATAACCTTATTGAACGAGCAGCCGATGTTGTAATCAAAGAGAAAGGTAAGTTGATAATGGTGCCTAGAGAAATGCCTTTCTCGGCGATCCATTTAGAAAACATGCTTAAGTTAGCTAAGTTGGGGGTGGATATACTGCCAGCTAATCCTGGTTTTTATCATAAGCCAGAGACCATTCAAGATTTAGTAGAACATGTAACTGCGCGGATTCTTGACCATATAGGCATAGAAAATGACTTAGTAGCGCGTTGGGGATATTCAGCTAAATAAACAGGGGAAGGTAAATACAGGTGATTAGATCACCTGTATTTTTAGAAACTAATCTTCGCGGCTTTCGCAGTCTGCTTTGGTGCAGTTGCCGTACAAGTACAAACTATGGTTAGTCAGTTTGATATTGTTTTCTTCGGCGATATCTTTTTGTCTTTGTTCAATCATATCGTCGTTAAATTCAATCACTTTGCCGCAGTCTAAACACACTAAGTGATCGTGGTGATGTTGGCTATTTAATTCAAATACCGACTTTCCGCCCTCAAAGTGGTGACGAGTAACAATGCCAGCATCATCAAACTGGTTAAGTACGCGGTAAACTGTTGCTAACCCAATCTCTTCGCCTTGATCAATTAAGAGCTTGTATAAGTCTTCCGCACTAATGTGCTGGTTATTAGGCGTTTGCAGCAGCTCTAGAATTTTCATTCTTGGCAAGGTCACTTTAAGGCCCGCTTTTTTTAGAGCTAAATTATTATCAGACATAGGTGAAATTTTTTCCCTTGCTGTTATTCATTCCATAACTGCCCAGTAGTATACGGATTTACATGACAAACAGAAAGCTTGATAAGAAAACTTGTAGCACAGTTAAATATTTATTAACCTAACGTTAACATGTCTGACCAGTTGAGTTTATGGATATTTTACTAAAAAGAGCAACCGTCGCGAGATCTGTCCTTAATCTTTGGCCACCATTTTGGGGTTCTGGGATTAAGATCACCCAGCTCAGTAAGGATTTTCACTTTTGCCAAGTTCAATTAGCATTTCGATGGTGGAATAAAAATGCTAACCGCTCTCAATTTGGCGGAGCAATGTTTGCGATGACCGATCCTATTTATCCGTTAATGTTAATGGCAATTTTAGGCAACAAATACCATATTTGGGACAGTGAATCTTCGATTAAGTTTGTAACGCCTGGCCGAACAAAAGTGTTTGCAAAGTTCCAATTAGATAAAGCATTCATTGAAACCATTTTGAACGCGGCAGCTTCTGGAGAGAAATTTGAGCCTGAAGTGTCAACAGAGGTTTTTGACGAGAAGGGCAAAGTTGTTGCGGTTATAAAACGTAAGCTATATATCCGACTTAAACGGCAGTATCGCCCCGAGTTGAAGCAAGTCGCTTGAATGCATTACTGAATCAGACTTAAGTTTTTCTTGTAGCGTTCTATAACTTTGGTCACGTAGTTTTGTGTTTCTTTATACGGTGGAATAGTAAAGCCATAACGTTTAACTGTATTTTCACCTGAATTGTAAGCCGCTAGCGCGAGTTGCAGTGATTCGAACTCGTCTAGTAACCAGCGTAAATAGCGGCTACCTGCTTCGATGTTTTGTTCTGGAATGAAAGGGTCGGTAACAGAAAAACGCTCAGCGGTAGCCGGCATTAACTGCATTAAACCCATGGCACCGGCACGGGATACTGCATCATGTTTATAGTTTGATTCAGTTGCCACAACAGCGTGTACCAAGGCAGGGTCAAGTTTATGACGTTTTGCGCTGTCTACAATTAATTGATGGTAAGGGCGCTCACTGGGTGCACGTTGAGGTAATGATTTAGCTTTTGGGGGATCTAGCGATTTAGGCGTTCGCATTAATAAACGCCATTTAGAGCCTTTCTTTTCTTGAGCAAAGTGCATCACACCATGTTGGTCTTCATAAAACCAAACATCGGCTCTAGCTACACTAGATATCCCAATTAAAATTAATAATAAGTATTTAAACAATTTGCTCTCCCTCTGAACCAAGTTAAGCATAAACTTGGCCAACTATACGAGGGCCAGATACAAAAACTGGGCTTTCGCCCAGTAATTTTAGTCAGCTAATTCAGCTAAGCACATTTCTTCATAAACTTGCTTACACCAGCCTTTTACACGTTCTTGGGTTAACTCTGGCTGACGATCTTCATCAATGCCTAAACCTACAAAGTGTGCGTCATCTGCAAGTGCTTTTGATTCTTCAAAGTCGTAGCCTTCTATTGGCCAATGACCTACAACAGTAGCGCCTTTATTTACTACAATGTCGTTGATAGTGCCCATGGCGTCTAAGAAGTACTCGGCGTAGTCTTCTTGGTCACCACAACCAAATATTGCTACTAATTTCTCAGAAAAATCAATTTGTTCTAGGTCAGGGAAAAAGTCATCCCAATCACATTGAGCTTCACCGTAATACCAGGTGGGGATACCCAATAGAATTAGTGAAAAATCATCAATGTCTTCTTTAGAAGACTTGGCAATGTCTTTTACTTCAACTAGTTTTTTACCTAGCTCTTTTTGAATCATTTGCGCAACAGCTTCGGTGTTACCGGTGTCGCTACCAAAAAATATTCCTACACTCGCCATAAATGTTACCTGTAATACAAACTATTGATTTGTTGAAAATTGACTAACTTGTTTGTTTAGCATCTTTTCGATTAACTCACTGCGGCTTATGCCGGACTCAGTAGCCAATTGATTTAACTGTTCGAAGAGAGCTAGCTCTACTTTCAACTCGATTCTTTTAAGACCATTTGCACGATCGCGTTTCAGCTGGTTGCGCTTATTGGTTTTTAACTGATCTTTCCGCTCTAAAGGGTTAGTTCTTGGTCGCCCAACTCTTTTTTCACTGGCGAATAGATCAATAGTGGTTCGATCTGTATTTTGTTTTGCCATTAATTATAAAACAACCGTCTAAGCTAAGCCGCTGCCTTCCCAAGATAGCTGAATTAGCCCTTTTGCAATAAAGCCTGCACACCCCAAAAACAATACTAGCCATACTATTGCGCGGCCGAAAGGAGGTACATTGCCTTTTTTTAATACGTCTTGAATAGCCATGCCGATAAAGAAAAATAGAACAACGAAGCCAATATTTAGCGCTAGGCTTTCTATAAGATCTATATGCTTTGCGAACATCACTATCCTTGAGATAAAAATTCGACGCGCACTATACCATAAAGCGTCACAAGGTGTTAAATATGCTTGGCTAAAAACTGCTCAGTTAAACGGTTGAAAATAGCTGGTTTTTCAGCGTGTAACCAATGTCCGGTTCCAGCAATCATTTTGAGCTCGGCCTTAGGAAATTGTTGACCTACAGTTTGCTGATATTCACTCACAATATAGTCTGAGTTTTCGCCTTTTATAAACAAACAGGGACGCTTAAATTGCCCAAACTCTTTCCAACCAATGATGTTGTTGTAGCAGAGCGCTAGTTGCTTTACGTCGAATAGCCATTGCCAGCCTTGGTTTGTCTTCGTTAATGACTTAAGTAAAAACTGGCGTACGCCGGCTTCTTGAATATGCTTCGCTAACAGTTGCTCTGCTTCAGAACGCGAGTTTATATCTTTAGGATCAAAGCTATTTAATCCTGAAAAAACCGCAGCATGGTTGTGTTGGTAAGCTACAGGAGCAATGTCAGCAACAACAATAGTGTTAACTAAATCAGGGTAGAGTTGCGCAGTAGCCATAGCTATTTTGCCACCCATGGAGTGGCCAACAATTGCGCAGTGGGAAATATCAAGCTTGTCACATAAGGCTTTAATCGCTTTTGCTTGATGTTGGTAGTCCATAGAATCTGAGCGAGGAGACAAACCGTGATTCAAGGTATCCACACTGATAACTCGATATGATAGTTCCGTAAGGTGCTTTGCTAATAAACCTAAATTAGACAAACTGCCAAATAGCCCATGAATGAGCAGGATAGGGTAGCCTTGCCCTTGTTCTTTATAATGTAGGTCCAACAATATTGCTCCGCAAATGTCACAAAATTGTTAGTCTGCCTTTGCAGCTCTATTACTACAAGTATTTGAAAGGCATTTCTTTGTTCACTAATTAGCCTTTCGAAGGATCTAACTCGGATTGTTGGTGAGTTATTAACGCTGCTATGTATAATAATTAGTTATGTTAAGAGCTTTGCAATCCTAGAAAGAAACGATGAAAACGATAGAAATTGAAGAAGATTTGTATTTATACATTGCCAGCCAAACTAAACACATTGGTGAAAGTGCCTCAGATATCCTTAGGCGACTGCTGGAAGTAGATGGCCAAGAATTACAACAAGCACAGGCTGAAAATGTAGTTGTAAGTAACGAAGAGGCCAACGTTGAGCAAGAGCTAGTAGTTGAAGCAGTAAACACTGATTCGCTAGCGCAAACTGATGTGGCCGATATTGACCCTCTAAATTATTTCAATTTTTCTGAAATATCGGAAGCGGGCAGTTCTACTAAACGTTTCTTATCTTTGCTTTCTGGTCTTTATGCTATTGATGGTGAGCGGTTTGCTAAAGCTTGTGTATTAAAAGGAAGTAAGCGTGAATACTTCTCGCAAGATAAAGACTTATTATTGGCCTCTGGAAAAACCAGCAAGCCTCAAGCTATTCCAAACAGTCCTTATTGGGTGATCACAAATACCAACACTGCGCGTAAAAGGCATATCCTCCAACACGTTGCCAGTGAAATGGGCTTACAAGAATTTCAAATTGAACGCTTATGTGAAGCGGTCTAACTTTTTATCTTTAACTTAAGCATCGGAGAAGCTATTAATGGCTATTCACCCTTTAGCAGGTAAGCCAGCTCAGGCTGAGCATCTTGCAAACATTCCACGTTTAGTGGCTGATTATTATCTATTAGAACCTGACGTATCTGTTCGAGAGCAGCAAGTGGCATTCGGCACTTCTGGCCACCGTGGTAGCTCAAGCAAAAAAGCGTTTAACGAAAACCATATTTTGGCAGTAAGCCAAGCTATTGCAGAGTATCGTTTAGCTCAAGGAACTACTGGTCCTTTATATATAGGTAAAGATACCCATGCGTTATCAGAGCCAGCTTTTTGCTCAGCTATTGAGGTATTTGCAGCAAACGGAGTGGAAGTACGCTATCAAGAAGGACTGGGTTACACGCCAACGCCAGTTATTTCTCACGCCATTTTGGCTTACAACCGTTTAGGTAAAGAACAAGCTGACGGTGTAGTAATTACACCTTCACACAACCCACCAGAAGATGGCGGCTTTAAATACAACCCACCGAACGGTGGTCCGGCTGATGGTGATGTAACCAAGGTAGTTCAAGACCGTGCCAATGAAATTCTGGCTAATGGCTTAAAAGAAGTTAAGCGCATTAGTTACGACGATGCTATCGCAAAACCTTCTATTGTCGCTATTGACTACATTAAGCCTTATGTTGACGACTTAGCAAACGTGTTAGATATGGATGCGATTGCTAAAGCCAAAGTAAAAATTGGCGTTGATCCATTAGGCGGTAGTGGTATCGCGTATTGGTCAGTAATTGCTGAAACCTACGGTTTAGACATTGAAGTAGTTAACGACCGTGTTGATCCAACCTTTTCGTTTATGACCTTGGATAAAGACGGCAAAATTCGGATGGATTGCTCGTCTCCCTATGCAATGGCAAGCCTTATCGCACTAAAAGATAAGTTCGATGTAGCGGTAGCTAATGATCCAGATTACGACCGCCATGGCATTGTGACTAAAAGTAGTGGTTTACTTAACCCCAATCATTACCTAGCTGTAGCGATTAACTATTTGTACTCGCATCGAAGCCAGTGGGGAGCGGATGCTGCAATTGGTAAAACATTAGTATCAAGCTCAATGGTTGACCGCGTTGCAACTAGCTTGGGTCGTGAACTTAAAGAAGTACCAGTTGGTTTTAAATGGTTTGTAGACGGTTTATTCGATGGCAGCATTGCTTTCGGTGGTGAAGAAAGTGCTGGCGCTTCATTCCTACGTAAAGACGGTGGTGTTTGGAGTACCGACAAAGACGGAATCATATTAGCCTTACTCGCGGCAGAGATTATTGCTGTTACCGGTAAAGATCCCGGCGAGCACTATCAAGGGTTTGTTGAACAGTTTGGCGAGCCTTGCTACAAACGTATCGACGCACCAGCCAGCATTGAACAAAAAGCGGTGTTAAGCGCACTAGACCCAGCCATGGTAGAAGCAGAAACCCTAGCTGGTGAAACGATTACCGCCAAGTTAACTGCTGCACCAGGTAACGGTGCCGCTATTGGTGGACTAAAAGTGGTTACCGAGAATGGTTGGTTTGCTGCTCGTCCGTCGGGAACTGAGGCTATCTATAAGATTTACATGGAAAGTTTCAAAGGTGAAGAGCATCTAGCCTTAATTGAACAAGAAGCTCAAACCATTGTTTCTGCAGCATTGGCAAAAGCTGGTCTATAATCTATAAGCACCGATTGAAGGGTATTGAATAAATACCCTTTTTTTGTGCATAAATTCCGCCTGAAAACGTATGCCAACTGCTTCAAATTGCAAGTTCTGTAATAGTTTTGTTACAAAAGCGCATTACAATGGTATAGGTCTATAATTTGAACGATTTGAGTCAAAAGCCCCGTATTAATTGATTCCGATCAAGATTGCTTCCGATTTACTTATGAAAGCATTTTCAAATGCTGGGCTTTTGGCGGGTTTTCTTTACACTTCATTTCGGTTCTTTGAGTGAAAAAGCATTTTTTCCAAAAAATGCATAAAAATTTAGTCTTGAGAGAGGCTTTTTTACCTAAATGTGATGTAGAACGTATATAATATCGTTCCGCATCGGTAACATGAGCTCGGATTTTTGAGCACATACAGTCTTTTGTAGCATTTGTTGTTCGGTTAACCATCGAATGCTACGTTGGAAGATGTCACCACAAAGGTTAGATACAAAGGAAATTCACATGGCCGCTAAAAAGGCAAAAGCAACAAACACAGTAGCGTTATCAAAAGATCAGTTTAAAGATGCTATCGTTAAACATCTTCGTAGTACTTGTGGTACTGACGAAGCTCGTGCTAACAATCAAGCTTGGTGGAAAGCCACTTGTGCAGCAGTAAACGAGTTGGTTTTCGAACGCTTAACTGAAACCTCTAAAGCGAATGCTGAGAAAGATTCTCGTGCAGTTCACTACCTATCACTTGAATTCTTGATGGGCCGTTTAACAGTGAACAACATGCACAACGTAGGCGTTTTTGGCGCTGCACGTGATGCATTGGCAGATCTTGGTAAAGACGTTAACGACATCTGTGACGAAGAGCCTGATATGGCGCTTGGTAACGGTGGTTTAGGTCGTCTAGCTGCTTGTTTCATCGATTCTTTGGCTACTCTTAACTACCCAGCGGTAGGTTACGGTATCCACTACGAGCACGGTCTATTCCGTCAAGAAATTCAAGGCGGTCGTCAAATCGAACGTCCTGATAGCTGGCGTGAATACGGCAACCCTTGGGAAATCTGCCGTCCAGAATCAATTCAAGAAGTTCCTCTATACGGTTACGTAGAAACTGTATTTGGCGAAGATGGCAAAATGCGCAAAGTTTGGCATGCTGGTCGTCAAATCAAAGGTGTGCCATGGGATATCCCAGTAGTTGGTTACGAAGCTAAAACTGTAAACGTATTACGTTTGTGGGAATCTAAAGCTGCTGACTTCTTTGATTGGGACGTTTTCAATGCCGGTGGTTACATCGATTCTCAATCTGAGAAATCTCAAGCTGAAGCTGTATCTAAAGTATTGTATCCAAACGATGAGTCAGAAGCTGGTAAAGAACTTCGTCTAATCCAACAGTACTTCTTCTGTGCTTGTTCACTAAAAGACATCATTCGTCGTTACAAGCGTAACCACAGTGATTTCTCTCAGTTCTCTAAGCAAGCTGTTATTCAGTTGAACGATACTCACCCAACTGTTGCTATTCCTGAGTTGATGCGCATTCTTATCGACGAAGAAGGCTTGGTATGGGATGACGCGTGGGCTATCTGTAAAGAAACTTTCGCATACACTAACCACACTCTATTGCCAGAAGCGCTAGAAAAATGGGCTGTGTACTTGTTCGAGAAAGTACTTCCACGTCACCTAGAAATCATTTACGAAATCAACCGTCGCTTCCTAGAAGACGAAGTTGAAGCTAAATGGCCTGGCAACGACGAAATGAAACGTCACCTTTCTATTATTGAAGAAGGTGAAACTCGCATGGTTCGCATGGCGTTCTTATGTGTTGTTACTTGTTTCAAAACTAACGGTGTTGCAGCAATGCACTCAGAGTTGGTTAAAGAAGATTTATTCCCAGAGTTCTACGAACTATGGCCTGAGCGTTTCGTTAACGTAACAAACGGTGTAACTCCACGTCGTTGGTTGCTTGCATGTAACGAACAGCTAGCTAACATGTACAACGAAACCGTTGGTACTGATTGGCCGCTAAAACTAGACGAGCTTAAAGGCGCTGCTAAATTTGCAGACGACGCTAAGTTCCAGAAAAACTTCATGGCGATAAAACGCGAGAAGAAAGTAGAACTAGCTGACAAGATCGAAGAGCTATGTGGTATCAAGGTAAGCCCTGATGCAATGTTCAACGTTCTAATTAAGCGTCTACACGAGTACAAGCGTCAGCACTTAGCACTTCTACACATCCTTGCACTTTACCGTCGTTTACTTGAAAACCCAGATTACGATATGGGCCCACAAGTATTCATCTTCGGTTCTAAAGCTGCTCCTGGTTACAAGTTAGCTAAAGACATTATCTACGCAATCAACAAAGTTGCAGATAAAGTGAACAACGACCCACGTATTAAAGACAAGCTTAAAGTTGTGTTCATGCCTAACTACCGTGTAACGCTAGCTGAGAAACTATTCCCAGCCGGTGACGTATCTCTGCAAATCTCTACTGCAGGTTACGAAGCATCAGGTACTGGTAACATGAAGTTTGCTCTAAACGGTGCCCTAACACTAGGTACTATGGACGGCGCAAACGTAGAAATCCGTGAAGAAGTTGGTGACGAAAACATCTTCATCTTCGGTATGGATTGTGACGAAGTTAAAGCCCTTAAGGCTGCTGGTTACAACCCATGGGATTACTACTACGGTAACCCTGAGCTGAAAGCTGTTCTAGATTGGTTAGAAACAGACTTCTTCACTCCTGGCGCACCTGGTGAACTAGCTTCAATCAAGCATAGCTTGCTAGAAGGTGGTGACCCGTACCTAGTATTGGCTGACTTTGAGTCTTTCACTACTCAGTACACTGCAGTAGACGTTGCTTACCGTGACCAGAAGAAGTGGGCTAAGATGGCTATCATCAACTCTGCTTCAGTAGGTAAGTTCAACTCAGACCGCTCTATTGAAGATTACGTAGATCGTATCTGGAAACTTGAAAAAGTTATGCCTAACTAAGAACCTTAGTTCTTAGCTAAAAAAGGGAGACAATGTCTCCCTTTTTTTATGTGTGAAAAACTAGCATACTATTGGCCACTTCTAAGATATCTAAGGACAAGATGTGGCGAAAACAGCTTTAATCCAACAGGGTCTGCTAGCGTTCACCTTAAACTCTCCGCAAAACGCCAAACCCTTTGATTTTGAATTAGCCAATAATACCAAGGTGATGTTGTTAGCATCTGGTGTACTGCAATTCGAACCTAAAGAGTCAACATCTAGTCGAGCAATTGTGTTGTCTGCCGGAATACATGGCAACGAGACCGCGCCCATTGAATGCTTAGATAGACTAGTTTCTGATATTTTTGCCTTGGAAATAACACTAGACCAACCTCTGTTGGTTATTCTTGGTAACCCTCCAGCGATGATCGAGGCTAAAAGAGAGTTAAGTGTAAATTTAAATCGTTTGTTTATAGGTAAGCATAAAAATTACGAGCGCTGCTATGAAGTAGAACGGGCTAATCAATTAGAAACACTTTTAGACAATTTCTACCAAAGCTATCAGCATTTACCCGCCTATCATTTAGATTTACATACTGCGATTAGAGGTTCCAAACACGAAAAGTTTGCCGTTTATCCCTTTACCCAAGGTAAGCCATGGAAAAAATCGAGTTTAGCGCTGTTGCAATCTTGTGGAGTGGACTGTGTACTTTTTTCAAACGAGCCAGCATCAACATTTAGCTATCATTCAAGTGCTAAATACAATGCGGTAGCTTTTACCGTTGAACTAGGCAAAGTTCATGCTTTTGGTCAGAATGATTTAAGTAAGCTAGACCAACTAGTTTCTACGCTGCAACAACTGCTTAGTGCTAGCAAATTAAATTCATTAGAATTCGAAGCTAACAAAGCTATCTTGTTTGAAGTGAGTGATGTGGTTAACAAGCATCAAGACGATTTTTGCTTTAGCTTCAATCAAAGCCAAGCCAACTTTACTGAATACCAAACTGGTTATGAGCTCGCCAAAGAGGGTAGTGAACGAGTAGTTATTAGTAACGGTCCTAAAGCCATTGTATTTCCTAATGACAAGGTAGCAATTGGTCAACGAGCAGTATTGTTAGTAAAAAGAATGACTCAATCAGATATTGTCCAAGCAGAAAAAAAACATAGGCTGATATAAGAATATAAAGCTAGTGATTCTAATTTCACGATGCATCACTAGCTTATAATCTGTTATGCAGGTCATTAACTTTGCGTTTACGCTAGCTAGTAAACAAAATACAGTACAACACATTGTTACAATCAAAGACGTATTGAAGCACTAGATCCCGTGATATAATCCTTCCAATTTTTAATACCTTAGAGTGGGACAACGGATTTATGATCCCTAAGTTAAGCCCTCAGCATTCTCTTGAGGCTCTGTATTTAGATTATCTAGCGAAGCTTGAACAATCGGCTTTTTCTGGTGAAATTCAAACTTCTTATGCCAGTCGTTTAGCGGTCGCTACCGATAATTCTGTTTATCAATATTTGCCACAAGCAGTCGTTTTCCCAAAAACAAGCAACGACATAAAGCAGATCTGCCGTTTAGCGTCCGCTTCAACTTTCCAATCAATTAAACTTAGCCCTCGGGGCGGCGGTACTGGAACCAATGGCCAGTCTTTAACCGAAGGTATCGTTGTCGATTTATCTAAGTTTATGAATAATGTCATTGAACTTAACGTTGAAGAGCGTTGGGTTAGGGTGGAAACGGGCATCGTAAAAGACCAACTCAACAGCGTGTTAAAAGAGCATGGTTTGTTTTTTTCACCTGATTTGTCCACCAGTAACCGCGCTACCTTAGGTGGTATGATCAATACCGATGCCTCTGGTCAAGGTTCGATGGTTTACGGTAAAACCAGCGATCATGTTATTGGCTTAAAAGCCGTACTAGCTAGTGGCGAAGAAATTGACACTGACCCAGTTAGGGTTGATCACTTAGATCAGCAGCGAGAGTCCTTAACTGATATTTATGCTGCAGTTAAGCACGCCTGTGTTGATATGCGCTCGCTTGTCGAAGATAAGTTCCCAAAACTTAATCGCTTTTTAACCGGCTACGATCTAAAAAATGCCTATTTACCTGAAGAAGATAGTGTGGATCTGACCCGTATCTTGTGTGGGTCGGAAGGTTCGTTGGCGGTTATCACTGAGGCTAAACTGGACTTAACCCCCATCCCCAAGTTTAGAACCTTAGTCACAGTTAAATACGACTCTTTCCAGTCGGCATTGCGCCATGCTCCTAGCCTAGTTGCGGCGCAAGCCTTATCAGTTGAAACCATCGATTCAAAAGTGCTTAGCCTCGCGCAACAAGACGTTGTTTGGGACAGCGTTAGAGAGTTAATTAGTGATGTACCCAAGCAAGAAATGCAGGGCATCAACATTGTTGAATTTGCCGAAAATGATGAAGCCATTCAACAACAAAAAATCAGTAATCTTATTGAGATCTTATCGGAAACGGGAGTTACCGAACTAGGTGTTATTGGTTTCCAAAGTTGTGATGACTTAACCAGCATTAATGCCATCTACAACATGCGTAAGAAGGCAGTTGGTTTATTAGGCAATACGGCAGGTAGTGCTAAGCCGGTAGCCTTTGCCGAAGATACCTGTGTACCACCAGAGAACTTAGCTGACTTTATCGTAGAGTTTAGAGAGTTACTTGATGGTAAAGGTTTGCATTACGGTATGTTTGGCCACGTAGACTCAGGTGTATTACATGTTCGTCCAGCCTTAGACTTGTGCGACCCTGAACAAGAAATCCTTATGCGCGAGATCTCGGATCAAGTGGTAGCACTTACCGCCAAGTACAAAGGATTAATGTGGGGCGAGCACGGAAAGGGCTTCCGTTCTGAATATGGTCCTGAGTTTTTTGGTCAAGAACTGTTCACTGAGCTTCGGAAAATTAAAGCTGCTTTCGATCCTTACAACCAAATAAACCCGGGCAAGATTTGCACGCCTTTACATAGCGAAGAGCAACTAGTGTCAGTAGATGGTACAAAACGTGGTGCTTATGACCGTGAAATAGCCATCGAGGTACGCGACAGCTTTAAAAATGCCATGGAATGTAATGGCAATGGACTTTGCTTTAACTATGATACCAGCAGTCCAATGTGCCCTTCATTTAAAGCTACCGGAGACCGCAGATACTCACCAAAAGGCCGGGCTGGCTTAATGCGCGAATGGCTTCGCCAGTTAGCAGCGTTAAAAGTTGATCCGCTAGCTCAAGAGCAAAAGCTAAACTCTAGGTTCATTTCTCCAGACAGTATTTTGCTCAAGATTAGAAATAGCATAGCTAAATCTAAAGGAGAGTATGACTACAGCCACGAAGTATATGATGCGATGCAAACTTGTTTGGCGTGCAAAGCTTGTACAACAGGGTGTCCAATTAAAGTAGATGTCCCTACTTTTCGTTCTCGCTTTTTAAATGTTTACCATGGGCGTTACCTACGACCACTTAAAGATTATTTTGTGGCATACGTAGAGAGTTACGCGCCTTTAATGGCCAAAGCGCCGCGTTTATTTAATGCCGCGATGTCTCCGAAGTGGGCAAGCATAGCGGTAGAAAAAACCATCGGCATGGTCGATATTCCTACTTTAAGCTTTCCTACATTGGCGCAACGGTTGCCAGAAAGCTTGACCACCAAGTATGACTACAAAGCTTTACAAAGTTTAAGCGAAGAACAAAAACAAAAAACGGTATTGGTAGTTCAAGACCCTTTTACCAGTTTTTACGAAGCAGAGTTGGTTGAAGACTTTGTTAAGTTAGCGAAAAAGTTAGGGTTAAATCCTGTGCTGTTACCGTTTAAACCTAATGGTAAGCCGCAGCATATTAAAGGCTTTTTGGGTAAGTTTAATAAATCTGCGCAAACAAGTGCCGCGTTTCTAAACCAAGTTAGCGAACTAGGTATAAAAATGGTTGGGGTCGAGCCTGCTTTAGTACTTTGTTACCGCGATGAGTATCAACACGCGCTTGGCGATTCAAGAGGTGATTTCAATGTGTTGGTGGTGCAAGAGTGGCTCGATTCATTAGATGAAAGCTTATTTGAGAACCAACAAGTGACTGATAAGGATACTTGGTATCTATTCGGTCACTGTACTGAAAAAGCATTAAAAGCAGATGCATTTAAGCAGTGGCAGCAAGTGTTCAATCGCTTTGGCGGTAAGTTAGAAGATGTAGCTGTAGGCTGTTGCGGTATGGCCGGTACTTACGGACATGATGCTAAGCAGTTAGCCACTTCGAAAGCTATTTATGAGTTGAGCTGGAAGCAAAAAATGGCAAGCTTACCAACAGAGCGGTGTATGGTTACAGGCTATTCTTGCCGAAGCCAAGTAAAACGCTTAGAAGGTGAAAAACCAAAACATCCGTTACAAGTGTTGTTGAGTTTACTGCCTTGAGTATTTGGAATATGCCAATGAGCTTGGCTGGATTGAATAAGATGGGCGAGGGCAATATGCTCGCCTTTCTTGATATCGAGTTTACTGAAATTGGTGAAGAGTATCTTGTTGCTAAAATGCCTGTTACAGCCAAAGTAAAACAGCCAATGGGCTTATTGCATGGCGGCGCAAACGTGGTGCTAGCAGAAAGCCTTGCCAGCTGTGCTTCATATTGCGTCGTTGGCAAAGACGCTATGGTAGTTGGCGTCGAAATTAATGCCAATCACTTAAAAGCTGTTAGGCACGGTGAAGTGCTCGCTACTGCATCACCAATAAAACTAGGCAAAACTTTGCATGTATGGCAAATAGATATCCACCAAAAATCTGATTTGGTATGTAGCTCTCGACTTACCGTAATGGTTAAATCTAAATCAATTTAAGTGAAATTCTCGCCTAAAAATTGATCTCACCACAAGCAAATAACGATATTTGCTAACAATCTGAACTTTATAGAATTTCGTAGTCTAATTTAGCTCAAATATTTTGATGATTAGCCTTTATAGGTCTAACGTTGAATAAGTATTGGTAAATTAACTTAGGGATCTCTATGTCGTTTAGAACGTCCAGTGTATTAAGTGTTATAGCTTTTAGCAGTTTTTTGCTTGTTGGCTGTAATAAAGACCCCATTGAATCAACAGTAAACCATCTAAGACCGGTTAAGGTAAAACAAATAGAGATTGGCGACGGCGCTCGGGTAAGAACGTTACCTGGAGAAACCTTTGCCTCAGATACAGCTATATTGTCGTTTCAAGTCGCCGGCAGATTGGACGAAATATTGGTAAGGCCTGGCGATGCAGTAAAAGCTGGTCAGCCCTTAGCAAGATTAGACCCTGCGATGTACAACCAAGAGTTAGAAGTGGCTAAGGCGAATTACTATCTCGCAAAGGTTCTATTCGACCGAGCAAATCAACTGGTTGACCGGGGTGTTATTTCTCGTAGCGACTTCGACCGAGCTAAAAGTGAATACACCATCAGCCAAGCGGCTTTAGATAAAGCCGAAGTTAATTTGAGCTATACCCAAGTTCTAGCGCCTTACGATGGCTTAATAGCGAGCAAATACGCTGAGCAATTTGAATTTGTTTATGAAAAACAAAAGGTACTAAGTTTACAAACAGAGTCCACCGTTGACGTAAACTTTCAGCTACCTGAAAGTTTGATTGGAAACTTTCAAGATGCTAGGCGTAAAGGCGAGCCGCAACCAATTATTAGTGTGCAGTTCCAAGGTCGAGAGCAGTGGTATCAAGCAGCGTTAAAAGAGCTATCAACAGTCGCAGACTCATCAACAGGTAGTTATACCATTGTTGTCACTTTACCTATTCCCGAAGAACTTAATATTTTTCCTGGCATGGCAACCAATGTTCAAATTAAATCAACAGGCCAGAGCCGCTCTAAACTTGTGCGCGCACCAGCAGGCAGCTTAGTTGAAGAAGATGGTAAAAACTTTGTATTTGTTTGGGATGACCAAAAGCAAACCGTAACTAAAACCCAAGTTGAGCTAGAAGACGATGCTATTACGTCAGGTTTAAATGATGGTGATTGGCTTGTTATTGCGGGCGCGTCAGAGCTTAGTGATGGGCAACCTGCGGTTAAGTGGGTTAAGGAACGAGGACTATAAAATGCAGTTTAAACAAAAACTTTTAAGTGGTTTATTGGCCTCGCTGTTAATGGGTTGTGGTTCAGACAAAGCAGTAGAAGAATCTTCGCAAGTTGTCGATGTATTCAAACTACCAGAAACTTCAAACTCGGTAGACCGAAACTTTAATGGTATTGCTCGTGCGCATGATTTAGTCGATTTGTCTTTTCGTGTAGACGGGGAAATTAAAACCATTCCAGTTAAAAAAGGACAGCCAGTCAAAAAAGGTGACTTACTCGCAGAGTTAGACAAACGCGATTACCAAATTGTGGTTGACGACCGCCAAGCTAGATTAACGTTAACTAAGCAACAATTTGAACGCGCAAAAGCCTTACTTGAGCAAAAGCTATTATCACAAAGCGAATACGACAAAATGCGCGCCGAATACTTGGTTGCCTCAGCAGATTACAAAAAAGCCAAACTGATGCTCGATTACACCGAGCTGAAAGCGCCGTTTGATGGCGTTGTTGGTGATGTGTTTGCAGATTCATTTGTGAATGTTCAGCCAGGTTCAGCGGTACTCAGTATGCATAAAGTTGATTACGTTGAGGTGGATGTAGAACTACCGGATATGATTATTTCCGTAGCAAAACTTGGTAAAAGGCGAATTTCTGAAATAGATATAGCCGTAGGGTTTGAAGCATTTCCCGAGAAAGAATTTAAAGGCTTACCTTACGAATTGAACCTTGAGAAAAATAGCGCGAGTAGGAGTTACATAGCCACCATGCTGGTTCCTTATGATCCCAATTACGCAGTGCTAGAAGGTATGCAAGCTAAGGTCTCTATTGATTTGGCAGATATGACCTATACCTATAATCGCGATCACTTGGTTCCTTTGGCGGCAGTGATAATGCCCGATGGTTCCACGATTAGTCAGCAACGTCCCGTAGTGTGGCGTTATAAAGACGATCAAACTGTAGAAATGCAGGAGGTCGTTATCGGCACCATAGCAGGCGATATGATAGAGATTGAACAAGGCTTAGAAGATGGCGATACCATTGTTTCTTTAGGGGCAAATCGTTTAGTAGAAGGTCAAAAAGTAGTGTTAAAGAAGGATAACCAATGAATATTGCAGGCTATTTCGTAAAAAACTCAATAATCAGTTGGATGTTTACGCTTATCCTTCTCATTGGCGGTATTTTGTCCTTTACCGGCTTAGGCCAGTTAGAAGATCCACCGTTTACTATTAAAGATGCTGTGGTTGTTACTATGTATCCTGGGGCTACCTCTACTGAAGTGGAAGAGGAAGTGACTTACCCGGTAGAAAAAGCCATCCAAGCGTTACCTTATGTAGATGACATCGTGTCTTTAAGCACGCCAGGTATGTCGCAAATTACGGTTACCATGAAGCGGACTTATGGTCCCGACGAACTACCGCAAATCTGGGATGAGCTACGTCGTAAAGTAGGTGATATGGCACCTCAGTTACCGCCAGGCGTATCTACACCATTAGTTAATGACGATTTTGGTGATGTATACGGCATTATGTATATGGTGTCTGGAGAAGACTACGCCTACAAAGATATTCAAGATTATGTTGATTACGTTCGTCGAGAAATAGAACTTGTTCCTGGCGTTGGTAAAGTAACTTTAGCTGGCGCGCAAACCGAGCAAGTGTTTATAGAAATCTCGGTGCAAAAGATGGCAACTTTTAACCTTGATCCTGCTTTAATTACTAGTTTGTTAAATTCACAAAACATGGTTACTTCAGCAGGTAATATTAAAATTGCAGGAGACCAGCTTACCCTTCGTCCAACAGGTTCGTTTAAATCTGTAGAAGAACTCGGTGACCTGATTATTCCGGGAACAACAGGTAACAAGCTTATCTATTTAAAAGATGTAGCTACCATTACCCGTGGCTACGAAGAAGTTCCAAGTAATTTGGTTAGCTTTAATCAAAACCAAGCCATCAACATCGGCGTGTCGTTTACCAGTGGAGTTAACGTTGTAGAAGTAGGTAAAGCGATTGAAGCTAAGTTGCAAGAAATCGACTACGCACGTCCAGCCGGTATGACCATTGATTCAATGTATAACCAGCCTCAAGAAGTTGATAAATCCGTCAGCTCTTTTGTTTGGAACCTTATTTTAGCGGTAGCGATTGTGGTGGTTGTGCTTTTAGTCTTTATGGGGCTTAAAAGCGGTATTCTGATTGGACTAATTTTGTTCTTAACCTGCTTAGGAACATTTATTTTAATGAAGCAAGCGGAGATTGAACTACAACGGATTTCCCTTGGGGCATTAATCATCGCGCTTGGAATGTTAGTCGACAACGCCATTGTTGTTGTCGAAGGCATACTAATGGGGCGTAAGAAAGGTTTAAGTACCTTAAAGGCGTCTCAAGAAATTGTAGGTCAAACCATGTGGCCGTTGCTAGGCGCAACGATTATCGCCATTACCGCCTTTGCTCCAATTGGTTTATCTCCAGATTCTACCGGTGAATTTGCGGCATCGTTGTTCTACGTGTTGTTGTTCTCGTTGTTTTTGTCTTGGATTACCGCGATTACTATTACTCCATTTTTTGCCCAGTTGTTCTTTGGCAAAGAAGGCGATAAGCAAGTTGAAGGTGAAGACAGTGACCCTTACAAAGGCGCATTCTTTAATACCTACAAAGTGTTGTTAGATTTTTGTCTACGCTTCAAATGGCCCACCGTAATTGTAATTGTTGTACTTTTTGTTATGTCCATTGTGGGCTTTGGTTATGTAAAACAATCATTCTTTCCGCCATCTTCTACACCGATATTCTTAATCGATGTTTGGATGCCAGAAGGTACAGACATTAGGGAAACACGAGAAGCGGTTTCAGAGATGGAACAAATGGCGCGAGATACAAACGCAGTTGAATTTGTGTCATCGACGGTAGGCAAGGGCTTTCAACGCTTTATGTTGACCTACTCGCCAGAGAAAAACTATGGTGCATTTGCCCAAATAGCAGTACGTACAACCACTTCAGAAACTGCAGCGGCAGCTATGTCGTCGCTACGTAAAGGGGTTGAACAGCAGTTTCCTCAGGCGCAGTTTAAGTTCAAGAATTTAGAAATTGGACCTTCAACAGATGCCAAGATAGAAGCACGCGTACTAGGGGCCGATCCTGATGTATTGCGCTCAATTTCGGCAGACATTCAGAAGATCTTCAATGACACTCCTGGCACAGTGAATGTTCGTCATGACTGGCGTGACCGCGTTAAATACATAGAACCTAACTTTAACGAAACACAGGCAAGGCGCTTAGGTATCAACAAGTCTGATGTTGACCAAACCCTGGAGTTCGCTTTTGCCGGATTAAGCTTTGGTCTATACCGCGAAGGGACAAACTTAATGCCAATCGTAGGTCGTTTGCCTGATGAAGAGCGTGTTGATATTGATTCTTTGGATAGCCTGCGTATTTGGAGCCCAACCTTAAATAGCTATATTCCTATTCAACAAGTTGTGAACGGCTTTAGCGTTAAGTTTGAAGACCCTATTATTCAACGCCGCGATAAAAAGCGTACCTTAACCATATTTGCTGACGCAGACTTTGAATATGACATCCTTCCAGCTGAATTGTTTTCTATCGTAAAACCTCAGGTAGAAGCTTTAGATTTACCTCCTGGTTACGAGTTGCAATGGGGCGGCGAATACGAATCTTCGGGCGATGCACAAGAAGCTTTATTTGCATCTTTACCGATGGGCTATTTAATAATGTTCTTGATTACGGTATTCCTGTTTAATTCGGTTAAAAAGCCATTAGTGATTTGGTGTTGTGTACCTTTAGCATTAATCGGAATTACCTCTGGCTTGCTGTTCCTAGGAAAGCCATTTGGTTTTATGGCGCTGCTTGGAATGTTAAGTTTATCGGGTATGCTGCTTAAAAACGGCATTGTATTACTCGATCAAATCAGTGCAGATATAGCTGCGGGTAAAGAGGTTTACCAAGCTGTATTTGAATCTACCGTAAGCAGGGTTAGGCCGGTTTGTATGGCTGCAGTAACAACCATTTTAGGCGTAGCACCGTTGATCTCAGATGTATTCTTCGAGTCTATGGCTGCAGTGGTAATGTTTGGTTTAGGCGTAGCGACCGTTCTTACTTTGCTAATCGTTCCGGTATTGTACGTTATCTTCTTTAACGTGAAGTATCGCGACTACAAAGAGTTTTAAACCTTCTAAATGTAAATACCAAAAAGAAGAGTTGCCTTGGCAACCCTTCTTTTTTTAACCACATAAGCCCATCACATATCTTACAAAGGGTTTTGCTTCTTCTAAATCAAAGTAGCCATCTTTTTTACGTGTTGTTCTTAAGTATTGATATGTAGCCACAATCACCTTCATTACTTTTTCATTTTCTACGCTTAAATCGTGCTGCTCAGCTGCCGCCAAGGTAAGCTCAACTGCTTTTTCAAGCGCTTCCATATCAACTACTTCTGCTTTTCGGTATTGATAGCCTTCACCGGTAGCTAACCATTCAAGTGAACAATTGGCTTTTTGTGCAATTTGATTGGCTTTAGACAGACTTGGCTCTGAGCCTTTTAAGTATTTCCTGATTAGGCTCTCGTTTAGTTCTACTTTTCGGGCAAAGCCGCTAACGCTTTGTTCACCCATTAATTCTTTTAGGCGATCGGAAAAATCGTTCAATCGAATACCCTTGTTTGCTTCGTACCAAAGTACGATAAAACTAGCACTATAGTGTTGATTGTGTCCAGTAAACTTGCAGAATACTCACTTCAATAATCCGAACAAAGGTAAATAGATGGAAAGCGTGAATGGAAAGGTTGCAATAGTAACAGGTGGTGGCAGCGGTATCGGTTTGGCAATAGCAAAAGCCTTAGCGGAGCAGGGCGCTATAGTTGTCATTAGCTCGAGAGATTTAACTAAACTTGAGCAAACGGTAAGCAAGCTAAAAAATGATTATGAGTTAAGCGTTCATTGCTATGCTGCTGACATCCGCATCAAACAACAAGTACAGGCGCTAAAAGACTTCGTAATAGCTCAGTTTGGCCGTGTAGATATTTTGGTAAACAATAGTGGACTAGGTGTTGGCGAAACTATTGAACACTGCAGTGAAGAAGACTGGGATTTGGTTGTAGACACTTGTACCAAAGGCACTTTTTTAATGAGCCAAGCAGTATTGCCAAGCATGAAATCTAATCAAGGTGGCTTTATCCTTAATATTGCTTCGCAAGCAGCTAAAAATGGCTATGCCAATGCTGGACCTTACTGCGCAGCAAAATTCGCAGTGCTCGGTTTAGCAGCAGCATTACAAGAAGAAGTAAGAGAGCACGGCATTAGAGTACATAGCTTGTGTCCAGGCTTGGTACAGGTACCTGCTCCTGAGTGTGAATCGGATATAAAGCCTGGGTGGCTACAAGTAAGTGATTTAGCCGAGGCAGCACTGTTCGTGCTTAAACAACCGGCAAGGGTTCACCTAGAAAATATTGGTTTGTATGGATTTTAACTAAGGGCTGGCTGCTGATTAAGCAGCTGTTAGCTTGAAGAGTGTAAAGAATTGGTTGCGGGAGCCGGATTTGAACCAACGACCTTCGGGTTATGAGCCCGACGAGCTACCAGACTGCTCCATCCCGCGTCCGGTCTTAACTAAAGTAGTTAAGTGATTTGAATAGTTAGTTGGCTTAGCTATTCGAACTAAGCAATTCTTAAATAAAGAATTGGTTGCGGGAGCCGGATTTGAACCAACGACCTTCGGGTTATGAGCCCGACGAGCTACCAGACTGCTCCATCCCGCGTCCGTTATTGCGGAGCGCATAGTACGCACAGAGTAGTGATAATACAAGAGATTATTTGTTTTAATTATCCAAGTGCCGATTATTTATCCGAATGAGGCTTTTACTACTGATCCTTAGCAAAACAGGTATAATCCACGGGTTAAATAAATAGAGTATCGAAATGGCAGATTTTTTCGCTTCGACCGCTAAAGGTTTAGAAAGCTTATGTTTAGATGAAATTACCGCGCTGGGTGCAGAAAACTGCAAACAAACAGTAGCCGGTGTTAGCTTTAGTTGTGACTGGCCAACCGCCTACAAAATTTGTATGTGGTCACGTGTTGCCTCTCGCATATTGTTGCGCTTAGTAGAGACTCAAGCAGAAAACGTTGATGAGCTATATGAAGCTGCCTATTCAGTACGTTGGAATAAGTACTTTAGTGTAGATCAAACGTTCTCGGTGCATTGTAGTGGAACAAACCACTATATAGACAATAGCCAGTTTGGTGCGCTTAAAGTAAAAGATGCCATTGTTGATCAATTTAATAAGCTGGAAGGCGTTCGCCCCAATGTGGCTAAAACCGACGAAGACGCGCGAATAGTGGTTCGTTTAGCGGGTAAACATTTAGCCATTTCAATTGATTTATCTGGCGTAGCCCTCCACCGACGAGGTTATCGTTTAGAACAAGGTGAAGCACCAGTTAGAGAAAACCTTGCTGCGGCCTTGGCGATTCGTAGTAACTGGCAAGAAAAATATCTAATTGATCCAATGTGTGGTTCCGGGACAATTTTGATTGAAGCGGCTATGCAAGCCGCCGACATCGCACCTGGTTTAAATCGACAATTTGGGTTTGAGCGCTTACGCAACTTTGCGTCTTCTGCTTGGCAAGACATTCGAAACGATGCCAAAGCCAGAGCCCAATATGGCTTAGCAAATTGTAAACAGCGTCTTATTGGCTACGATATAGATCGTCGCATGGTTACATTAGCTAAATCGAACATCGAGCGTGCTGGACTTAGTGACATTATTTCAGTACATGTTCATGATGCTGCGAATCTGCCGGCTGCGCCAAGTGAGCCCGGACTTATTTTGTCCAATCCGCCTTATGGTGAGCGTCTCGGCGAGCTAACTAAGCTTATCGGCTTATTCTTATCCTTTGGTGCGAGCGTACGCGAAAACTATCCTGGCTGGCGTTTGTCGCTGTTTACCGCTGCTCCAGAATTACTCGACTATCTGCGCCTGCGTAGTGACAAGCAATATAAGTTTTTAAATGGTGCACTTAACTGTGTGCTGAAAATCTACCAAATTGGCGAAGGTGGGCAGGGGACTCAACGTAAATATGCGGAAGACTTTGTAAACCGATTGCTTAAAAACAAGAAAAAGCTGCAGAAATGGATCAAGCGAGACAACATAACTTGTTACCGTTTATATGATGCAGACTTACCCGAATACAATGTGGCTGTAGATTGCTACGACGACTATGTGATTGTACAAGAGTATCGAGCTCCAAAGAGTATTGAACCCGCGAAAGCGCGTCGTCGTTTAATGGATTTGCTAACCGGGCTTTTACAAAGTGACTTAGTGGCTAACGATAAGTTAGTAATTAAGCAACGTGCTCAACAAAAAGGGCGCCAGCAATATGAACGTAATAGCGACGAAAAAGAGCGCTTTGTTGTTCAAGAATATGGCGCTCAGTTTTACGTTAATCTTACCGATTATTTAGATACTGGTTTGTTTTTAGATCACCGGAACATGCGGCATTACATTCAACAGCATAGCCAAAGTAAAAAGGTTCTCAATCTTTTCGCATACACCGGCTCAGCTTCGGTTCATGCAGCACTTGGTGGGGCTTCTAAAGTTACAACTGTAGATATGTCTAATACCTATTTAAACTGGGCAAAAGACAACTTTAGATTAAACCAGCTTCCGATTAGCAAACATGAGTTTATTCGTGCTGATTGTATGGCTTGGCTAAAAACACAAATATCACAACGTTGGGATTTGATTTTTCTTGATCCACCTACTTTTTCAAATTCAAAAAAGATGGATGAAGTGTTTGATATTCAAAAAGATCACGTTGATTTGCTAGGCTCGGTTTCGCGCTTGCTTAACCCGGGTGGACAGTTGATTTTTTCAAACAATAAACGCCAATTCAAAATGGATATAGAAGCCTTAGCAAAGCTGGGGCTTAAAGTTAAGAATATTTCAAGTCAGTCTTTATCGCCTGATTTTGAACGTAATAAACAAATTCATAATTGTTGGATGATACACAAGGAATAGTGGTATGACTTGGGTTTTATATAGTACTGATGGTTGCCATCTTTGCGAGGATGCTCGTGCGTTAATTTTAGCTAACCCCAATATTAATGAGCTAAAAGAACAAGACATAATCGAAGACGAGTCTTTAGTCGAGCAATACCGTTATAGCATTCCTGTGTTGTGTCACGAACCCAGTCAACAACGAATTAACTGGCCTTTTGACGCGAGCCAGTTAGAACAATTTATAGAGAGTTGTGCGTGTTAGTAAACTTACAAGACGCTTTTTTAGCATATGGCGACACGCCACTGTTAAACAAAGCAAATGTTCAAATAAACAAAGCTGAACGAGTATGTCTAGTTGGTCGTAATGGTGCTGGCAAGAGTACCTTGTTGCAAGTAATCGAAGGCGCTATTCAGTTAGACTCAGGCCAACGTCAACTAGTTAATGACGTTGTCATCACCCGATTACAGCAAGATCCACCTGAGGCGAGTGAGCAACGTATTTTTGATTACGTCGCTGAAGGCAAACCACATATGGGTAAATTGCTCAGCGAGTTTCACCACTTAACGTCGAATATCAATGAAAACTCCAGTGAACGCGAATTAAAACGTATGCAACAAATACAGCATGAGATAGATGTTGTAGACGGCTGGAAATTTGATAACGAAATTCAACAAGTTCTCACAACCATGAAGCTAGATGGAGAAGCTCCTTTGCAAGGCCTTTCCGGTGGTTGGCTAAGAAAAGTTGCGTTAGCAAAAGCGTTGGCAGGTGATCCAGATATTTTGCTGCTTGATGAACCGACTAACCATTTGGATATTAATACCATCAAATGGCTAGAAGAGTTTTTGCTTAATTTTAAAGGCACTATTGTGTTTATTAGTCACGATAGGGCTTTTATTCGTAAAATCGCCACCAGAATTGTAGACATAGACCGTGGTGTGCTTACCTCCTGGCCCGGCAACTACGATGCCTACTTAGATGGTAAAGCAGAGTGGCTACGTGTTGAAGAAGAGCAAAATGCGTTGTTCGACAAACGTTTGGCAGAAGAAGAGGCCTGGATTCGTCAAGGTATTAAAGCGCGTAGAACCCGTAATGAAGGGCGAGTTAGAGCGCTCAAAGCTATGCGTAATGAACGCAGTGAACGCGTTAATCGCCAAGGTACTACCAATATGCAAATCGACGATGGTTTGCGTTCAGGAAAGATTGTATTTGAAGCCGAGCAACTAAGTTTCGGTTACCCTGACGATGCCTATCCTATTATCTCCCCGCTAGACTTATTGGTTATGCGAGGCGACAAAATTGCGCTAGTTGGAGGCAATGGCTGTGGAAAATCAACCCTTATCAAGTTGTTACTTGAGCAGTTAACTCCAAGCTCAGGCAAGCTAAAAATAGGGACTAATCTCAATGTTGCTTATTTCGATCAGTATCGCCAAGAGCTAGACCCAGAAAAAACCTTGCTAGATAATTTAGCTGGCGGTAAACAAGAAATTGAAATCAACGGTAATAAACGCCATGTGATGGGGTACCTACAAGACTTTTTATTTCACCCTAAACGCGCATTTACTCCGGTTAAAGCGCTTTCTGGTGGCGAAAAAAATCGACTCATGTTGGCAAAATTATTCTTGAAACCAGCCAATTTGTTGGTTTTAGATGAACCAACCAACGATTTGGATGTCGAAACGCTGGAGTTACTAGAAGAGTTGGTAAGCCAATATCCAGGAACAGTGTTATTGGTTAGCCATGACAGAAGCTTTATCGACAATACAGCAAGTCATGTTTGGTTCTTTGATGGAAACAGTAATGTAGACAGCTATGTAGGCGGATATTCTGAAGTAGCAGATTACATAGAAAACCGGCAAAAAGCGCCTGTTGTAAAAGCTGTTGAGAAAACTGATTCTAGTCAGCGAGCCCAAAAACAATCGAAGAAGTTGTCATATAAATTGAAACTGGAACTTGACCAGCTACCCGAAAAATTGGAAGCTGCCGAGGCGCAAGTAGAAGAATTACAAAGTAAAGTAAATGAACCTGAGTTCTTTAATTTAGAACAAGACGTCGTTCAAAATACTTTAAATGATTTAGCCAAAGCAGAGCAGAGTTTAGAAGACCTGTTTATGCGCTGGGAAGAATTGGAAGAACTAAAAAATTCATGAAGAAGTCTATGATGAAACGCTCTTTAGCAATGGCATTCGCGCCTTTAGTATTGTCTGCTAGCTTTGCTCAAGCAGCACAAACCGAATCCTATTATCTTATAGAAGAAATTCCACTAGAAACCAGTAACGGACTTGTCGAAGCTAATGGTGACCTAGTTGTTACTGCCGCAAGTAATGATGGGGAGTATGTAGCGGGTAGTGCTCAAACTTTTAGAAGTGCTTTTCGCTTTTACGACTTTTCCGACAGAACCACTTTTGACTATGGCTGCCAGTACGCTAGCGAAGTATGTGACTTGTTCTTCTACGGAGATAATAGTTTTTACGATACCTATCGTAAACGCTTAAGAGAACAAAGAACCGTTTTGTACCAATCTAATGTGCTCTCTTTCTTAGCCAATCGAAATATTAGTGGGATGCATACCGATGGCAAGAACCTGCCGCCGTTGCCTACTTGGGATACCATTAACGAAAAACTTTATATTTTCGATGATATTGCTAACAGTGACTACACAACTGATACACGAGTGAATGATATCAATAGTGAATTAGGTTGGGCTGTAGGCTACGACTCAGCGCCATTTAGCAATCCTGATGGTGGAAATTATACAAGGGACTTTATTCAACGTGGGTTTGCTTTGCGCTTAAGCGACCAAGCTAAAGTTACTTTGCTACCAACAGCCTTTAACAGTAGTGGCGAGCTAGAAGATGATAAAGGTGGGTTATCATCAGGCTTACAAATTATCGAAAAAGATGGCCGTACCCTTGTTATTGGCATAGGTAGTGTCAGTTATTCCAATAGCGACAGCTTTGGTGAGTGTCAAACAGGTAACCGAGAAAACTACTACCGTTGTTCAGGTTTTGATACTCAAGCATGGGTATGGGACATTACAGACGCAATAGATGGAGAGCAAGTAGTTGGGCAACAACTAGTTGAAGGCTACGTTCGTTCTCGTTATGGCAATGCTCCAGATTTTAACTTGGTAAAAGATGCCAATAACGAGATATTGGTAGGTATATCTTCAGATGATGTCTATGACAGCACTAACGGTTCACGTGGCCGCGCTACTTACTATACCGACAATGGTGATGGTACTTATAGTCTAAATAAAATACCAAATATTCGGATTGATGGTGATAATGACAAGTTTGAAGACTCCGTATCCCATACTTGGGCAAATTCAGTAAACGACGCCAACTTAATTGTCGGTAATTTGCGATACGTAGAAGTTAAATCACGTAACCGTCCGGTAGAAGGTTTTGTATATGATGGTGATGAAAATTCAGCAACCTACCAAGAGGTAAATTGGCCATTACGTAACAAGCCATTTTCTGGTGCTAACAGCGAATTCAGCGATATCAATAATAGCGGTTTAATCGTAGGTTGGCGAGATGGGGATAGTGAAGAACAGCCAGCTTATAATGGTACTACACGTAGACAAACGGGTATCTTATTAGATTACAATCGTTACCTAGAAGGTAACAAGACATACACCTGGACGCTTAATCAATTAACCTGTTATGAGCAAGACGGAACGCCACAGATACCGCTGTACCGGTTCGAGTTTGCAACTCATATTAATGATGAAGGTGAAATATTTGCCAACGGTTATCACTATGAAAGTGCTGAAGAGTTTATTAATGGAGTAAATCCTCGTGCGGTTTTACTTAAATTGGTAAGAAACCCTGCGGTGACAGATATCGATGACTTAGCAACTTGCCCACAAATTGAAGAAGTGAAGTATGAGCGTAAAGGGGCTTCTAGCTTGTGGTTAGGCTTACTGCTCTTACCTGTTGTTTTTGTGAGGCGTTTCATAAAAAGATAAATTGTCTTTTTAGTGCAACAAAAATATCAATTAGTTAGCGAATACTTAAAAATTTAGTTTTTGATTTTTTAAAAACGATAAGCGATAGTAGATCAGGAGTCCAAGTGGGCTCCTGATTTGTTTTCTGATCTTGATGAGGAAGAAGTCTATGAAAAGACAAAAACGCGATCGTTTAGAAAGAGCGCATGCCAAAGGTTATCAAGCAGGGTTATCAGGAAGGTCTAAAGAGACCTGTCCGTATGGTGGAGCAGACGCAAGAGGTCATTGGTACGGTGGGTGGCGTGAGGCTGTTGAAGAACGCGTTTCAGGATTAGACAATAACTAAATAAAAAAAGCCCTATAAATAGGGCTTTTTACTATCAGCGTATTAGGAATACTAAAAAGTTGATGTGTCGGTAAACAAACCTACTTTCAAATCATTTGCTGAGTAAATCTGACGACCATCTACCTCTACAATGCCGTCCGCAATACCCATAACTAATTTACGCATAATTACACGCTTCATCTGAATGCGGTAGGTGACTTTCTTAGCTGTAGGTAATACTTGGCCAGTGAATTTAACTTCGCCAACACCCAAAGCTCGCCCCTTACCCGGACCGCCACTCCAACCTAAGAAAAATCCAACAAGCTGCCACATTGCGTCTAAGCCTAAGCAGCCAGGCATTACTGGGTCACCTGGGAAGTGACAATCAAAAAACCATAAATCAGGGTTAATATCTAACTCAGCAACGATTTCGCCGTTGCCAAACTCACCACCTTCGTGGGTGATTTTTAGAATGCGGTCCATCATTAGCATGTTTGGTGCGGGTAACTTACTGTTTCCTTCACCGAATAAAAGGCCTTGGCTGCAATCAAGCAATTCTTGGCGTTCATAGCTAGTTTTACCTAGTTCTTTTTGCGAAACCTGAGTCATGAATTATACCTTTAAAAAATTTGCCGATACTTTAGCTAACACGTGTAAGCTAAACAAGTCCGATGTCCGAAAATTTCGCTAAAACTTGAATAAGTCAGATACTTTCTTTAAAAGCCAGCGAATTAAACCAGGTTCATCGTTTGGTAGATTGATTAATTTGTTGATTTTTCCGTAAACACTTTCTTCATCGAGTAGGTCGCCAGCAGGCAGATTGAACAAATAGGGCACCGCTTGGCTAATGGTAGAAACAACAAAAATGCTTAGTTGTTTTTGCTCAACCGCGTTTAAAACCTCTTGCGAAAGATTCAGTTGATTAAGGTTAGCCTCCGGTATTACTACCTGGATAGGCTGGTTGGTATTTACAAGTTGCGTAACCCTTAAATAACCTTCGATCTTTTCGTTTATGCCGCCTACGGCTAATACATTGCCTTTTTGATCTAAGGCGCCGGTTACTGCGGTATTTTGCTGAATTGGAAGCTTTGAGATAGCGCTTAGTAAAGCCAAGGCTGATGCGAGAGAAGCACTGTCACCATCTATTTCATGATAAGACTGTTCAAATACTACGTTGCCGGAATAAGGGAAATGATGCTCAGAGGCAAACAATTGATTTAGAAAGCCATGAATGATCATCATTGATTTAGCGTGAACATTCCCTGCTAGTTCTGCTTTTCTTTCTATATCGTTAAAGTCGCCGTCACCTTGAAACACATTTGCAGTTATTCTGATGGGCTCACCAAATGATAAACCTAAGCCAGCGAAGTCGATAACCGATAAACCATTTATTTGGCCAACCTGTTCACCGCATAAACAAATGTTTGTTTGTCTTTCTCTATAGGATAGATCACTAAACTTTTGTTGGTTGTTAACGTTATCGTTTAAGTGTTTTAGTGCTTGGGTAAAGCCTTGACTGTTCGCTGCAAACTGATTGAGCTCTAGTGACTGAAGTAGGGCAATTAGTTCTTGTACATCTAGACTTAAATATTGTTGATGCTCACAAAGTTTAGCTGCGTAGTTCAAAACGCATTCGTAAAGTTCCGTTGTTAAGCTGGATAAGCCGCGTTGATGTAATTCACCATTTAAGTGGCTCAAATACAAATTGATGTTGGTTGAGCTTGCTTCTACTTCTAATGGCAGTTCTGTTTCTAATAGCCCTAGGTTTTTTATACTTGGGTCGAGCTCATATAAATCGGCAATGGCATTGGCATTACCAATAAGTACTAACTTGGTCGTTACCGACAAATGTTGAGGTTGGCTAGTTAGCTTTTCGCCTTGCAATTTATCCCACGAAAAAATTGAGGTAGTTAAACTAGCTTTTAGTTCAAACCAAAGCTTCGCTTCTGCAAGAATATCTTCGGCATTTAACACCAATATCCCGGAAGCTGAATGATGAATAGACCCTAAATTTACTTCCACTAACTCTGTGCTATCAGCTGTAGGTTGGGCAAGATATTGGCCAAAAATAGTTGCTCTAGTAAATTCATGACAATAACTTAGTGTTGGCTTGCTAAGCCAAGTTTTATAGAACTTTTGAATCGAGGTGAAAGAAGGCAACTCAACAAGGTATTCAAATAGCTGTTTGATAAGATTTAATACTTGCTCAGGAACCTGCGCTTGGTTAAGTCTTTTTAGAATTTTGCTAAGGGAGTCGGATTGAGACTCTTCCATAAACGCTAATTCTTCACCTATCTCTTTGGCTAAAAGTTCTGAACCAAAATCTTTGTTTAGCAAATCTTCCATCTGCAACATAGCTTGCTCAAAAGCTTGTTGGGCTTTTTGTGAAAGCTCAACACAATAAGGGCGCTGTGGCTGGGTAGGGTTGAATACTAAGACGTAAGCTTGTTGCTCAATATTAAGGTCTTTGGCAAAGTCTGCGAGTACTGAATGCAAATTGAAGAAACTAGGGGCCTGACAAACCATAACTTGTTGATGATTATTGGCTTGAGTAAAGTGGTCAAAACTAGTTTTTGCTATAGGTAATAAACTCGACCACTGAATGTCGTTAGTTGGGTTTATGTTCTCTAGCGAAAAGTTAGGTTTTAGTTTTTCAATGCTTAGGGCTGATTCAGTCAATTCGTATTCCGGTGTTAACGTGCAATGTGTAATTAAAACAGTTTGTTAGCTCTATAGAACAATAGCTGCTATCCAACCAAAAACCAACAGTGGTAGGTTGAAGTGCAAGAATGTAGGTACAACGGTGTCCCATATGTGGTCATGCTGGCCATCGCTATTTAAGCCGGCAGTAGGGCCTAGTGTAGAGTCTGAAGCTGGCGAGCCTGCATCTCCAAGCGCCGCAGATGTTCCAACCAAGGCAACCGTTGCTAACTCGGAGAAACCTAGCGAGAGAGCGAGTGGAACGTATATAGCGGCAATAATGGGAATGGTTGAAAATGACGAACCTATTCCCATAGTAATTAGTAATCCCATTAGCAACAACATTGCAGCAGCAAAGGCCTTGTTATCACCAAGTATACTTTGAGCACTATTTACTAGTTCTGGTACACCACCAGTAGCTTTCATTACGCCAGCAAAACCATTTGCTGCAATCATAATGAATCCAATTAAGGCCATTAATTTAACGCCTTCAACAAACAAGTCTTGGCTATTCTGGGGCTTTAAGCCTGACGCGGTAGTGAGCAGCAGGAAGCCAGTTAAAGCGCCCATAATGATCGACTCAGTATAAACGTTTACCACTAAGGCAACGATTATAATGGTGATATTCAAACTGGTTTTTAAGGGGCTAGTCTGTATTTGACTTGTGCGTTTTTCACTAGTATTGATCGTTGTTTGGTAAGTTCTTGGCTGCCGATAAGAAAAAAATATGGCTGTAAGTAGACCTAACCCCATTCCTAGGGCTGGTATTGTCATAGCAATGGGTAACTGGCTTTTATCAATCGTTAAGCCTGCCGACAAAATATTGCCATGTAACAGTTGGTTTAAAAATATGCTGCCAAAGCCATAGGGTAGCCACATATAAGTGGTGACTAAACCAAAAGTGATACAGCAGGCAATGATTCGCCTATCCATGTTTAGTTGATTGAATACAGCGATTAAGGGCGGAATTAATATTGGAATAAAGGCAATATGTACTGGAACTAGGTTTTGCGAGCTTACTGCCATTAATATGATGGCGCCAAGCATCATCCACTTCACCAAAGAAAGGTGCTGATCTTTATGCAAATTTACTAAACGTACAATCTTGTTAGCAATCATATCGGTTAAGCCGCTTCTGGCAATGGCTACAGCAAACGCACCAAGCAGAGCATAACTTAAAGCGATATTAGCGCCATCTCCTAAACCGGCTTCAAAAGCGGCTATAGTTTCCGTCAAGCTTAAATCGGATAAAAGCCCGCCAATAATTCCACTTATCGATAAAGCTAATACTACATTTACACGCAGTAGACTTAGTACCAACATTAAGCAAACCGACAATACAACAGGATTAGCAATCATCGATTATTGGTTCTCATCTTGATCTGGTTTTGGTAAGGGCCAACCGCCTAGGTTTTTCCACTTGTTAACAATCAGGCAAAACAGCTCTGCTGTTTTTTGCGCGTCGTATAGTGCTGAGTGTGCTTCTTCGTTGCTGAACTCTAAGCCAGCTTCTTTACATGCCTTGGCTAAAACAGTTTGGCCTAAGGCTAGGGCACTAATACTGGTAGTATCAAAGCTCACAAAAGGATGGAAAGGATTACGCTTAATATTACAACGCTCTACTGCTGCGTTAAAAAAGCCCATATCAAAGGCAGCATTGTGAGCCACCATTACAGCCCGGTTACAACCATGAGCTTTTAATGCCTTACGTATTGGCTTAAACATCTCTTTTAGCGCAAAGTCTTCGCTTACTGCGCCACGCAAAGGGTTATTAGGATCTATTCCGGTAAACTCTAAAGCGGCTTGTTCTAGGTTAGCGCCTTCAAAAGGCTCAACGTTAAACTGTAAGCTTTCTAGAACATAAAGTTCGCCTTGTTCGTTAAAGCTAAGCAAGCAAGCTGCAATTTCTAGTAACGCATCTGTTTTAGCGTTAAAGCCAGCTGTTTCTATGTCGATAACTACAGGATAGTAGCCGCGAAATCGACTAGACATTAATTCGGTCGTGAGTTCAGTAATGGTCATAATGTGGGTAACTAATATTAGAAGCGCGCATTATTACAAAAGCCGCAAAGAATCGCTAATTTGCTTTAAAGATTATCGCTTAGATGCCGATAATTTATGGAGAAGAGAGGATTTCTGCTAATGAAACATTACTTATTGCTGCCTTTGGCATTAAGCGCAATGTCTGCTCAAGCAAACGTGCGCAATTATTCAGCATCGCTAGACGACTCAACTTGGGTTGTGTCAAATAAAACGCCTATTGAATGTAGAATGGATCATTTCATTCCCTCTTTTGGCGTAGCGAGTTTCATTAGTCGCTCATCAAAAGACGTAAATCTAGATTTCTATTTGGATATGTACAGGATTTCCGCAGAAACTCACCAAGTCTCATTACGAAGTGTTCCGCCGAAATGGAAGCCAGGTGCAAGTTCTAAGCGTATTAGCGAATTATCCTTTTATCAGCAATTTGATGGCTACGTAAATGCCCAGCCTGCGTGGCAAATGCTGAGTGAGTTAGAAGACGGTAACGTACCTACTTTTTACTTTAATGACTGGTACGCTAGCAACAATACAACAGCTGTTGGCATCTCTTCGATCAACTTTAAAACCCAATACAACGACTTTTTAAAATGTGTAGGGCGCTTACTTCCGTACTCGTTTGACGACATCGCCTTTACAGTTTTGACCTATCAATCGAATAGCAATGAGTTGACCCCGCGTTCCAAGAAACGTTTGCAACTTATAGGTGATTACGTAAAACATGACCCAGAGATAGATGTAGTGTTGGTTGATGCCTACACCGACAGTTATGGGGGTAAGTGGATTAACCAAGAGCTTTCGGAAAAGCGCGCTAACATGGTTAAAGATTACTTTAAGTCTGGCGGGTTAGATGAAAGTGTCATTGAGGTAGCCGGACATGGTGAGCGCAGGCACGTTGCCCGTAACGACAACACCATGGGCAGAGAACGCAACCGAAGAGTGGTTATCTCGTTAGGCAAAGACTTGCTATAAAAACATAGGTAGAGCAACTTGCTCTACCTTTTTCATTTATCTTTAGAACAGCGCACTTCTGTCACGCACCCCTGAAGGTATACTCCAACGCTCCCTAGCAGAAACTGGATTTTGTTGCTTGCTGGCATACGGCGTTTGCATTTGGTCGCCATATAACCAAAGCACCATGTTAGTACGTTCACCACTTCGTATTGCTTGTGATACATGCGCAACGTTGCTACGATGAATCATTGCTGTACCCGGTTCGAAAGAAAGTCTTTTAATACTTCCGGTATTAGGATCATAAAAATCAACTTCTGAGCCCGTAAATTTTTCATCGGACAAGTTCATATTAATATTCATTGTTACCGATGAAGCGTCGGTATGAAGCCTTAATGAAGTGTCCATTCCTGCTTGCCACTGAATAGAAAAACCAAATGTTTGGCTGTCATATCCGTATACTTCAGGGAGCAACAGGCGAGCGATTGGACGCATATACTTATCGAGTAGTTTGCGGTAAAACGCCTGAAAACTAGGGGCAGCAAGGTAGCCTTCAGAGCGTTCGTCAAGCATAGCCCCATGCCTATTTAGCACTATTCCATAAGGTGGCTTTAAAGGAATGCCTGCTGTAGCTATGCCATCTAGGTAGTGGCGTAATTCAATAAGTTTTTCAGGCTTAAAAAACTGTGCGGTGTATACACCTGGGGCTGCTTCTTGCCACAAATCTTTAACTAGGTTTTCCGTTGATGGGTCATCCCAAGCTGAGTTTACTGCGCTTTGTAGTTTTTCATCTATTAGAGTTTCACTAGCCTCAAGTAACGAGCCATTGCTTGAGGTTTCCCACTCTTTCCATGCACTAACTAGTAGTTGTTGGTTACTATTCCAGAAGGTGTTTACAGAAGGGGAACGTGCAAGCATTTGTTGTCTAGAGGGTAGGGTTAAAGCTTGGGCTTGTTCTAATTGACTGCTTACGTTTACAGCTGCATTGTTCATTTATGCTCTCCTGGTTTTGCAAGCGGAGTTCCCGAATTGCTTAAGAGCAAACTTATTATGATTCGCTATTTTGATAAATGGGCATTCAATTGAATCAGTATTTACATTTTATTAAGAATCGCAGCTGGCATTGCTGTAAATGCCAATAAACTCGCTTTACTCAATTTATCTAAGGTACTGATATATAGCAGCTATTAGCTAGCTTCTTTCCTTAATCGATTTTATCTTTAAATTCACATAAGTCTTCGATAATACACGAGCCGCAACGAGGCTTTCGTGCAACACAGGTATAGCGGCCATGCAAAATTAGCCAGTGGTGCACATCTACTTTAAATTCCTTTGGCACTACCTTTAGTAATTTCTCTTCGACCAGATCAACATTTTTCCCCATGGCGAATTTGGTGCGGTTAGAAACCCGAAATATATGTGTATCTACTGCGATAGTTGGCCAGCCAAAGGCAGTATTTAGTACTACGTTGGCTGTTTTTCTGCCAACGCCTGGCAATGCTTCTAAGGCTTCTCGGCTTTCTGGAACCTCTCCACCGTGTTGTTCAATCAAGATCTTGCAGGTTTTTATTAAGTTCTCAGCTTTAGAGTTAAACAAGCCAATTGTTTTTATGTAAGTTTTAAGCTCATCTACCCCTAAGTTAAAAATAGCTTGGGGGGTATTAGCAACTGGGTAAAGCTTGTCGGTAGCTTTGTTCACCGATACGTCGGTGGCCTGAGCAGATAACAATACAGCAGCAAGCAGCTCGAAAGGGCTAGAAAAGTTTAGCTCTGTAGTTGGATGTGGGTTGTTATCTCTAAGTCGAGTTAGAATTTCTAATCTTTTTTGTTTATTCATGCGCTTTGAGTATTGTTTGAAAGGGTTTCTGACGCTGCTTGTTTGGTTTTAGCGCGGTTATCTATGACATTTTTAAGAGCGATGATAAATCCCATCACCAAAAATGCACCCGGCGGAAGTATCGCAACCAAAAAGTGTTCGTTAAAATCTACGATTTGAACATATAAAAAAGACGACCATTCGCCTAACAGCAGTTCAATTCCGTAAAACAAGCTGCCATTTCCTAAAAGCTCTCTAATTGCGCCTACTGCAACAAGTACCAAACCAAAACCAATTCCCATCATTAATCCATCGAACGCAGCTGGCTTAACTCTGTTACGTGCAGCAAATGCCTCGGCTCTACCGATGATGATGCAGTTGGTCACTATGAGAGGAATGAATATTCCTAGGTTTTGGTACAAGCCGTAGGTATAGGCATTCATTAACAGTTGTATGCAGGTCACAAAGGATGCAATAACCATAACAAATACAGGAATGCGGATCTCTTTAGCCACCCATTTACGAATCAGTGATACTGTGGTGTTTGAGGCTATCAGTACTAGCATGGTGGCAACACCCAAACCAAGAGCATTGGTTACCGTCGAGGTAACCGCGAGAAGAGGGCACAAGCCGAGTAATTGAACTAAACCAGGATTGTTTTTCCAAAGGCCTTGCCAAGCTAATTGTTTATATTCGCTCATCAAATAACTCCTTTAACAATCTGTCGCATTGTCATTAATGCTTTGCTGATTTGTGGCGTGGTAAATCAACACGTTTTTTACTGCTTTCACAACCGCACGCGGCGTGATAGTAGCGCCAGTAAAGGCGTCAAACTGACCACCGTCTTTTTTTACAGCCCAACGAGGGTCCTTGGCATCCATTAAACGTTGTCCATTAAACTGGTAAATCCAATCTGATTTTCTAGTTTCAACTTTATCACCTAAGCCTGGTGTTTCGTTATGCTGTACAACACGCACACCGCTAATAGTTGAGTCTGCATTTAAACCTACTAGCAGGCGAATTTCTCCGCTGTAACCATCTGGTGCAATGGTTTGATAAACGTAAGCCGCTGTTTCTTGGTTTAATTCAATAAGTCGGATGGTTTGGTCTTTATCGTTACCTAAAAACTGTGGCTCGTTAACTACTATGCATCGTTGCTGGTAAGCACTATTGGCTACCTCTTCCGATAAGACTTCATTAGTTGACCTAATCAGTTGCGCTTTAACCTGTTGTTCAATTCTTGGCTCTGTAAAGTAATTAACGATAACCACTAACAAGGTGCATGCAAAGGCGAATAGGGCCAACATCGCTGCGTTTTTAGTCATTGATTGGCGCTTAGTTGTCATTACTATTTCCCTCGCCGTAACCATAAACTCGGGGCTTGGTGAAGTGATCTATCATTGGCACTGCCATATTAGCGAGTAATACAGCAAAGGCGATTGCGTCTGGATAGCCGCCATAATTTCGAATAACAAATACCAATAACGCAACCAAGCTTGCGTAAATAATCCTACCTAGGTTGCTCGTTGCTGCGCTTACCGGGTCGGTCAATATGAAAAATGCGCCAATCATGGTAGCGCCGGAGAATAGTTGCAGCAGCACCGGAATTGAATGATCAGGATTGATGGCTGCAGAAAGTAGGCTCAAAGCGAATAGGGCGGTCAAAAATGCCAAGGGGATATGCCAGCGAATCACCTTTAAGTAGATAAGCGCAAGACCTCCTGCTAAGTAGGCTAAATTAATCCATTGCCAGCCAATCCCTGCAAAACTACTGTAAATCTCATGGCTTGATATTTCATTGGATGTAAAACCTAAAGTAAGTTGTGTTTTCATCTCATCAAGCGGTGTGGCGATGGTATGGCCATCGATGCTGGCAATTTGTTTAATGCTAAAACCGTCTACGGTAAACCCACTAAAAATGAGCGATAAACCATCGATGCTAGATAAGTTTTCAACTATCAGACTTTGTGGAGGCATCCAGCTTGTCATCGTTACTGGGAAAGACACTAATAAAAGCACGTAGGCAGCCATAGCAGGGTTAAAAATATTATGCCCAAGACCCCCATACAAATGCTTAACTACAACAATTGCAAAGAAACTGCCAATAAGCGCAATCCACCAGGGAGCATAGGCTGGAAGTGCCAAACCAATCAAAATGCCAGTAACTAGCGCGCTGTTATCACTTAAGGTTGGCCAAACAGGTCGCTTACGTAATATAAGCACTAAGGTTTCACTTAGCACCGCAACCATAGATGCCAGCAATACTTGGGTTATGGTGCCTATTCCAAAATGAAAGCTTTGAACTAATAAACCTGGTAAAAGACAAAGAATCACCCAAAACATCAATGTTTTTGTTTTTAAGGGCTTTCTAACGAAAGGTGAGCTTTTTATGTTAGTGCTATTCATTGGTATCTTTCTCTTCGCGCTGTTGTTCTGCTAGTTTTTTAGCTTTAGCGCGAGCAACTGCTGCGGCGACCGCAGGGTTAACTTTTTTGGCTGGCTTTTCTGGGCTTGCGGGAGCTTCAGCTACGGCCTCCGCTTTCTTATTGGCCTTAGCTTTTGCAACCGCTGCTGCGATGGCCTTAGCCTTAGCGTTGTTGTTATTAGTAGTACTATCTTGAGTATTTTGTTGAACCGATTGCTCTCGAGCAAGAGGGGCCTTTAAAGCTTCATCATCCTGATCGTTTGCCTTGCCAGCATCAACAGACGCGTCGGCTGCTAGCGCGGCTTTTTTTGCTTTAGCTCTGGCTATTGCTGCGGCAACAGCAGGATTTGCCGACGATTTAGCCGTAGGCTTATCTAGATTGTTGTTGGCTTGAACCGCACTTACTTCTTGGCTAGCTAGTTTTTTAGCTTTAGCCCGTGCGACAGCGGCGGCTACGGCGGGATTAGTGGCGGTTGTTGGTTCCGATTGTTGCTGAGCTTGTGCTTTTTTCGCCTTAGCTCTAGCAACGGCAGCAGCCACAGCTGGATTACTGGATTCAACTGTGTTGTCTTCAGCGGTAGTTTCGTTATCTTGATTTTGTCGTTTTTTGGCTTTAGCACGCGCGATAGCCGCTGCTACTGCAGGGTTTGCGCTAGGCTTAGACTCGCTTATCGACCCACTGTTATCTGTTTCTTTTTTAGCTTTAGCCCGTGCGATGGCCGCAGCGACTGCCGGGTTAGCGCTGGCTTTAGTCTCATTAGCTTCTTTTTGAGCTCTTCGCTCAGCTTTACGAGCTTCTCTAGCGGCGATAGCCGCTTGGTTATCTGGTACCCATTCACCAGTCTCGTCTTGTTTTGCTGCTGGACTAGCCGCTTGTTTGTTTTTGACTCTTGCTAAGGCCGCTGCGACAGGATCAGGTTTATTTTGCTTAGCGCTGTCTTCTGCTTGAGCTTGTCTACGTAAAGCTGCTTGTTGGTGTTTCGCTTTACGTTCTAATTTGTCTTTTTCTAAACGAGCTTGGCGTGCATCGAAGCGTTGTTTGGCTATATCGGCTTCTTTTTGTGCAATGTCTTCGCTGCGTATTTTAGCTTTTGCAGTTCGGTAGTGTTGTACCAAAGAGATTTCGCTTGGACAAACAAAGGCGCAGGCTCCACATTCAATACAGTCCATTATGTTAAAATCGCGCGCTTTATTTAATTCGTCCCCTTTGGCGTACCAATACAACTGCTGAGGTAATAAGCCCATTGGGCAGGCTTGAGCACATTCACCGCATCGTATACACGGTGATTCGTTTTCAGCAGCCATGGGGTTGTTAACAATCAGACAGTTAGTTGTTTTTACCACCGGTGCTTGGTTGCTGGGTAGCATGAAGCCCATCATCGAACCGCCCATAATGGTTGGCGCGTTAGGCTCACCCTGTAGCTTTTTGTTGATCACATCGCATACTGCTGTGCCAATCGGCACCCAGTAATTGCTAGGACTGGTGACTAGATCTCCGGCAAGGGTGACTACTCTAGAAATTAGCGGTTCGCCTAGCTCTACTGCTTGATACACTGCGTAAGCAGTGCCTACATTTTGCACCAGCATGCCTAGGTCAATAGGTAGCTGGTTAGCTTTAACTTCTTTTCCAGTAAGAACTTGGATAAGTTGCTTTTCACCACCAGAGGGATATTTGGTAGGGATGCTTCGAATGATGATATCTTGATTGCCAACCGCTTCTAGCGCTTTAATGGCTTTGGGTTTGTCATCTTCGACGGCAACTATGGTAAGCGTTGGCTTGAGTACTTTTTGTAGTAAGGCGACACCACCGATTATCTCCGCTGCATAGTTCTGCATTAAGCAATCGTCAGCCGAAATATAGGGCTCGCATTCTGCGCCATTTATAATCAGTACGTCTAAAGGTTTATGCGGAGTAATTTTTAAAGCAGTAGGGAAGCCAGCGCCGCCCATGCCGGAAATACCCGATAAATGAACGCGTTGGCAAATCGCTTCGGGATTTAATTCTTCATCACTCAGAGGGCTTGGCCATTGCGCGTCTTGTTGCTCTTTGTCTACGCGAATAACGACACTTAATTCAGGAATGGCTGAAGCATGCGCAGAAACTCTTGGTTCAATCGCGATGATTTCACCCGAAAGGGACGCATGAACTGGTGGCGCTTGAAAGAATTGAGATTCGGTTAAGGCTTGTCCACGTAACACTTTATCGCCAACTTCTACTAGTAGCTTGCCTGCGCTGCCAATATGCTGTTGGACAGGTATGCTTAACTCGTTAGGCAAGTTGATTAGTTCAGGCTTACCACAGTTGATATCCTGCTTATTGGTTTCTGGGTGGACACCACCTTGGTAGTTCCAAGTAAAACCTTGTTTAATTTTGTCTAACCACGCCACCATCTATTTTTGTTCCTCGATGATTGCGACATCTATTTGGTTCAATTTCCAATCCCAGTTTTTGGTTGTTGTTGGTATTGGGCGCATTTCAATACAATCGGTTGGGCAGGGGGCCACACATAGCTCGCATCCGGTACATTCTTTAGTAATAACCGTATGCATATGTTTATTTGCGCCCATAATGGCATCTACAGGGCAAGCTTGAATGCATTTGGTACAACCGATACACGCATCTTCGACGATGTAGGCCACTTTCTTTCGGTCATCTTCTTTTACGGCTGACTCATCCAGAGGGATCGCTTCAACCCCTAGCAATTCCGCTAGTTTTACTACAGTCTCTTCTCCGCCTGGTGGGCATTTGTTTATTGCTTCGCCGTTGGCGATGGCTTCAGCGTAGGGCCGACAACCTGGATGACCACATTGTCCGCACTGTGTTTGAGGTAGCAGTGCTTCCACTTGATCGGCAATGGGGTTGCCTTCAACTTTATATTTGATGGCTGCATAACCCAGTATTCCACCAAATACTAAGGCTAGAAGGGTGATGGCAATAAGTGCTTCTAACATCTAAACATACTACTTAATTAATCCAGTAAAGCCGACAAAGGCTAAAGACATAAGCCCTGCTGTGATCATGGCGATCGCCGCGCCTTTAAAAGGTAGAGGGATATCTGCTACCACTAGGCGTTCACGCATTGCTGAGAACAAAATTAACACTAGCGAGAAGCCAGCTGCTGCACCAAAACCATAGATAATTGATTCAAATAGATCATGCTGCTCATTAATGTTTAGTAGCGCCACACCTAATACTGCACAGTTAGAGGTGATAAGAGGCAGGTAAATGCCTAATACACGGTGCAGTGCAGGGCTGGCTTTTTGCACAAACATCTCGGTGAACTGAACCACAACGGCAATAACCAAAATAAAACTCATGGTGCGCAGATAAACAATATCTAGCGGCAACAATATGTATTGTTCTACTAAATAGGAGCTCATTGACGCAAGGGTAAGCACAAAAGTGGTTGCTAAGGCCATGCCGATGGCGGTTTCTACTTTGCTGGACACACCCATAAATGGGCATAAACCCAAGAACTTAACCAGCACAAAATTGTTAACCAGTACGGTACTGATTAATAACAACAAATATTCAGTCATTTAAATAAGATGCAGCGGAACGAGCCGCTATTATCCTTGTTTGTGGTGCGTATAACAACCGTGACTTCAATGTGGAAAAGGCGCTAAAAATTTGCTGTGAGTTGTGAATCATTTTTGAGCGGTTAAATTTACTTTTTACCCTTCGATTGATCTCGATCATTTGTATTTGCTTTATCCTTAAAATCTCTCGACTACTATATCTAGTGGGATCTAAAATCCTTAACCACAATATATGGATAACCATCACATTGGATGCTTTTTTGAGCGTTTCTTTGTTAGAAGCCTTTAGTGGCGCGGGTTCCACAGTTTTTTATTTAATGAGTGAGTGAAATTGGAGCGTAAATCGTGAAAACAGTCGTGATAAAACGAGACGGAAGCCGTGTACCTTACGACGCAAAGCGGATTGTTGATGCAGTGCTAAAAGCAGCTGAAGCTTTAGGTGTTAAGGACAACCTAGTTGCATTGCAAATTGCCCAACAAGTAACAGAACAGTTTTTGAACTTACCTGAAGTAGATATCAACGATATTCAATCATCTGTTGAAAACTACTTAATGGAAAGTGATAACAAGACTTTAGCACGTGCTTACATTGAATATCGTCACGACCGCGACGTTGCTCGTGAAAAGCGCAGCGTGTTAAATGCTGAGATCCGTGGTTTGGTTGAACAAAGCAATGCCGCGTTACTTAACGAAAATGCGAATAAAGATAGTAAGGTTATTCCTACTCAACGCGATTTGTTAGCGGGTATTGTGGCAAAACACTACGCTAAAACTCATTTGCTTCCGCGAGATGTAGTAAAAGCTCACGAAACTGGCGAAATTCATTTTCACGATTTAGATTACGCACCATTTTTCCCAATGTTTAACTGCATGCTAATCGACTTAGAAGGCATGTTAACCGGCGGATTTAAAATGGGTAACGCTGAAATTGAAACCCCAAAATCAATTTCAACAGCAACTGCAGTAACAGCCCAGATCATCGCTCAAGTAGCCAGCCATATTTATGGTGGCACGACGATTAACCGCATCGACGAGATTCTTTCTCCTTACGTCACTAAAAGCCATGAAAAACACTTAGCTACTGCCAAAAAATGGCAAATAGCCGACGCCGAAGCTTACGCTAAAGCGCAAACCGAAAAGGAATGTCATGATGCATTCCAGTCTTTAGAGTATGAAGTAAATACCTTACACACTGCGAATGGGCAAACGCCATTTGTTACCTTTGGTTTTGGCTTAGGCTCATGCTGGGCCTCGCGATTAATTCAGCGCTCAATCTTAGAGAACCGTATTGCCGGATTAGGTAAAAATGCCAAAACGGCAGTATTCCCTAAGCTGGTATTTGCCATTAAAGACGGCTTAAACCATAAGAAAGATGATCCAAGTTACGATATTAAGCAGTTAGCTTTGGAATGTGCATCAAAACGCATGTACCCAGATATTTTAAACTACGACAAAGTTGTTGAAGTAACAGGTTCGTTTAAAACCCCTATGGGCTGTCGTAGTTTCTTAGGTCACTACCAAGAAGAAGGTAAAGACATTCACGATGGTCGTAATAACCTTGGTGTAGTGAGCTTAAATTTACCTCGCATTGCTATTGAAGCTAAAGGTGATGAACAACGTTTCTTCGAACTACTTGAACAACGTTTAAGTGTTGCGAAACATGGTTTAGATAGCCGCATCTCTCGCCTTAAAGGCGTTAAAGCCAAAGTCGCTCCAATCCTATACATGGAAGGCGCTTGTGGCGTTCGGTTAAATGCCGAAGATGACGTATCTAAAATCTTCGAAAATGGTCGTGCGTCAATTTCTTTGGGTTACATCGGTTTGCATGAGACTGTGAACGCGCTATACGGAAACGGTGAACACGTTTACGACAATAAACAGTTACAACAAAAAGCTATTGGTATTGTTACTGCGTTAAAACAAGCCACTTTACGTTGGGAAAAAGAAAGTGGTTACGCCTTTAGTTTATACAGCACCCCAAGTGAAAACCTATGTGATCGCTTCTGCCGTTTAGACGCCAAAAAGTTTGGTGTAATCGAGGGTGTAACAGATAAAGGTTATTACACCAATAGTTTCCACTTAGATGTAGAAAAGAAGGTAAACCCCTTCGACAAAATAGATTTTGAACAGCCTTACCCTTCAGTAACTAGCGGCGGCTTTATTTGTTACGGTGAATACCCAAACATGCAGCACAATACTGAAGCCTTAGAAGATGTTTGGGATTATAGCTATAGTCGCGTTCCGTATTACGGTACAAATACGCCTATTGACGAATGTTACGAATGTGACTTCACTGGCGAGTTTAACTGCACCAGTAAAGGCTTTGAGTGTCCTTCTTGTGGTAATACCGAGTCTAGTAAGGTGTCTGTTACTCGACGAGTATGTGGCTATTTAGGTAGCCCTGATGCTCGACCATTTAACTATGGTAAGCAAGAAGAAGTTAAACGCCGAGTGAAACATCTGTAAATGAACTATTTGAGTTACCATTCGGTCGACGTAGTTAACGGGCAAGGTACGCGCTGTACCTTGTTTGTTGCTGGTTGCGAGCACCAATGTCGAGGTTGTTATAACCAGAAATCTTGGCGCTGTGATTCAGGCCACCTGTATACCGATGACTTAGAACAACAGATTATAGATGATTTGAACGATTCTAGGATTCGACGTAAAGGGCTTAGCTTGAGCGGTGGAGATCCATTGCATCCAAATAACTTAGACGCAGTACAACGATTAGTTGAGCGCGTAAGAAAAGAGTGCGAAGGCAAAGATATTTGGATGTGGACAGGCTATAAACTTCAAGAATTAAACCCGCAACAGCAGGCAATTGTTAAACAAGTTGATACCTTAATTGACGGTAAATTTGAACAAGAGCTGGCCGATCCTAAATTACAATGGCGAGGCAGTAGTAATCAAATTATTCACTGCCAACCTCTGCAGTAGTTAAGCAATAAGCTCAGGGCGAGAGATTAAGTAGCCCTGCAAGCTATCGACATACATAGATTCAAGTAGCTGTTTTTGCTCTAAGGTTTCAACACCTTGAGCAATTACTTGGCAACCTAAACGATGCGATACCTCTACCAGCATACTCACGAATTGCTGATTAGCTTTGTCACTTTCTAGTGCTTGCACTAAATCGCTACTTATCTTCACATAGTTAGGCTTGAGCTCTTTAAACAATTTAAACGAGCCAATACCGTTACCAAAATCTGAAATTGCAGTGTGGCAACTGTTTCGGCGAAGTACTTCAAACAGCTTTCTGGCGTTGCTCAAGTGCATATCCAAAATTTCTTCTTCTAACTCGAAAACAACCCGAGATTTTAAATTAGGGTAGGTAAGTAGCTGTTGGGTTAGCCAAGAACAAAAATCTGGGTCAGTTAAGATAAGTTTACTTAGGTTTATCCCCCAGCGGTATTCAGCGTTTTGTCCAGAGATGGTATGCAAGATGTAGCCAATTGTTGCTTTTTCTAGCTCTAATATCATGCCCAGGCGCTGTGCCATTACCATGGTTGTTTCGGTAGGAAGCTGCTGGTTGTTGTCACTTAAAAAGCGAATAAATACTTCATGGTACGCCGGCATGGTGCGATGTAACGACTGAATGGCTTGTGAAGCTAGGCGGAAGTTATTTTTGTTAATAAGCGAGCTAATAGTTGAGTGCCATTGTAGTTCACTACTTTCTAACGTTTCGTCATCTTCGAGCACTATTTCCCAACCATTGGGAGATAGGCTTTGGGCAATAGCTAGGGCCGCATCAGCACGAGCAATTACTCGTTCAATGGAGTCACCACTTTTAAGCTCGGTTACGCCGGTATAGGCTGCACTTTGCATTTGCTTACCGTTGCTGTACTCGTTTAGAGAGCTTTTTAGTCCCTGAGCGACTTGGCTAACTCGGCTGGCCGGGAATTTAGGCAATACCAGGGCAAACTCGGCTCCCAAAAGTCTAAATAAGCTGCTTGATGAATAATCTTTGCGATTAACATCGATGATTTTTGCGATATCTCTAATATAGTCATCGCCAGCTTGGTGGCCACGTGCTTTATTGATTTCTTCAAGTTGCGAAGCTCTAACCAAAAACAAAACCGTATCTTTGGGTGTTGTCTTTAACATTTCCTGCATTTTTTGGCGGAACGAGTGTCGATTAAATTGGCCAGTTAATGGGTCTAGGGCAACTTGCTTCTCTAGTTGTTGAATTGCATGTTTTTGTTGGCGGATTTGCTGAGTAAACTGCTGTTTCTGATCCTTAATTAACTCGCCAACTGCACCAAGCACCGGCTTTTCATCAACTAATCGATCCGCATTAACCAGCTTTTTGAGCTTACTTTTAACCCGAGACATAGCTCGTATATAAAGAAGGCTGGTTAACATGTAGCCCATTGCACAAAGCGCTGCGATGGTTAGGTAGAGGCGCAAGTATCCGTCACTAACAAATTCAAATGAGGGTTTAAAGTTTACTTGGAACTTATCTACTGCAATGGTTTGCATTGACGTTTTACTAGGTTCGGCTAAGTCAACTAACCAATGCTGCGGCGCACCAACCAATGCCAAAGTATTATCAACAGCTAACTGTGTAGAGATAAAACTAAGTTGGTGTTGGTCGCGTAAAGTCGCTAGATACTCTTGATTGAGCTGGTCAATTCTGGTCAATTGCAGAGAGAGCAGGGTGTTTATCTGCTGATTTTCACGGGCCAGATCAAGTTTAAACAACTGTACATGTACACCCACCAGCGCAATCCATAGCGCGATAAATAAAAAAGCATTTACAACAAAAAATGTTCTAAGGCCTTTCATATCCTACCTGTTTAATAAATCAGCGATCTCTAATAATGATACATGCAAACATTAGACTTATCTATCAGATGCTTAGGATTAAGTAATATATTTAGTGATTAACAAATATCGGAAAGGGTATAACAGGAAGTGATAAAAATGTGGCTCCCCAGGTTGGGCTTGAACCAACGACACATGGATTAACAGTCCACCGCTCTACCAACTGAGCTACTGGGGAATTATAAGGCTTACTAGATAAAAGGAGTGGCTCCCCAAGTTGGGCTTGAACCAACGACACATGGATTAACAGTCCACCGCTCTACCAACTGAGCTATTGGGGAATCGTAAGGTATATCTAGTTATATGATTGGCTCCCCAAGTTGGGCTTGAACCAACGACACATGGATTAACAGTCCACCGCTCTACCAACTGAGCTATTGGGGAATCATATAAGGTATCGACCTATTGTAATCAAGATTGGCTCCCCAAGTTGGGCTTGAACCAACGACACATGGATTAACAGTCCACCGCTCTACCAACTGAGCTATTGGGGAATCTTGATTTATCACTTAGCAAAGGAGATTTGGCTCCCCAAGTTGGGCTTGAACCAACGACACATGGATTAACAGTCCACCGCTCTACCAACTGAGCTATTGGGGAATCGCTTTGCTTAAGTGCGGGGCGCATAGTAATAATTGCCCCTATAAGTGTCAACTAATTCTACGTCAAAAATGACAATTTCTGTTTGTTTGCTCAACTTACATCCAGTTGTTGCAAACTACAGATCGAAACTTGTTCAGCTGGTATAAAAAATGCGCAGATAATTAATATTCATAAAAACAAATTTTTTTATAGCTAAGCTTGATTGCCTAATAATTATGCACAATATGTAAAAGCCTTTGGTGCTGGTAGTTAGCGTGACTTATCCACTGATTTTGTGGATAACTGTGTGCATTAAAAGTCGCTTATGGGCTACAGCCTACTAGATACCTAGCACGAGCCTAAATTTGATCTACATCTGTTTTTCATTTAATCATTATTATTCAATGGCTTATTTAATTATTGGTGTAAAAGCACAATTTTTAACCTATAAAAAAAGTTGTTGCTTTTACAAAAAAAGTGTTGTGCATTACTTTTCGTTACAATCTTCTTACTGTGCACAATTTAGGGTTATCTGCTATCGATTTTCTGTTTGCGATATTCTCTGCTAAACAACGCTAATTTTCTGTACAAGACTAATACGCCTTTTTGTTATCGCTAGGTTTTGCGTAGAATGGACCAATGATAAAACTTTCAGATGATTGGTAGTAGAGCAGTGAAAAAACCATTTGATCTAGTATCGGAATACAAACCGGCTGGAGATCAGCCAACGGCTATTTCAAGTCTAATAGAAGGCTTAGAAGATGGGCTAGCTCATCAAACGCTACTAGGGGTTACCGGTTCTGGAAAAACATTTACAGTAGCGAATGTGATCGCAGAGCAAAATCGGCCAACTATAGTTTTAGCGCCAAACAAAACCTTAGCCGCTCAGCTTTATAGCGAAATGAAAGAGTTCTTCCCTAATAATGCGGTAGAGTTTTTTGTTTCTTACTATGACTACTATCAACCTGAAGCCTATGTGCCGACCACTGACACATTCATAGAGAAAGATGCATCAGTTAACTCTCACATAGAACAAATGCGGCTGTCTGCGACTAAGGCCTTATTGGAGCGACGAGACGTAGTATTGGTAGCTTCGGTATCGGCCATTTACGGTTTAGGTGATCCTCAGTCCTATTTACAAATGATGTTGCACCTAAGTGTCGGCGATATGATTGACCAACGCGCCATTCTTCGCCGACTGGCAGAATTACAATATTCGCGTAATGATGCTGCCTTCCAACGTTCTACCTTCAGAGTTCGTGGAGACGTGATTGACGTATTTCCAGCAGAGTCTGATAAGAATGCAGTAAGAATTGAATTGTTTGATGGCGAAGTAGAACGGCTTAGCAGCTTTGATCCACTTACTGGAGCAGAAGAGGCGGTAATGGCAAGGGTGACTATTTTCCCTAAGACCCACTATGTAACGCCGCGAGAAACTATTCTTAATGCTATCTCCTCAATAAAAGAAGAGTTAAACGAGCGCAAAAAGCAGCTGTTAGATGCTAACAAGTTAATTGAAGAGCAGCGAATTTCCCAGCGTACATTGTTCGATATCGAAATGATGAACGAACTAGGGTATTGCTCAGGTATCGAAAATTATTCTCGATACTTATCAACTCGCGCCCCAGGCGAGCCACCACCAACATTATTAGATTACTTACCTGCCGACGGTATCCTTATCATTGATGAGTCACACGTAACTGTGCCTCAAATTGGCGCGATGTATAAAGGTGACCGCTCGCGCAAAGAAAATTTGGTTAACTACGGATTCCGTTTACCTTCTGCCTTGGATAATCGGCCTCTTAAGTTTGAAGAGTTTGAGCAAATCGCACCACAAACCATATTTGTATCAGCTACGCCAAGTAATTATGAGTTAGAAAAAACTAACCAAGAGTTTGTTGAACAAGTAGTTAGGCCAACAGGTTTATTAGACCCAGAAATAGAGGTTCGCCCAGTAAATACTCAAGTCGACGATTTGTTGTCAGAAATTCGTATACGCACGGCAATCGATGAACGGGTATTGGTGACCACGCTTACCAAAAGAATGGCCGAAGATTTAAGCGAATACCTCACTGAGCATCAAGTTAAAGTGCGTTATTTGCACTCGGATATTGATACCGTAGAAAGGGTAGAGATCATCCGTGATTTGCGTATGGGAGTATTTGACGTGCTTGTGGGTATTAACTTGTTACGAGAAGGCCTAGATATGCCTGAAGTATCGCTGGTAGCCATACTCGATGCCGACAAAGAAGGGTTCCTTCGCTCAGAGCGCTCTTTAATTCAAACCATTGGCCGGGCTGCGCGTCATCCTCAAGGTAAAGCGATTCTTTATGGCGACAAGATCACAGGCTCTATGGAACGGGCAATTGGTGAAAATAATCGACGCAGAGAAATCCAGCATCAGTTCAACCTTGATAACGGTATAGTTCCGCAAAAACTCAACAAGAAAGTAGTTGATATTAGTAATTTTGGGAAGAGTAAAGTACTTCAAGCGGCAGAGCCCAAAGCTAAGTACGCAGCACTTACGCCTGAAATAATGTTGAAGAATATTGCGCAACTAGAAAAGCAAATGATCAATCATGCAAAAGAGTTAGAATTTGAACAGGCTGCAGCGGTAAGAGATGAAATAAATGAACTGCAAGAGCAACTGGTAAAAATGAGTTAGCTGCAAAAGGCATAAAAAAAAGCCGCTGTATATACAGCGGCTTTTTAATAGAACTAATCTTAGTTTGCTGCAGCGATAATCGAGCCAAACTCTTCAGCCATTAGAGAAGCACCGCCAACTAGCGCGCCATCAATGTCTGGTTGAGAGAAAAGCTCTTTAGCCGTAGCAGCTTTAACACTACCACCGTAAAGAATTTGAACTTTTTCAGCAACAGTTGCGCTTTGCGCTGCTAACCAGCTACGAATGTGAGCGTGAATAGCTTGAGCTTGCTCAGAAGTAGCAGATTTACCAGTACCGATAGCCCAAACAGGCTCGTACGCGATAACAGCATTTTCTAATGCTTCAACACCACAAAGGTCGATAACAGCTTTAAGTTGAGTTTCAACTACAGCTTCTGTTTTACCTGCTTCGTTTTCTTCAAGAGTTTCACCAATACATAGTACAGGTACTAGTTGATTTTCTTGAATCGCTTTGAATTTAGCAGCAACTACAGCATCAGTTTCGTTGTGGTACTGACGACGCTCGCTGTGGCCCACTAGGTTGTAAGTACAACCAAATTCTTTCAACATTACTGGAGAGTTTTCACCAGTGAATGCACCAGAGGTGTTTACGCTTGCATCTTGTGCACCGTAAGCGATTGGAGCATCACCCACTAAGGCTTCAACTTGACCTAAAAATACTACTGGTGGGCAAATTGCAGTTTGCACGTTAGTAGCTGCTTTAGCTGGTTCGATTAAGCCATTTACTAATGCGGTAACAGAATCTTTAGTACCGTTTAGTTTCCAGTTACCCATTACAAGAGGTGTTCTCATTGTGCGTCTCTCCTTTAAATAAATTGGCTCGATTATAGTGAATAAATTACAAAAACGTAGTGTTTCCGCGAAATTATCTGCCTAAAACTGTAAATTGCTGATCTAAAACAAACGATTAAGAAAAATAAGTACGTATTTTTTGCCACCAAATCCCAAGTTTTTCGTGCCATAAAGCATCGTACCTATGAATAAAGCGCGCATCGGGCAAAAACTCATAAAGCCTTTGTTCTCCTTGAACTTCTTTTCCAAGGTAATCAGTAGGTACAGGGCTAATATTGCTTGAGTACTTGTTGAAATGTTGCAGTGCACGCTTCATATGAGTAGCGCTAGTCACCAACGCGGTAGGGCGTTGTCCTATGTAGGTAGCAATCACGGCAGCTTCTTGCTCGGTATCTTTAGCTTTAGGAATGGTAATAATGTTGGCAGGAGGAATGTTAGCTTGCCTTGCTACTTTTTCCATAAGCTCAGCATTGCTGTTTGGATCGCTACCGCCATAGCCCGATACAATTAAACGGCTCTGGGGATTAACTAAACTTAACTCAATCCCTTTTGTGATACGCGCAAACGATGAGCGACTAAGCTGCTCAGTAGGCGAGAGCATTGGATCACTAATATGACCACCGCCTAGTACCACTACAAAGTCGAAACTATCGACAAGCTGACTTGGCGCCTTTAATACTCGTTCATTTTCTAGCAACTGTTGATTTACCCACCAAGGGTTGCTGGTAACCAACAATATTGCCAAAGCAGGGACTAAAGTCGCTGCAGCGCGGTAGGGACGTTTTGTTATGCCGAAATAAAAAGAGAGCAACAAAAAGAACAACGAAATGTTAAGCGGCATCAGTAGCGAGCCTAACCATTTTTTTACGATAAAACCTAAACTTAAATCCATATAGTGGTTTCTCTCATAAGCCTTACAGGCATCTTAATTGATTGCACTCTTCGGTGGAATCACAGACCTTAAAAATTACCAAAAATAGCGGCTTAATCCAAATTAATGCGTTAAATCAAAATTTTCCCGAAATTTTTTTCTGTGACTAAAGACAGGTTTAGCGACTTAAGGTAATCTTCGCACCATACAGGTATGTAATTAGCAGTGAGGAAAATATGTTTGAGCGCGTATCCGCAGCCCCCGCAGATCCAATCTTAGGATTAACTGAAGCTTTTAAAGCTGACGCCCGTCCTAACAAAATCAATCTTGGTGTTGGCATTTACAAGAATGAAGCAGGTCAAACCCCGGTTTTAGCTACCGTTAAAATCGCCGAAAAACGTCTTTTAGAAAACGAAGCCACCAAATCTTACCTTAGTATTGAAGGTAACCCGGCTTACGGTAAAGAAGTTCAAAAGTTACTTTTTGGTGAAGACAGTGAAATCGTAGCTAGCCAACGCGGATTTACCGCTCAATCTCCTGGTGGAACCGGCGCTCTGCATAACGCGGCTGAATTTGCTTACAACCATTTGGGTGTGCGCACTGTTTGGGTAAGCAACCCAACGTGGGCTAACCACGGCAACATATTTAAAGCGCTTGGCTTAGAAGTTAAAGCATACGACTACTACAATGCTGATACTAAAGACCTCGACTTTGACGCAATGGTGACGTCTTTAGAGCAAGTTGCTGAAGGTGACTTGGTGCTATTCCACGGTTGTTGTCACAACCCAACGGGTATCGACCCTACTCAAGCACAATGGGAACAGCTAGCCAGCTTAACTGCAGCTAAAAAAGCACTGCCTTTGTTTGATTTTGCTTACCAAGGTTTTGCGACTGGCGTTGAAGAAGATGCAGCAGGTTTACGTATCTTCGCTAAACAGATTAAAGAGCTACTTGTAGCTAGTTCTTTCTCTAAGAACTTTGGTTTATACAACGAACGTGTTGGTGCATTTACCTTAGTTGCGGCTGATAAAGAGCAAGGTGCAACAGCTTTTAGCCAAGTTAAAGCTGGTATTCGTGCGAACTACTCAAACCCACCATCACATGGTGCTGCGGTAGTAACCACGATTTTACAAGATGCTGAGTTAAAAGCGCAATGGGTAGCAGAAGTAGCTGAAATGCGTGACCGTATTAAAGAAATGCGCGATTTGTTCGTAGCAACTTTAGCCGCTAAAGGCGCAACTGGTGATTACAGCTTTATTCAACGCCAAAACGGTATGTTCTCATTCTCCGGGTTATCGAAAGAGCAAGTACAAACCCTAAAAGAAGAACATGGCGTATACATCGTTGGTTCTGGTCGTATTAGCGTAGCTGGTATGACTAAAGACAACATGGAAGCGCTTTGTGCTGCTATTGCCGCAGTAGTATAAGCACTGGTTTAGATACAAAAAAAGGGTTAAACGTTTATCGTTTAACCCTTTTTATTTAGCTTTTTTGGTTTCTAGTTTAACCAACAACAATATTCCTGCCTTTGTTCTTCGCTTTATAAAGCGCGTTGTCAGCTTCCTTTATCACTTCTTCGGCATTGGCGTGATGATTTGCTTTTTCTGCTACACCAATACTTACAGTAATTTGAACAGTATTTTTAGGTTTGGCTTCTTCGTTTCGAGCGGTTTTGTCACCCTTATCTCGGCTGGTTTTATCTCTAATTGCAAATGGGGTTTCCGAGATAATTTCACGAATGTCATCTAAAAACGCAATAGCATGATCAAGCTTCTTACCCTTAAATAGTACGGTGAATTCTTCACCGCCGTAGCGAAATACTTGGCCACCACCTTCAATTTGATCAAGTTTAGATGCCACCATAGCTAACACGTCATCTCCAACGTCGTGACCATAAGTGTCGTTAAACTTTTTAAAGTGATCAATGTCTACCATTGCTAGGCTGTAATTTTTTGACATACCAGCAAGTTTTTCAAAAAGCATCCGTCTACCAAGTAAGCCGGTTAACTCATCGCGGTAAGCCAGTTCATGAGAAGCTCTAAATCCCGCATAAAGCATGATAAGCATAGACGCGGTGAAAAATACCGAAGAGATAGCTTCACGGTCTAAAAACATCAGTGGGAATAGGCTTGCGACAAAGCTAAAAAATAACCCGATGGTTAAACTGGTAGACTTATACGCCCAGCGAAAAAAAGCCGCCACGATACAAACCACAGACAAGCCCAGTGCAGCTAAGCTCATGACTAAACCTTCTCTAGGTCTAGGCTCAAACCATTCGGTAATAAACTCTGAAGTGTCGGCAACAAAAAAGTTAAGAGCTAGCGATATACTCGCCATCTGTACTAACAAAAATACATAAATGGCGATTGCTCTCGGAGTAGTACTGCCATTTTCATTAATGAACTGATTCAACACCAAGTTAATTGGGATGAACAAACACACCACTGTAAAAGCAAATTTTGCTTCCGGAATACTTAGTGGTTGCTGAAGGTAACTGGCGATAATCCAGTAGCTAAAGGTGTTTACAATGACCACAGCAATAAGTTGTCGGCGGTTAAATTGCAGCGCTAACATTGCGGTAATTGCAGCTAAACCGTAAGGCATCCAATAAATAATATCTTGAGTATTCGCCGATAAAGATGAATGCCAAATAAGCAATGCAGTCGCTATCGATAAAATGATTACAGGAGGCAGTATGTTTTGGCTTGTAAGTCTACTTTCCATAGATTTCAAGTGATTGAGTTTGAATCGATTTTATCGAACTATTACTAGTTTTTGAATCAATAACGAAGCAATAACGAAGCAATAACGCGCTTAGCTTCTAAGTTTTCTTCAGCAACTGCATAATAGTCTTTGATATTATGCAGTTGCTGTTCTAATTTTAGTGTAACTAAGAATAATGGAGCAGGGCATGAGTGACTTTCTTTTCATCGATGATATCGACGAGCCTTCAGAAGAAGTTACCAGACCAACATGGAAGTTACTGGTCATAGATGATGAAGCCGAAATTCATTCTGTAACACGATTAGTATTGTCTGATGTGGAGATTGATGGTTATAAGCTCGAGTTTTTATCAGCATACAGTGCTGAAGAAGCGCAACGAATGTTTGAAGAACATAACGATATTGCCATCGCACTTGTAGACGTAGTAATGGAAACCGACCATGCAGGTTTAGAACTGGTTAGGTGGATTCGAGAAATAAAAGAAAATCATGCAACACGTCTAATTTTGCGAACTGGACAACCAGGCCAAGCACCAGAAGAATCGGTGATCAAAGACTACGATATCAACGATTACAAAAGTAAAACCGAGTTAACAGCCACTAAGTTAAAAACCATTACCTATTCGGCCATTCGCTCCTACCGAGATATTTTGTTTATTGAGCGTCACCGTCAAGGCTTGATGCAGGTAATAGAATCCACATCCTTGGTACTTAAAAGTAAAACCTTGTACCACTTTGGTTCAGCGGTGCTAAAACAACTAGTAGAGCTTTTCCAATTAGAAAGCTCAGCCATGTATATTACAACGCTTACCGAAGATGTACTGCGCCATCAATCTTTTAACGTGCTAGCTGCTACTGGTGACTTTGTTACCAATGAGCATAACGAATATAATTTCGACCAAAGTAAAATCCCCGAAGATGTAAAACAATTACTCAAGCGTGCGTTGGACGAGAAGAAAACGTTGGTTACCGAAAATTGTTATGTAGGCTTTTATCCAACAGATAGCCGCAGCGTTAGCCTATTGTATGTGCAACATGAAAACCCCTTAGACGATATCGAAAAAGGCTTACTTGAAGTTTTCGCCACCAACATTGCACTTACTTTCGAAAACCTCACCATTAAAGAAGAAATTCAAGATACTCAAAAAGAGCTGATATTCATTATTGGTGATGCCATTGAGCAACGCAGTAAAGAAACCGGTTCTCATGTAAAACGAGTATCGTTAATTTGTGAGTTAATGGCTAAAAAGCTCGATTTTGACCCCGAGTTTGTAGAAGCGTTTAAACACGCGGCGCCGCTACATGATCTCGGCAAAATTGCGATTCCTGAGTCGATCTTACATAAGCCCGGCAAGTTAGATGCCGAAGAATGGAAGATTATGCAAACTCACGCGCAAGTGGGTTATGACTTATTGGCCGATTCAAATAAAATTATTGCGCGTTTAGGTGCAGAGATCTCTTTATGTCACCATGAGAAATGGGACGGTAGCGGATATCCCCGTCAGCTGGCTGGAGAAGATATTCCTCTGGTTGGTCGTATCATGGCCATCACTGATGTATTTGATGCCTTAGGCTCTAAACGCTCTTACAAAGAGCCGTGGAGTAATGACGAAATCAAGCAATTCATTATCGAGCAAAAAGGCAAGCATTTTGACCCGCAACTGGTTGATATTCTTGTAAATGACTTTGATGAATTCCTCGAAATAAGAAACGCTTACCCCGACTAAGTTTTTTATTGAGTTTTATCCTTAAAAGGCGCATTCTCACAGCATTATTCAGCTAAGTTCACTGCTTAGCATAACTTTTGAGAAGGGCCTTCTTTTGGCACTTAAACCTACTATTTATAAATTGCGAATATCTCTATCGGATTTAAACCGCAATTACTACGACACCATTAACCTCACTATTGCTCAGCATCCTTCAGAAACCCTAGAGCGGATGATGGCGCGTACAATGGCTTTTTGTTTGAATGCAGAAGCAGAGTTAGAGTTTACCAAAGGACTTAGTGAAGTAGAGCAACCCGACATTTGGCAAAAATCTTTAGAAGGTGACACCCTACTGTGGATTGATGTTGGCGAACCAAGCCCAGAGCGAATTAAGAAAGCAAGCAGATCGGCTAAACGCGCCAAGGTGTATAGCTTTAATTCAAAATCCGATACCTGGTGGCAACAAACAGAGAATAAAATAAACCTGTTGGACGCAGAAGTATGGCAGTTGAGTTGGGATGAAATGGTTACATTAGCCAGCTTTACTCAACGCACCATGGATATGTCAGTCACTATTACCGAAGAATCTGCGTATGTAACCAGTGATGAAAACGAAATTGAGATTCACTGGAAGAACTTAAAGTAGTTTTTGAATGAAGGAAGTTTAAGCTTCCTTCTTAGCCGCAACACTTTTTAAACTTTTTACCACTTCCACAACTACACGGGTCATTACGTTTAGGCGTTTTTTCTACTACCTTGGTTGCTGGCTTGGCGATCAATAGCTCTAACTGCTCAGTGTTTTCTTCAGCTTTGGAATCTACCGTAACGTTTACCGCAATCCCATACTCAGCAGCACGCAGTTGAAGTTCTTCTTTTCGGTCTTCAGTGCTTACCAACAACGGCAAAGGGTTTTCTTCAGTTCCAATTTTTACATCACGCTTTGTGTTAAAGCCGAAGCTTTCATGTTTTGGTTTTTTCTCGATACGACCCTTAAAAAAGAACTTAGACATGAATGTACCCCCTAATAAAAATAATTAGAGCAGGCTTATACAGTAATATTTTACACAAATAAACTAAAACGGAAGTTGCAGGGGCGTAATGAGGGCATCACAGAAATAAGATCAAAAAAAAGCCACTTAATAAAAGTGGCAATACAAAGGCAAAACATATTCAACCAAATGTTTAGGGTTGGGAGTGGCCATAGCCAACCACTCTCAAGTTGAACAGAACGCGAGAACTAGTCGTTGTAACGATTAGTTAAGTAAATTAAAGCACTTACTCGTCGATTTGGTTACTGTCAATGTTAACAGTTTGACAAAGTCCGGTGTTCAAGCTACCTATAATTTAGTTTGTTAATTAGCGATGTAATGACCAACAGAATTAATGCATCGATGCCGTGTACGCGGTTCAAAATTTGAATTTCTCATTCATCGAATACCCGAGCTTAGACTTGGCTAAACTCAACAACGATGAGTTTAAAGGTTTTCGATATCATCTAAGCAATGCTTAGCTTTGTTAATCACTGCTACGCGTTGCTGTTCGGACTTTTTAAGCCAGGAACTAAACACCATTTTGGTTCTTGGATTGTTTCCCATCTTGTGCTGATGTTTGTCCATAAAGTGCCAATACAAAGAGTTTAAGGGGCAAGCTTCGTCTTCAGTGGTTTTATTCACCTTGTAAATGCAGTTGGAGCAGTAATCACTCATTTTGTTAATATAGTTACCACTCGCAGCATAGGCTTTAGAGCCAACAATGCCACCATCTGCAAACTGACTCATCCCACGAGTGTTGGGCATTTCGACCCATTCAATAGCGTCGATATAGATCCCTAAATACCAATCGTCGACAAGGGTAGGGTCAATGCCAGCCAATAAACAAAAATTTCCTGTAACCATTAAGCGTTGTATATGGTGGGCGTAAGAGTAGTCTAGCGATTGCTTGATAGCATGCCGCAAACAATTCATTTTAGTGTCGCCAGTCCAAAACCAACTTGGTAACTGTCGTTTAGCCTCTAAAGCATTTAGCGATGCGTACTCGGGCATGTTTGCCCAATACACACCTCGTATAAATTCGCGCCAGCCGATAATTTGACGAACAAAGCCTTCAATCTGGCTGATATCAATCCTGCCTTCGCTTCGTTCAAACGCTTCGATTGCCGTTTTTACTACGTATTGAGGACTAATTATTTTTGCGTTTAAGGCAAAAGAAATCCGCGAATGGTACAAGCTCCATCCATTATCTTTGTCTAACAGAGACAACTTACCAGTCATTGAGTCTTGGAATTGTCCAAAACGAGGTAAACACTGCTCGCAGAAAAAACTTAGCAATTGAGTCGCTTGTTTTCGGTTAACTGGCCAAAGTAGTTGGGTATCAGCGTGCCCTATTGTACTTATCTTATGTTTATCAATTCTTTCAAGAATGCTGGTAACGTCATTTGAAAATAGCAAAGGCGCAGGAACATGAGCTAAATCGTCGGCTTTGAGTTTATTTCGATTATTCGCGTCATAATTCCATTTACCGCCAAGCGGTACATCCTCGTCCATCAGTACATCAAAACGACGTCGCAACTTTCGATAAAAGTTTTCCAAACGATGACTTTTACTCGCTTGAAAATATTTGTCAATTTCCTCATCCGGCAAGTAAAAGTGTTCAGTGCTGTAAGCAATAGAACTTAAAGGTTGAGACTCACTAAAGTTTGCTAGCTGTTCTCTTAACCTATATTCGTCAGGCAGTTGATATTCAAAACGTTGAATACTGTAGCTTTCTATTAGGTGGTCTAGTAGTGCAGGCAAATCTTTAAAGGGCTTAGTATCGTCCAAAGTTAAATGAGCAACTTGATGACCAGCGGTCTGCAAAGCAAATGCAAACTGCTGCATTGCGGCAAAAAAGGCGGCTATCTTTTGTCTATGGTGCACTGTATAGCAGGCTTCTTGGTGTAACTCTGCAATTAGGTAGAGCGTTTGCTCATCTTGCTGTTTAAACCAACTATGGCTGGCATTTAGTTGGTCTCCTAATATTAAACGTAAGGTTTTATAGCTTTTTTTAGCCTGTAAAGTCATGGATGTACTCGTTTTTAGTTTGATGTTTGTTGCCAGCACAGCGTTTAGAACAATACTTAACCTGAGCCCAATCGCGTTGCCATTTTTTTCGCCAGCTAAACAAACGCATACATACCGGGCAAACCTTTTGTGGAAGCTGTGACTTATTCATCGATTCGCCCCTATGTTGTGCTGCAACTTTACGCCACTCACCGTAAATAACTTGGTTGTTGAGTCTTGTACACGTGTAAGGTGTAACGAATAAGCCATTAGGAAAGTTCACTCAAACACTCTAAGTGCTTAATTAGTGGCAAGTTGCCTTCTAGTTGATATTAGGAGATGAAGCGCCTGGCCAGTGCATTTGCAAGATTCATGGGGGAAAGAAAAGCCAGCAGTAGAGCTGCTGGCTAAGATGGTTTAGTTAAAGGTAGGTTCTATCTTAATAGCAGCTATATCAACCAAATTAGTTGCACTGTCACGCGTATCGGTAAAGGTACTATTGGCATTTAAGTAGCTCATGTTGTAAAAATCGTGCACTGATAAGCTGTAAGTTCCAGCCTCAAGATCCGCAACTAGAGGTGTAGAGTAGACTAACGGTTTAGTGTTATTAACGGTGCGGGCATGTGGCATTTGTACAACGCCTTGCGCAACAATGTCTGCATCGCTATTTGTAATAACCATCCACTTCACCGCATTGGTCACACCTAAGTTAATTGCATTGTGGTCATTGTGATACTTAAGCTGAATATTGTAGTGGCCATTTACAGCAACTTGCAGGTTACTAAGGGCTAAGCTGTCGTTAGTCTTTCCCCATTGGCTTAAATAAGCCTGGGTAATTTCTGTATCAGCTGGGCTTACTTCAACGTTGCTAACCAGCCTGGCGTCATCTACGTTAATCTCTTGGCTTGCTGCGTAACATAGTGGCGCGCTGCGATGCGATACAGTGCCAGAGCTGGTAAATACAGCCTCGGCACTATAACAAGCTGCTACACCTTGCTGCGGGGAAACACTATCTTTGTATTCTCCTAAGACTTGGTTACTGGCTATCATTTCTCCATTTCGGTAAATACGGTAAGTGCTTGCAGTATTGTTTTGATTATCGCTGATCTCCACAGCCAACAAACCATCATCTAAAAATACCCGTTCAATCATTGGCTCTATAGGTGCGAATATTGCTGGGTTTACACTATCTAAAGGCTCAGCGCTAACCATTGTGATATCGCTACTCCCGGCATCAAGATCAGCAAGGTTGATCACGATGTTATTGATGTCTGCCAATGCACTCCAATCTATCGTCGTACCCGAGTTTACCCCGTTTAAGCTGACAGTTTGCACAGGGTAATAGCCGCTATCTTGGCTTGCTGTTGGCAAGTTGATTTGCAGATTAATGGTATGGCCACGAAGGGTTAGCCCTTCTAAATTAATGGTACTGCTGTCGGCAAACATATCTCTTCGTAGTTTACTGGTGATAAAGGGTTTAAGGGTTAAACCGTCTTCACTAGTATGCACGCCAAATACACTGTCTATTACCATTCCTAGGTATGCACCAACCGACCAAAGCTGCCGGGTGGAGTTAATCACCGGACCAGACAAACTTGGATTATTAATATCCAATAAGTTGGGTTTTAAGCTTAACCACTCAAGGTTTTCCATGTTAGAAATGTTGAGTGAGGCTGCTCGTATTAAGGTATCGTAAGCGGCGTCAGCAACCGCAACATTATCAGTTGCAATTGCTGCCTTTAAGCCATAAGCCGTTACAAATGGCCAAACCGCTCGGTTATGGTAAATCGCGATATTTGGTTGTTGGGGGAAAATAACCGGTGCGCCTAAATCACCATGCGGATAATTGGCCACAACACTTGCAGCGCGTGTTTCGTCGGCAATGCCGCTTTCTACAGCTAATGCTTGTCCTAACCAATCAAACTTATATAGCGGCGCAGTATCTTGATGTCCAGCAATAATACTGCTGTACAAGCCTTTGTCTGCTAGCCAAAATTCTTGGTTGATGGCGATTTTTAACGCATTGGCCCAAGATTGATACTTTACTGCTTCTGCGCTGTTGCCTAGCTCGTTCGCTAAAGATTCTGTCAGTCGCATTGCTTTATAATGCAACACGTTGGTAGATAAAGCCTTGCTGCTACCCAAGCTAGCGATGTCGTTTACTATCCAACTTGCATAGCTTTGTTCACGCCAATCTAAGAACGACTGCTCACCACGGTACAAACCATCTTGCTCATCAAATGCTGCTACTCGGTCATTTTCTAAGGTATTTACTAAGGCCGAATAAGCTTTAGCAACAAAAGTGCTACGGGCATCTCCAGTTAAATTGTGTAACAGTTTTTCGGCCCCTAAGGCCCAAGCTACTCTATCGGTACTAATAGGCCAACTGCCACCGGTGCCAGTGTCTTGGACTATTTGTAATCCATCATTAGATCCTTTAGCAAAACTAGGTTTACTAAGTCCTTCACGATAAGGAGAAAGCTTAAATTCTAATGAATTTTGAACTCGCTGCGGGTCTACTAAAGCTAAACCTAGGTTAGCTGCGTAGGATAAGTCTCGTGTCCAAACATAATGCCATTTAGCACCTGTTTCAAAGCAATTACAGTCAATGGCTTCGCCACCGTTATAGTTGTCGTCCACAATCTCACTAACACTATTTTGAACTGTCTCGTCGATAGCCAAAGCAAACAGGGCATCAAAGGCAATATTACCTGTGCGTGTCTTTGCATGGTCAGCTAGTTCTTTATAAACAACGTAGTTGTTACCTGGGTCTCGTAAGTCTTGAGTGGTAGATTGGGCGTATTCTCGGAGCTCTTCACTGGCAGTTTTAACCGAGAACTTAGCTTTGCTTGTATCATCATCTAATACATTGTCATAAACCAATTCAGTGCTTAACTCATGGTCTAAATGAGGATCAATCGATACATCACCACTGCCATCGGTTTCGGTAACTGTAAATATCAAAGCAGAGGGTTGGCTAGCATCAATATTAAATTGGTAAAAGCCGGTTTTGGTTACAAAAAAGCTGCTGTTAGGCCCGCCATCACTAAGGGTATAACTCTCATCTAGCGTCGCTACAACCGCGTTATCAGCGTCCAGCACCCATTCACTAGACCAGTCGGCATAGGCAATTTTGAATTCGTGATTACCCGGAGAAATTTGTTTAGTAAGCTGGTATTTATTATCGCCTAAGTATTTAAGTTCATCGTCGCTAGTCCAGCCGTTAAAGCCGCCACGCACATAGATCTTTTGTGCTAAAGGCGGAATATCTTCGCTATAGCTAAATACCGGACTGCTTAAATCATCACCTACTTTAAGTACAAAATCGTATATGCCTGCGCTATTTAACACCAAAGCCATATTGGCAGCAGCTTCGCCGGTAACAAGGGGATATTCTGTATCAGCACTAAGTTGAGTAAGCTGATCAATGTCAGCGGTAAAGGTTGTTTCCAAGGTCCAGTTTTCGTCAGCCACTTTAAACTCGTGTACTCCAGCAGCAAACTCTGTGTTGTCTAAACGGTATATGTCGCTGTCATAAACAAGTTGGAATTGCTCTTCAGCTGACCAACCACTAAAACTTCCTTTCAGATATAAGGGCACGGAGTAGGGGGCTAGGCTTACGCAAGCTGTACCTTCCGCGTTTGGCGTTTGAGTATCAGGGCAATTTAACGTTTCGTCATCAGACAAGCAGCCATTCAATATTAATACAGACGCAAGACTTACTAAGCCTTTGCCCATAATTGGTAAAGTCTTCATTCAATTTTCCCACTTTAGCTATTGATTTAGTGTCTTTTTTCTAATGAAAAAGTACATGTAAGGTATAAAACCTTAATGATAAGTATATCGATAGAGAGTGTGAGGAAAGTGAAGCCCTTCACGATTCCTTGTTGACTCAAAACTCATTTATCTTTTTGTGAAGCTACGGATAACGAGCAACACCTATGGTTAAACACGATGGATAAGGTGACGATTTAGCGGCACAACCTCCCTAATCTTGCAAAATATTCAAATACTTAAACACAGTAACTGGACTAAACTTATTATTGTTTTTATAAACAGCATTGGTCGAAATAGTCTATTTATCGAAGGGATTCAAAATGACAGATTTAGACATCAATAAAGCGCTTGGCAAGTTAGTAGAGAAAGTTGACCAAGTAGAAGGTATCGTTGTTGAGCAAGGCACCGCCAAAGCTTGGCAAGCATTAGACAAAGGTGCGAAAAAGCTTCTTAGTAAGATTGGTGTTGATGCTGCTGAGCTAAAAAACCTTTTTGCTTTTATCGATCAAGTTTCGGCAGATCCTTCACTAACCTTAGACCTTGAAGAATGGCAAGTCCCCCTTGGCTCTGCGCTATCCATAAAAGGCCGAGTAGGGGGGCACTTAATTATCGATATAGTGCTACCGAGCGATGCAGAACAATATAGCGATTTTAAGCAAGCCAATATGGCCACGATTGCCATTGACCAGCAGCTGCAAATAGAAAGTGGTGTAAGCATAAACCTGCCGGTTAAATTGCTTAACATCTCTAGTAACGCAGAAGGCCAACTTAAATGGCAGGTAAAAGTAGTTTGTGCAGTTGCCCACGATCAAAAGTTAATCCGCTTTCTAGGGCAATTAACTAAAGAAGCGCTACCGCTGTTTTCTCTAGAGTCCTTATCTAATGTTATTAATGCGCAGTATTCTAGCCATGCAATTCAGGGCGTAGTTATTCAACAAAGTAGAGCGCTATCTGCCTCCGCCACAGCAACGTTGGGCCATGTTTGGAGTGTATCTGGCAACAACAAATTACTAGATGTAAAAGTTAACGCTAGTGCTGGTGCTTCATTCAAAGCCAGTTACGCGTTTAGCGGAGACTTTAAGTTGGTAATAAAACCGGCTGATATTGGCGTTCAAATAGCACTTTATCAACTAACCAACAGCACCAAACAAGCTGGGCTTAGCTTAGATGCATTAATAGAACTGCATGGCCTAGACAAAGTTGCAGAAACCTACTTAGCAGCGCCGCTAGAGAAACTAGAGGGCGAGGCTGCACAGCTACAAACTTTGTTAGAACGTTTTAAAGAACCTGGCACCTGGTTATTAAAAAACATTGATGAGCATTTTGCTCAAGCAATTAGCGAAGAAGATTGGAAAGACATCGCCTTATTGTTGGCCGATGGTGACAGTGATGGATTAGCAAACCAGCTAGGAGCAAGGGTAAAAGATAAGTTGGAGCTAGCCCTAACCACCCAACCTTTAGAGTGGTTGAGCAAACCCGATGAAACCTCGAAAAAAATAACTGAGTACCTGCAACACAATACCTTTCTAACGCCTGCTTTATCAAAGCGCTTAAAACTAGATGATTTACTTACAAAAAACTGCATCAAAGGCAAACAAAAGCTGGTAGAAGAAATAGCCGATATTGCCGACAAATCTCAGGGTAAAGTCGCGCCCTTACTAACCCCACTTAACCAACTAAAAGAGGCTAAAACAGAGTTAAAAGATCACTTAAACAAGCAACAGTTAGCTTCAACTTTAACTGACTGCGTAACTCGATGGTTAGAACAATACAACAAAGCACGTACTACCTTTAGCCAAGCCATTAAAAAGGCTGGTGAATTACAATTAGGCTTATCGGTTTACGGCTCTAGTAGTAAAGATAGTGGCAAACAAGCCATGTTAAGTTTTAAGCTAGTAGAAGCCAGCGCTACAGAATGCCAAGATTTGTATCAAGATCTACTTCTAGGCAAACCTATAAATCTAGACTCACTGCAATTAATGGAGCGTGATGGTCAGGTTAGTGATTTATCAGGCTGGTTAGTTAGCAGTAGCAAAATCAAAAAAGAAATTGGCCTTAAACTTAACCTAGGAGACAACTTCCAGTTTTCTCAGCAAAGCCTTATCAAGAAATTCGCCAGTGCAAAAGTAGACCACACCGGTCAGCTACTGGAATTAAATGGCGAAAGCGTAATAAGACACCAATCAAAAACGCTTAAAGAAAGTAGGACTGCAGAGTTTGTAAGTGCATTCGATGTACTCGCAGCCTTAAAGTTTGGCGCCAGCCCCAACATCGGTATTGGTTTAAGCTTTGAAGACAAAGGCGTAATGACCCCAAAAGAAATGGAACAGTTTTTAGCGCCGTTAAGCAATACTGCGTTTCCACTAATAGACCAAACTAGTTACTTATTAGCTTTACAGCAATTTAATCTGCTTTACCAAAGCCAGAGCTTGTCTCGTTCAATCATCGAATGCCAGTTAAATTTAGATGCCAGCGATATCCATGCGCTGGCAGCAACTAATGAAACTGACATTGAAGCCAGTGCCATCGAGTTACTTTGTAATATGACCTTGTCGGGCAACGAAAGAGGGCAAATAGCCCACGAAAGTAAAGTTGCAGAGCAGAGTAAAGCCCAACTAAACGCTTTTCTCGATGCCAGTTTAACCAGTTCTGCGCCCAGCAGCGCGCAATCTTCCTTCAAACAACTGCAGCAACGTGTAAAAGTCATACTGGCTAATGCTCATCGTTTATCAACATTTATTGGTATCTATCGGAAGCTAAGCCAGCAAATAGAAAACCTTCAGACGAACGACACAAAAGCCTATATAAAGCTAGTTAATCAAGCCAATGATGAGCTCATTGCTACCATGAAGTCATTCATTAAAGTACAAGGTTGGTTTAGCGGTTTGTTTAGCGAAGCAATTCCTAAAACTACAATTATTTTGCTAATTGTATTGGCGAAATACTTAGGTAGGGATAAACCCTTATTAACGCCAGTTATTTCTTACGATAGCAATGGCAAAACCCAAGTGCTTTAGTCGTTAAGCCGTGCACATACGTAAACAGTGCACGGCTGTTAAACATGGCAGCCTCGTAAATCTATGTTCAAGCTCCAAGAAAGCCTTTAATCCTATCGCCAAAGGCGCGATAAACGTCTTTATCTGTCCAATACAAAGTATGGCTCCACGGTGTATTGCCGCTAATGGGGCCGCCGACACTCACGCATTGGTCAATAACAAATTGGTAGCTGGGGCCAAGCTCTTTTAGCGGCCAGCCTAGCCAATCGTCTCCATCAAAATAGTTTAACCAACTAAACTCGATGCTCGGCTTGGTAAAACACTCTCGTGTTTGTAAGCCGCCTAAAAATAGGGGAATATTGCATCCTGTTGTGAATAGCAGTTTTACTCGGTTCCCCTTTAGATAGGCTAACTTATCGTCGTCGATGTTTTGTAAAAAATCGTTGTGATTTTTGTCCCATACCTTGGCATCGTTTCTATTTAGGGCATCCCAAAAGTAGTTAGAAATAACTTGTGCCCCAAGGCTATGGCAAATAATCACTACGGGAACATTTGTGTTAAAACCACATTCGTTCATACCCTTAAAAAAGGCAGCTTGTACCGCTTTTATAATCTCCATGTAGTCGTCGGTTTGCCTGCGTCCTGCTACTTCCAAACTTGTAGCATCTGAAAAAGAGTTCATAAAAAATCGTCGACCAAGGTTTGATAGGGTACTAAATCGATTGTGGTAGGTTTGCCAAATATCGTTAATCAATTGGTCTTGTGGCGCTTGTAATGCCGAGTAATATTTTACTCGCTGCAACGACACTTTATTCATTACATCGTTGCCAAGATACTCAGTGAGTTTTTCTTCTAAGCCATCGGCAAAGTTAGGTTTTCGTTGTCCCATTCCATGTACGGCTAAAACGATAAGCTCTTTCATAACAGTGTCCTTTTTAGGGCTTACTAAAAATATCTATTACGTTGTAAGAGGCTGCTGAAAAGAGTGTTCAGTAAAACTAGGCCTAAAGAAATTCTAGGCCATTCTGCAATACATAAAGTGCCATCCAAATTAAATATGTTTTAAGTCAATTAAATGTCATGCAATTTGTTCGAATGACTTAGCCAAACTACTAACGCTACATAGGCATAAGCTTAATTAAGCAATTTCGATTTATGCACTCACAGTGCAAGGTTAAAACTTTAGGTTTATTACACTAGCCAAAATTTTTTATTTTGGTTTTCAATGAACAAAAATCTATTGGCTTTGGCCATATCTAGCATGTTTGCCTCACACGCCATGGCCGGAGGTATATTGCTGCACGAAGTAGCTACCTTCGACAGTGTCTCTTCGGCGGGCGTTAGCAACCCCACCAACAACAAAGATGCAAGCGCGGCTATTACCAGCCCAGCGGGTTTGTCTTACATCGAAGACAGTAGCTTTTCTTTAGGCATACAGTATCTCGATGCTTATTCTAAACATGTTGGGCAATTCCCAAACACAGAGCTTCAGCTGTCAACTTACGGTGAGAATAAGTCCTTTGTGCCAAGTTTGGCTTATGCAACTCGTTTAGATGAGCAATGGGTAATTGCGGCCTCGTTACATGGCGATGGCGGTTTGGGCATGGGCTATCAAAACGGCCGAACAGGTTTAAGCATAATAAACCTAGAGTCCCAAGAAGCGCTAAACTTGCATCTTGCTGCGGCATATCGAGTAAACGATAGGCTTCATTTGGGTGGGGCATTAGTTGTGCAACATCTAATGACAAGTGTTGATTTGAATTTGGGCGATATAAACGCGAACGGTGATGTGTCCAGTACTGCAGCCAGCTTTATATTCTCAGGTATGTATCAGCTAAACCCGCAAACCTTAATATCTGCAAACTATAAACATCGGGTAGATCATCAAGATACTCATCTTGATCTAGATGTATCTAATGACCAAAGCATCCCGCTTGATGTTGGTGTTGTTTGGCCTAGCCGTTTAGATCTTGGTATTTCCCATTCTTTAAGTAATCAGTTCACTGTTAAAGCTATGACAGGCGTTGAAATGTGGTCTGACTTTAATAGCGCTGAACTTGGTGCAAACAACGTTTTTAGTGTAGGTACAGCTTTGGCCTATCAAGCTAATGATTGGGTTTACCAAGCGGGAGTGCGTTATGACTCACCCATGTTTGATACAGAAGATATGGTGCCAGAACTAACTATTTCTCAAAACTGGTCTGCAGGCATTGGTGCAGAGAAAACCAGACATAATGGGCATCGCTTTGGCGTCGCTTATGAATACCGTCACCTCGGCAATCATGAGGTAAATTATTCAATGAGTGAACAAACTAGCAGGTATTCTTACTTTGACGGCCGAGTAACAGAAAACCGCATTCACGTATTAAGCTTTAGTTATGCTTACTAATTGCTAAATGTCCTTTGATACAGTCGCAACAAACTAGGGCGTTACTCGCCCTATGTTGCTTGCGACTGTTTAGATTTAAACACCAGCAATAAAGTATTAGCGCTAAGCGTTTAGCTGCTTAATCTAATTACGTTCAGCAGTAGTGAGGGCGATTATATAAGTTATGATAGCGCTTAAGCCTTTTAATTGACCTAAAGCATAATTAAACGAAAGCTTGATATAGACCTAATTAAAATCTCTAAAGTAACTAGCTCAAATCTATTTAATCCCCGCTAAGTTCTTCTCTCATTTTAATATCAATTGAATCAACAGGTCATAAATTGTTCACTATTTAAGCATCAAAACATAATAGTTCAAGTTAATTATGGGATTTACATTCCTGTAAATTACAAAAAGTTTGGTGAACTAAAATGTTTAATTGGATTAAGAAAATAGGCATGGTAGCCGCTTTAGTTCTTGCGTGTGCCTCACAAGCAAATGCAGAAACAGTAAAGCTAGCGGTAACAGATTTAGTAGGTCTTGAAGAGCTTCAGCGTGAGTTTGGAGCTTTTAAAGAAACGTTGTCTAAAGCCACAGGTTACGACATCGAGTTTTTACCTGTTACTAACCGTACGGCAGCGGTAGAGGCGCTACGTTTCAATAAAGTTGACTTTGTACTTACCGGCCCAGCCGAATACGTGGTTATGCAAAAACGTTCAAAGGCTAAAATTGTAGCCGGTTTCTCTCGCCCAGATTACTTTGCAGTAATCATTACTATGGCCGACAGCCCATACACTAACGCAGAGTCTCTAAAAGGAACCAAAATTGGTTTAGGTTCGGTGGGTTCTACCTCTAAACACCTTGGTCCTATCCAAGCACTTGCAGATGCCGGCCTAAACCCAGCAAACGACGTAGATGTGATTAACACCAAGGTTCCAGTTTTGTGGGAGTCATTGAAGAAGGGTGACGTAGCGGCTATTGGAATCAACCACTTAAAGTTTATCTCGCTACGTAACAAAGAGATTGAAAAAGGTGGCTTACAACCTGGAGAGTTTCGCGTTGTTGCACGTGGGCCAGATTTACCAAACGACGTATTAATGGCCGGCAGCCATGTAGACGACAAAATGCTAGAAACCATGAAAAAGGCATTTGTAGAACACTCAGAAGAACTGGTTGCGGCAATCTTAACCGGTGAAGACAACCAAAAGTACGCGGGCATGCGCTTTTTAACTGGCATTAAAGACAGTGATTACAACTATGTACGAGCAATGTACGCCACTGCCGGTTACCCAGAATACTCAGACTTTATTGGCGATTAGTCTATATGAGCAATTACGCCGCTGAGCCGACTACACTAGCCGATGCTAGTGTATCGGCAATTTCGCGCCTGCTCCAAGTGAGCGGGCTTACCAAAAGCTTTGATAACAGTAGCACTCCGATTTTTTCCGATGTTAGCTTTTCCATTTTTGCTTCACAGTCGGTTGCGCTTATCGGCTCCAACGGGGCAGGCAAAAGTACCTTATTGCGCTGTTGTTTAAGATTAATCGAACCCGATGCTGGTTCAATTGTTCTTGATGGCGAAACCATAGATAAAAAGTCAGGTCGCCACCTAAGTAAAGCCAGAAACAAAGTGGGTTTTGTGTTTCAAAAACACTGTTTGGTGCCTCGCTTGTCTGCTTTAAGTAATGTGCTGCATGGCAACTTAGCCTATAGCCAAGGCCCCAGAAACTGGCTACAAGGCCTAGCTAAACAAGAAGCGCGAGAGCGTGCAATGGATTGCCTTAAGCAAGTTGGTTTAGCTCACCTTGCAAATAAACGCTGCGACCAACTGTCTGGCGGGCAATCTCAACGCGTAGCAGTTGCACGGGCGTTAATGCAGCAACCCTCTATTTTGTTTGCCGACGAACCCACCGCCAGCTTAGATCCTCAGTCGGCGCAAGAGATCATGGAGCTGTTTAACGGCTTGGTGAAAAACCAAGGCCTAACCTTGTTTTTTGTCTCCCACAATATCGAACATGCCCTTAAATACGCCGACCGAGTTCTTGGTTTGCAAGAGCGAAAGTTGTCTTTAGACAGTGCAACCCACACGCAAAGTCTACAAAGTTTGCGAGCATTTTATGGATAAGCAAAAAGAAAATGGCTTAATGAATAACGTAATTGATGGCCAAACTACCTCAGACACGCCGATGCGGTTTGAACGGCCCAGCATAATAACCCAGGTGTTATTTGCTTTATTTGTGCTGTTCTTTCTGTGGTCTACCTCTAATGCTGGCTTGTCGATAAGCGAGTTATTGTCCGGCTTACCTAACATGGCAACAATTGGTGGTGAAATGATCCCGCCGGCCACCGATCGTGCATGGCCAATGGCAAATGCCATTTTAGTTACCTTTCAAATGGCACTTGTAGGTACGGTAATAGGTATTGCGCTTAGTATTCCTATTGCCATTTTGGCAGCGCGCAATGCTTCGCCGCATCCTATTGTGCGCCATGTTACTCGCTCGGTAGTCAGCTTTTTTCGAACCGTTCCAGATTTAGCATGGGCTCTGTTTTTTGTTGCCTCTGTAGGCTTAGGCCCATTCGCTGGCACCTTAACCATTATTGTCGACACTATTGGTTTTTGCGCCCGCTTTTTTGCCGAGTCGATGGAAGAAGTAGACCCTGGTCCATCTGAAGCATTAGCGTCAATTGGCGCAAATCCCATCGACCGAATCGCCGTTGTTTTAATACCGGGCGCAATGCCTAGTTTTATAAACATTAGTCTGTTTTCTTTAGAAAAGGCGGTGCGCTCGTCGGTGGTTTTAGGCCTAGTTGGCGCGGGCGGGATAGGCGCCGAGCTAGCGGTTTCCATGGAAATGTTTCGCTACGACCAAGCAGCAATGATCGTGTTAATGATTTTTGTATTGGTGTTTGCCGTAGAGCAGTTTTCTTCCTCAACCCGCAATCGACTATTACGTCAAAGTAAATAAATACATAGCGCCAAGCAACTAAGCCTTGGCGACCCTAAGTAAATGAAATTGAGATAGAAAAAAGTAATGGATGATAAAAACGTAGTTATCGAAAACGTCATGTTGTTAAGCGAACAAGGTTGGAGCGATCCTACCTGTGTATCTATTCAAAATGGAAAGATAAGCGCAATAGGGCAAGTGGCGGCAAATACTCACACCACACACATCGATGCACATGGCCAATACCTGTTACCCGGCGTTATCGATTTACACGGTGACGCCTTTGAACGCCACATTGCGCCAAGAGCAGGAACTCATTTCCCCTTAGAGCTAGCTTTAGCCGCTAACGACGCAAGCCTTGTGGCAAGTGGAATAACCACCTTTTATTACAGCATTACCGATGGTTTTGAGCCAGGCCCTCGCAGTCGCGATACGGTGCGGGAGTTACTGCAAACACTCGAGACTTTAATGCCTCGCTTTAGCTGCCAAGCGCGCATCCACATTCGCCACGAGAAGGTAAACGTAGAAAAGCACGAAGAGTTAGTTGATTGGATCTTAAGTGGCCGTATTCATCTTTTGTCGCTAAATGACCACTTACCACCACTAAACAACGAGCGCAAAATTCAGCGTTACCTCGCGGGTATGCGCAGGCGTGTGTCCATGTCGGTAGAAGACATTAATCAGTTTTTGTTAAACCTTCAACAACATCGAGAATTAGGCGAGCAACAGGCGCAAGCCTTAGCAGAAATAGCAGCCAAGCAAGGCATTTCGCTAGCCTCCCACGATGACGAAACCTTAGAAGAAGTAGCCAAGTCTATTTCTTTAGGCGTCTCTATTGCCGAGTTCCCAATGTCGGAACTGGCCGCTAGAGAATGCCAAAAAGGGGGAGCCGCAGTACTAATGGGTTCTCCCAATCTAGTACGCGGTGGCTCTCACGTAGGGGCGATTAGCGTTAAAGAAGCAATCGAGCATGGCGTGGTAGACATACTGTGTAGCGACTACCACTATCCAAGCCTATTTAGTGCACCTTTTACTGCAGTAAAAACCAACAACTTATCCTTGTACAATGCTTGGAAGTTAGTTAGTGAAAACCCAGCTAAAGCCGCAGGGCTAGGGGATACCAAAGGTAAGATAGAACTAGGCTACGATGCCGATTTTATTCTGCTTAGCGACGTAGATGGCTCACCGTTATCTATTTCCTCCACTTGGGTTAAAGGCGCGCGAGTGTTTGCGAAAGCTAATAAACTAATGGGTGTTTGTTAGTAAGCTAGCTAGTTGTTGACTAGTTGAAACTAAAAAGCTCAAGCTAAGGCTTGAGCTTAAGGTGAAAGCCAAGACCACCGAGAAGAAACTCACCATCAAGCGCATATCCAGCTACAAGAAAGCGTATAGGTTGTTTAAGTAAGAAAGCCCGCATAGGCGGGCTTGTTCATTTTAGCTTAAAAATTGATCGGGCTTGTGGTGATGAAACTTTATCCTGATATTATTGTTACTTTACTTATAGCCTGAATAGGAATGCGATATGCCATCAACTTTATATGCTGAATGCCCATGCTGTAAAAAGATTGCTGACGGAGATCTTAAGCAAATAGAAGAATTGTTTGGTTTTCGCAATATGAAAGATAGAGGTAAGCAGATAGTCCAATCTTACTGCCGAGTTTGTCGTAGCAAGAATTGCGGGCCAGACAATAAAAGTTGCTAACAAAAAATTTGGTGCTGAAATGGGTTTAGGATTATCCGCCAGCTTTTACCATGACATTTTAATTTTAACTTCTTTTTAGAGGTTATTGACAGAGTACTGGTGACGCGCCAACTACACTGCTCTTAATTATAACTCACTGCTCTTAAAGGCGATAAATCCAAAAAATGACCGATAATAAAAAAGAATGTTTCATCATAATGCCCATCGCTGATGTGGAAAGTCATCCAGACGGGCACTTTAAACATGTATATGACAACATTATTTCACCTGCCTGCATAAACGCAGGGTTCAAACCTATAAGGGCAGATGAAGTAAAGCAGACCAACCTTATCCATTTGGAGATATTGAAACAGCTGATAGAGGCTCCCATGGCTATTTGTGACTTAAGTAGTCGAAACCCAAATGTTTTATTTGAGTTGGGGATTAGGCAGGCCTTTGACAAGCCGGTTGTATTGATTCAGGAATTGGGTACTCCAAAGATTTTTGATATTGCACCTCTTAGGTACTTAGAATACTGCAAAGAAATGAAGTACCACGATGTGTTGGCTACTCAAAAAAGCCTAAAAGAATCTTTAGAGGCTACGTTTATAGCTGAAGGGACTCCCGGCAATGTTAACTCAATCGTCAAGCTGCTCGCCCTTAATTCTCCAGCTCAACTTCCTGACATCGAAAATAGCCGTGACCAGTTATCATTAGATGTGATACGAGCAGAAATGAAACAAATTAGAGCTATCATTGAAGATGTTGCGAGTCCAGGGTATGACCATGTATATAGCGTATTATCGAATGAAAAGGATGATTTCAACAATTCGGCAGTGCGTTACACGCGAGAAATGTATAAGCGTATAGAGTCTCAAGTTGCGCCTATCGTCAAATCTGATGCTGATACTGACTTAAAGAGAGTGAAATTGAAGGGTTTGCGTACAGAACTACTAACCCTTTTTAGCAACACCAAAAACATTAAAACATCAAATTACAATGCCAACCGAGATTTCAGTAGAATAATGGCTTTGATAGAAGGGGCATTATCGATGTCAGAAAATATCGACAATTAATGCCGATAATATCATTTACTGGCATGAGTTGATTTTTCCTATTTAAATGAAACGACCTTTGACTTAGATTGCTTCTCGACCATCCAGTCGGGGGAATTTCGCTGTTCTACAATTATCGAACCAAAGATGAACCACATCGTATTGTTGTAAATCAAACGCAGTGCAGTTAGCTAGCCCAGTAGAAAAGGGCACTTGCTTGGGTATTGTGTCAGCTTACCTTACAACTCTGCTTAAGGCGTTTTTTAAACTGGCGTGTTTTCATAGCCTTAACTATTGGTCGTTGTATTGCATCCCGCTTCAAATTGACAATTGTGTCAACTGGCATGTGCCAGTCAATTTTGCATCAAAAGGGAATCGCATGAAATCTATTAAAATGCTGTCTGCATTGGTTTTAATAGCAAGCTCGTTTACTGCAAACGCCACCTTTATTAGTGGAGATTACACCTTAAACAATGGTAAGCAAGTCGCACTGCAAGGGCTAGAATGGATGCCGCTTACTTACTCGCAAAGTTATTCTCGTTTATACGTTGAGGCCGATGGCGGATGGGTTGATCGCTTTGGCAATCAATGGCAACAAGATGATTGGCGCTACGCCACTCGTGCAGAAACGGCCACCTTACTTAACTCGTTGTGGGGTGGCAACTACCTTGGTTTTTCTAACGACAATTTTGCAGGTGCAACCTGGTTTATTGACCAACTAGGCGGCCTAGGCATAGATACTACACTTGGCCATAATCGAGTAGATCTTAAATTAACTAACGACGTTTGGCTTAACTATGATGTATCACAGTTTTTGTTTGGTGAAGATCTAGAGTGTTCGGATGAACTTCGATTAAGCTGCATTGGAGAAGTAGGCATTGCAGATGGATTTTATGATTCTATGGTAACCCGTAATATCCACACTGGATATGGCGTTTACATGCAAGCTTGGACTCCCTTAGGTTATTTTGATGACCTCTCCGGGGTAGATGCAGGTTTAAATAGTAACAACCGGGTTCGCTCTAAAAGCAACAGCAGTTCTATGCTTGGTTCGTTACTGGTAAGGCAACCCGCGATAGCCCAAGTACCAGAGCCAACAACGTTGGTATTGCTGGCTTTCATTTTACTCGGTGTTTGGCTTAAACGCCCTGGTCATTCAGCTAATGCTGCTAGCTAACAGCTAGTTTTAGTCAATTGATTATTGCTGTGTTTAAACTAGCCGCTCATTTTGAGCGGCTAGTGTTTTAGCTAGAGACTAAACCGTTTTGTCTGCAGTATTTAAAACAATTAGTTTTGTATTGGTCTTAAACAGCTTACAAATTAGCACGAAGAACAAGGGCGCAAATGACGTTTACCAATATGGTAAACACCGTCAAAGGTGAGATTTTCTTTGTTTGAGATTCAATGAGTTACTCACTTAATGTGAGATTCGGACTAGCTTTGGTGATTCACTAAAATGAGAATTTTTCCTAGAACCCACTCTGCGCGAGATTTTTATTAAATTCATTACATTACACCTAAAATATATACAAAATTAAATAATCCTACAAGTTATTGAGTTGTATCCACCCGCTGTGGCTTGAATGAATACAGCTACGCTTAATACTCACGCTGCGATAAGTCAGACAAAAGCAATGCTGCCTTATCGACATCGATAATCGGTCTCCTCCTGTATGGAGGAGCTTCCTTGATGAGATGATGGCCAAGCGATTCTTATTCCAAACAGCCTGCATGCAAGCTATGGCAAAACAGATCCCTGCTAGGGCCAACCGAAATGTAATCCGTGTTTTTAGTCACAGAGGAGCGACCTCAGAAACCGCTTCGAGAGCGTAGTTCGAACATAACGAAAGCGCCTGTTTGCTTCATCTAACGAAATCCGCTGTGCATAGGCAAAAGAGGGTAGAAAATCAAACTGTACTAATTATTCGACCACGTTAGGTTCGCGGTCGATATCGATAAATTTCCAGTGTTAAACACACAGCATGGCTTTTAATGTAATAGCTTATACCCAATTTGACACTTCACACTGCAGCTTTCGACCTCAACAAACATTTGAGTTCAAGAGCATCTAACAGTCACGAGGGAATTGTTATTAATCCGAAAGTCCACTTTTAAGTGGTGCTGAAGAAGGAAAACTAATGCGGGGTTACAAGCGTCATTTAGTCATTAGTTAAACTAGTTCAAATCAGATTGCACAGAATTATTACGAGCAACGACCCTAACTCGTTTTGAGGCAGAATCGTGTTTATTTATACAGAATTATTTGAAATCCGCTGATATCGCGGAATACTGTGGAAGTTTTTTGCGCGTTTACGCTGGCGCTCATCATTTATTTGTTTAATTCTCTATATATTAGTTTGTGGCGGTTTGAAATAGTAGGTTTGGACAACGCGCATGTGCATTTTTTTTCCAGATGGTATACTTAGAAGGATACTGATAAGTTCTTTGCATACAGGTAGTTAACTGTGCGCGTTTTTACTGGTCCAACAAGGTAAATGTGCATGCACACTAATAAAATGTTAGCGATTTAAATATACAAGGATAGTTTATGAGAGAAAAGACGAGTAAATTGAAGAAGTTTCTACCACTAATTGTGGCTTTTGGGCTTGCTTTAGTCCTATTTTTAGCAAATGTATTCTATTTGAAAACGCCATGGGATGATGTACTAAAAAGTATTATTGAAAATGGACTACCGTCTCTTCTCGCCATCATCGCTGTATCCATGATGATTGAGCTTATGGTTCGAAAGAAGGAAAGAGTGTCACTAGAAAACAACTTCCAGCGAGTTCTTCAAAATCAGGTTGGTTTCAATAGTTATGTCACTGTATACGACAAGGCATCATTAGGTATCGAAAAGATGGTGTATGATATGGATACATCAGAAATTAAGACAATTAAGTTCTTATTTATCGGTGCAGAGCAGGTCATGATTCGAAATGTTTTTTCTGCACTGAATGAACATAAGTTCACAAAGTTTAATGTTGAGATACTAATTCTTGAACATGAGAGTCCATTAGTAAATCAAAGAGGAAGTTCTATTGGGCACAAAAGTTATCAGACTAACATTGATTCAAATCTAGAGGGAGTGATTAATTATTTTAAAGCTAAAACAGATGATGGAGAGTTTGATATGTCGAGGTTAAGTATCAGAACGTATTCTACTGCGTCAAAATTTAAAGATATCCATTCCCTGCCATCCACAATTATGGCTGTATTTGACAACGAATTTATTGCTTTCTCTCCAATCTGGAACTCAAAAAATGTAAAATCTGGTCCAATTTGTTTTGTGCCGAGTGGGAATAAGCTATTCAGTATGTTGAGTGGGGAGTATAGCTTGGTAGAAAAAAACTCGGCTTCTTTTGACATAAAATTATAGTACATTTATTGTTTCTCAAATACACGATTAGCACTCTTGATAGTATGTCTAGAAGCATGATTTCTAATTTACCTACAGGTAGTTGTGTCATAAAGGTTACAGCTTTCGACTTACAAATATTGTTGCAAGTCGATGAGAAGAAAAGCAACTAGACAGTGAAGATGTTGATTTACAAGAACTATGGTCTGAATAATCTACTAAATTTAGAGACTACGTAATTTTTGGAGTGTTCTAGACCATCAAAATTAGGTATCAAATTAAGCGACTTCCCATACCTTTAGTTATGCTTGAATCGCTAATTTAGGAAAGTCGCTGGCAAATTTTTTGTCCAAAAATGAGCTGTCTCGTTAATCATAACATCTCTTGTTAGGTGGCCAAATTAACTATGCCACTAAACTGGTAGCTTTAGAGAAATAGTGCGTTCCTTTCATAATAAACTAGCTGTAATAGGCTTTTAGAACTTCTTGAAGTTTTTCATTAGGTTTGCCGCCAAGTTTAAATGCTTCATAGATCTCTTTATTCCTAATTACAACAACAGGCCTCTTGGTTGCCCTTTGGTATTCAGCTCTCCAGCTCCGAGCAGATCGAATCACTGTAAGGAACGACAGTTTAAGGTTAGTACGTACCTCTATATGGTAAGGCCTGAGAATACCCGACACTTTTTATGGTAAAAATGTAACTTAACTATAGAAGGTAAAACCATGGCTAAAGGCACACGCTATTCAGCAGAGTTCAAACAAGAAGCCGTTAATCAAATTACTGTTCACGGTTATGCCGTTGCAGATGTCGCAGAGCGTTTAGGTATAAGCACCAAAGCCTTGTATAACTGGATGCGTACCTACGCAAAGCCG